>NZ_JQMX01000001.1:2413778-3017222 GCF_000744945.1 Carnobacterium maltaromaticum DSM 20342
ATGTTTATAAAGTAGGACTTCAATCAGGAGATTACAGTTACTCAACTGCCGTTGGCTTGTTTAACTCCTTGATTAATCTTATTTTAATCATTGCAGTCAACCAAACAGTGAAAAAATTAAATGATGGGGAGGGGCTGTAATGTTGAATAAACAGACTAGATTTGACCGGAATGTACTAATCGTTAATCGAGTATTGATTGGCTTATTAGTTTTTATTACCATCGTTCCATTAGCATATGTCCTAGCTGCTTCATTTCAGGATCCAGATACGTTAATGAGTCAGGGAATTAGTTTTAATTTGAAAAATTGGACACTGGCAGGTTATCAAAAAGTTTTAGCCAATGATTCGATTCTTCGCGGCTTCGTTAACTCAATGTTTTATTCTTTTGCATATGCAGCCTTTTCAACGATTATTACGATGCTTTGTGCCTATCCTCTTTCAAAAAAAGAATTTGTAGGTAGAAAAGTAATCATGTCATTTTTCTTGTTAACCATGTTCTTTGGTGGGGGATTGGTTCCCACATATATGGTTGTTAAAAATTTAGGGATTTTGGATACGCCATGGGCAATCATTTTGCCAGGTGCAATTAATATTTGGAACATTATATTGGCTAGAACTTATTTCCAAAGCTTACCTGATGAATTAGAAGAAGCCGCAAAAATAGATGGTGCAAATAGTATGCAAGTCTTTTTCAAAATCTTATTACCTTTAGCTAAACCAATCATGTTTGTTTTATTTTTATATGCCTTTGTTGGCCAATGGAATAGCTACTTTGATGCAATGATTTATATTAAAGACCCTGATTTACAACCTTTACAATTGATTCTGCGAAATATTTTAATTCAAAATCAGATTGATACAAATATGGTTGGCTCACAAGCAGCTATGGCGGAAATGGAAAAAGTCGCTCAGTTAATTAAGTATGCGACAATCATTATCTCAAGCTTACCTTTAATTATTATGTATCCATTCTTCCAAAAATATTTTGATAAAGGTGTTTTAGTTGGTTCAATGAAAGGATAATTTAGTTGATTTTAAACTTATAAATTGGAGAGGAATTAGGATGATGAAAACAAAAAAAATGATAATCATTGGTTTTTCAACAGTCGTTTTACTAGCATTAGGTTCATGTGGAAAGAAAGATAATAGTAGCGCAACGGCAAGTAAGGATTATGAGTTAACGAATGTTGAGTTTCCTTTAAAAGAGAAAGTTGAGCTGAAAATGCTAGTTTCTGAAAATTCAACGGCCCCTAAAGATCCAAATGATATGCTGATTTTTAAACGTTTAGAGGAACAAAGTAATGTTCATATTAGTTGGACAAACTACGCCAATGATTTTGCGGAAAAGAGGAATCTAGATATTGCTTCTAGTGATTTACCAGATGCTATTTTCAATGCTGCAGCGAGTGAACAAGATTTACTTACTTGGGGTCAAAATGGTGTGATTGTACCTTTAGAGGAAACAATCGAGAAATATATGCCAAACTTACAAAAGGTTTTTGAAGAAGCCCCTGAATATAAGCAGATGTTGACGGCACCAGATGGCCACATCTATTCTCTGCCATGGATTGAAGAACTTGGAGAAGGAAAGAAATCAATCCATACAGTAAATTCTTTAGGTTGGATTAATCAGGCTTGGCTGACTAAATTAGGCTTAGAGCAACCTAAAAATGCAGAAGAGCTATACAATGTATTAAAAGCGTTTAAAGAACAAGATCCTAATGGAAATGGTAAGGCGGATGAGATTCCGTTGAGCTTCATTTCTAATGATGATGGCAATGATTTGAAGATGTTATTTGCAGCCTTTGGCGATGGTACTGGAGATAATGGAGATCATTTAGTTGTGGATGATGATGGCAAGGTACAGTTTACTGCAAATACAGAAAGCTATAAAAAAGCAATCAAGTTCTTTAATAAAGCTTATGAAGAAGGTTTAATTGATACAGAAAGCTTTGAACAAGATTGGGCTAGATATGTTGCAAAAGGAAATGATCAAAAATACGGATTGTACTTTACTTGGGATCCGCATAATGTGACAGGAGGTACAGAGGATTATGTTATGTACCAACCGATGGTTAATGAAAGTGGCAAAATTAATGTGACTAGAACAAATAATTTTGGTTTTTCGAGAGACCGATTTGTTGTTACTTCCGCAAATAAAAACATTGAATTAACAGCAAAATGGATTGATCAAATGTACGATCCTATTCAATCTATTCAAAATAACTGGGGAACCTATGGCGATAAAGGTCAAAATATTTTTAAATATGACGAAGAGAAAAATCAATTAACTCATGAACCTCTTGACGGTGCAGCTCCTGTTGAAGTACGTCAGAAAACTGCAGTTGGTGGACCACTTGCGATTTTAGATACGTATTATGGGAACTATACAACCATGCCTGATGATGCGAAATGGCGTCTTGATTTAATGGATAAATTTATTTTCCCATATGTTCAAAATGAAAATAATTATCCGAATATCTTTTTATCTGCTAAAGATACGAAACGTCTCGCTGATATAGAAGCAGATATGAAGGATTTTGTTCTTAGAAAAAGAGATGAATGGCTTACAAAAGGTAATATAGATCAAGAATGGAATGACTATTTAAAACAATTAAAAGCGTTCGGTTTGGATGAATGGCTAGAAATCAAGCAAAGAAACTATGACGAATACTCAAAAGGATGATAAAATGACTGTTGATAAATGGATTTCAGAAAATAAAGAATTAGTGAACACAATGTATAAGCCTTTGCACCACTTTTCGGCACCGATTGGTTGGATCAACGATCCCAATGGCTTTGTTTATTATAAGGGAGAATATCACCTATTTTATCAATTTCACCCTTACTCAGCTAAATGGGGTCCAATGCACTGGGGTCATGCTAAGAGTAAAGATTTGTTGAATTGGGAACATTTACCTGTAGCATTGGAGCCCGATCAGCCCTACGATGAAGGCGGCTGCTTCTCAGGGACAGCTTTGGCCCAAGAAGATCAATTAATTTTGATGTATACAGGTGTTTCAGAAGAAGATGGAAAATCGCGTCAGATTCAGTGCATTGCTGTGAGCACAGATGGGATTACATTTGAAAAGTCGCCACACAATCCAGTGATTGACGAACGTCACGTGAAAAATACGACCGACTTTCGTGACCCTAAAATATTTCGAAAGAACGAGAAATATTATTCTTTAGTTGCTTCTACAAAAGATGGAATTGGGAATGTCCTGTTATTTGAATCAGATGACTTGGTTTCTTGGGTATTTAAATCTACTTTTTTGACGGCGGAACCCCATCAAGGGAAAATTTGGGAATGTCCTGATTTATTTGAATTAGACGGGAAAGATGTTTTAATTGTCTCGCCGATTGCATTTACCAGTGAGGGGGCACGTTATACGAATGTAAATAGTTCTGTATATTTTGTTGGTAAGGTTGATTGGGATACCTATAAGTTTATTCCTGAAAGTTATGAAGAGATTGACTCAGGATTGGATTTTTATGCACCACAGACCTTAAAAGATGATCGGAATCGTAGAATTTTGATTGCTTGGCAACAAATGTGGGGACGAAACATTCCAACGGATGATTTAGGTCATCACTGGGCAGGAAGTATGATTATACCAAGAGAACTTAGATTAGTAGATGGGAAATTAATTCAGACGATAGTTTCTGAATATAATGAAGCTTTGACATTAGCTAGTTCTCAGAATGTAGATCGATTATATAGAGGACAACTTGAGCCTTTTGTTCAATTAGAGACTACCGAGCCTTTTTCTATTGAGATAGGCGCTGATGAAGATTATTTGCAGTTTGATTATGATGGAGAATCGTTGATGATAGATCGTACAAATCTTCAACAGTCAATCCAAGGCGAAGAAGAGCAATCAGATAAAAGAAGTAAATGCTACTCTTCGGAAAACTTAATAGTCAAAATATATGTAGATAAAGCTTGCTGCGAAATTATTGTGAACGATGAAGTCACGTTTTCAACCACCTTCTATTTGGAATCGGTTGACGCAGAAATTAGAGTAAAGGGAAAAGATTTAAAGATAGATGTGTACAATAAAAAAATCTGATGATTGGTGAAATTTTAGTAGCCCTATTTTTTCATGAAAAGTGATAAAAAGCCACATTTTGATGGAACTATTAATCTCGAATAGAGAGTTTTAATAGTTCTCGGAGAATGTGGTTTTTCTATTGTACTTTACTTTATTTTCATAGTTTGTTAATATGAGAATGAGCGTTCTATAAAATTTCAGAAAGGATGAAAGAATCTATGGGAAGAGCAAAAGAGTTTGATCAAGAAGTTGTTTTAGATAAAGCCATGCAAATTTTTTGGGAAAAAGGCTATGAGAAAACTTCTATGCAAGATTTAGTGGATCATATGGGAATTCATCGCCGCAGTATTTACGATACATTTGGAGACAAACACGAATTGTTTTTAAAGACACTAGATTGTTATGAATATAGGCTTAATCATATAATTAAGCAGAGCTTGACGCAAGATATGACAATTAAAGAAAAGCTTGAAATGTTATTTTTGATTGTGGTATCAACAGATGACGAGTATCCAAAAGGGTGTTTGATTGTAAATACAGCGACGGAATTATCCTTGTTAGATAAACAAATAGAACATAAGATTCAAGAACTATTTGAGAAAAGTGAAACGTATCTTTATATGTTACTAGTTGAGGCTAAGAACAAAGGAGAAATTTCAAAAAGCGAAAATTTGCGGGAGTTAGCAAGTTATTTGCATAATGCATGGGTCGGTATCAGAGTGTTGGTGAAGACCACAAATGATCAAATGAAACTACATTCGATTGTAAAAACGACATTGTCGATAATTAAATAGAGAGAAGGCAACGATATGAGTAAAAAATATACAGTGATTACAGGCGCAAGTTCAGGTATTGGCTATGAAACAGCTTTAGCCTTTGCTGGAAAAGAGAAGAATATGATACTGATTGCAAGGCGAACAGAGCAGTTAACTGAATTACAAAAAAGGATTCAAAAACAATATCCTAATCTAGATATTATCGTAAAAATAAGTGACTTGTCAGATAAAAAACAAGTTTATGGGCTATATGAGTCATTGAAACAGTATGATATTGAGACATGGATCAATAATGCAGGAGTTGGTGCTTCCGGAGCGTTGATGAATAATGATTTGAAACAAATTGAGCGAATAATCCAAGTTAATATTGAAGCAACAACTATTTTATCAACGTTATATGCAAAAGATTACGCTAATGTACAAGGTGCACAACTAATTAATGTTTCATCAGCAATGGGATATGTAATCGCATTAGGAAATGTTGCTTATTCTGCTTCAAAGTTTTTTGTTAGTGTTCTGACTGAAGGTCTAGCCGCAGAATTGAAAGATGCAGAGTTACAAGCTAAAGTTTTGGCGCCTGCTCTTACTGCTACAGCATTTATTCAACAATCAAGTGATTCAGAGTTAGATTATGAGAACTATCAGTTGCGCTCGCCGCAAGAAGTTGCCTCCTACTTAATGGCACTCTATGAGAGCACTCAAACGGTAGGAATTGTGAATGAGAAAAATGAATTTATTTTAAGTAATCCCATTTTTCCAGTATTTTCGATATAGTTTTTATTTTTTTATTAATATTAGAATGAACGTTCTAGAAAGAAGGCCAATTAACTGGAAAATTTATGGAATCCGATAACAATTAAAGAGCGAGTAGTAAAAAATCGCTTAGTGATGGCGCCAATGACGCGTAGCAGAGCCAAGGAAAATGGTGTTCCAAGTAAGCTAATGAGCAAATATTATCAACAACGCGCTTCAATGGGATTAATTATTACAGAAGGGATTCAACCTTCTGCAGTAGGACAAGGTTATTTGTATACTCCAGGTATCTATACGGATGAACAAATAATCGGATGGCAAGAAATAACAAATGCGGTTCATCAACAAGAGGGGACAATTTTCTTTCAATTAATGCATGTTGGGAGAATATCTCATCCTGATAATGTAAAAGGATTACAGGCGCAGGCTCCATCAGCGATTGCACCAACAGAGGAAATTTTTACTGGTAACGGTATGCAAGCTATTCCAGTTCCGCTTGAGACGACAAAAGAGGATATTAAAATGACAGTGGATGATTTTCGTTTAGCTGCTAAAAACGCGATTCAAGCAGGCGCAGATGGTGTTGAAATCCATAGTGCTAATGGTTATTTATTGCATCAATTTTTAGGAGAGAATTCGAATATTCGAACAGATGAATACGGAGGTTCAATCAAAAATCGCGTTAGATTTGTACTAGAAGTAGCACAAGCTGTCGCTGCTGAAATTGGCGCAGATAAAACGGGAATTCGGATTTCGCCAATGAATCAACTGGGTGGTGTTGATGAAGGAAATGCTGGGAAGCAATTGTATAGCTATTTAGTATCTGAACTAGCGAAATTAGATTTGGCCTACTTGCATATGATGTATGTCAGCCATGAGGACTCGTTATTGAAAGATATTCGCACAGCGTGGCCCAATGTATTAATTATAAATCGACCTAGTCGACCTGTTGATCAAATTGATTTTGATATTGTGAATGGAAATGCTGAAATGGTTTCAGTTGGGACGTTGGCATTGGCTAATCCAGACTTAGTTGAACGTTTAAAAACAGGCAAACCACTTAATCAGCCACATCCTGAAACCTTTTATGGAAATGAAGGAGAAGTTGGCTACACAGATTATCCATTTTTATAAAAGACTAAATAAAATTGGAAGACTGAGAGGAGAAACAATGAAAGCAGCTCAGATTAATAAATATACAAAAAAAGTGCATGCGAAAATTACAGAAATATCGATTCCTGAAATATCAGATAATCAAGTGTTGATAAAAACAAAAGCAGCCGCTGTTAACCCGCTAGAAATTCTAAATATAACAGGGGCAGTAAAATTAATTCAGGATTATCAAATGCCTTTAACTATTGGGAATGAATTGACAGGTGTAATAGATAAAGTTGGCAAAAATGTTCAAGGATTTAAAGTTGGTGATGCTGTCTATGCTAGACTACCCATCGATCATATTGGTGCTTTTGCAGAATATGTTGCTGTTGCTGCTGATGCTATTTGGTTTTTACCTGATCATTTAGATTTTATTACAGGAGCCGCAGTTCCATTGACAGGTTTAACAGCCTATCAAGGTCTGCACGAAAAGTTAAATGCTCAAGCAGGACAGACCGTTTTCATTCCAGGTGGCTCAGGTAGTTTTGGACAAATGGCGATACCCATTGCAAAAGCGATGGGATTAACTGTAATTGTTTCAGGAAATGCGGCAGCTAAAGAAAGAACTTTAGCAGTTGGTGCAGATCAGTTTATTGATTATAAAACAGAAAATTATTGGGAAGTACTAGACTCTGTTGATTTTGTAATAGATACTTTGGGGGCCGCAGAATTTGAACGAGAGTTATCTATTATTAAACCAGGTGGTCGTTTGTTAAGTCTTATAACGGGGCCCAATAAACGTTTTGCAATAAGCCAAGGGTTACCGAAATGGAAACAATTTTTATTTGGTTTAGTAGGTTCAAAATACGATAAGAAGGCAAAAGAAAAAAATATTGACTATCATTTTATCTTTGTTCAAGCAGACGGAAACCAATTGAAACTAGTATCTGAGATCATTGAGAAAAATAAGATTATTCCAGCAATTGATCCATCAAAATTCCGCTTGGAGGACATTAATCAAGCTTTAGAGCTAGTTGAAAAAGGCCATCCACAAGGAAAAGTTGTTATAAGGTTTGATTAATAATAAGGAGGAAAAGCAGATGGGATATGTAGAGGCATCTAATTTATTTATCAAAGATGCGCATGGGAAGAAATTTGCCTATCGTGAAGTTGGTAAAAAAACAAATATGCCATTGATTCTGTTGACACATTTATCAGCAAACTTAGATAATTGGGATCCTAAAATCGTGGATGGTTTAGCCCGGAAATTTTGGGTTATTGCCTTTGATGGTCAAGGTGTAGGTTTATCTGGTGGTAGTACGCCTAAAAAAATTTTAGAAATGGCAAACGAAACTGTTTCATTTATTCAAGCATTAGGATTGAATAAAGTTCATATTTTAGGTCTTTCTATGGGAGGAATGGTTGCCCAAGAAATTGTCCTGTCACACCCAAAAATAGTTGAAAGATTAGTTTTAGTTGGTACAGGACCAAAAGGCGGTCAGGGAATTGGTCGTGTTGCAAAAGTAACGAATTATTCAATGTTACGGGCTCTGATTACGTTTAAAGATATAAAATACTATCTATTTTTCACCTCATCCCAAAGTAGCCGAACAAAAGCTAAAGAATATTTGATACGATTAAAAAGCCGTAAGAAAAATCGAGATAAATCAATTCGATTACACAGCTATAATCAGCAATTGAAGGCTATCAAACGTTGGAGCCGCGGGGAAACAGACCCACTTGAAGAAATAAAACAACCTACGCTAATTATAAATGGGGACACAGATATTATGGTCCCAACAGCTAATTCTTATGATTTAGCACAACGAATTAGTGATAGTAAATTGATTATTTATAAAGATTCAGGACATGGCTCCTTATTCCAGTATCCTGAAGAATTTGTTGCAGATGTGGGAACATTTTTAATGGTCTAAAAATAACTTATATACAATTTGACTTAAACAAACTGATTATATGCTTAATTGATTTTAGTTTTGTAAGTCCTAATCGAACGAATGCTAGTTGTTTATTTTTGCAGTATAAATAAGTTAAATAAATCGTTACGATTGTAAAAAAACGATAAGCAGTCCATTAAGGTATCACTTATTTTTATTAAAGCCTATCAATTCTTAGGCTTTTCTTTTTCTTGTTTGATTATTTTATAGACTGTCGAAGTAGCTAAACCACTAATCGTCGCTATTTCTTTAACAGAAAATCTATTTTCATAATAAAGTTGGAGTGCTAATTGATTTTTTTCTACTAGTGGAGGACGGCCTAAAGATTTTCCATTAAGTTTTGCTGCTTCTAGCCCAGCCATAATTCTTTCATTGATAAGCGAAGCTTCCATTTCAGAGAAAGCGCTCATAATGGTAAAAAAAATTTCCCCATAGGTGTTGAAGTATCAATATTGTTTTGGATACTAACAAAATGAATGCCTCTTTTATCAAAATCTTCTAATAAATGAAGCAGTTGCTTGGTGCTTCGGGCTAAGCGATCTAATTTAAATATCACTAATGTATCGCCTTTTTTCAATTTTTTAAGGACTTGTTTTAAGACAAGTCTATGTGGGTTTCTACCACTATCTTGTTCTTGATAAAGCTTGTTTACCCCAAATCTTTTTAATGCTTGTTCTTGTGAATCAAATTTTTGATGCGCTGTACTAATGCGCATATAGCCAATAATAGCCATTTATTTTTCCTCCTACATAGTTTCAATATAGTCCAACATTCCACATTTTAAGCTATTTAGCAGAGATAAGCTATAAAATAATTGGATAAGAAGTATTTAAAAACAAAGCTTTCTGAAAAAAAACTTGCTATTAGGTACTTATTCTATTAAACTTATGTTTTTTGTAAAAAGGAATACATACTATAAATTTCAGACCGGAACTCAATCATAGCTGCGTTTATCATTTTTATTTTGACGTTATTTTATTTTTCTATTTAACATATGATTTATATAAACTATTTTTATAAATAGAAAGTAGATAGCGCAAAGAAACTGTGAAAGAGACACCTTTGTGAGTCGTAAATAAGTATTTTTTCTTAAATTAAATTTTTAGAATGCCCAAAATTCAACAAGAAAAGGTGATGAAATGAAAAAATTAAAAATTATACAGGCTTTGCTTGTATTTAGTTTACTTATTACGACGATTAGCCCGTTGTTAGTAGTTGCAGAAACTTCGGAAAATAATGAGGTATCACAAGCAACAGACATTGTGACAAGAGCAGATTTAGGGAATCAAGACTGGTTAATTAATGAGGTCAATAAACAGCTAGCGCCTAAAACTATTGGAGTGGATACAACTTTTGAAGATTTAGATAAAATTGTGAGAATCCGAATTACGACAAATGGAAATAATAATCCTCCAATTGTCGGGCAAATACCGGAAGAAATTGTGAAACTTAAAAATTTAGCTCGATTGGAACTTTTTTCTAATGAGCTTACTGGTAAAATTCCCCAGGCATTTAGTCAAATGCCTAAATTAGATTATCTGCGGATTGATTATAATCAGATGACAGGAACCATTCCCGAAGGATTAGGCAATATCGGTTATATTAATTTTACTAATAATAAATTTGTCGGGCAGTTGCCAAAAAGTCTATATGAGAATCGAACTGGAGAGAATGAAGTCAATATTTCTGGAAACCAAGTGACAATCAATGACATGTTAGCAATTCCAAAAAGTATATATAATGTAGCTACATTTCTATATACTGGAGGGTATGATGGCCACATTGAAACAAAAAACAATTATTTTAACAATCTCAAATCTACAGATGTTTTTACTCCTTTCTTAGTGGGAAGTCCGACCTTCTTAGATTTATTTGTAAGTCAAAGCTTCGATCGGGAACTTTTCCCAGAACATGTTTTGACAATTGAAGATACCTCACTAGGTAAAATTATTTACGAAGGCGAAATAAATTCTAACTTATCTTTTCCACTTGAACAATGGGAGTCAGGGAGTCATTTATTAAAATTCACTCTAGATGAAGCCTTTAATAATCCTAATAATAGTACGTTTGTCACACTTGACATAGCAGCTACTGAAACAGTGAATGTGCGCTATCTTGATGAACAAGACAACGGAATTCATGAGGCCAATCTAATTAAAGGGTACAGTGGCGAAGCTTATGATGCTACGACACCTGAATACAAATTAGATATTCCGACTTATAAATTAGATGAAACTCAATTACCTTTAAACGCTATCGGTACAATAGGTAGTCAATACCAAGAAGTGATTTACCGTTATGAAAAACTAGAAGGCGCACCAGTAAAAGTTAACTATCAAGATGAAGAAGGCAATGAACTAGCGCCTGCAGAAATTTTGACTGGCAAATTGGGAGTTTCATACAGCGCAAACGAGAAATCTATCAAAGACTGGCTGTTGAAAATAAAGCCAGAAAATGAAATAGGTGTCTTCACAGATCAACCTCAAATAGTGACATATATTTATGAAAAAGTAGAAGGCGCACCAATAACGGTTAACTATCAAGATGAAGAAGGCAATGAACTAGCACCTACAGAAATTTTGACTGGTAAAATTGGTACACCATATAGCGTGAAAGAAAAACCTATCAAAGACTGGCTGTTGAAAATAGAGCCAGAAAACGCAAAAGGGACCTTCACAGATCAACCGCAAACAGTAACGTATGTTTATGAAAAGGTAGAAGGTGCACCAATAACGGTTAACTATCAAGATGAAGAAGGCAATGAACTAGAGACTTCAGAAATTCTGACTGGTAGAGTAGGGACTACCTATAATACAAACAAAAAAAATATTAAAGGTTGGACGTTGAAGTCAGAACCAAAAAATGCAACAGGAGCCTTTACGGAAGAGCCTCAGACAGTCGCGTATATTTACGAGAAAGAGAAATTAAGCACTAATGAAATACTTCCAAGTCCAACCAATAAACCTAACGTCAATAATCCGTTATTTATTCATTCTATAACAGAGCATTCAGGGATTTTCCCGAAAACAGGCGAAGAAAAAAATTATTCACTGATAATTGGAATCCTAATTTTTATTAGCTTTATAGTAACAGTAGATAAAAAAAAGTATCTAGGAAATAAAGATTAAAAATTTGTGTATTTACCGAAAATAATTAAGTGAAAAAAGAGTTTGGGACATAAGTCCTAAACTCTTTTTTGTCATTGCCATTAACTACTTAACAATAATCTATTCATTTGTAACTTTCAAATCTATGCTACCTATTACTTACATTTCAATGGAACATTATTTTTCTCTAGGTAGCGATAAACAGTTGATCTAGATACCTCAGCTGTTCGAGCAATTTTAGCAATTGACAAATCTGTATTCGTATATAAATCCAGCACCATTTCAATGTTTTTATTAACTGGGGGACGTCCTAACTGTTTACCATTATTACGAGCGGCATTTAGCCCTGAAATGACACGCTCACTAATTAGCTCTGCTTCCATTTCAGCAAAAGCACTCATGATGGTGAAAAAGAAACGTCCCATGGAAGTCGTTGTGTCAATGTTATTTTGAATACTGATAAAATGAATATTCCGTTGCTTAAATTCTTCCATCAAAATTAAAAGATGTTTTGTGCCACGAGAAAGGCGATCCAACTTGAAAATAACGAATGTATCACCTGATTGTAATTCATTCAGTACTTTATTTAGCTCCACACGTTTTTCGTTCCTGCCACTCTCTGTTTCAGTATAAATACGGTCGCATCCGTAGTGTTTCAGTGCAGCTAACTGAGAATCAAGTTGTTGATAATGTGTGCTGACACGAGCATAGCCTAGTATAGCCAAAAAAATTCCTCCTAAAAGTAATGAACTAACCCTATCATAATAGAGTTAGTTCATTATTTAAAGGAAAAAAACGCGATTTTTTAAATAATTTAATGGGTATAAAAAGGAATGACTTAAAAACGAAAAAAAGAGGTTACTTTTTAGTGCCATATAAAATAAAACCAGATAAATTTGCCAATAGTTGACCCGTATTTGTTTGATGATATGCATTGTTTCCACCGCTGCTGCTTGGATCAGGTGGCAACACGGCGTCTGTTTGAAATGAGTATGGAGTCAATTCGGTAATTTTTAAAGCAGACTCTTTTTTCGAGGCTACTTTTTTTTCTTTGGGTTTCTTTTTGATCGGCTTTGCTTTTCTACGAGTTGTCGGATGGATATTTTCAAGTTCCTTATTTGGTTGTATCTGTTCAATTGCATCAGTAGACTTAGGCGGTGCTTCTATTGGATCTACTGTAATAGCAGGATTAAGCGGATTAACAGGCTTAACGGTAGAATTATCTGCTATTAAAACAATATCTGAGTTGTTAGCAGTAACTTCGCTAGATACAGTGAAAAAAAGTCCTGAGAATAGAAAGCCACAGATAATTGAAGATTGAGTAAAATGTACTAGTTTATGATTCATAAAATCACCTTTCTTGATGTTTCAATTCAATAATTTTGTTTCCAAAGTATTCCCAATCAGTTGGCAATGGCGGATTTTTCCAAATAATATAATCACAATGCGCTTGAGTAGGTTTAAAATCAGAAAGGTATAAATTGGTTTTATTAGAGAGACTGGGTTCAATCAAGATATTGAGAAATTTAAAAGACTTGATTGAGGTGCTAATGAAATGATTATATGATTTTCCGTGAGAAAAGTCGACACAAACGTATATTGGATTGTTCAAAAGGGTCGCAGGTAAGAAACGAATCAAGGAAAATAAATAATCATAAAATAAAATTGTTGTTTCTTCAGTTGGTTTAAAATTAGTTTGAATAAAGGATTCTGAGAATAGAAAAAAATCTGGGTAATTTTCTTTTAGAAACTCAGGATTAGCTTGAAAATAAATCATTAAATCAGAATGATTAAATTTTAAAAATTTATAGTGAATCCGATTCAATTCTTTTCTTAATAAAGGATAGTAAGTTGCATCTGTTTGAATATCAAATTGTTTGTTTAATTGTTTTAAAAAAAGCGCCGTTAAATCTAAAGCGGGCTTGCAGCTTGATTCAATAAATTTCAGTGAAGCATTTGTCGAAATTTTTGGAATCAAGTTTCCAGCAAACAAGAACGAGCACAAAAAACTAGTTTCCAATTTTATTTGAGCTTGCGTGAGAGTTGTTGTATCTAAAAAAAAGTTGATGACCATTGGTTTAATTGCAAGTTGAATATCTTTAAAGTGAATACTCATTTCTTGTTTTTTTAAGGTGTTTCCAAAAAAAAGACGTTGAAATAGAATACATAAAAAGAAAGTAATCTTAATTTCTTGAGTAGAAGAGAAGGAAATCCCTAAAAAGGTTGAAATTTCTTTGATAAATAACCTGGACAATTCGACTAATTCTTTAGAAAAGGGATATTCTAAGCTATTGAAGGAATGAAAGTAAACTTCAAAAAGAAACAGACGAATGTCAGATTCTAAGCCTGAAAGTTGTAGGTCAGAATCAATCGAAATAGAATAATTATTTAAAATGACTTCTAATTCATTCCGTAAAAGATAGGCTGCAGAAAGGCTTAAATATTGATTGGCAGAGAACTGCTCTAATGAAAATTCTTTTTCTTTAAAGATTCCATCTAATAAAAGAAATAAATTTGAATCTTTTAAATAAATGCGCTGCAACGTAAGAATAGAATCTGTTCCATCTGAATTCAAGCTGATTTTTTTTGAATCTAATTTGATTTGAATACCTGTAATATGGTGCTCATTTAAATCTTCAATAATTTGTTTGATTGATTTTTTGACAATAAAACTTGAAAGAGAGAGTGAATCACAGACTTCTTGAATGGATGTTGTTTGTAAAGGCGTTAGTTCTAAATGATTTAAGATAGCCATTCGATGCTGATATTCTTTATTTAGTAAAAAATTCATGAGTATCCTCCTTATGTATTATCTTATTTAAACTATTCTATACTTTATAGGAATATAATTATTAAGTCTAGAGAGAAATTTTTTATTTACGATGGGTATCAAATAAATATAAGAATAACAGAAACATATATTTATTGCTATTATATTTTGAAAAACAGGTTATTTAAACCCATGTAAATAAGTATTCTAAAAAATTTTCAAAAAAATAAAATTTTTTAAAATGACAGTAAAAATTGTAAATGATATAGTAATTGCAGATAGAGAGCACATCCAAAAGTGTCGCGTAAACAAATGTTTACGCGACACTTTTTTTATCTGTTTTTTGCCGATTTAAATTGGCAGTATCGCTGACTTTCTATAGCACAAATTAGCTTTTTGGATAGCGTGTCATAAACATTTGTTTACGAGACTCATTTAAGGGGTGAAAGAATGCGAATCAGAAGGAATAAAAAACAAATAAGTATGTGGATTAGTGCGCTATTTGTTTTAGGATTGATCTTATCTGGGATTCATTATGCAACTAAATTTAAAGAATCTGGAATTAAAGCTGAGGAGTTAAATTTAACAATTACTTCTAGCCAACAAGAGTTTTATGAGAACGATGTTTTTCAATTTGACATAACAATCAATGATTCTCTAAGTAATCGTAAATTTTATTTAGAAGTACCTCAGGAATTTAAGCTAAATACAGCAGATATTCTACAAGCGAACCAAGGAGTTATTGAAAAAATTGAGCCAGTCGGACTAAAACAAAAAATTACGTTGGCAAATGATGGGAATGCTCCTACTAAGATAAATATAAGTGGAAATCTTACCGTAGCGGGAGACTTCAAGGTGAAAGTTACGGATGAAACTGGGCTAGAAAAACAGTTTCCACTTGCAGTAAAGGCTCACCCATCTATTGAGACGCTCATTGATCCAGAAGAAAAAGAGGAATCAGAGCCAAATACAGCTGCTCCAGAAACGCCAATAGAACAACCAAAAGCTGAGGAATTGGCCCCGCCAGTAGCGGAAATTCCAGTAGAAAATGAAAAATTAATGGAAAGTATTAGCCCTCGTAGCGCAATTCAGCCTAGATTGAATTTACTTCCAGCAGGCACGCTATTAGTGAATGAACCAGGAGTCATTAAAATACCTAAACTTAATCCGCCTCAAACTATTTCGGGAGAATATGGTTTGGTATTAAGTCGTTTCAAAGAAAGCAAAGTTAATTATTTTGTCCATGGCGTTAATAAAGGAACACCTAAAGCATTACAGCGTTTTACCCGAGCGCAGTCAGGTGAAGATACTTACATTTATTATACAAAAACAGGTATCTATAAAGGACGAGTGATTGATGTCAAAGAAGTCATTGTGAACACAGCTAGTGGGGGTTCTTCTTTCGGTACTGCAACTCCAACAGCGGGTGGAACAAGTAATATGTTATCTGCACGTGTTGAGGGCGGTTCACAATATAATCCTGCAACTATTAGAGTAGAATTTTATGACTCTGAAACAGGGGAGAGAGTTAAAGTAAAAGGTGTTTGGAACTTAACCGATATCGATTTTAATGAAACGGCAATTATGTATTCAGATAGCATTCAAGAAGTTTATGTAAGGGAAGACTCAGACGTATTAGGACAACTTAGAAATAATCAATTAACTGTCGAGTCTCCACGAAACTCAAATGTTAGTGAAACGGATGAAACGCGTTGGGTTAGTATCGCATACGGAGAAACTGACGAACTAACCTTTGATTATTACTCATCAAACAGTTGGAATGGGTATGATGTGAAAAGTCTTGTTCCAATTGCCTTCCCTGATCCTTCCAAAATTGGAACAGTTGAGGATCAAGTAACGAAAAAAGTTAATTATAAAACCTATGTTAGTGTTCCATACAGACAAATCAAGAATTTTGAACCACAATTAATTATTGAAGATCCAATTATTGATGAATTGTCGGTTCAATCCTTCAATATTATTGATACTTTAACGGGTCAAAATGTAAATAATTTATTTACCCTTTCCCAACAAGGCAATAATATTCGGGCTGAAGCAAAAGATGCTTCTCTAAAGAGAGCCGATTTTTACAATAAGATGTACATGCTAGAAGTAGTAGCGACTGTTAAAGATGGGGCAGATTTATCCAAATATCCTTACGAGAATGGCTACCGATTGTTGCCAAATACGAGTCAAATCATTGTAACCAACTCAGATGCTTCAGACAAAATTGTGAAAAGTAATGAAGCTTTTGCCAAACTAAAAGATGAGCGGCTTGAAGTCAAAGAAGAAGTATTTCATCTTGATGGATCAGTGGCAGATATCGCAACACCAGGTGAACAATTGACTTATCGAGGAACGGCCTTAAGTGCTTATCCATCAGAAACAGAAACAATAAATTATGCAACATTATCGTTTGCCACAACAGTTGATGAGCAACTAGAAGCCATTACGAATATCACGCTAAAAGATGAAACGGGTCAAGTAATAGGGACAGGCTCCTACGATGCGGGGACTAGAAAAATTACTGCCTCAATTACAAAACCAGTGAATCGTAAACAAGCTGTGTATCTAGAGTACAACGGAACAGTCAAAAAAGGAGTTCCAACGGGTACACTTGTCAAAGGCAAGACTACGGTTGAAGGGAAATACAGTAATGGGTTTGAGATTCCTTTAAGTTATTCAAATGAAGTCACAACCCTGATTGAAGATTATGGTGTGTTGGAAGAAAGTGTCACTCATCAAGATGGTTCTGTAGCAGATGATGCGCAAGTAAATGATATTCTTCATTATAAAATTATTTACCGCACGCCTTATAAGCAAGCAGATACTAAGTACACTACAATCTCAATCAACTCTGATATTACTGAATTAACAAACTATACAAAAGATAGTACTAATCTAGTGGCACATACGGAATCCGGGAAGCCATTAGCTGTACCAACGATAGTCGGAACAACTCTTTCCCTCAATGATAGCTCAGGAACAATAGCCGCCAATGAAACGATTATTGTGGAATTCGATGTGACCGTGGATGCTGGAAAAGTGTCTGACGGTACGATAATTAAAAATTCAGCAACTGCGGCAATGACATTTTCTGATAACTTTAAAACAGTTGGACTCCAATCGAATCTTGTCGAGACACGAATCAAGGGAGTACTTGAATTTATTTCTGCACCAAAGGAGTTGAACTTTGGGAACGATTTGAAAATTTCAACAAAAGACCAGGTCTACCCTATTCAAAATAAAGATGAGGGATTGATTGTTCAAGACAGTCGCGGCGAAGGCAATCAATGGTCAATGAAAGCGACACTTCTAAAAGAATTAACTAGTGAGTCAGGTCATCAATTAATTGATAGCTTACACTATTACAATCAAGGCAAAGAGCTAGCCTTTACAGTAGGTGACTCGATTCCGATTAGAGATCAGAAAACGGCAGATAATCAACCTGTTGAGATTTCAAATGATTGGCAAGATGTGCAAGCAGGCCCAGTTTTGAAAGTGAAAGCAGGACAACCCTATAATGAAAAATATATGGGTGCCATCCAATGGACACTACAATCTGTACCAGGAAACGGATAAGGGGGAGCCGAAATGAAAAAAAGAATCGTTCTAGTTTTACTGTTTCTCGGCTGTCTATCCATTTCGTGGACAGTTGTAGATGCATCTGAAAAACAAACT
Organism: Carnobacterium maltaromaticum DSM 20342; assembly: GCF_000744945.1. Lineage (NCBI taxonomy): Bacteria > Bacillati > Bacillota > Bacilli > Lactobacillales > Carnobacteriaceae > Carnobacterium > Carnobacterium maltaromaticum. Next base: position 2,431,972 of record NZ_JQMX01000001.1, read on the forward strand.
TATGAATCAAATAGTGGGATTGGTTTTTATGGGAAGTATGAGTACCCAGAAACTGAAACAGAAGTAGTCACTCCCAATCAAATTTTACCAGCAGGAAAACCAAGCCCGTCCGTAGCAAATCACGGAAGCTTGCCACAAACAGGTACGACTAATACAGGTTATTTAAATTTAATAGGAATGCTTATCTTATCAGGCTCATTGCTATTAATATTACTAAATAAAAACAAAAAACAGGAGGAAATTTATAATGAAATTAATTAAATATGGTACAACAGCAGCAATGTTAATAGGAAGTCTAGCGACAACAGCACTACCTGCATTGGCAGCAGAAGAAGATTACACAAGAACCTATCAAAGTGGTGGAATGGTTGAATTTGTACCCGATGAAGGTCCAACGGATCCAGTTGATCCAGTCGATCCAGATCCAAATAAACCTGTAAATCCATGGGATCCAACAACTCCAGAGCATAAACCAAATCCTGGAACAGATGGACCTTTAAGTATCGATTTTGCTTCAAGTATTGATTTTGGGAAAAATAAAATTACCAATAAAGATGAAACTTATTTTGCCAATCCTCAATATTTATGGAATGAAGATATGTCTGATTTTGATCCAGCAACTGCTAGACCAAACTATGTACAAATTACAGACAAACGCGGAAATAATGGCGGATGGTCATTAAGCGTTAAACAAGAAGGACAATTTAAAAATGATAAAACCTTAAACAAAGAATTAACGGGTTCACAAATTACCTTTACTGATGGTGTTTCAGCTTCAAATATCGAAAACGTAATTGCGCCTAAAACCTTTGATATGGCCTTAACGCCAAACACTGCAACCAAAGTAATGACTGCTGTTAAAGGAGCGGGTGCAGGAACTTGGGTAGATCGTTTCGGTACACTTGAAGATGTGGAAGTAGAAGGAAAAACCGTTAAGAAAAACAAAGCCATCACTTTAGACGTACCAGGTACAACAGCTAAAGATGCAGTGCGCTATGATACAAAATTAACTTGGACACTAACAGATGTCCCAGGAAATGAATAAAAATAAACCAACTAAAAAAACTAGAGGAGTTAAGAAAATGAAATCATTAAAATTAGCAACCGTAGGAACTTTATTATTTAGTACAATAGTAATCAGTGGTGTTGGATCTGTTTCTGCAGCGCCAGGACCAATTCCAGCCAATCGTGATACAAACGCACAAGTAAAATTTATTGAAGATGAGTCGCCAACAGATCCAACTGACCCAACTGATCCAGACCCAGAGAAACCAGTTGATCCAGTTGACCCAACCGACCCAGAAAAACCAGTTGATCCAGGTACAAATGGTCCATTAAGTTTAGATTATGCATCAAGTTTAGACTTTGGTGAACAATTAATTTCAACTAAAAACCAAACTTACTTTGCAAAACCTCAATATTTACGAGGTGAAGATGGTAAAGCTGATTTAAATAATCCAGTTCCAAACTACGCTCAAGTTACAGATAAACGTGGTGGAGAAAAAGGTTGGTCGTTGAGTGTCAAACAAAATGGTCAATTCAAATCAGTTAAAGAGGGGAAAGAGCTAGTTGGAGCTGAAGTAACCTTTAAAAATGGACAAGTTGCCTCTGTTTCAAATTCAAAAATTCCAAGTGTTGTAAAAACATCCTTCTCATTGAAAAATGACGGAACTGGTGTAGCTGAAAACATCATGTCTGCAGCAGCAGGTGAAGGTTTTGGTACATGGGTTTACCGTGCAGGAGATGTTTCAAACATGGCTGAAAGCATTGCTCTAAGCGTACCAGGTTCAAGTGTTAAGGATGCAGATACGTATAAAACAACCTTAACTTGGACATTAACTGATACTCCAGCTAATTCAGGAGAATAATAAAAAGATTTTGTGTATAGGAGTACATCTACTTGGTGTATTCCTATACCTGTTTTTTCATTTATTAAGGCTAGTTCTTATGAGCCAACTCCTTGGAAAAAAGATGAAATCCCTCAAAGTAACGAGATACTTTGTGTGTATTTCCCTATTTTTCTGCCGGAGCTAAGCGGCTTAACGAACTTTTTATTAAGGCTAGTTCTTTTAAGCCAGTCCTTCGAGAAAAAGATAAAAATTCGAGATGGCAAAAAGCGCCATATCAATTTTTCCTATTTTCTTGCCAGGCCTAAACGGCTTAACGAACTTTTTATTATAGGAGGAAGAAAAAATATGTTACATGTAAAAAGAAAATTAATAATTGGGCTGATCTTTCTTCTAAGTCTAGTCAGCGTTATTCCACAAGCGAATGCCTCGCAATTGAAATTTAGTGTTGAACCTGTGATTCCCGAGAACCAAAAAGATACTTCTCATAGTTATTTTGATTTAATGATGAAGCCATCGGAGCAACAAACGTTAAAAGTTCATATGCGCAATGATACAGACAATGAAGTTACGGTGATTCCTAGTGTTCACGCTGCAACAACTAATATAAATGGGGTTGTAGAATATGGTGAATCTAATACTAAACTAGATAAAACAAGCCCTTATAACATTGAAGACATCGTGAAACCAACTGTAGAAGAAGTAAAAATTCCAGCAAAGGGCTCAACAGACTTAGAGCTGAAAATTGAGATGCCTAAAGATGGTTTTGATGGGATTCTAGCAGGCGGGATTACGTTAAAAGAGAAAGATGCAACCGAAGAGAGTGAGAAAAAGAATGCTCAACAAGGGTTAGCTATTGAAAATAAATATGCGTATGTAGTCGCTGTTGTACTTCAAGAAACAGATGTTAAAATTGATTCTGAGTTAAAATTAGGTGCTGTTGAGCCGAATCAAGTTAATGCCCGGAATGTGATTAACGCTAACCTACAAAATACACAGGCAAAATACCTAAATCAGCTTTCAGTCGATACAAAAATCACTAAAAAAGGCGAAAGTGAAGTGTTATATACGTCTAAGAAAGAAGATATGCAGATGGCACCCAATACCTCATTTGCTTATCCGGTCTCATTAAATGGAGAAAAGCTTAAAGCCGGAGACTACACACTGGTGATGACTGCAAAATCAATGGATAAAACCTGGAAGTTTAAAAAAGATTTCACTATCAAAGCAGATGTTGCGAAAGAGTTAAATGAAAAAGATGTCACGGTGAAAAAAGACTACACATGGCTATATATCGTCATTGGTATTGTATTGATTCTAAGTGCATTAGTTTTAATCTGGTTTATTATGAGAAAGAAAAAGCAAGAAAAGCAAAAACAAGCAGAACTAAGAAGAAGACAAGCTAAACGAAAAAAACGCGCTCAAAGAGCGAAAATAGAAAAAAATAATGATTAAATGAATCGATTGTTGCTTAATCAATCAGAACAGGAGAGCGAGAATATGCGTATCGAAAAAAATTGGGACGATTGCTTTGTTTATACAATAAATTTAGAAATTCCAGCCACTGCTGATCGGAAAAACTGGTTTATTAATCGCATTATTGTCTTGAAAAATGAGTTGGATTTGTCTGAAATGAAAGACTTTATCAAACAAACATTTGGTCCTGAAGTAATATTGGTACATGCTGATTTGTGGGATGAAGGTCTCTTAATCAAGGAAAAATAAACGAAAAATAAAACATCGTATGAAATCATTTAGCAAAATAGATTTCGTACGATGTTTTTATTTTGTAATCTATTCAACAACGGTCCATTCATTAATTGATTTCCCGTTAGCATCGAGCATTTCTAGCCAACTATTTGTTCCACCGAAATATAGAAATATCCCAATCTCATTGACACTTTTAAAAGTTAAATCTTCTGTTGTTGTGAAGTCTTTGATTTTATCGCTGTAATCATAGCGTAGTTTTTCACCTAGACGGGCAGAAAAACCTACCGAACCATCTTTATTTAAAGGCACAGTGGGCATCATTTTGGCACCAGCTTTAAGAAGCATTTCATTCCTTTTTACCCAAAGGGCTGTGGCTTTACTTTCTCTCGTATCAATGAAAAATTCGATTTGGCTAACTTCTTTTGTCCATCTATGACGTGCTTTTGCAGGTTTGGCTTTAGGCTTTGGTAGATCAGTCTTAGGTTCAATTTGGTAGCCAAATTTCTCGAGAATAAAGAATAAGGTTTCGAGATAAGCGTTAACCGTTTTTTCAGCATTTGTAGGAACTTGCCCTTCAGGATTGCTTAGACTCACCAAATTGACTCCTTTATCAGATGCTTGAGCAAGGAATAACTGTTCTAAATGTTCAGGTTCGATTTCCCATGGGGGTGTGATAGTCATGACTTGATTAAATTCAACATCTTTTAAATTAGCTGGAAAATTTGTTGTACCACTAGCAACAAATTCGTTATTTTTCAATAGAAAATAAAGAGTATGTTCGGTTTTGGGAATTTCTTGAGCTTTAACTATTGTGATGGTTCCTTCTTGCTGATTAAATTGAATCGTTGTTTGCATTTCTGAAATAAGGACGTCTAATTTAAGTTCCATAAGTCACACCTTCTACCTTGTATTTTATGAGTATTATAACATACAGATGAAATCAACAGTAATTTTAAGTTAATAAGTGGAATTTAACCAAGGAGAAATTAATGGTTAAGGCAAGACAATAACTAAGGAATAAGCTATACTAATCTCAAATGAGACAATTTAGTATGAACGCATATCACCTTTTTAAAAATCTAGTATCGGAGGAATAGACAATGGCAGAATTAGTTTTAGATTTTCAATTTACCAGCTCAATTAATCAAGTTTGGACAGCCTTAACAGATTCAAATATGCTAGCAAAATGGATGTGGAAAAACGATTTTAAACCGGTTGTTGGGTATAAATTTACCTACCGTGCAGAACCAAATGAGTGGTGGGATGGCATTGTAGAAGGTCAAGTTCTTGAAGTAGAAGAGCCTCATAGCTTGTCCTACACATGGGGAACAGGTCCAGAAGTTCATACGGTTGTTTGGACTTTAACAGCGCTAGAAGACGGTGGTACACAATTGCATCTTGATCAAACTGGCATTAGTGAACAGCCTGGCGCGTTAGAAGGAGCCAAATATGGGCAAATGGAATTAGTGGGCAAACTAGAAAAATTATTGGCTGAAGCATAAGAATAGGAGGGAAATATGGATACATTTACAGAATTTATTGCAGAAATTGAGCAACCAGAGCAGCGAGCTCGAGTAGAGGAAGTTTTAACATGGGCAACCACCAAGTTTCCTACTTTGGAGAAAAAGATTGCTTGGAACCAACCAATGTTAACAGATCACGGAACCTTTATTATTGGATTTAGTGTCTCTAAAAAACATTTGGCAGTTGCGCCTGAAGCGCTAGGAATGGAGGTATTCTCAGACCAAATTAAAGAAGCGGGATATGGACAAACTAAAAATTTGATGCAAATTCCTTGGGAAAGTCCAATTGATTATGGATTACTCGAAAGAATGATTGAATTCAATATATCAGATAAAGCCAACTATTCAAGTTTTTGGCGGAAATAGGTTGCTAAGCCATCTGTTCATGAGTACTACAGCATGAAATGAACTCAGTTTAAGAGACTGCTTTTTATCGTTAAAAGCAGTTTTTCTTTATGTGGTGCATATTTAGAGAATATTAAATGAAAGAAAAAGGAAAGGGAGTCAGGCCTTTGGTAACAGAAATTAACCAAGTTAGTACATTAAAAAATCCAGAAATAAGTGAAGTTAATCAGTTGATTACAGCGTTACAGAAAAAGAAAAATCTTTCTTTCAAATTAAATAAAGGTATGATTGCAGAAGAAAATCCTTATGTTAACCATATTCTATATCGGAATCAAGGTGTTTTACTTGGATATATGTTACTTAGTGCTTACGATCCTCAAGAATTAGAGGTCACGACTGTTTTTGATGGGACTCAGCAAGAATTTATGCTGATGTATACTTGCTTAAAGCAATATGGCAAAGAAAAAAATAATAAAAATTGTCTTTTTATCGTAGATCAAGAAGATACTCTTCTTACTAGTATCATAAAAGAATTAGAAATCCCTTATGCTTTTTCAGAGTATCACATGGGGTTTAATCAAGATCACTTGACTACGTTTAATAAAACCAAATCTTTGGAATTATTAGATGCCCAAGAATCTGATCGAGAAATCATTGTGAGATTAAATGAAGAACGCTTTGATAATCAAGAAATTACAACGAAAGAACTGATGGAAGTCGAGCTTGAGGGGATTCAGTTAGTTCGTGTAAATGGAGAAATTGTTGGTAAATTAAAAGTTGATAATTACCAAGGAGAAGTTGGAATCTATGGTTTTATGGTTGCTCCTCATATAAGAGGACAGGGAGTTGGGCGAGCTACTTTAGAAGCAGTCATTACAACTATTTATAAAAATAAAATAGATAAGCTTTATTTAGAAGTTGAATCAACAAATGCACGCGCATTACATTTGTACCAATCGATGGGATTTAGAATCGAAGCAAAATTTGATTATTATGATGAGAAGTATTCAATAACTTGATCAAGTGAAAAAATCTAGGAACCATAGTTCTTAGATTTTTTCACTTTATTTTTTTGAATAAGCTGTGGCAATAGTTCATTACGGCTACTGATAGCTAATTTAGTGAAAATTGATTTGATATGATCTTGGACAGTATAAACAGAAATTGCCAATTCACTGGCAATCAGTTTGTTGCTTAGGCCAGATAAAATATAACCAACAACTTTTTGCTCTTGAGCAGTTAACTGCTTTTGCAGCATTTGATAATTGATTTTTTCTGATAAACTTGGCTCTTGGAAAGTGATGCTTACTTGCTGAATTTTTGGTGAATCCAAGGGTGTTACATATCTGCTTGCCACCACACTCACTAATTCTCCGTCATCAAGTGAAAGCAACAGTTTTTCAGAAGGTTCTTTAGAGAAAAATAAACGGGTAGCTAAGTTTTGCAGAGGAATAGGAATTTGGTTAGAAGGCAGCTGCAATTCTACTTGGAGACGATGCAACCAAGATTCACCTGAATGTGTATAACCGACTAATTCTAATTGTTTATTTAACATAATGAAGGAAGCCAACTCTTGGTTTTCTAATGGTTGATTCGTTAGTTGGAATTGAGCTGATTTACCTAAGTAAGCAGCAATAAATGGTGCTATATAAGTCAGTAAATCAGCTTCACCTTTAGTGAAAAAGCCATCATCAGTTGCTTTAAACAGAGTCAGGAATCCCCAACAGATATCTTGATAAATGAGGGCTATCCGCATTTCATCTGCAATATTTGCAGGTGCTAAAATTTCTGTGAATTTCTTGTTGTCTATCAGAATTGGATTCGCCAATTGACTCAAAATAGAAATGTCGGTTTGTGTTTTAAGCATTTGACGATAAGTATGGACCGATTCATCTAGATATTCATAGCTCATTAATTGTGGATGAATAGCTTGGATTTTTTTATCCGTGGTAGCTTGTCTCGTTAAAAGTGTTTCTGAATCAATTAAATGGAAGCAAATTGAACTAAAAAGGCTCTCCTTTTTCAAAAAAAGACTGATACTTTTTTGATAACTGACTAAATCTTGAGATGTTAAGGCAATTTTTTGCAGCTGTTTTTTTAGCATCGTTTCATTCAACAGATAACCTCCTTCAGCCCCTGTAATTAGGGATGGTGCTTTTTTTAAATTATTTTATACTTAAGCATAGCCTAATGAAACAAAGATGGCTAGAAAAACGTTTGTGGGGCATTTAAGGAGGCATTTGAAAATGAAAAAAATTGTCGTTATTGGTGGTTATGGTCATGTTGGTGGACAGGTTAGTCGCCAATTAGCAAAGCGCTATTCAACGGTTGTTGTCGCTGGACGCAGTGAAGAAAAGGCATTAAAATTTAGTCGAAATTCGTCAGAAAAATTGAGCTATTTAAGTGTTGATTTAACTAACGAGGACGATTGGGATTTCTTACAAAATACGGATTTAGTTATTATTTGTATTGATCAGACAAATACGTTGTTCTTGGAACGTTGTTTAGAGTTAGGTGTTGATTACTTAGATATTTCAGCAAATTATGCTTTTTTTCAACAACTCATGTATCTAGATAAAGGGAAGCAAAACAGTACCGCTATTTTAGGTGTGGGGTTAGCTCCTGGGTTAACCAATTTAGTAGCAAAAGAGAGTTTAAAATTAATGCCTCGTTCTGAAAAAATTGATATTTCTATTTTACTAGGCTTGGGAGACACCCATGGAAAAGAGGCAATGAGTTGGACGATTAAAAATATGAATACACGCTACACATTAGCTGATTCAACCTTAGTAACTAGTTTTACTGGTGGAGAAAAAATTCGTTTTTCGGGAGATCGCCGCCTGCGAAAAGCTTATTTTTTTCCTTTTCCAGATCAACTTACTTTGCCAAGTAGCTTAGCCATTCCGATAGTGAAGACTCGTCTAGCCTTTGATTCTCGAAGTGCAACGGGAATTTTCGCAGCGTTGACTAAATTAAACCTAATTCGATTTTTAGAAAAAAATAGAGTTAAATCTTTAGTGTTGGCCCTTTTTCAAAAAATAAAAATCGGACAACCAACCTATCAAATTAAAATTGATGCGTATAAGAAAACAGAACATGTAGGTCTCTTTTTAAAAGGTAAAAATGAGGCGCAGATTACGGCAGACATGGCAATTGCAACGGCTATTCTCTTACTAGAAGGTGGTCACTCTAAAGGCATCTATCAAATTGATGAGCTTTTTTATTTAAAAGAACAAGATAACAACTTAATTTTGGTTGTGGAACAATCTGACAATCAAATACAGATAAATCAAGAACCAATTGAGTATGGACGTCTATAGATAGAAAAAGAGGCTAAGGAATTTTTCCTTAGCCTCTTCCAATCGTATTATTTACTTGCTTTTTCACCAGCTTCAATATAGCTTAAATCATTTACATCACCTAATTTAAATTCTCCATCTTTATACGTAATTGTTGTGACACTAGCATTTTTAAAACCACCATCTGGTAATTTAAAGTCATCAAACAAGGTATCAACTAATGCCCCCATACTTAAACCATGGGAAACAAGTAAAACATTGTGATCGCCTTTTTTACTTTCTTTTTCAGCTAATTCAGTAATACCTGCTTTTAGACGAGCAGAAATCGTTGCATAATCTTCTGCAGGCCAATTAATACCCTCTTCAACTTTTTCTTTATCTAATGCAGCAACACTGTTGGCAAAATCTTTTGGAGAAATGCCGGCACTTTGCCACTCTTCTAATGTTTTTCCTTGGCTTTGAGCAATATCTGTCCACATAGTTTCATTTAAGTCACCTTCATAAGTACCAAAGTTAAACTCACGGAAGCGTTCATCTGTTTGTAATGCCACTTTAGATGACTTTTTATTTTCATCTAAGATAATACGTGCTGTTTGCATCGCACGTCCGCTATCGCTACTATATGCGGTTTTAAATTCAACATCTTCTAAACCTTTACCAGCAAAACCAACCACTTCTTCCCCAGCAGGAGTTAGGACAGCATCTGACCATCCTTGTACACGATCCGTTGTATTTAGCATTGTTTTACCATGACGGACAACATAAAAAGTGACTTCTCCATCTGTAGTTGTTGCGACTTCTGAACTTGATGAACTCGATTCTTTTTTATCTGCTGTTGTATTGTTTGTGCCACAGCCAACCATTAATAGTGCTCCAAAGGCTACAATCGCCAACTTACCCCAATGTTTTTTCATCATTTATTCTCTCCCTTTTTTCATTTATCTTCTCAGCTACTTTTGTATTCATTGAGAGCGTCCTCTCTAAAAGGAACTGTTGAAGTTAGACCCCAAAAAGCTATTTTTAAGCAAAAAAATAAACCTAAACCAATTCAGTCGCTAAAAAATACATAAAGTATCTGTTAGTTCTAAATTCGTTAAGGTTTTGCCCAAAATACTGGTAACAATCCTAAGTATTTTTCAATTGTTTTTTTGCTCTATATGAATATACCACATAGAGTAAGCGTTTTCAACTATATTAAGAACATTTGCTATTATTTTGTATAAAAGTTGTCACAATAAAGGATTATCTAGATTTTATCCCCAAGTGTGGTAGTATAAAGTAAGAAATTTGTTTTTTATTTTTAATGGAGGTGGCGAATAAAATGCAACACTTTAATTTTTTAACACAAGAGGAAGAAAACCAAATTTTCTATAAAAAACCGCAACCAATTAACATTCAACAAGACCGCTCTTTAGCAATGATTTCAGCAAGTGAAAAAGCTCGAATTGCAAACTCACTAGGTGCTGTTTTGTACATGCCTGGAACAAGAGAAGATATTGCTCAAATTATTACCAAAAGTCGTTATTCAGCTACCACCTATATTTTGTGTTTAGAAGATAGTATTGGTGATGTGAGTTTGGAGATTGCTGAAGAGAATTTATTAAATCAATTGAGACAGATTCAAGAATATAAAAAGACACAAAGTCAAAGGGAACAAGATAAGTTGCCAATGATTTTTATTCGCATTCGTACACCCCAACATTTAGCTGATTTTGGTGAAAAACTAGGTACATTAGCTAATGAAGTGAACGGATTTGCTTTGCCGAAAGCTGATAATCGTAACTTAGAGGATTATTTGGTGACTTTAATTCAAGTCGCTGAAAAAGCCGATACATGGTTATGGGCGATGCCTATTTTAGAGTCAAAAGAACTAATGGTTCGCCAAACAAGAGAGTCTGAGCTAAATAAAATTTATGCACTATTAACCCAACCTAAATTTGAACAAGTAATTTTAAATATTCGGTTAGGAGCTACCGATATGTGTGGTTTATTTGGTTTACGTAGAAGTATCGATTCCACAATCTATGATGTCTCGGTGATGCGTGACTTTATGACAGATGTGCTGAATTATTTTAGTCTGGACTGCCGTTTTGTTGTTAGTGGGTGTGTCTGGGAATTTTTCAGTAAACGTCCTCGGGTAATGAAACCACTTTTAAGAAAAACGCCGTTTGCTACTAAATTGGGAGAAGATGGCCAGATTCTTCGTGAAGAGTTGATTTCAGATGCAAATGATGGTCTGATTCGAGAAGTCTTATTAGATAAATTAAATGGAATCAGTGGCAAAACTTGTATTCATCCAACGCATATAGTGCCAGTAAACAGCCAATATGTAATTTCAAAAGAGGAATATTACGATGCAAAACGCATTTTAGATAGTACTAATGGACAAGTTGGTGTTTTTAAAAGTGAAAAAGGCAATAAAATGAATGAAGTTAAACCACATTTATTATGGGCCAATCAAGTTATGCGTCGATCCGAAATTTATGGGGTCTTTAATGAACAAAAAGATTTTGTCGATTTACTAATTGCAGAATATTTAAGTGAGGACTAAAAATGACTGAAATAAAAGAATATCAACTAACAGAAGAGTTAAAAGTCCAAGTTTCGATTATAAAAAATCCGTTACAAATAGAGCCAGATGCTCTTTTTCAACTAGCTGCTCGAATCAATAAGAAAAGAAGTTTTTTGTTTGTTAGTCCAGTTTTAGGAAAACACCTGCCTGTGAATCCAGGAATCCCATTGTTAATTGGACGAGCGCTGGCCTTAACGTATGCAGACAAAATGGATGACCAAAAAGAGTTGATTCAAGCAACATTAAACACAGAATTTGGCAGCCAAAATTTTGAATTTAATTTAGCCCAGCTTCCTAAAGTTGAGCTAGTAAAGCCTGTAACGATTATTGGATTTTGTGAAACAGCAACAGCATTAGGGCAAGCTTTTTACGCTAGTTTTTCATCGCCTGCAGAATATATTCATACGACTCGTGAAATACTTGGAGCGGATATCACGCCTCTATTAGCCTTTGAGGAAGAGCATAGCCATGCAACTTCGCATAAAGTTTATGCAGAAAACCAGGATTTCTTTCAAAATGAAAATGAGATTATTTTGGTTGATGATGAAGTAACCACTGGCAAAACCAATTTAAATATAATTCGTGATATTATCAAAGAATTTCCCCATAAAAAAGAATTTACAATCGTTTCAATCCTAGATTGGCGGAATGAAAGTGATCAAAAGGCTTATCAGCAATTGGAAAAAGAGCTTGGTATTTCAATTAAAGAAGTATCACTTTTAAAAGGTGAAGTCACAGAGCTAGGTGTATCGTCCTCATTATTTGAAGAAGAAATTAGTAATGAAGAAGAGCAAGACATTGAGTTATGTGAACTTCCTATTTTTCAAAAGGAAATTGAATTTTCTAAGATCCTGATTACCAGCGAAGATAATTTTGGAAATGAATCCAAATTACCTTTCTTATCTAGCACAGGACGATTTGGTTTGACGAATAAAATCGATACCTTAACTAGTCAAGCCAAAATATTAGGAGCTAAACTAAAATCGCTACGTGAAGCAGGCGAATGCTTAGTCCTAGGTACAGGTGAGTTTATGTATGTGCCTTTGCGGATTGCTACTTTTATGGGAGCAGATGTTTTCTTTCAAGCAACAACAAGAAGTCCTATTTTAAGTCGAAATGATGTATCTGGCTATCCAATTTTTCACAAACGCCAATTTAAAAGTATTGAGCAACCAGTCGCAGATAATTATGTCTATCGGATTCCTAAAAATCACTATCGAGATATTTTTGTAATGATTGAGCGTGTCGTGGATGAGGCCAACTTAGAAGGACTCATTAAGCAATTAACCTCAGATCAAACCAATGTATACGTTATTGATTTTTCTAGAAATCGAATCTATCAAAGTCGAAAAACAGGAGGCAATTAAATGAAACCATTTATAAAAGGCAGTTATTCAGATGAGGATGTTATTTTTTTACTACAAGACATTAGCCCTTATGTGGCAGAAATTGCTACACCTGAGCGAGAAGTTTTGATTCAAAATGGCACCCATTATTCCGAAATGCTACCGGTTGAGTACCAGCCGACAGCCGAATACATTGCTCTATTTAAAGAAACTTTACAAGAATCTGCTGATCGAATCGCATTATCTGTTGGAATTGTTGCGGAGCAAATTATAGCTTCTAAGCGGAAGTATTATCAAGGTGATTTGGGAAAAACTTTAGAAAATTTGGTATTAGTGAGTTTAGCACGAGCAGGCACGCCGATTGGTGTATTGATTAAACGGTACCTTAAATTGGTTTATCAAGTGGATGTTCCGCATTATTCTATTTCAATTATTCGAGGCCGTGGCATCGATGAAGTCGCTTTAGACTATATTTATCGACAGTCAGAACAAGCAGATATTCAATTTATTGATGGTTGGACGGGTAAAGGGGCTATTACAAAAGAGCTTACAGAGGCATGTGTAAAATACAATCAAGAACATCCAAAATTAGTTGTTCCATTATCTGATAGTTTAGCTGTTTTAGCAGATACTGGATACTGCACAACGCTGTATGGAACCAGAGAAGATTTCCTCATTCCAAGTGCGTGCCTTAATTCCACTGTTTCAGGTTTAGTTAGCCGAACGGTGCTAAATGAGCAATTTATTAAACCTGGCGAAGTCCACGGGGCAAAATATTACAAAGAGTTTGAATCCCTAGATTTATCTAATGAATACATTGAGACCATTATGGAAGCCTATCTCGTGAATAAAGTTGAAATGGATCGAGAGATTGCTGAAGCTATGGTAAACTGGCTCCCTGAGGAAGAACCGAGTTGGGCAGGGATGAAGGCTATTGAAACGATAAAAGCTGATTTTGGCTATGAAAGCATTCATTTTATTAAACCAGGGGTTGGTGAAACGACACGGGTTTTATTGAGAAGAGTACCAGAGAAACTATTAATTAATCCTGAAAAAACCAATGATTTACGCCACATTTTATTATTAGCTAAAGAATTGGATGTGCCTATCGAAGAATATACAAAAATGCCTTATTCTTGCTGTGGGTTAATTAAGCAAAAAGTTGGAGAAAAAGAAATATGAAAAAGGTGCTGTTTACTGACTTAGATGGCACAATTTTATTTTCTAAAAACTCTTTGCCCAAAGAATTAAAGGTTGAGAACTGTGTGGTGGCAGAAACCTATCGTAACGGACATTTTGGTTACATGGAAAAAGAGTTAGTTGCTTTTCTCCAGGAATGGACTCAAGAGCAACTTTTTATCCCAGTCACAACACGTTCAACAGAACAATATGAACGTTTAGCAGATTGTTTTTCAACTTTTAATCTACCGTTTGCTCTAGCTAGTAATGGTGGGAATTTATATCGTTATGGTAGATTAGATTTAGAGTGGCAAGCTGCAACAAAGCAAGAACTTAGAAAAGAGTTAAATCAGAAAGAGCTTGTTTTGGAGCTAATTCAGAAAATGATTCCAGCTACAAGTATCCGCAAGATAAAAGATAGCGATGAATTGTATTATTGTGTCTTAACTATCGAGCGAATTTGGGAAGAAAAATTTATTTTAGAGGTCAATAAAGAACTAGCCAAGTTGGGTTGGTGTGCTTATTTTCAGCATAAAAAACTTTACTTCCTACCTAAAGCCTTATCCAAAGAACGTGGGATTACCCGCTTGAAAGAAGAACTAGCAGAATCTGCACATTATCTAGCAATGGGTGATACAGAAATGGATTATGGAATGCTTAAGCAACAAAACCAGTATCTTTATTTTTCTGGTTTTTCTGAAAAAAATCTAGAGACCACAACGTATTCTTTAGAGAAAATTCATACGTTACTCGAAGGGTAGCAACAAAAATAATAGTTGAATAAAAAACGTACGTATGTTATAGTTTGTTTATACTGTTATTCAAGAGAAACACCAAACCCCCATATCGTCGAGGATATGGGGGTTTTTGTTATACATATGTACAACTGATGTTGGTTAGTTACCTCTTATTTGTCTCGATTGTTTAACCAATATCCAGAAATCTCAGCTAGTAAAGCTACTAAAAGAGACAAGACAAATGTTATCGCTGTCATATTCAAGAGAAACACCTCCTCTCAGTTTGGATTCGCTCCTCGTGAGATAGGTAACAACAAAAGTATAACATGTATTTGGTTAGATATTCTTTTCTTATTTAGCGAAAAAAACTACTGGATTTGAATAAAATCCAGTAGTTTTTCAATTTACATAGTATGTTTTTTAGCTTCGTAATCTTTTTGCAATTCTAATAAACGTTTTTTACCCGCTTCTCTTTCAACAATGTTTTGGGCTTCAATTTGCTTGGTTTCTTCTAAACCATTCATAATAGTGCTCCAAGTTTGTTCCATAGTTTCAATTTTAATACTTGGCGAGCCAGACATTTTAGCAATCTCAATGCTATTTTGTGAAATATTTTGTGCATTTTTTAAGAGCATTTCATTTGTTCGATTGTCTAACTCAGTCATAGCTTCAGCTGTCATTTTTTGTTGTTTAATGGCAACTGCTTGAATTAAGGCACTCTTGAAAACTGGAATCGTAATGACAAAGGCAGAGTTGATTTTTCCGATTAAACGGACATTTCCTTTTTGTAACATATCGATTTGTGGTCCAGTTTGTAAAGAAACTTGCTTGGCCATTTCTAAATCATAAATGCGTTGTTCAACCATTTCTAAAGCAGCCGATGTTTTACTTAGTTCGATGCCAGCCATTTGATCGCCATTGTTAACACGTTCTTGTAATTGAGGAATTTTATTATTGCGCAAATCTTCCGCAATCAGTTCACCTGCAGCTACATATTTTTCCAATTCGAAATAGTATTTAATATTTTCATCAGCTAATTGATTCAGCATAGCGACATTGTTTTTCATTTTGACTTCATATTTTTTAATCTCGGTATAGACAACTTCGATTTCGCCGCCCATTGTTTGATATTTAGCCATAATTTGCGCCATAATATCTTTTCCTTTACCAAATATTTTACCAAAGAATCCTTTTTTCTCTTCAGCGAAATCTTCTGGTTCAAACTTGTCCATTATTTTCCCAAGCTGATTCAGCATGACAGTCGATTTTTGTGTTTCAGCAACACTCATGTTGTTTAAAATACGACCAGAAAATTGTGAGATGCCTTCAGCTGGCTCTTTCCCAAACTCTAAAATAGAAATTTGATCTTTGATATCAATGTTTTTACTGATATTAATTACATCAGGTGCTGTTTTTAATTCAGCTTTTTGAGCTTCTGCTTGTGAGATTCGTTTCTCAACACTGACTATTTGAACTTCTTCTAAACCTGTTTCATTTTGGTTTTCCATCGTTTATAACGCTCCTTTTTATTTTAAGAATTTATTGAAAATCGATTTAATTGCATTATTTCCTTTGGCAGCCATGCTACTGGTTTGGAAAATTTCAGTGAAACTAACTTCTTCCAGCCAATGACTATCAAATTTACTTTCATCAATGTACAATTCAATATCATTTTGTCCCGTTGGATTATAAAGCAATACATCAAATCCAATTTCATTGAGCAATAACAACAAGGCAGCATCGGAACGAGTTAAGGTTCCGTTATTTCCATCATTATAAATCATGATCTTGGGAATATCTTGTGCATAGTCAAATTGCTGTAAAAGTTTTGTAATTAATGGTGGAATAGTCATTGCCTGTGAAAAAAGATACATTTGAACATCTGCTTTTGTTTCTTTTCCTTGCGGGAGGAAATGCGCTTTTTCGACATAACGACTAATTCCATTGGCTAAGGCCAACTGCATTCCTTTTGAGACTTCTTTATGCATCCACCAATTCGCTGTAATTATTTTTTCAGGATTCAATGTGCCGTTCTCTAATGCAAATTGATAATGGAATTGTTGATTGCCTTTTATTTCAGGTTTGATAGGGAAGGTTTTAAAAACTTCCACTAACGGCGTACTTTGCTTGACTTCATAAAAATCAGTCCAATATTTTCCACGATCCACAGATACACCTAAAACTTTAGAAAATAAAACAGGAATTTCAACAGCACCTTTTTTTACTTTAAAGTTTGGACGCACAAAAGCTTTTTCTTTCCCAATAATCCGAATCTCATCGTAAGTAGTTTGAAGAGTTAGACTTTCGGGTAAATAATCTCTTAACTGAAAAGGTTTCAATAGTAAACTTCCATCTGCGTTGATAATATTGTTCAATTCCATTGAGGCTTTTCGCGCAGTCGTAGACTTTCTAGTTGGTTTTTCAGTTGGAAAAGGTTCTAAGGGCATCTCGCTAGGGTACTCAAATGTTGAAATTGAGAGGCCTTTTATATCTTTGAAGATATTTTTCTTTTCGCTATTAAAGACCAGTACATCAAAACCTAGTAAATAAAGTAAACATAAAAAATATTGCTCACTTTTAGTTGCATTCCCATACCAAATTACTTTGGGAACTTCTGTAGCTAAATCAATTTCTTGGAGCCATTTATCAATATAATTAAAACCCCATTTGATACAATCAACAACGACACGCCTAAAATCAGCATGAAGCAAATCACCATGATTTTCTTCAAAAATCTTAATCAAGTCAATAAATTTTACTGTTAAGTAACGATAGTAATCGGGATGGTCCCGTAAAGGCAATAAATTATTTCCTTGCATAAAAGCCACAAAGCGATTGGGGCTAAGTCCCTTTTTCTCATTGTGAATATTAAAGAGTTTTTGGATGCCTTGGAAAATTTGATTGTCAATTTGTTTATCTAAGTTTCCGGCTAATAAATGAATAGTTGAGTTGTCTTGATAGACAATATCATAGAGCCATTCGCTATAACTAAATTCATCCATTGGAACGCCCAAGACAGCCCCTGCTACTTGAGGATAGGTCATTGAGTCTTCCGTTTTACTAAAGCCAGATCTTAGGGAAATAGGTAATACAAATTCCATTTGCCAGTCAATTTTATTCAGGTCTTGAGGAATCGGACGTAATTCCTGCACACCACACACCTCATTTCTGCATTCCGCTTGTCAGATGACACTATTTTTCTAGTACTAAAGTCTGAATTTTAACTTTTATCCAAGAAATTTCAAACTAATAAATACTAATAAAGCACCATTATGATATAATTAGAGTATATCCAATACATACCAACTAATCAATATAAATTATCATTAAAAAAAGGCGATTAGTCACTGTTAAAGGATAGTTTTGAAAATTTATAATGAATCAGAGGGAGAGATAGAAAATGGCAATTAACTTATCAAAAGGACAAAAAATTGACTTAACTAAATCGAATCCTACATTAAATAATATTACTGTTGGGTTAGGTTGGGATGAAGCGGCACAATCAGGTGGCGGTGGATTACTAGGTGGTCTTTTCGGATCAAAACCTGCAGCAATTGATTGCGATGCATCGGTTATTTTACTACAAGGGGATCGTTTTGTAGATAAAAAAGATGTTGTTTACTTTGGACATCTAAAAAGCGAAGATGGTTCAATCGCACATCAAGGAGACAATTTAACTGGTGAAGGCGATGGAGATGATGAAGTTGTAAAAGTATCATTGAATAAAGTCAGCCCTAAATACAATAAAATCGTATTCGTAGTAAATATTTATCAAGCTCAAAAACGTAAGCAAGACTTCGGCATGATTAAAAATGCTTTTATTCGCATCATGGATGATTCAGGAGTTGAAATTGCCCGTTATAACTTAACTGATAACTACCAAGGACTAACTGGTTTAGTTGCAGGGGAGCTTTATCGACATGAAGGCGAATGGAAATTTGCGGCAGTTGGTAGTGGGATGAATGTTGCTAGTCTTTCTGAAATGTTACAAACATATAAATAAAAAATTTTAGAGGAGGTTTTTTTAATGGCAGTATCATTAGCAAAAGGTCAAAAAGTTGATTTAACAAAAAATAACCCAGGTTTAAAAACGGTGCGTGTTGGTTTAGGCTGGGATACCAATAAATATGATGGTCAAGGCGATTTCGATTTAGATGCAGAAGTATTTTTACTTGCAGCAAATGAAAAAGTGAAAAGCGACGCAGATTTTATTTTTTATAACCAACCAACAAGCCCAGATGGAGCCGTGCAACATTTAGGTGATAACCGAACTGGTGAAGGCGATGGTGACGATGAATCGGTGACTGTTGAATTAGGTAAAGTAGATTCTGCCATCGAAAAAATTCGTTTCACAGTAACAATTGATAGCGCTGATGAGCGAAACCAAAATTTTGGTCAAGTATCAAATGCCTTCATTCGTATTTTAAATGCAGACAACGAAGAAGAATTGATTCGCTATGATTTAGGCGAAGATTTTTCAATTGAAACAGCAATTGTTGTTGGAGAATTGTACCGTCATAATGGCGAGTGGAAATTTACAGCAATCGGTAGTGGGTATCAAGGTGGACTAGCTGCATTAGGTCGTGACTTTGGTGTGAATATCGGGTAATATAAGATTAATTAATCAGAATGGATTAAAAATGAGTTCTTTCTGATATAATTTATCGAGACAAATTAAAGAAGAACTTTTAATAGAAAGGGGACATTTATTTATGGCAATTAATTTATCAAAAGGTCAAAAAATTGATTTAACAAAAACCAATCCGGGCTTAACAAAAACAATTATTGGATTAGGTTGGGATACCAACCAATATGATGGTGGAGCAGCATTTGATTTAGATGCATCTGCGTTTTTATTAGATAGTACCGGTAAATGTCTGAATGAAAAGAATTTTATTTTCTATAATAATTTAACTTCAGAAGATGGATCAGTTGTGCATACCGGCGATAACCGAACAGGCGAAGGCGATGGAGACGATGAACAAATCAAAATCGATTTATCAAAAATTTCGCCAGCTGTTGATCGAATCGCAATTACGGTTACAATCGATGATGCCGTGGCTAGAAATCAAAACTTCGGTCAAGTTTCTAATGCGTTTGTTCATATTTTAAATGAAGAAACCGGCGAAGAAATTTTAAACTTTGATTTAGGTGAAGATTTCTCTGTTGAAACGGCAGTGGTTTTCTGTGAGCTTTATCGTCATAATGGCGAATGGAAATTTAATGCGATTGGCAGTGGATACCAAGGTGGGTTAGCCGCTTTAGTTCAAGCATATGGACTAGATGCAGGTTAAATCAAGTTTCTTTTTTTTAAGAAACGATGTAGTAGAAAAGAGGAAGGCTTTACGCCGGCCTCTTTTTATCAGGCTAGATTTAACGGCTCAACGAGCTTTTTATCAAGGCCAGCTCTTATGAGCCAACTCCTCGAGAAAAAGATAAAAATTCGAGAGGACAAAAAGCGTCCTATCAATTTTTCCTATTTTCTTGCCGGAGCTACCCGACTCAACGAGCTTTTTATAATAATAAGTAATTTTTTCTAATTTGAATAGATAAAGGGAGAGTAAACATTGAACAAAACATTTGTAGGATTAACGAAAGAAGAAGTTGAAGAATCACGACAGAAACATGGTAGTAATGCTTTAACCGAAAAAGAAAGTGAAACATTTTTTGACAAATTAAAAGGCAATTTTGACGATCCAATCATCAAAATTTTACTAGTTGCTTTGGTTTTAAATTTGATATTTGCTTTTCTAGGTTATGCAGAATGGTTCGAAGCTTTTGGAATTGCAATTGCTGTTCTTTTAGCAACGTTAATTGGTACATGGAGTGAGTTTTCAAATGAGACAGCTTTCCAAAAGTTACAAGAAGATGCATCAAAAATTACCGTAAAAGTTTTCCGCGATGGTCATGTGACTGAAATTTCAATCGATGATATCGTTCAAGGAGACGAAATCATTTTACAAACAGGAGATAAGATTCCAGCTGATGGGATTTTAATCGATGGTTCGCTTAGAGTCGACCAAGCTTCACTAAACGGTGAGTCTGATGAAGCGAAAAAAGAAACACTTCCTGAAGGTGCAACTTATGAAGATGGTGACACGTTCAACAAACATGCTTTGTTCCGTGGCGCGGTTATTACTAGTGGGGAAGCAGTGATGAAGGTCACAAAAGTTGGGGATGCTTCATTCTTCGGTCAAATGGCTGCTGAGTTAACAGTTGAAGAACGTGAATCTCCATTGAAATTAAAACTTGCTGATTTAGCGAATAAAATTTCTAAAGCCGGTTATACTGCTGGTATATTGATTTTTATTGCCTTTATGATCAATAAGATCTTTGTTGCGAATAATTTCAACGGTGCAGAAATTGCTAAGTATTTTAGCGATATTGGACCTGTTGGGAATGACGTTGTTGAAGCCTTTATTCTAGCGGTTATTGTTATCGTAGTTGCCGTTCCAGAAGGTTTACCAATGATGATTGCCATGGTACTTTCACAAAACATGAAAAAAATGTTACGTGACAATATCTTAGTTCGTAAGTTAGAAGGAATTGAGACGAGCGGAAGTTTAAATATGCTCTTTTCTGATAAAACTGGAACAATTACTAAAGGTCAATTAGATGTAGTTTCTTACATTAATGGTGCCAATACTAGTTTTGATAAACTAGGTGCAATTCCAGAAGAATTGAAAAAAATTGTAAGTACAACAATCTTAAATAATACGAATGCTGTAATTTCTGAAGATGATCAAGGTGCGGTTGTTATTATTGGTGGAAATCCAACTGAAAAAGCTGTTTTAGCATTTGTTGAAAAAGATGAAAAATCTTTCGGTACACTTGAGCATGTTTCAGCAATACCTTTCTCTTCAGCTCGTAAGTTCTCTGCAACTCAAGTAGCCGGAGAATGGAATACGACCTTAATCAAAGGTGCACCAGAAAAAATCTTACCAAATTGTTCAACGTATTATGATGAACAAGGTCAAAAACAACCATTTACTAAGTTAGCTGAATTAGATAATGAAATCAATGAATTGGCTAAAAAATCAATTCGTGTCTTGATTCTAGCAACGACTGATGAAATCGTGACGGAAGAAAGCTTACCTTCTGATTACACATTAGTTGGAATTTTAGCTATTCGTGACGATGTTCGTCCTGAGGCTGTTGAAGCGATTCATGATGTTCAACAAGCAGGTGTTCAAGTTGTTATGATTACAGGTGACCGTAAAGAAACAGCAATTGCGATTGCTAAAGATGCGAAAATTTTACAAAGCCCTGATGATATTGTCTTAACTTCACAAGAGTTAAATGACATGCCAGATGAAGAAGTAAAATCATTATTACCAAATATGCGCGTAATTGCTCGTGCTTTACCAACAGATAAATCACGTTTAGTTCGTTTATCGCAAGAAATCGGTTTAGTTGTAGGTATGACTGGTGATGGTGTAAATGATAGTCCGGCCTTAAAACGTGCGGACGTTGGATTCGCAATGGGTAGTGGGACTGAAGTTGCCAAAGAAGCTGGAGATATCGTTATTCTAGATGATAACTTTAAATCAATTGCGCAATCAATTCTATTTGGTCGTACGATTTACCGTTCAATTCAAAAATTTATCGTATTCCAATTAACATTAAATGTTGGGGCATTACTGATTAGTTTCATTGCACCATTTATTGGTATTGATCATCCGTTGACGATTACACAAATGTTATGGGTGAACCTAGTTATGGATACGTTAGCTGCATTAGCCTTTGGTGCTGAACCAACGTTGAAACGCTACATGAAAGAAAAACCAAAACGTCGTGATGAAAATATTGTGACGCGTAGCATGTTCTCAGCTTTTGCTTTCCAAGGTGTTGTGATTACAATTATGGGATTATGGATGTTGAAAGGCGGATTCTTAAATCAATTCTTTAGTAGTGAATTAGCTCTTACAACTGGATTCTTCTCATTCTTTATCCTTTATGCAGTCTTTAACGGATTTAATGTTCGGACAGAAAAATTAAACATTTTTGATAACTTGAATCGCAATAAAATGTTTATTCGTATTATGTTGTTAATCATTGTGGTCCAAATTATTATGACTTTCGTCGGTGGACCAATCTTAAGAACAACAGCATTAAGTGTTAGTGAATGGGCAATTGTATTAGGCTTATCTGTACTAGCAATTCCAATTGATATGGCACGTAAACTTGTTGTTAAAGCAATGGGTAAATAATTTAAATTAGCAAAAAAGCGAAGAGGTTTACTTCTTCGCTTTTTTTGTTATCAAGATGAGTTGACTAAAATAATTAAGTTAGATACAATGATAGAGAACGAGTTTTATTTTTGGTTTCTTAGCTCAGTTGGGAGAGCACCACCTCGACAAGGTGGGGGTCGCTGGTTCGAGCCCAGTAGGGACCATTTAAGAAATAATAAGCAAGAGTAGCGCTATTATAATAATAGCGCTATTTTTTGATTCAAGCAGCTATTTTAAAATGTTTACGTATTTAGTTGAGTAATTAAATATGAATAAAAATTATCCTGTTTTGCTCTTTATTAAAAAGAATGAAATAGTTTTTTTTCTTCCATATGAAATTTTTTTGTTATTTTAAATTTTATTAATGAAAAGCTTATTTTTGTGTTATTGGTGGTTCTGTTGCAAACTTATCAAAATCCAAAGACTCCCCCGATTCTTAATTAATTTATCATGTCGCTCTGAATAGACTTTCAATTTCATCCCATGGGGAAAAGTCGAAAAGCGTAATTTCTCTTCGACTCTCTTTGTATAAAGCAGATACCACTTCAATACCTTTAATTGTTGTAGCTGCTGTGTAGGTAGATTGGAAATTCTTCACGGAAGTGAGTTTCCCTTTCACCTGTCGGTGATCTTGTTCTAAGATATTATTGAGATATTTGGACTTCCAGTGATTCACGTGTTGACCCAGAATGCCTGCTTCTTTCAGCTCTTTAATAGCTTTTAATGAGGGGGCATATTTATCTGTCACAATCGAACGTGGCTGCCCATAATCATGGATTAATCGCTTCATAAAGGCTTTTGTGGAGACGGTATCTCTATGATTTCGCAGCCACATATCTAGGGTATTCCCGTTAGAATCAATGGCTCGATATAGGTAACGATCTTTTCCTTTTACTTTCAGATACGTTTCATCAATCCGCCAGGATTTAGATAGCGTTCTTCGTTTGTTTCGTTTCTTCCATAAATGATAAAGAACTTTCCCGTATTGTTTATTCCAGCGGTAAATAGTGGTGTGATCCACGCCAATACTGAATTTACGCATAATTTTTGCACAATCACGATAACTCAAAGAAAAATGGTAATATAAGCCGATGGCTTCTATAATGATTCGGTAATCGTACTGTTTTCCTTTGAAGTGTTTTTTCATGAATGCGTCCTCCGATAACGTGATTTATTTCAAATTATACCGTAAAATTGGGTTCAGATAAACTTTGCAACAGAACCGTCAGAATCAGGGCATATTTTTATGAAGGCACTAGTTAAACGGTCTGAAATTTTGGAGAGTCCTTTTTCTTTGAATTTCTTGTTCAACAAGAGAATTTAATTCTAGCCACTCATTTGATGTTGGAGGAAAAGAGATATAGAAAATCGGTATATCCAATTGATTAAAAAAAGTTGGTGTATCTGTGACGATAATATCGGGACCATTATGTTGGTCATTATTATCAGTGAAATCAATTGTATAAGGGATATTTTTAATCAAGTCATTTTTCAAAATCTTTCGATAGATACTTTTATCAGAAAGAACTTGAATGCTGATTTGATTAATCTCAACAGCTGAATCAGATAAAGAAAATAAGAAAAAGAAGTAGGCCTTTAAACGATACGAACGAGTTTCTATAGGATAGGTTGGATAAATTCCTTGTTTTTCAATAGCTGAAAAAATTAGTAAATAACCATTAAATAAGTCTGGATTTAGTTGTTTTAGTTCATCTAATTGTAAATCTTCAATATATTTATGAGTATCATGGAAAGTATCCATTTGAAAATTTAAGCAAAGAATATGCGCTAAAAAATTTTGTTTATCTAAAAAATTCACATTCATTAAATGGGAAGAATTATTGACTAATTCAGTCAATAATTGATTAGAATAGGTAAAATTAGCTGAATCCTTTTCTTGGAAACTGGTTTTTATATATGAAAACATTTTTTCAGTTTGAATAAAAATTGGATTGGATACAATAAAACTATAGATAAAGTTAACCTCATGTTTAAGAATGTTTTGTTTGAAAAAATAATATTTTTGATGAATGGTAGCTTGGATTTCTTGATAGAGCAAATTGTCAGATTCAAGTGTCTTAAAAGTTGGCTCAATAAATTTTTTTGTATTTAAATCATTGAGACAAACGCTAAGTGCAAAAGCTAACTGTCTCGTTTGGATTGGACTTAGATAAGGATTTATTTGCGCACCAATTTTTTTGCTCATTTCCATGGTTTCGCCTTCATCAACTTGTTGAAAAGGCCACTCAGACATGCCATAAGAGAACCAAAAGAACTTACAAAAAAAATAGCGGATTTGAGAAGATTCCCCAGATAAAGTCCCTTCTCGGCTATTGAATTGAATGCCAAATTTGTCTAGAATGAGATTGATTGTCCGAACATCTTTGTAAAATGAAGTTAAACTAATAAAATAATAGTCTGTGAAATGTTTAGAAGAGATAAATTTTTTATTGTAAATACTTAATAATAGATTGAAAGAAGTTGAACTTTTTAAACGTTCTAAATAAATTAAGTTAGAAATAGCATTTGTGCTTGCACTAAGCTTATACCCCAAAGCTGCATCAGTCTCGATATATTGCTCATAATTTTTTTCTTTAAAAAAGGAATTAATGACAATTACGGTACTTTTAAGTGTTCGGTTGGAAATGTAAAGTTGACTAGATATCTCTTCTTTGCTAATCCAATTGGGGTAGCGTTGATTTAAAAGTTTAATTAAGGTTATTTCTCGTAACGTTGATGTGCTAAGTAATGAATCTAATTCCATGAGGACACTCCTGTTCCTATATTAAGTAGATTTTATGACACTTCTAAACTCTTATTATACGCTTTTTTATTTGATAATTTCACCTTTTTTTGCAAAAATTAGTGAGGGACCCGCAAAAAAATGGTGAATAGTACAACAGTATCCAATTTTAGTTGGAATAGCTTTGCTTATTAGTTTGTATGATAATTTTTTTCAGTTTTAACAAAAGAGGTTATTTGTTTAATCTTTGCCTCTTTTTTTGAGCTCGAAAATAGAAAAATATCTGAAAAATATGTTTTATTGCCTTTTTTATCAGTAATAATCCCATGTGCTGAAGCTTCACGACCATGGGTTAAAATCGATTGAATTTCTAGTGAACTAAGATCCTGACGATGGTTAATAACTGCTTTAATAAAAGGTGTTTTCCCTTCTAATTGAGATTCACCGGGTTTAATCCAGCTTAAAGTGTCTACTAATAAGGTTTCGAGAACAGCTTGATTAGCAGCTGCTGCAGCAATTAAATAATCATGAATAATTTTTTTCTTAGGGGCATTTTCACAATTCAGGGTACAAAGAACAGCAAAATTAACCTTCGGAAGTTCAGCATTTTTGAAGGATAAATTCTGACTTTCCAATGTTTCCTTTAGAATACGGACTGCCTTTGGGCCAACACCATGAATTTGTAACAGTGTTTTTTCACTGTAGTGTGTTAACTGTTCCAGGTCAGTAATTCCAATGTTTTGTAATGCATTTGTTGCGGGCTTGCCAATATTTGGTAGTGTTGTCATGGTGTTTTCCTCCCTTGTCGCTAACTTTTTTATTGCAACTAGTATAGCATAGATTAGTGAACTAGTTGAATTCAAATGGTATTTACTTGAACTAAAGAATATACTGAGGATTACATCTCAGGTAATGGAGATGTAGATACTTTAGAAAAAACAATAAATCAGGCTTCGTTATTTGAAAATTTTTAAAATTGAACGATTGTGCTATCAGAAAATAAAAAGCTTTCTTGGATTCTATCTAGAGCCCAAGAAAGTTTTTTTATTTTAAATTAAGTTTATTTAAGCGATAGATTTGTGTTTATTTTTTTTAGTTAGATAGAAAGCTGCACTACCTAATAAAATGAGTCCAGCTAAAGTAGAAACGCTAGATTCCTTTTCTCCAGTTTGTGGGAATGAAGCAGCAACAGTTGGAGGAGACAAAGGATTATTCGTTGTTCCAGTCGGTGTTCCATTATTCCCGTTTCCAGTAGTGGTTCCATTTCCATTAGTAACAGCATCTTTAGCAAGAACGGTCTTATCAAACGTAACACTATAACCATTAGCATCCGTCACAACAAAAGTAACCACGTGATCTTTAGCTAAATTAAGCGACTGTAAATCAAGAGTGAAGTCACCATTTGCGTTAGCAGTTGTAGATAAAATAGTTCGTGCTTTACTATTTTTCAATTGAGCAGTAACAGTCCCATTAGGAATTGTTTTTCCAGTAAAAGTAGTTATGCCTTCTTTAATATCAGGTAAAACAGTGGCAGCTTTAATAGCTGCAATAGCCGCAGCTTCACCATTTTCTTCTTTAGCAAGGACGGTTTTATCAAACGCAACACTATAACCATTAGCATCCGTCACAACAAAAGTAACAACATGATCTTTAGCTAAATTAAGCGACTGTAAATCAAGAGTAAAATCGCCCTTTTCGTTAGCAGTTGTAGATAAAATAGTTCGTGCTTTACTGTCTTTTAGTTGAGCAGTAACAGTCCCATTAGGAATTGTTTTTCCAGTAAAAGTAGTTATGCCTTCTTTAATATCAGGTAAAACAGTCGCAGCTTTAATAGCTTCGATAGCTGCAGATTCGCCGTTTTCTTCTTTGGCAAGCACGGTTTTATCAAACGCAGCACTATAACCATTAGCATCCGTCACAACAAAAGTAACAACGTGATCTTTAGCTAAATTAAGCGACTGTAAATCAAGAGTGAAGTCACCCTTTTCATTAGCAGTTGTAGATAAAATAGTTCGTGCCTTGCTGTCTTTTAGTTGAGCAGTAACAGTCCCATTAGGAATTGTTTTTCCAGTAAAAGTAGTTATGCCTTCTTTGATATCAGGTAAAACAGTCGTTGCTTTAATAGAAGCAATAGCCGCAGCTTCTTCTTCAGCTTTTATTTGTTCAGGTGAAATATAGCTTTTACGTCCTTCAATTTGAGCTTCAATGGTTTTGCCATCAGCCTCTTGAGCTTTAATATAATCGATAAATGTATCCGTATCTTGTGTCATCGTTGCCTCAAAAGTTGCTTCTGTAAAGGTTTTAAAGCCATCTCCGCCACCAAATAAAAAGTCATTTACGACAACTAAATAAGAGGCGTTAGGGTCAAGTAGTTCACCATTTGTTTTGCGAATTTGGTGGACTTTGTAAGGTTGATTTGCATCACCAGTATCAGTATATTGATACGTTAAACCAGATAGTTGAAGGAAATATTTACCTTCTTCATCATATTGTTCATTCAGAACATTTTCAATTTGTTGACCAGTCATATGCACGACTTGTAAAATATTTCCAAATGGTTGCACATTTTGAGCTGCTCCCCATGTGATTGAGCGATCTTCTTGGACAAGTAAATCAGCTCGGATACCACCATTATTTGTCATAGCAAAATCAACATTGAAGCCTTGTTTTTGTGCCATAACACGTTGCCCATCGGTTACTAAGTTTCCAACAGCAGATTCTTTATTTGGGCTATCTTTTTCAACTTCACGGCTAATCGTTTGGTTGGTTGTTGCTGTTCCAATTTTTTCAGAAGTAACCTTAGTAACACGAGTATCAGCATCATCAATAATAGCTTTCACTTCAGGATCTTCAGTTACACCAGCTTGAACAGGTGTAACTTCAGCATCTGGAACCGCAACAAAATCATTGGTTTCAGGGTCAAGCTCGGCTTTTAAATTGATAAATGCTTTTCCTTGTGAGGTACTTTGCACAATTCTTGTCTTCCCAACAACCCCATTTGTATATTGATGATTGTGTCCAGCAAAGAATGCATCCACACTGTTATCAGGGCTTGCTGTATTAACTTTATCCATGATATCAGCAGCTTCACCAGAAACGACTTGATTGGTGCTAACAGCAGGAACGTGAGCTAAAACAACAATCGCATTGACGCCTTGATCTTGTAAGATTTTATCATATTTGGCAATGGTTTCGGCTTCATCAAGGAAGTTGTAATCTTGATAGTGTTGTTTAAGAACTAAATTAGGAATTTCAGTAGTGACGATGCCAATAAAGCCAACTTTAACTTCTTTATCGCCATCTTTAACTGTTTTAATTGTATAGGGTTCCCAACCATAAGGGATATTTCCATTTTTATCAGTCATATTTGCAATTACAATATCTTGAGTTGATGCTTCATGGGTGTAATCTTCTGTAATTTGATTGAATTCACCAGGTAAAGGAGCTTGTCCGGTCATAATTCGATTAAATTCACCAAGTCCCTCATCAAATTCATGATTTCCAAGTGTGCCAATTTCAAAATTCATTTTATTTAAAACTTTTATAGTAGGTTCATCTTGTAGCAAACCAGAGTTAGCCGGGCTAGCTCCAACCATATCCCCAGCTTGAACACGAATCGTTGTGCCATCAGGCTTTTCAGATTGGAAATTAGTTTGAGCATTGTTCAAATAAGTTGCTAATAGTGCCGCTTTTCCAGCTTTGCTAAACGCGGTTCCTTCGATATAGGCTGTTCCGGTCGTGCTTAAAGCCCCATGGAAATCATTGATTCCCAATAGTTGAAGAGGGATCGTTTTTTTCTCAGGTGCAGCTTCAGGTTGCGGATCTGCAATTGTGGGTGCATCTGTAATTGTTGGTGTAGCTACATCCTGTTTCAGTGGTTCTTGCTCAGTTTCTGGAATAGGAGGAGTGATTGGAGTTTCTGCAGGTGGTACAGTAATCGCTTCTTCTTCTGGTGCACTAACTTCAGGACTAGTTGTCGATTCATCAGGTAAAGAAGTGGTTTCCTCCGTGGTGACAACGGTCTCATTTGCTAAAACTGGAGGCGCAAAACTACTGATACTTGAAGAAACTAATCCAACAATTAACAGCTTACTTAAAAAACAATTAAACTTTTTCATTTACTAATCAAGCTCCTTTTAATTTTTATTTCCCAACAGTAAAATTTTAACATTAAAGCTAAATTTAAACAATATAGTTCGTTAATAAAACGCTAACAATTTTAAAGAACGCTTTAAAATACTGTTTATTTTTATATTCACGATTAATTGTGAAAAAAATAAATAGGTTGAAAGGTCTCCAACAAATTGTTTTTTACGAATGACAACTAAAAAAAGCGTGGGAATCATCAATAATCTGATGATTCCCATGCTTTTGATAGTTTAGTTTTAATCGTCTTGTTCAGTTTGTAAAATATCCCCACTAACAGAATCAATTTTAACTTCTGTTTCGTTCGATCCATTTTTAATGGTTACTTCATAAAAAGTCTTTTGAACTTCTTGGCTTAGTTTCCATTCAGTAATATCACCTTGCTTATTCGCTTCAGAAAATGCGGCTTCCATTGCTTTTTGAGGTGAAATAATGTTATCTAATAACAGAGCATCATTTTTTCTAGCTGCACCATTTGCATCTTCGGAATCTAAGCGCTCTTCTTTTTGTTTACTTATTTCTTTCGTATCTGCATCGATAAATAGCTCATATTCTTTAGCATCATCAACACCTTCGATTTTGTATCCATAGGCGCCAAAGTTCGTATCAAATTCAATACTCGTAATGGCTACATCAGGGTGCTCTTTTGAAAATAGTTGAATAGCGTCATCTAAGCTAACTTTAAATTCTTGATTTAATAAGCTAGAAGTAGATGTTGTAGAAGGACTACTTTCGGTAGTAGATGAAGCTACTTGTGAGCTAGATGTTGCTTGATTGTTGTTATTTGTTGATGTTTCTTTTGTATTTCCATTTCCACAGGCACCTAGAAGTGCTACTGTTGCGATTGAAATCATACCGAGTACTATTTTTTTGTTCATTTTTAAACATCCCCTTTTCTTATACTAACTATTAAAATAATAACAATTATTGATAATGGGAACATCAGACTATAGTCTGATTTGTTCCTAGGACTATTTTAAGTTACACTAATGTTATCAAAATCGGCTATTTAAGGCAAGTAGGAGGGGTTAATAATGGAAATTAGAACAATTGAAACAGAAGATTATGCAGAAATAAAAGTGTTAATTCAAAAAGCTTTTGAAAACGAGGAACATAGTGATGGTGATGAACAGCTTTTAGTGGAACGCATTCGCAAAGAAAAATCATACCAAAAAGAGTTTGAGGTTATTGCTTTAATCAATTCTGAAATTGTTGGACATGGACTATTAAGCCCGGTCATTATTGAACAAAAAGAGAGTTCAATAATTGAAGATGCTGTTATGGCACTTGCGCCCTTAGCAGTAAAAAAAGAATATCAAGGCAAGGGAATTGGTCGGGCTATTATAGCAGAATTAGAAAATAGAGCCAAGACTGCAGGCTATCAAGGTCTAAGTATTTTAGGAGACCCTGGTTACTATCAAAGATTCGGCTACTTCCCAGCAAAAATCAAGCAAATTGAAGCTCCTTTTGAAATAGAGTCGAATTATTTTCTTATTAAAGAACTAACTGAAAATAGCTTGGAAAATTGTCAGGGGATCGTACGTTACTTACCAGCATTTGGATTGAATTAATTAAAGAATAGTACAAATAAACGCGGGCAAATTAGTGGCTCGTGTTTATTTGTGCTAGTTATTTTATTCATAAATTACTAATTTATATTAAATTATTCAGACACTAAAAATTAACGTGAATTAGAAAAGATAATTTGATTTACAGCCCTTTTTTTTAGTGAAATTAATTGCATCGTATTTGTAGAAGTGATATGATGATTTTGTAATCATCAGATGATTTGAAAGGTGAGGATAGTATGAGTAATAGAAATCTAGTCAATCAAACAATTCAGAAGTTAGAAAATCTTTTAGGAGAAGGAACTTACCAAGTAGGCGATAAGTTGCCTGTTGAAAAAGTGCTAGCAGAAGAGTGTGGTGTCGGACGTTCAACCTTACGAGAAGCGGTTAAGATTTTAGAACATGCAGGGGTTTTAACTGTGAAACAAGGTTCAGGGACATACGTCAATCAACATCGCGTTGCCACCTATTCAACGGAACAATTATTGGAAATTCGTGAAATGTTAGAAGTTCAATCGGGTAAACTAGCCACATCAAGGTTCACTACAGAAGAACTAATGGAATTAAAAGAAGTCTTATTTGAGCGAAATGAAGCGCTAGAAAAAGGCCGATTTGCGCATTATGTTGAAGCTGATTTAAATTTCCATTGGTTAATTGTAAAAGCGAGTCGCAACCCATTTTTAATTCGGTGGTATCAAGAAATCTTACCTGATTTGAAACAAACGTTAAGTTCATTTGTCTTACGAACAGACAACTATTCAGATAATACCGAGTTACACCAAGTGATCTTTCAAGCTTTAGTAGAACAGGATGAAGCAACTGTAGTGGCTGCAACTTTAGAGAATAATCAGAGGGAGTTAGTTCGTTATGCAAAAAAATGAGAGACGATTAGTTGGCTTGATTTTTGTTGTGGCGTTTAATTTGAGGGTAGGAATTTCCTCAGTACCGGCGCTATTAGAATTAATTAAAAAGGATCTAGGTATTTCTAATTTTCAAAGTAGCTTAATTACAAGTATTCCTGTCATTTGTATGGGTGTTTTTGCATTGACCGTCCCTTATTTTCAAAGAACTTTGGGACGACGTCGAACGATTTTTTTTAGTTTACTTATTTTGGGACTAGGAACATTAGCTCGATTTTTTGTAACAAGTTACAATCTTTTTTTAATTACTGCATTTATGATTGGTTTTGGAATTGCCATTATCGGCCCGTTGTTATCGGGTTTTATTAAAAGTAATTTTCCCTTTAGGTCAGGTTTAATGATTGGTGTTTATTCATTAAGTATGGGCTTAGGTGCTTCTCTTAGTTCAGGTTTAGTTTTGCCACTAACTGAACATTTTAAAGGGAATTGGGGAATATCTCTCGCTTTGTGGGGTGTTTTTGCACTTATAGCTGCCTTGATTTGGCAAATGTTTTCTCCAGTCGAGAGTCAACGTAAATCAGCAAAATCAACGTCTTTTTCTTTACCGTTAAAAAATAAAAAAGCGTGGAAATACACACTGTTTTTTGGAATCCAGTCTGGAATTTTTTATGGAATGACGACTTGGTTGGCCCTAACAGCGTTAGAAAAAGGAGCAACAACCTTACAATCAGGTTATTTTTTAACGTTGTATACAGTTATTCAGATGCTTTGTAGTTTCATTATTCCAACTTTAATGGATCAATTTGGTAAAATGAAGCAGTGGATGTTTTTTTCAAGTGGGCTAGTATTTATTGGTGCCGGTATGATTGCTCTTGCTCCTAGTGTTGTTTTTTTCGTACTTGGAATTATTTTAGCAGCTATCGGACTAGGAGGTTTATTTCCAATTGCTGTCTTATTGCCTATTAGAAA
The DNA here is from genome assembly GCF_000744945.1 of Carnobacterium maltaromaticum DSM 20342. Classification (NCBI taxonomy): domain Bacteria; kingdom Bacillati; phylum Bacillota; class Bacilli; order Lactobacillales; family Carnobacteriaceae; genus Carnobacterium; species Carnobacterium maltaromaticum. The sequence continues at coordinate 2,465,047 of NZ_JQMX01000001.1, forward strand.
CACAAAAACAGCCGAGGAAACCAGCTTATGGACCAGTATGATTCAGTCATTTGGCTATATATTAGGCGGATTTATGCCTGTTTTAATGGGAGCAGTAAAGGATACAACTGGTAGCACAATTGCCCCGTTTTTGATAATGGTGTTGCTAAGTAGCGTGTTGTTAATACTATCATTCAGTGAGAAAAATGAGCCATCAATCGATTTATAAAATTGAATAGTTAAATCATATGCGTTATACTTAAATAGAACTTATTCAGCTGGCTAGGCATGGTAATTTGTACGAATGCTTGCTGAATAAATACTTAGTATTAAAATGAATGAAGAAAGGGAAATAATATGGATACTAAAATGAAAGCGAAAATAAAAAAATCGTTAGCCTTGATTGAAAAAGAGCATGATATAAAGATTCTATATGCAGTTGAATCTGGTAGCCGTGCCTGGGGGTTTCCATCTGAGGATAGTGATTATGATGTCCGTTTTATTTATGTTCATACAAAAGAATGGTATTTATCAATAGCTCCGAAACGTGATGTGATTGAATACCCTATTGATGATGAATTAGATATCAGTGGCTGGGATTTACAGAAAGCTTTAAAATTGTTACGAAAAAGCAATCCATCTTTAATCGAGTGGCTAAATTCATCAATTATTTATCTAGAAACGGGTGATTTAGCGAGCCAGTTAAGAACGTTAGCTCAAACCCACGTCTCACAAAAACAATTAATGTATCATTACTACCATATGGCTCGTGGCAACTTTCGTGATTATTTGCAAGGGGAGCATGTGAAAATCAAAAAATATTTTTATGTATTGCGACCAGTTTTAGCTTGTTTATGGTTAGAAAAATATCAAGAAGCACCTCCTGTTCTTTTTAATCAGTTATTGACGTTGCCAGATTTGGACTCAGAATTAATTGCAGAGGTCGAAGCCCTTTTGATTCGGAAAAAACGTGGGGATGAGCTCGATTTAGAAAACCAAAATCCTATTTTAAATCAATTTATTGAAGAGCAATTGACACAATTAGAAGTGATTTTAAAAGCAGAAAAAGATCAGCCGTCAATGCTAAGCTATGCATTATTGGATGAACTTTTTACTAAATACATGTTGTAGCAAATAAAGGCGCAAAGGATGAGGATCCTGTGTGCCTTTATTTGCTGAATATCAAAGAAATAAAAATTGAAATACAGTGATTTTTACAAAAAATAAACTAATTCCTTCATTATATGTTCAAAAATAGCAAGTAATTAAAAAAAAGTTGAAATAATCATTGCACTTCACAGGTATTTGTATTAAAGTTAGAAAGATAGAGTTGTGAAACAAAAGTGTGTTTCACGTTATCAAAAAGGAGCGTGAATTCGTGAATCCAGAAGAATTTAAGGAAGCCCTTCTTGAAAAGGGAATTCCATTAACTGATAAACAAATGCATCAATTCGATCAGTACTTGAAGTTATTACAAGAGTGGAACGAAAAAATTAATTTAACTGCCATAACGGAAGAGGAAGAAGTGTATTTAAAGCATTTCTATGACTCAATCTTAGCTGGCTTATATGTGGATTTTAAAACAGGGGTCCAAAGCTTATGTGATGTAGGTGCTGGTGCTGGTTTTCCAAGCATCCCCCTAAAAATTGTCTTTCCGAGTTTATCGGTGACAATTGTTGATTCATTAAATAAACGTATCCAATTTTTAAATACGTTAGCAAATGAATTAGAATTAGAAGATGTTCATTTTTATCATGATCGTGCTGAAACATTTGGTCAAAACAAGCAGTTTCGTGAAAGCTTTGATTTTGTGACAGCTCGTGCAGTGGCGAAAATGAGTGTTCTGACGGAATTATGTTTACCTTTAGTCAAAAAAGGTGGGCTTTTTATCGCGTTAAAAGCGAGCAATAGTGATGAAGAAATGAAGGAAGGCGACCGTGCTATTCGTTTATTAGGCGGTAAAGTTCGAGAAGACATTGTCTGTCAATTGCCTCGTGAAGCTGGAGAACGTCATATTATTTTAATTGATAAGAAGAAAGAAACACCAAAAACTTATCCAAGAAAACCAGGAACACCTAATCGTAAACCCTTATAATCAATTTGACAGTTACAACGACTATTACAAACGAAAAAAATTTGTTACAATAGTATTATTGGAATAGATGACTGAAGGAGAGAAAAAGATGGCTTTGTCTGATTTATTTGGTTCAGGAAAATCAAAAAAGAAAACTGAAGAAAAACTTGATAAAGTTGTGCCGGAAGTAGTCAATGATACTATTGTAAACGAAGAGGCGCATCAAACGATTCAACGAATTGAAGCGAAACAAATTATTCCCAATCGATTCCAACCACGTAAGATTTTTAACGAAGAGAAGTTAAATGAACTTGCTCGGACCATCCATATTCATGGGTTAATTCAACCAATTGTTATTCGGGAGTATGCACCTAATGAATATGAAATCATTGCTGGTGAACGTCGTTTTAGAGCGATGATGCTTTTGGAATGGACAGAAGTTCCAGCAATTGTCCAAGAGATGACGGATACCGAAACCGCATCAGTAGCGTTGATTGAAAATTTACAGCGGGAAGAACTGACTTCTATTGAAGAAGCCAAAGCGTATCAAGGATTGCTTGAGTTAAATGGGATTACTCAGGAAGCATTAGCTCAGAGAATTGGGAAAAGTCAATCTTTTGTAGCGAATAAATTACGTTTATTGAAGCTTTCTACTCCAGCTCAACAGGCCTTGTTAACGCAAGAAATTTCTGAACGTCATGGTCGAAGTTTATTAGCATTAGATGAAGAAAACCAGGGAATTGTAGTTAAAACAATTATTTCTGAAAAGTTAACCGTTAAAGAAACAGAAGAGTTGGTTAAAAAAATCATTGCTGAAAAAGCGGGACCTGAACAGCCTAAGAAAAAAAAGCGCAAAAAAGGAATCTCGAAAGATGTTCGTTTAGCGTTGAATACAATTAAAAAATCAATCACTATGGTAACAGATACAGGGATTGATATGAAGACCGAAGAAGAAGATTTAGAGGATGTCTATCGGATTACGATTGAAATTCCAAAAAGTAAAACCAATGACAAATAATGAGCGATAAATGAATTTCTTCATTTTGAAAGATGCGTAGGAGAATAAGCACGCATCTGCGGCCTATTCTCCTACGTATTTTTATCATATAACGCAGGACCATTAAATAGTTAGTCTGATTTAACAATCACGACTTCTCAATAAATTGGAGGAAAAACAATGGCACGAATTATATCAGTTGCAAACCAAAAAGGTGGCGTTGGAAAAACCACTACTACAGTTAATTTAGGTGCATGTTTAGCCTATTACGGTAAAAAAATACTACTTGTTGATATTGATGCCCAAGGAAATGCTACTAGTGGTTTAGGAGTGCGCAAAGCAGATGTTGAAAAAGATATCTATGATATTCTAGTCAATGAAACTCCAGTTGATGAAGTTGTACTTGAAACATCTCGGGAGAACTTATGGATTGTCCCAGCGACGATTCAATTGGCAGGTGCTGAAATTGAATTAACAACGCAAATGGCTCGTGAATCTCGATTGAAACAAGCTTTAGCCAAAGTCAGTGATGACTATGATTATATCTTGATTGATTGTCCTCCTTCCCTAGGCCATTTAACGATTAATGCTTTTACAGCTAGTGATTCAATTTTAATCCCAGTCCAATGTGAATACTATGCGTTAGAAGGGCTTAGCCAGTTATTAAATACTGTTCGACTGGTTCAAAAACATTTTAATCCTGATTTGAAAATTGAGGGAGTTTTACTAACTATGCTAGATGCCCGTACGAACTTAGGGTATGAAGTTGTTGATGAAGTCAAAAAATATTTCCGCGAGCGTGTTTATAAAACAATTATTCCGCGAAATATTCGTTTATCAGAAGCACCAAGTCACGGCTTATCTATTATTGATTACGATGCACGTTCAAGAGGCTCCGAAGTTTATTTAGAGTTAGCAAAGGAAGTGTTAGCACATGGCGAATAAAAATAGTAAAGGTTTAGGTAGGGGTATTGATGCGCTTTTTGGCGATTATTCTGAACTCGATGAGATTGATGTAACCAATGAAATGGTCAAAGAAATTCCACTAGAAGAAATTCGCCCGAATCCATATCAGCCACGTAAAACATTTGATGAAGAAGCCTTAAATGAACTTGCTGACTCGATTCGACAATCAGGCGTTTTTCAGCCGATTATTGTTCGTGAATCAACGATAAAAGGCTATGAAATCATTGCTGGCGAACGTCGTTTTAGAGCATCTAAGTTAGCTGGGAAAGCGACAGTTCCTGCAATCATTCGTGCGTTTGATGAAGAGAGAATGATGGAGGTTGCGGTTCTAGAAAACTTGCAACGTGAAGATTTGACCTCACTTGAGGAAGCTGAAGCATACGATATGCTGATGAAAAAATTAAAGTTAACTCAAGAAGAAGTTGCCAAACGTTTAGGAAAAAGTCGTCCTTACATTGCGAACTATTTGCGTTTATTAGGTTTGCCAGAGTCTGTCAAAAAAATGCTCCAAAGCGATGAGATTTCAATGGGACAAGCCAGAACTTTACTGGGCTTGAAAGATAAGCGCATGATTATTAAAATTGCCAATAAAGTTGTTCGTGATAATTTAACGGTTAGACAATTGGAACAATTAGTTAACCAGTTAAATCAGCCTAAAGAAGTCGAACAAAAGTCTAATAAAGCAGAGAAAAAACCTTACTATATCCGTGAAAGTGAAGATCGCTTGATGGATAAATTTGGTACAGCTGTTCAAATTAGTGACAAAGGCAATAAAGGTAAAATTGAAATTGAGTATTTATCAACAGATGACTTAACTAGAATTTTAGATATTCTAGAAATTCAATTTGATGATGAAGAATAAAGCTTGAATTTAGAATGAGTGGGTGTGATGAAGATGTATCAATTGAACGATAGCGTTGAGATGAAGAAGCCACATCCATGTGGCACAAATCGTTGGCTAATCATTCGAATGGGGATGGATATTCGAATCAAATGTGAGAAATGTGGTCATATGGTTCTAATGCCTAGAAGAGAATTTGAAAAGAAAATGAAAAAAGTATTACAAACAGCAGACACAAAATAAAAGAACTTAGAAAAGGATCGTGTGAATTAGATATGGCATTAACAGCAGGAATTGTAGGATTACCAAACGTAGGGAAATCAACCCTTTTTAACGCAATTACAAAGGCAGGGGTAGAAGCAGCAAACTATCCTTTTGCAACAATTGATCCAAATGTGGGCATGGTAGAAGTTCCAGATTACCGTTTAGCCCGTTTAACAGAATTAGTAACACCAAAGAAAACTGTTCCAACAACGTTTGAATTTACAGATATTGCTGGGATCGTAAAAGGCGCCAGTAAAGGTGAAGGATTAGGAAATAAATTCTTAAGTCATATTCGCCAAGTAGATGCAATTTGTCATGTTGTTCGTTGTTTTGATGACGAAAATATCACTCACGTTGATGGACGAATTGACCCGATTGCCGATATTGAAACCATTAATTTAGAATTGGTTTTAGCCGATTTAGAGTCTGTTGAAAAACGTCATGCACGAGTTGGAAAATTAGCTCGTACGAAAGACAAGGATGCATTAGCAGAATTTGCAGTTTTAGAAAAAATTAAACCTGTTTTAGAAGAAGGTAAATCTGCACGTACGATTGAGTTTAATGAAGAAGAAGCTAAAATTGTTAAAAGTTTATTTTTATTAACCATTAAACCCGTTTTATATGTAGCCAATGTTTCAGAAGATGAAATTGGAGATGCAGAAGAAAATGAATACGTGAAACAAGTTCGTGAATTTGCAGCAACTGAAAATTCAGGAGTAAATGTTATTTGTGCTCGTATTGAAGAAGAAATTGCAGAATTAGATGATGATGAAAAAGCTGAATTTTTAACTGAGTTAGGAATTAAAGAATCCGGTTTGGATCAATTAATTCGTTCAGCTTATGACTTATTAGGGCTAGCAACATACTTTACAGCTGGAGTACAAGAAGTTAGAGCATGGACATTCGTTAAAGGCATCAAAGCACCACAAGCAGCTGGAATTATCCATTCTGACTTTGAACATGGCTTTATCCGTGCTGAAACAGTCTCTTTTGCTGACTTAGATAAATATGAGAATATGGCAGCAGCAAAAGAAGCAGGGCGTGTTCGTTTAGAAGGTAAAGAATATATTGTGCAAGATGGGGATGTTATGTTATTCCGCTTTAATGTATAATATAGTAATAAAATGAATGGCGGAAATCAAAAAATGGTCTCAGCTACTCATCAGTTTAAATTTTGCCAAATGCAGCTTTAACGCATGTTGAAAGGGGCCTTACTACGTGGAACAAGATACACAAAAGAATGTAGAAATCCAAAATGAAGAGTTGTACCGAAAGTTAACGAAGCGTAACGAACAATATATGATGAGCCTAGATAAAGCTTTAGATGCGGCTAATCTAACCGAAGATCGTAAGCGCGAAATCTATAGCGAGATGTTACCAGTTTTAGTTGAGGGCCAAAAAACAGGTCAGACAGCGCGCCAATTATATGGAACGGTATCTGAACAAATTGGTAAAGTTTTAGATGGACCTAGAAAAGCTGAAGCTAATGCACCTTCTAAAGATTGGATGATTTTTGTTGACGGTGGGTTAATGATGGTAGCTTTAATGTCCTTAGTTATGGGGGCAACTGGTTTAATTGGAAAGAGCCAAGGTGGAAGTGAGATGGGAATTGCCACTCTTGCACTAAACTTTGTTGGTGGTGGTTTAGTAGTCCTACTAATTGCTAAAAACACACCTAATCGTGATGGTAGCAACAAGAAAAAAGGTGGAATTTTCCGCTATATCTTAGTTGTCGGAGCGGCGATGATGGCTTGGTTATTAATTATGACCTTCTCAATGGCCTTTTTACCAGCTTCAATCAACATTATCTTGCCACCAATCGGCTACTTAATTGTAGCAGCCGTAGCTTTTGCAGGGAAAATGTATTTCAAAAAAACATTCAATGTTCGTGGTGGAATTTTTTAATCAAGAAACAACAAGCACACTGTCATTTCGATGATGATGTGCTTTTTTTGTCTAAAGAATGAGTATAGATGTGTTAAATTATCCAAAATACGATTTATAGAGTATGATGTATTTAAGTTGAGAATAATTTTGTTATTTTATTAATTAGAAAGGTGGAAGAATCATAATGAAAATCACTAAAAAAATGGCACTGTTTGTAATGAGTATTGGGTTATTATTCATGAGTTTTTCGATGCGTGTATCTGCAGAGGAAAATCCATCCAATGTCGCGATATCTGCTGTAATACCTGACAATCAAATTGATAAGAATAAAACGTATTTTGATTTATTAATGACACCAGGTGAGGAACAAGAACTCGAGGTTGTTTTGACGAATAGCTCAGATGAAGCTATTACTATGGAATCATCTGTAAATTCAGCTATTACGAATGACAATGGCGTTGTAGACTATAGCCAAGCAAAACCTAAGTATGATAAAACGCTAAAGCATCCTCTTTCAAGTATTGCAACATTTGAAAAGGAGCAAGTGATTCCAGCTAACTCCAAGAAAACAATGAAGATTAAAATTAAAATGCCTGAAACGGAAATTAAAGGCATTATTGCTGGTGGAGTCTATTTATCAGCCAAAGATAATGAAGATGCAGAAAAAAACGATGATTCAGGTGTACAAATAAAAAATAAATATGTGTATGTTGTTGGAATCCAATTACGCACTCGTGAAGATATTTCTGATGTGCAACCAGATTTAGTTTTAGATAAAAAATTAATTCAGCCAAAACAAGTCAATTATCGCAATTATTTAGGCATCAATTTACAAAATAAAGAACCCGTATTTATCCGTGATTTAACTGTTGAAGCTAAGATTTATAAAAAAGGCAGTAACGAAGTTTTTGTTGAATCAAAAAATGAAAATTTAAAGATGGCGCCTAATTCAAATTTTAATTATGGCGTAAACTGGAATAATAAAGAGTTTGAAGCAGGGACATATCGTGCGAAAGTTACTGCAATTGCCAAAGATTATGACAATAAAACATGGAATTGGGATGAAGAGTTTACAATTACGGCAAAAGATGCAAAAGACTTAAATGAAAAAGCCATTGATCTTGAAGTCGAAAAAACACCAATCTGGATTTATTTTGCTATTGCTGGTGGGATTTTACTGCTATTAATTGTGATCATCTATCTGATTAAACGTCATATAGATAAGAAGAAAGAAGCGCAACGTAAAGCTCAGTTGCGTAAAAAAAGAGAACTGAAAAAGAAAAAAGAAGCACAAAAAAAGAGAGTAAAACACAAAGAAAATGATTAAATCTAGTCAGTAAGTTAGAAGCAGTAAAGTGTTAGGGAGATATAAAGAATAAATCAAAAAGCTAACTCAAAAGATGGTAAATACACATCCTTTGAGTTAGCTTTTTTGGTTGTTATAATTAACCTTCTAAAACAGGTTCTTGACTTAAAACTGTTTCGAATTCAGCAATTTCATTTGAAATAATTCCGGTTCTATGGGCATGTTGTTCACGGGTATCAGCCGTTCTACCATGAGCTTTTTTAAAGCCATCTGTTTTTAGCCAAGCTTTTTGATTCGCTTCATTATCCCAACGACTTGTTACGACAATCTCTGAATAATCAGGATGAGTATCTTTTTTGCGCCACAATTCAAATCCTAAAAAACCTTCAATTCCAGCGATACTAGCTTGTGCATGTCCACCATTAAAGCGTGTAACAACTTGATCTACATGCTCTTTTTCTATTTTAATTGTATTTGTAACAATAAACATAGTCTATTCCTCCTCTTCATTTTGCTGTTGCAAGTAAGTAATTGTATTAATTGAGAGCGATTCTCAATTAAAGGAACTTAAAAATAAGTATAGCTAGTTAAAAGAGTGTTGTCAATCATTAAAAGTATTGAATTATCAAGGTTTATTGTTACTAATTACACATGATATACTTAAATTGAGACTAGTATTTATAAATAACGAGATACTCCAATTGAAAAAATTATACCGTAACTCTAAAATCCATTTCAAATTCAGAGCCAGTTAGGAATTTTTAGATCAATAGTTGCTTAGAGAAATCGTTTTATTTTTACCATATCACTATCAGTAAAATAAAGTTTTATGTTATACTATAGTTAAAGTTTGTGAGTTGATTAACGGATTTAAATAACCTTAAATCAAACTAACTGACAAATTAAAATTAGTAATGGAGGGTTATAGTTATGAAAATGAAAAAAATAGCATTTATTGCTTCAGTTTTATTGTTATCAATTGGAGTTGCAGCTTGTGGAAATGGTTCGAAAGATTCAAAAGATTCATCTTCAAAAGCAGCTTCATCAGCTAGTTCTGAAGAAGTTGTAACAGGAGCATCAATTAGTGATAAACCTGAGGATATCATCCATGGTTTAGGACCAGATGGTAACTGGATTTTTGCATTAACTGGCGATGCTAAGTTAACAGAAGATTTAGTTGTATCAGGAACTTTTTACGATAAAAATGACAAATCAAGTGATGTTTACCGTAAATTAGCTTTATACACACAAGATGCAGATAAAAAAGTAACAGGCGAATTCAAATTAACTGTACCAAAAATGATTGTTGAATCACCAAACTTTAAAATCCAAAACGGAACAATTGTTGGTGATGTACAAGTTTCTGCAGAAGGTTTTGAATTAGCTGACTCTACAGTTGAAGGAAATGTAACTTTTGATACGCAAGAATTGAAAGATTCTGCTAAATTAGATACAGGTAAAGTAACTGGAACAGTTGAAGTTGCTAAATAATTAAGTGAATGAATCAAAACTTGATTGGCACCTATTTTTTAGGTAAACCAATCAAGTTTTTTTGTATGACTAATTTAGCTACTGACGACTATTTTAAATAAATGTTAAGGGGGAGAAGGGAATGAGTTTACAAGAACAAGTTAATTCAGGGAAACCATATGACGATTTTTCTACAGAAGCAGTTTTGGCTCGTGATGTTGCTAAGGGATTAACGCGGAAATATAATAATAAAGTCAACTTAGAAGGTACTTATGATCTAAGTATCCTGACAGAGCTTCTTGGCAAGCATGGTCAACAATGTATGATAGAATCTAATTTTAGATGTGAATTTGGCTTTAATATCTCGATAGGTGAGAATTTTTTTGCCAATTACGATTTAATTATTTTAGACTGTAACCAAGTTACAATTGGAAATGATGTCTTATTTGGGCCAAGGGTGGGGTTATACGCAGCCAATCATGCTCAGAACCCAATTGATCGTGCAGCTGGAGAAGTCTATTCAAAACCCATCGTAATTGGCAATAAGGTCTGGCTTTGTGGAGACGTATCAGTAGCTCAAGGAGTGACGATTGGTGATAATAGCATTATTGGAACTGGAAGTGTTGTTACTAAGGACATTCCTGCCAATGTTGTTGCTGCAGGAAACCCATGTAGAGTGATTAAAAGTATCGTTGATGAATAAAAAGATAGCAAAAAAGCATCTTACTCAAAAAATGAGTAAAATGCTTTTTCACTGTTAAGCTAAATCTGTCCCATTACTAGCAATTACTTGTTTATACCAATTAAATGAATCCTTACGAGAACGTTCCAGTGTTCCGTTGCCGTAGTCATCTTGATCTACATAAATAAATCCATAACGCTTAGACATTTCATTCGTACTCGCGCTGATTAAGTCAATACATCCCCAAGGTGTATAGCCGATTAGATCGACGCCGTCTTTAATCGCTTCAGACATTTGCTCAATATGTTGGCGCAAATAATCAATACGATACGAATCATGGATACTACCATCTTCCTCAACTGTATCATACGCCCCTAGTCCATTTTCAACAATAAATAGCGGTACTTGATAACGATCATACATTTTATTTAACGTAATACGTAAACCTTTAGGGTCAATTTGCCAGCCCCAGTCACTTGATTCCAAGTATGGGTTTTTCAGACCGCTCATAAAGTTTCCAACAACTTGTTGCTTCGTAGGATCACCACTTTGAACCATAGACATATAGTAGCTGAAAGAAAGGAAATCAACTGTGTGGAGCAACAATAATTCTTCATCACCTGGTTCCATTTCAATAGTGATATTCTTTTCTTCAAAAAAACGATCCATATAGCTTGGATAGTAGCCACGTACTTGAACATCCGTATAGAACAAGTTTGCATGATCCTCTTCCAAAGCTCGTTGCACATCATCTGGATTACACGTTTCAGCATAAGATTCCATCCGAGCCAACATGCATCCAATCATTGAATCAGGGATAATCTCATGTCCAGCTTTAACGGCACGAGCGCTCGCTACAAATTGATGGTGCGTTCCTTGATAGGCTGCTTGCATATGATTTTCATAGGTTCCAGCTAAAATCCCACCGCCAATGTAAGGACTCATTGCCATCACATTGATTTCATTAAAGGTTAACCAATATTTCACTTTATCTTTATAGCGTTTAAAAACAGTTTCAGCATAATGCACAAAGAAATCAATCACTTTTCGATTAGCCCAACCACCATATTCAGTGGCCAAATGTAACGGCATTTCATAATGAGAAAGAGTCACTAAAGGCTCGATATTATATTTTAGACACTCATCAAAAACTTTATCATAGAAAGCTAAACCAGCTTCATTTGGTTCCGTTTCATCCCCATTAGGAAAAATACGTGGCCAAGAAATTGATAAACGGAACGTCTTAAAACCCATTTCAGCAAAGAGAGCAATATCCTCCTTATAACGGTGATAAAAATCAATACCGCGGCGTTTCGGAAAATTATCGCCCATTTTTCCAGCCAAAGCATCCTCAATTTGTTCCTTCGTATAATCAGATAAAAGTGGACCAGTACGTTCTTCCTTTGGTGTAAAAGTAACCATATCAAAAGTTGATAGACCTTTCCCATCAACATCAAAAGCTCCCTCTAATTGGTTTGCTGCAGTAGCGCCACCCCATAAAAAATCCGCTGGAAATTGTGTTTTGATACTCATCGATAAATACCCCTCTCTTATTCATTTAATAGAAGGCTGAGAGAAAAATCTCAGCCTTCAGATAATGTTTTCTTATGCAAACTCTTCGTCTTTAAAACCAAGAACATAGGTAAAGACAAAACCTAGAATCATGCCGACAACACAGGCGATAACTGCGCCCCATAGACCCATATCAAGACCAGCTGGGTTGATATAACTTGGGAAAGCGAAGATACCTAAACCACCCATAATATAGCCAGTAGTATTGAAGAATCCTAGAATACCACCACCGATAGCAGCTGCTGCACAACTTGCGTAGAATGGTTTTTTCAGTGGTAAAGTCACACCATAGATTGCAGGTTCAGTTACTCCAAAGATACCTGAGATAAAGGCTGGAATAGCCAACGTTTTAAGTTTTTGATTTTTAGTTTTCATCCAAACCGCTAAAACAGCACCGATTTGAGCAAATGATGCAGCAAGAGTCATTGCTAGAATTGGATCGCCATTACCAGAAGCAATGTTGTTCATAGCAATTGGAACTAGACCCCAATGTAATCCGAAAATAACAAATACTTGCCAGAAACCACCAAGTAATAAACCAGCAACAACTGGACTTAAGTCATAAATGGCACCAGTTGCAGCTCCTAATAGCATACCTGCCCATGTAGCAATTGGTCCAATAACTAAGAAAGTTAAAGGCACAATAACTAGTAAAGTACAAAATGGAACTAAGAAATTACGAACAACACTTGGAATGACTTTAGTAAAGAATTTTTCGACTTTACTTGAAACAAAAACAGCAAGGATAATTGGAATAACAGATGAAGCATAGCTCATCATAATTACTGGAATTCCTAAGAAAGTAATTTTAATTGGAGATTCAAGCAATGTTCCTTGGAACAATGTGTAAAGTACCGGCATATCTGCTCCCATAACAGCAGCAATAGCAGGATATAACATTGATACCCCAATACTCATTCCAATAAATGGATTCCCACCAAATTTCTTACTTGCAGTATACCCAAGAAAGACAGGTAGAGAATAGAACAATGCATCACCAGTTGCTTGTAAAATAATATAAGTGCCGGACGTACTATCTAGCCATTTTAAGGCTACAAATAAAGCCACAAAACCTTTAATCATACCTGTTGCAGATAAAACACCTAAGATTGGTGTGAAAATTCCTGAAATCATATCGATAAAACGATCGAACAAACTACCTTTTGGTCCGTCATCGGCATCTGATGTATCCATACTATCATCAGTTGATAAGCCGCCGACTTTTAAAACTTCTGCAAAAACTTCAGGTACATGTGTGCCGATAACGACTTGATATTGACCGCCACTTTGCATAACGGTTACAACGCCGTCCATTTTCTTAATTTCTTCGGTTTTAGCAATGCTTTCATCTTTCAATTTGAAACGTAAACGAGTCACACAATGGAAAACACTTTTGACGTTTTCTTTCCCGCCAATTTTATCAAGAATATCTGTTGCTAAATCAGTGTACTTAGCCATTTTTTCCTACCTCCATTTTTTAGGTGTTCACTATTTTGAACAAAAAAAACCTAAACTGATTTGAAGTCGACAGGAATCCCTGCGTTTCAAATCAGCTTAGGTTTTGCCCAGAATTGGTAACAATCCTATCTGATGAATTCATAATACCAGTTGATGAAACTTAATGCAAGCGTTTTCTTTAAAAAGATAAAAAATAAATTTTAAATTAGTGGTATAGTCGCTATTTTTTCACTAAAATAGAATTTTTTTATAAAAAGACACATATTCGCTGGAATATGTGTCTTCAAGATATCTTAAGGCTTAAATTTAGCGGTTATAATAAAGAGCTAGCCCAGTTTTCGATAGGTTGCCTAGTTGCTATTCGTAAAGGTTGTTCTAAATCACGATGTCCTAATCGATAATTCGCAATTAGTTCATAATTACTAGGGAAACCAAGTTCATTTGAGAGGGTAGAATCTAAAATGAAGGGACTTGTTGCCCAAAATCCAACTAGATCCTGCTCCCAAGCAAGGAGTGAAAAGTTTTGAATCAAAGCAGAAGTGGCTTCAATTGAATCATAGTTTTTCCTAGGATTATCCACAAATATCTCACGAGCAAATAAAATTGTTGCAGGTGCTCCTAGAATTAAACGTGTCATTTTGGTAGTCATTCGTTCCCGTGTTTGCTCATCAATAATAACCTGATTGCGTTCATAGCTAGCAATAATTCGCTCATATAACCATTTTTTTTCAGCTTCAGTTGTGACAATTTTTGCTACCCAAGGTTCGTTCTTACCATGGTATGGTGCGTAGCTAGCTTTTTCTAGCAAAGTAAAAATTTCTTCGGGAGAAATGGGTGTATCTAAGCTCGTTTTTGAGGTGCGACGAGATATAATCGTATCGGAAATAGATTGTTTCATGATTAAACACTCCTTAATAGTAGTATATTGGAACGGACCTAAATAAAAAATAGTCAATCCAAACAGATAATTGAGAAGTATTCTCAATTGGTTAAGTTCTATAGTAACGGAAATTAAAATTAAGTGCAAGTAATAAAAATATGTATAGTTTCAATCTATAATGGTTATTTTCTAATCATAGTAATAAATTGTTAATTTGTACGATTTTAAAAATATTTACTTAATATTTTACGAAAACAGCTATTATAACTATCTTAATAATGGCGTGTCAGTTACAATAGGATAAAGATATAATTAAAAAGTATAGAAAGAAAGGGTGGAGTAAGTATATGCAAAAACAAATAGGGGATGTTGTAAAAGAGGCACGCAAAGCTAAAAGAATGACACAAAAAGAATTAGCTAATGGTATTTGTACACAAGCAACAGTTAGTAATCTAGAAAATAATAATAGCGTCCCGGCGGTGCGGACATTATTAGCAATCGGAGAGCGCTTAAAAATTGATTTTTCTGATCTATCAGAGTATCTCCCAGTTTCAGAAAATGGACATCGCGAATTATTTTATCAAGTCAAAGAACTTTTTAAAAAATTAAAATACAAAGAAGCTAAGGATTTATTGCTTAAAAAAATTAAGGTAAAAGACTTAACAGAATCTATTGATGTCAAAGAATATAATTATTATATGGGAATGGCGAGTTTGATGGGGGACAAAAATTTTTCTGATGCTCACTATCACTTTAACTTAAGTATGCAAGCAAGTACAAATAAAAACGTAGATATTCTGGATTCATTGACGACCAACGGAATTGCAGTCGCCTACTTTATGGCGAATGAATTAGATAAGTCAAAGTATTATTTTGAAAAATCTTTAGCTCAATTAGAAGAAATTAGAAAATCGGACGTTCAATTTTCTGATATTGCAGAAAGTATTAAGATTTATTACAATTCAGCCAAATATTATTCTGCAGTCAAAAACTATACTAAAGCGATTGAACTGTGTTCAGCTGGAATTAAATTGCAAAAAGAAGACGGCAGTATTCATGGATTGGAGCTTTTACTGTATGAAAAGGGGATTAATCTTTGTAAACAAGGCAAAATAGAAGATGCTGTGCATATTTTTTATTTAGCCGTCGCACTTTGTGAATTGAATGGTCGTAAAGATTTGATTCAAACGATTAAAAAAGACAGTGAAGAATATAAAATCGAATCGCTTGTATTTAGCTATAAAATCTAAAGGTTGACTAAACACCCTCTGAAATAGGAGGGTGTTTTTTGTTGTAATCAACATAGATATTTAAACTCCAGATACTCTCCACATTAGCTACATATAGACTGCAGATTACCTTGTTACACTAGGTTTACAAATAAATGAATGGGTGGGAATAAAGTATGAAAAAAAATATACTAGCAAGTTTAATTTTAGTAGTGGGTATGACAAGTTTATTAGCAGGATGTGGTGGCAGTAAAAAAGACTCAGAAGCTGAGAACATGGGAGCAACAGTAACGAATGGCAAGGGTGCAGTCACAGAAACTAAAGAAGGTGGTACTGTATTTAAATCAGGGGATGGTGGAGAAGCCCAATTTAACGAAAGTCCACAAGAAGCTCAAAAAGCAAAATAGAAAGGAGGCTTAAGCCGAGATGAAAAAAAAGAAGCCAATAAAATTAATAAGTAGTGTTGTAATTGTACTAGCAATCATAGCTGGCAGTATTTTTTATTTTACACGCAGTCAAAGCAATGCAAATTCTTTAAGTCAGAAGCTGATTCCACAAACAGTTAAAGAATTATCTGGTGATGGAAACAAAGGGTCCAATTTTTTATTAACAGGAAGTGTCGCGCCAAATCAAATCAGTAAATTAACTTTAGATAATTCAAAAGGAACAGTATCAGAAGTCCACGTGAAGGAAGGTGATTCTGTTGTTAAAGGTCAAAAACTCTACACCTATCAAAATCCAGATGGCGAATTAGACTTAAAAGAAGCGCAGTTGACTGTCACAAATCAAGCGAACGATTTAGAACAAAAACGTTCAGATGCTAGTTTGAAATGGGAGCAACACAATAAAAAACAGGCTGATTTAGATAAGTTAACAACAAAATATAACCAAGCAGGAGCAGAAGAAAAAGAAGCATTAAAACAAGAAAAAACACAGTTAGAGACAGAAGTAGCGCAAGCAAAGTCTGATGCTCGTACGGCAGATTCATTAATTGGAACTGCTGAAATTGAGCTAGAAAAAGCACAACTAGGTGTAACAAATGCAGAAAAAAAGTATGGTTCTAATGATGTTTTAGCTGAAGTTGACGGAGTAGTGAAAAAAGTTGATACTGATCAAATGAATAAGTCTGTTGCTGAAGGCAACAAAGAGACGTTTATGGAAATTACGGACACATCAAGTTTATACGTAAATGGCCAGGTTGATGAGTTTAATAAAGACCAGTTGGCAATTGATCAACCTGTTAAAATCATTGACCGGACAGATGAGAAGAAGGTTTGGAGTGGAAAAATAAGCAAAGTGGGAAATCTAGCAGCAGAATCTGGTGGAGACGATGAAAAAAAAGAAGAAGAAAATCCCAATCTGTCTAAGTATCCTTTTAAAGTTATTTTTGATCCAACGGATACTCCTCCACCTTTAGGACGTCATATGTATGTTGAAGTTTTACCAAAAGGAGATGAAGCCAACAAGGTGAAATTACCTTTAGACTTTGTTATTCAAGAGGGCAAAGAATCCTATGTGTGGCTCGTTAAAAAAGGCAAAATTGAAAAAAGTAAAATTGAAGCTGGTGAACCGGATAAAGAAACCAATACAGTTGAAATTACAAAAGGCTTAACTGAAGAAGACCAGATTGTTTATCCCTATTCCACTTTGAAAGCTGGAATGGAGGTTGGCTCAGATGTTAAAATTAACTAATATTTATAAATCTTATTGGCAAGCAGATTCCGAAGTTGAAATTTTGAAAAATATTAATTTATCCATTGAAGCTGGTGAATATGTTTCAATCATGGGACCATCTGGTTCAGGTAAATCGACTTTGATGAATATTCTCGGTTGCTTAGATAAACCAACAAGAGGGGATTACTTAATTGAGAACACAGATGTTTCTTCATTGAAAGACTATGAACTATCTGATTTACGCAATGAAAGCATTGGTTTTGTTTTTCAAAATTTTAATTTAATGCCCCGTTTAACAGCTTTACAAAATGTTGAATTGCCTTTAGTTTACGGAAAAGTTTCTAAAGCAGAGCGCAAAGAGCGAGGGATTGCTGCCTTGAAACAAGTGGGTTTAGAAGAGCGGATGCATTTTAAACCAGCTGAACTTTCAGGTGGGCAGAAACAACGGGTGGCAGTTGCTCGCGCGTTAGTTACCAATGCTAACTTTATTTTGGCAGATGAACCAACCGGAGCATTAGATTCAAAAACGAGTGAGCAGATTATGGATTTATTTTCTGAATTAAACAAGAATGGAAAAACGATCATAGTCATTACTCATGAGCAAGAAGTAGCAGATTATACAAAACGAAAAATTATTTTACGCGATGGGCTCATTACAAAGGATGAACGGAGTGTGACGGCATATGTTGGAAAATCTTAGTTTATCTTTACAATCCATTTGGGCGCATAAATTACGTTCGATTTTGACGATGTTAGGTATAATTATTGGTATTGCTGCAATAATTTCAATTTTCAGCATTATCGAAGGAAATACGGCAAACATGAAAAAACAAATTATGGGTGGTCCGAATAATACCATGAATGTTGATTTTGGACCTGCAAGCCAATTTTCTGGAAGTATGGGTATGGGTGGAAATGGAAACGAAAAAAAGCCTAATTATTTACCGATATTCACAGCAGAACAAATGGATCAAGTTAGACAAACGCCAGGAATCAAAAATGCTAGTCTTACCTATCAAAAATCAGCATCTATTTTTCGGGGTTCCAAGTCTGTTAATTCAGAGATAAAAGCTATGGATAAAAATTATTTTGATATGCTACCTCAAAAATTAACGGCTGGAAGATTTTTTACAGAGACGGACTATAAAGGGCAAAACCAGGTTGTTATGTTAGACAAAACGGCCTATGAAAATCTATTTCCAGAAGAAGATGGAATTGGTAAAATTGTTGAACTTAATGGAACTCCATTCAAGGTTATAGGCGTTGTAGAAGATCCAGAAGCAAATAACGAGATAAGTAGCGGTGGAGGCATGATGACTATGGCTATGGGTGGTGGAGAAAATGGAAAAGCGTATGTTCCGTTAACTCAATGGCCTAAAGTATCTGGTGAAATTAACCCAACACCAGCTGTGATTGTTCAAGGAGAGGATACAGATGGATTAAAACCTGCTGCAGAAAAAGTGGCTATGCTTTTAAATGGTTTTATTCCTCAATCGGATTATGTTTTTGGGATAATGAATCTAGAAGATTTTGAAAAACAAATGGATGAATTCAATCGTTCAGAGTTTTATTTGTTAGCAGGTATTGCTAGTATCTCTCTTTTAGTTGGTGGAATTGGTGTAATGAATATTATGCTCGTTTCAGTGACAGAAAGAACACGAGAAATTGGTGTGAAAAAAGCCTTAGGAGCTAGACGTAAAGTTATTTTGTTACAATTTTTGACTGAATCTGTCACGTTAACCTTTATTGGAGGCATAACTGGAATTTTATTTGGCTTAATTGCCGGAAAAGGGATTACGTCGGCTTTGAACTATCCATACATGGTTTCTTGGCTAGCGATTATAGGTAGTATGGCATTTTGTTCAATTATCGGAATTGTATTTGGGTTAATGCCAGCAATCAAAGCATCTAAATTAGACCCAATTGAAGCTTTACGTTATGATTAGGTTGAGCTTTTAGTGTAGGGTTGGTAAAATAAAAGCCATAAGCTTTTTAAATAAGGAATCGAGGAAGGAGTTGGGTTTATGCAGAAAAGAATTTTGGTAGTCGAAGATGATGAGATGACGAATAAAGTCATTACTAATTTTTTAGCTGAACAAAATTTTACTGTTTTCTCAGCGCTAGATGGGCAAGCAGGTTGGGATATTTTCCAAAAGGAAACTCTAGATTTAATTATCTTAGACATTATGCTTCCCAAAATCGATGGTTTAGCGTTGCTGGCTCAATTTAGAGAAGTTTCTCAAATTCCAATTATTATGCTAACCGCACTAGATGATGAATACACACAGGTAGTTAGTTATAGTAATCTAATTGACGATTACGTGACCAAGCCTTTTTCGCCTACGATTTTGGTTAAACGAGTTGAAGCGGTGCTCCGTAGAAACGTGCAAGAGGAAGAAAATAGCGGGAAAATTAAATACGGTGAGTTAACAATTGACTTAGATGCTTGCACTGTTGAAAATCAATCTGAAGCAGTTAATTTAACAAAAAAAGAATACGATATTGTTACACAATTAATTAGCCGTAAAGGCAAAGTTGTGACGCGTGAGCAATTGATGGATCAAATTTGGGGCTATGACTATAACCCTAGTGACCGGATTATTGATACCCATATAAAAAATATTCGTAAAAAATTACCCGGTATTGAAATCAGAACTGTCAAAGGAACTGGCTATGCAATCGAGGCAGAGCTATGAGAATCAGAACGAAAAATTTTCTCTTCACGTCGGGAATTATTATTATTGTTGTGACATTAGCTTTTGGTTTGCTTTATTGGATTATGCCCGGATATTATCAGCAAAAAAAAGAATCGGAACTATCTAAAATTATGGAGGATGTTGCTAAACAGATTGAAGGCAAAACAATTAGTGAGACTACTGAAATTTTAGATAAGACAGGCTTGGAAACTGGAGCAGTATGGACCTTGATAAACGGAGAGGACCAATTGATTTATCCAGATGGTCAACTATTAAGTGTCACTCAAGCTGTGAATACCAATGAAGTAGTCGTTAGAGATGATTCTAGTTTTGGGAATGTAACTGAAAGTGGAGCAGCTCAACCCTTAATCACTGCTATGAACATTCAAACGAATGATCTGGGAAATTGGGGGGATGTTATTCAGAAGTATAAATACTTTGTTGATAATGAAGGACAAGTTTATAAGTTAAATGCGATTCGAACTCTCCAACCAATTGATGAAGCAAAAGGCGTATTACTCGATATTTATCCTTGGATTTTGGCTGTAAGTTTTTTAATTGGCGGAATCGGAGCGTTTATCTATTCCTATTACTCCACAAAGCGGATTTATCAGTTATCGATGATTACAAAACAAATGACTGAAATGAATGAAACAACTCGTTGTCCAGTAGTTGGGAAAGATGAAGTCAGCACATTGGCAACCGATATTAATTATCTTTATGGCAACTTACTGACAACAATTGAACAATTGAACCAAGAAATTGAGTTAACTGCTGAGATTGAGCGCTCTAAAGCTGAATTTATGCGGATTGCTTCTCATGAATTAAAAACACCGATTACGGCAATGTCAGGCATTGTTGAGGGAATGCTATATAATGTGGGGGAATTTAAAGATCGCGATCATTATCTAGCTATTTGCAAAGAGATTTTAGCTACTCAAAGCCAGTTAGTGAAGGATATATTATATATATCACGACTTGAAATGATTGAAGGAGCAAGTGAAAGAGAGATATTTTCAGTTTCTGAATTAGTTGAAAAAGAAGTTTTACCAGTTTTTGAACTGATGGCAAAAACAAAAAAATACAAGCTGGAGACTAAGATAGAACCAGTCCAGATTGAAGGCGTTCGTGAAGATTTGAAGAGAGTACTTATGAATCTGCTTAGTAATGCTTTACAATATACTTCAGAAAATGGTCGGATTGTTGTTACCTTAAATGAAGCTGGCTTCGCATTAGAAAATGAATGTGAACCACTGACGTCGGATGATTTGAGTAAAGTCTTTGCCGCTTTTTATCGCCCAGATTATGCGCGAGCTAGAAAAGACGGTGGGACGGGTTTAGGCCTGTATATTGTTGGACAATTACTAGAACGGGATCACTTAACTTATTCTTTTGAGCCAACAAAACAAAAAAATGGTATGGTTTTTAAAATTAAGTGGTAAAAAACTGTTTCCAGAAGGTAAAACCGAACGATTTTTTTATCAGGAAATTCATATATGAGAAAAGGATGAATAAAACTAAATTGTTTTATTCGTCCTTTTTTGCGCGTGAATATCTTTTTACCAGTTTTTCTTGATATAAACACGAACATTAAAAGTTTTATATTGTTTTTAATTTGGTTTTTCTATTGAAAAAACAGTGTAAATTGATTATACTATAAAAGTCGTTTTGTTGATTAATCACTACGTTATTCCTTTCTGAAAAATTAATGTACGTTTTTAAGGACGATTTTAAATAAAGAATATCTCAATGAGCATTTTATTTAGTCTAGCTCTTATGCACCAACGCTTTGGAAAAAGACATTTTTCTTAGAATTTCCTATTTTCTAGTCGAGGCTAAGACTGCGAGTGCAACATTCTATAAAAGGAGGAACCTACCATGAAAAAAAGCATACCTTATCTAATCTTAGCGCCAGGGTTGATTCTTTTGATTTTCTTTTTAGTGATGCCTTTGGTTTCAATTTTATTGCCAACCGTTTTTGAAGGTGGTTTTTCACTAACAGCTTATCAACAGTTTTTTAGCGATAGCTACAACATTAGTATTTTCATTCGGACTATAAGAGTATCCTTAATTGTGACGCTCATCTCAGCCTTATGTGGGGTTCCAACAGCTTACTATATTGCGCGAAGTCCTAAAAAATGGCGCAGCTTGTTAATGGCTTTGACACTTTTTCCCTTGCTGACGAACTCAGTTATTCGGAGCTTTGCTTGGATTAACATCTTAGGCCAAAATGGAGTTATTAATAATTTTTTACTTAGTATCGGCGTAATCAAACAACCAATCGTTATGCTGTATACAGAATTCTCGATTATCGTGGGGTCCATTTACTTATTTTTACCAATTATGGTGATGACCTTAGTTGGAGTAGTTGAAAATATTGATCCAGAAATTATGGAATCCGCTGAAACCTTAGGTGCCAATCGGTTTTCAGCCTTTATGAAAGTTATTTTACCCTTAAGTATTCCAGGAATTATCGTCGGCAGTGTTCTCGTATTTACTGGAACACTAACCGCCTACACAACACCACAATTATTAGGTGGCAATAAAAATATGCTTTTAGCAACATTTCTCTACCAAAAAGCTATGGCATTAGGCGATTGGTCCGGAGCGAGTGTGATCGCATTCGTGATGATCGTGACCACTATCGTTGTGATGCGCGTCTTCAACTGGATTGCCGGAAAAGCAGATAAGAGAGGTGAACTAAATGCGTAAACAAAGAGGCTTAACCCTGTTCGTCGGACTAGTATTCGCTTTTCTCTTCCTACCATTAGTGCTGATTGCGATTACCTCATTTGGCGAAAATGCTACAATCCAATTCCCAATCGAAGGATTTACCTTTAAATGGTATCAAAACATCTTCGTGTCAGAGGCTTTTGTCGATGGTTTTCTGCTGAGTTTAGAAATTGGACTTCTAGCCACAGTGCTTGCTTTGATTATTGGTGTGCCAGCAGCATACGCTTTAGCGAGACATGGGATTAAAGGACGAAAATGGTTAAAGAGCTTTTTCTTATCACCAACGATTGTACCAGGAATCGTAGTTGGGTATTCTTTATTTCAATTTGTTGTAATTCAACTTCAATTACCTGTCTTCCAAGGCCTATTACTTGGCCATTTCTTAATTAGCTTGCCTTACATTATTCGAGTAGTTGGCTCAAGCCTAGAACAACTTGATTTTTCCATTGAAGAAGTTGCTTGGACCTTAGGCTGTACCCGGACTAGGGCTTTTATCCGGATTGTATTGCCGAATATTACGTCAGGAATTTTTGCTTCCTTTATGCTAGCATTTATCAATTCCTTCAATAATATTCCTGTCTCAATGTTTTTATCTGGTCCAGGAGTCACAACCTTACCAACATCTTTACTAAACTATATTGAATATAATTATGATCCAACTGTTTCAGCTATTTCCGTTTTATTAATGATTGGAACGATTGTGCTGATGTATATTATTGAAAAAACCTTAGGCTTAGCTGCTATTGCATAACCAAAAGAGGAGGAATTGTTCAAATGTCATTTGTTGATTTAAAGGATATTCGTGTGAGCTATGATGGCAAAACGAACATTCTAGAAGAATTAAATATCTCAATGGAAAAAGGAGAACTCGTTTCATTATTAGGCCCAAGTGGCTGTGGCAAAACCACAACTTTGCGAGTGATTGCGGGACTAATCGAACCTAACGATGGAAACTTTGTTTTAGACAATGAAGATTTGACTAAAGTGCCAGTCCATAAACGTAATTTTGGTATGGTCTTTCAAAGTTATGCATTGTTTCCTCATCTAACCGTCAGAGAAAATGTTGCCTTTGGTTTGAAGTTGAGAAAAGAATCAAAAGAGAATATTGCTACCAGAGTTACTGAAATGTTGAAGGTTTGTGGACTAGAAGATTTTGGCGATCGTTATCCCAAGCAAATGTCTGGCGGCCAACGCCAACGTGTTGCATTAGCTAGAGCCTTAGTTATCGAGCCTAAACTTTTATTATTGGACGAACCTTTAAGTAATCTAGATGCAAAATTACGCATTAATATGCGGATGGAAATCAAACGAATTCAGCGTCAATTAGGTATCACATCGGTCTTTGTGACTCATGATCAAGAAGAGTGTTTCTCAATTTCAGATAAAGTAGCTGTCATGAATAAAGGGATTATTGAACAATATGATACTCCTGAGGTTATTTACAACAATCCTAAAACAGAATTTGTTGCCCGTTTCATTGGATTTGAAAACTTCTTTCAATTGCAAAAAAAATCAGAATTTAGTTATGTAGCTGAAAATGGAACAATTTTTGAAACGACAAGAAGCTCTGAAAATAATAAGGCGATTGGTACGATTCGCCCAGATGATATTGAAATTGTTCATCCAGAACAAGAAAATAGAACCAATCTACTTGCTGGTGAAATTAGTGTCCGGACCTTTTTAGGGAAAAGTTATCAATATGAAGTCAAAACAGCTATCGGTAAGTTATTAGTTAATGGTTCAGATAAGCAAGTCTACCATTCAGGTGATCGCGTTCAACTTTGCTTGCCAGAACATAAAGTCGTTTTAGTTTAAAAAAATAAAAAAAGTGGGGTAATGAAATGAAAAAAGGTTTAGGTTTTGTAGCAGTTGCATTATTGGGAGCTTTAGTAGTATCAGGTTGTGGGAATAAGGCCGCAGATAAATCAAGCAATGTACCCAAAGAATTAGTTGTATCAACGTTTGGTTTAAGTGAAGATATTGTTCAAAAGGATATTTTTAAGCCCTTTGAAGAAGCTAACAATGTAAAAATCGTTGTTGAAACAGGGACAAGTTCAGAACGTTATACAAAACTAGAAAATAACCCTAATTCGAAAGTAGATGTCATTGAATTATCGCAATCTAATGCGGCAAAAGGTTTAGATGAAGGTTTATTTGCTAAAATCGATGCAGAAAAAGTACCGAATATGGCTAATTTAACTGACGCAGCTAAAGAAATTGCAACGGACGGAGCCGGTCCAGCTTATGGCGTTAATAGTATCGGGATTATTTACAACAAAGAAGCTGCTGGAATGGAAATTAAAGAGTGGTCTGATTTATGGAATCCAGCTTTAAAAGGTAAAATCTCAATTCCAGATATTGCTACGACTTATGGCCCTTCAATGGTTTACCTAGCCAATGATTATAAAGGTGGAGACATTGAAAAAGATAAGGGTGCCGCAGCTTTTAAAGGCTTAAAAGAATTAGCTCCTAACGTTGTTAAAACTTACGGAAAATCTTCAGACTTAGCTAATATGTTTAAATCTGGTGAAATTGTTGCAGCTGTTGTAGGGGATTTTGCTGTTCCAATTATTACTCAAGCGGATGCAGATGTTGCTTATGTTGTACCAGAATCAGGAACATATGCCAACTTCAATACCATTAACATTACTAAAAATTCTAAAAATAAAGAACTTGCTGAAAAATTCATTGACTGGAGAATTAGTCAAGAGTTACAAGAAGTTACAGCTAAGTCTTTAAACGAAGCACCGACCAATGCCAAAGTGGTTTTAGATGATGCTACGGCAGAAAATAAAACTTATGGAGCCGTTGCAGATCGGGCAAAAGTTATTGATTTCAGCTTTGTTAACGGTCAATTGGCAAGCTGGATTGATCAATGGAATAAAACCTTAAATCAATAATACAGACGATAGATAACCTTTTGCAACTGATAACCGAATGGTTTCTCGGTGCTTAAGGTTATTTTAATAGTGAATTAGTAGAAAAGAGGAATAAAAAATGCAGGTTGATTTATTAGTTGAAAATGCTCAGGTATTCAATACCTTTATCCAAAAATTTGAAGCCAAACATGTGGCGATTGCTGGTGAACGCTTCTTTTATATTAGCGAAGAAAATCTAAAATACTTAGAGCCAAAAGCAACCATCGATGCCGGCGGACGTCATATGATTCCAGGTTTGATTGATTGTCATATGCACATCGAAAGTTCCATGACGATTCCATCTATTTTTTCAAAAGCAGCTTTGTACCATGGGGTCACGACGATTATTGCGGATTCTCATGAAGTTGCTAATGTTTTTGGGTTAAAAGGTGTCGAAGCCTTTTTACAAGCAGAGACAGAGTTAGATATTTTTTATGCGATTCCTTCATCGGTGCCTTCAACCACTGTTGATTTAGAAACAACGGGCGGAGTCATTGGCTTACCAGAAGTTCGTGAATTACTAAAATCACCTAAAGTTATGTGTTTAGGTGAGGCGATGAACTTTAAAGGGATTATTTCTGAACCCGATTCTTTAATTCGTCAGATTATTCGTGAATGTCAAACAACACGTCCAACAATGCCTATTGAAGGACATGTTCCGAAAATTACCAAAGAAGACTTAGCTACATTTATTTATCATGGTGTGACAGCAGACCATACGCATCAAAGCCCGGCATCCATTTATGAAAAAATTTGTAACGGAATGTTTCTTGAAATGCAGGGAAAATCAATTACAAAAGAAAACATCCAGACGATTGTTGACAATCATTTTTATGAATATGTAGCATTAATTACAGATGACGTGATGGCAGACGATTTATTAGAAGGACATTTAAATCAAATTGTTAAAAATGCAATTAAATGTGGTATGCCAGCTGAATGGGCAATTTACACAAGTACTTATACACCTGCTAAACGGATGGGCTTCCAAGATCGTGGCGCGATCGCACCAGGTCAAATGGCTGATTTTATTTTACTAGATGACTTAGCGCAATTAGATATTTATCAAGTGTATAAAAAAGGTCAATTAGTTCACACAAAAGGTGAGAACATTCAAGCACCTGAAGCCACAGAAAATTTTCCAGCAGAATTTTACCAATCGGTCCATTGCAAAATGGCTGAACTTATTGACTTTCAGTTAACCGCACCAGCCGATGCTACAGAAGCTAGCTGTAATGTGATGCAAATTCAAGAAGTTGGGACTTTTACAAAACCAGTCCAACGCATTTTACCAGTTAAGAATGGAATTGTGGATTGGGAAAATAGTGGGTTGGCGTTAGTAGTTGTGATGGAACGTTATGGAAAAAATGGGAACATCGCCTATGGACTTGTTGAAAATACGTTAACCAAAAAAGGCGCAGTTGCTACAACATGGGCCCATGATCATCATAATGTCATGGTGTTAGGAACTTCTGCAGCAGATATGGTTGTGGCACAACAACGTCTAGTCGAGATTCAAGGTGGCTATATTGTTGTAGATCAAGAACGAGTGGTCGCAGAATGTCCCTTGCCAATTGGCGGGATTTTAAGTGCCGCGCCGTTGTCTGTTTTAGGAACAGAATTGAAAGCTGTACGCAAGGCAATGGTGGATTTAGGCTATAAAAATATGAATGAAATTATGTCATTTTCAACCTTGTCGTTACCTGTTTCACCGGCGATTAAAATTACAGATATTGGAATGATGGATACTAGAACACAAGCAATTATTCCAGTGATAGCGAGGTTCAAATGAAAACACTGATTCAACATGTCCAATTAGTAACGATGAATGCGACACGAGATGTTTTTCCAGATGGCTATCTCATTATTCAGGACACACGGATTGTCGCATTAGGAGCCATGGAAAATTTGACAGAAGAACTAAGTCACTTTGATAAAGTCATTGATGGTGAACAAGGAATTCTAATGCCAGGGATGATTAATACCCATACGCATATTGGTATGGTTCCCTTTCGTTCTTTAGGAGACGATGTACCAGACCGTTTGCGACGTTTCCTATTTCCATTAGAGCAACATATGACTAAAGAACTGGCTTATCACAGTGGAAAGTATGCTATCGCTGAGATGCAATTGGCGGGTGTCACTAGTTTTATGGACATGTATTATTTTGAAGATGAATTGGCAAAAGCTACAGCAGAAATGGGGAGTCGTGGTATTCTTGGCGAAACGATCATTGATTTCCCAACTTGTGATGCCCAAGAGCCTCATGGTGGTTTAGCTTATGCCGAAAATTATATTCCCAAGTGGTTAGGAAATCCGTTAATCACCCCAGCGATTGCGCCCCATGCTCCAAATACAAATAGTCAAGAAGCCTTAGAAAAAACGACTATGTTAGCAGAAAAATATGATGTGCCTGTTAGTTTACATGTTGCTGAAATGGATTACGAAGTACAGTATTTTATGGACAAATATGGCCTAACGCCAGTTGGTTATCTGCATAAAATTGGCTTTTTAAGTCCTCGTGTGATTGCGGCTCATTGCATCTTCTTGACTGATGACGATATCGAGCTATTAAAAATAACTGGAACAAAAGTGGCACACTGCATCGGCGCAAATACGAAATCAGCCAAAGGTGTTGCACGCATTCAAGATTTACTAGCAGCGGGAGTCCCAGTTGGTTTAGGTACAGACGGACCAAGTAGCGGAAATACACTTGATTTGTTTACTCAAATGAAGTTGTTTGCCAATTTTCATAAAACAACCTTAAAAGATCGAGGTGCTTTTCCGGCGGTTGAAATTGTGGCCTTGGCGACTAATGGTGGAGCAGAAGTTTTAGGCTTATCTAAGGAAGTCGGTTCATTAGAAGTTGGAAAACAAGCAGATGTCGTTTTAGTAGAAACAAAATCAGTCAATATGTTTCCTAATTTTGACCCTTATGCAGTTTTGGTTTATTCTGGAAATGCTAGTAATGTAGAAATGGTTTATATTAATGGCAGATGTGTTGTGGAGAAAAAACAGTTGGTTCAGCAGTCATTAAGTAGCTTACAACAAAATTTACAGGCGGAAATGTCTGAATTTAAAAAAAGGGCAATGGAATTAGCAGATTAACTAAAAATAGTAGACTGGGAGTTTCCAGTCTTTTTTTGTGCTTATAGAGTAATTATAAAGACAGAGCCTACTAAATATAGTATAGTAACAATTATAAATACTATTTAATTGGGAAATAAAGAAGGTGAATGTAAATGGAAAAGTTGACACGTAAAGAAGAAATGCAGCTGACAAGGGAGAAAATTCTTAAAGAAGCGCAAATTTTATTTATGCAAAAGGGTTATAAGTCAACCTCTACAAGAGAAATTGCCCAACAGAGTAAGATTACTCAACCGGCTCTTTACCATCATTTTAAAGACAAAGAGACGCTATATATAGAAGTCATTCGGGAACTAACAACAAGTGTAAAAAAAGAACTAGATAAAATTCTAAAAAAAGAAACTGACCCAGAAACCAAATTATCTGGGATGATACTGACTTTAATTGATTTACATCCGACGAACATTATGCTGATGATTCATGATATTTTAAATGAGATGCAACCAGAAAATCAATATCTTTTGTTCCAATTAAGCCAAGATACCTATTCTCGTCCCTTCGATGATTTCTTTACAGAGATGCAAGAAAAAGGGCTTCTGCGACCTGAAGTTTCAGCACGAGCGGCAGCTAAGTTTGTGGTGACTAGCATTAGTCCAATGTTTAATGGCAACCAAAAATTTGCATCAAAAACGCCAATGTCTGAACAAGTCCGCGAGTTAACTGATTTCATGCTGCATGGCGTTTTTAAGTAATAGTCATTCGTAAAAACCAATTCAACTTAGAATTGGTTTTTTTTATTTTAAATGACAGTTTTCAAGCAAATTATTTCACTTATCAAATGATAAATGGTATTATTTGTTTATCAATTGATAAATGAATGGGGATGATAACATGTTTTTAGCATGGAACGAAATAAAATACTCAAAAACACGTTTTGCACTAATTGTAGGAGTGATGTTTTTAGTATCATACTTAGTCTTTTTTTTAACAGGCTTAGCCTATGGGTTAGCCCAGGACAATCGTTTGGTAGTCGATAAATGGGATGCTGCAGGAATTGTTTTAAGCAGTGAAGCTAACAATAATTTATCTGCTTCAACGATTTCTAGCGACGATGTAAAAGATATTAAGGCTAAAGAAACAGCAGAATTAGGGCAGTTAGCCGGAGTTATTACCAAAAAAGGTACTTCTGAAAAAATCAATATTAATGTTTTTGGCGTCAATCAAGATGAGTTTATTAATCCAAATGTAACAGAAGGGCGCACCTTTGAAAAAGAAGGTGAGGTTGTAGTTGATGACAGCTTGAAAATAAAGGGACTGAAATTAGGAGATAAGATTCGACTATCTACCAACGGAGCAACGTTGAAAATTGTCGGATTCACCACAAACAGTAAATTTAATACAGCTCCGATTGTTTACATGGATATGGCAGAGTGGCAAGCGGCAAAATTTGGTACAACTGATCCGTCAGCAACTCAGAGAATTAGCGGGGTCGTCGTCAAATCTGGAAATATGAAAGATTTAGGTTTAGATAAAGATAAGGTTAGTGGGATTACGTCAAAAAACTTTATTTCAAATATTCCAGGTTATACGGCACAAACCTTAACTTTTAGTATTATGATTGGCTTTTTATTTGTAATTGCGGCCTTCGTGATTGGTATTTTTATCTATGTCTTAACATTACAAAAAAGCAGTATGTTTGGTGTTATGAAAGCTCAAGGAATTGCAACAAGTTATATTGCTAAATCAATTGTTGCCCAAACCTTTTTATTAGCAACGCTTGGTGTTGGGATTGGCTTAGTCTTGACGTTAGGTACAGCTCTTGTCTTACCCGAGGCAGTTCCTTATATGACAAATTATCTATTTTTAGCAGGTTTTACAGTGGTATTGATTAGTGTTGCTATTTTAGGCGCACTGTTCTCAGTTCGAACAATTGTGAAAATTGATCCACTAGAAGCGATTGGAGGGTAATCTTATGAATTTATTAGAACTTAAACAAGTAACCAAAAAATTTGGGAAAGGTCATACTGAAGTCACGGCCTTAAAGAAAACCGATTTTGCTATTAAAGCTGGAGAATTCGTTGCGATTATTGGACCTAGTGGATCTGGCAAAAGCACATTATTAACGATTGCTGGCGGACTACAAAGCCCGACAGAAGGCGAAGTTTTTATTAACGGGAAAAATTTTAGTAAAGTCAAAGAAAAACAACGTTCAGCATTACGTTTTAAAGAGCTAGGCTTTATTTTACAACCTGCATTCCCGAATTGTGTAACGATAATCACTCGAAAAACCGCTATAACGATTGATATATAGCGGTTTTTTTGTAGACTTATAACTCGTTATATAATATAATGTATAACGAGGAGTGTTGATATGGCAGTTATTTTTCAGACAAACAAGAAAACGGGCATTACTTATGCCTATCAGAATGAACCCTACTGGGATAAGGAAAAGCAACAATCACGCGCTAAGAGGACACTGATTGGAAAAGTCGATCCGGTTACAGGTGAAATCGTCCCAACACGTTCGTACAAAAAGAAACCGGCCCCGACTTCATCGGAAGTTAAGCCAGGGCCGATTCCAATGACACAAGTCCGAAGAATCTTCTATGGGGCAGGTTATCTGCTCGATCAAATTGGCAAGCAGACAGGCGTATACGCGGACCTTAAGGCCATCTTCCCGGAGCATTATAAGCAAATTCTGTCGATCGCCTATTACTTGATTCTCGAAGAGAATAACGCCTTGAGTCGTTTTTCCCATTGGCAAAAACTGCATCATCACCCGTATTGCCAGGATATTCCTTCACAACGAAGCAGCGACCTATTCCAAGCAATCGATGAGGAAGGCCGGATGGCCTTCTTTCAGAAACAAGGCAACCGCCGGATGGAAAAGGAGTATTGGGCATTTGACACTACGTCGATATCGAGTTACTCAGAGGTCTTATCGCAAGTGAAGAAGGGACGAAACAAGGAACACGACCGCTTGCCACAAATCAACTTGGCACTCTTGTTTGGGGCGCAATCCGGACTGCCCTTTTATTACCGCAAGCTCTCCGGAAATATCACCGATGTTAAAACGGTTCGGCAACTCATGAAGGAATTTGATGTAATGGGCTACAAAAAGGTCAACGTGATATTTGATCGAGGTTTTTACAGCAAGGATAATATCAACGCCTTGTATAAACACCACCAGAAATTCGTGATAGGAGTGCAACTCAAACTCAAATATGTCAAGGGTGTGTTGGAAGCGGAACGTGAGAACTTGAAACTTTGGTCAAACTTCGAAACACAGTTCACCACCTACGGTGTATGTCGCACAATAAACTGGGAATACGAACAGGAACGTCCGTATAAAGGTGATGTGATAAAATTGGAAAAGCGCGCGTATCTGCATCTGTTCTACAATCCTGAAAAAGCGATTAAAGATCAGGTAGACATGAACGACTATCTGACAGCCCTTCACCAAGATCTGAAGGAAAATACACTAAAAGATTATCGTATGAAAGATTATGATAAGTACTTCGAAGTTACTGAGACACCTAAACGAGGGAAGAAAATCACGCCTAAAGAAGAGGCGATGCGCAATGCGGTTAGAAATTATGGTTACTTCGCCTTGCTTTCTAATGAGGTCAATGATCCGTTTGAAGCGTTGTCTCTTTATCGCAGCAAGGATGTTGTTGAAAAAGCCTTCGGCAATTTAAAAGAGCGCCTCAACTTCAGAAGAATGCAAGTTTCATCCGAATTGTCCCTGAATGGGAAGCTTTTTGTGGAATTCATCGCCTTAATCTACTTATCCTACGTGAAAAAGAAGATGCAGGATGCCGAGCTATTTAACCAATGGACCCTTCAAGGTGTACTGGACGAACTGGACATGATTGAATTATTTGAGGCCCCCGGGCACGGTCGCGTGTTGGGAGAGGTTACGACGAAGCAGAAGGAATTATACGAGGCGTTAGGCGTTGCCCTTCCCTCGTTATAAATTCCGGGAATTCAGGTTACAAGCGTCAAACCTAATCCCTTTTTTAAGTGTTAATGATCAACTAAAGCTTGTCAATAAAGTGGAAAAAAAGGCATTTGATCAAAAAGCAACAGATAAGTTATTAGAAGATTTAGGTGTGCTAAATTTGAAGAATAGTTATCCAAAAGATTTGTCAGGTGGAGAGCGTCAAAGAGTTGCAATTGCTCGTGCCTTGTATCATCATCCAAGCGTTATTTTAGCAGATGAGCCAACAGCGAGTCTTGATTCAGAAAAAGCTTTTGAAGTTGTTGAGATTTTAGCGAAAGAAACCAAAGAAAAACAAAAAGCTACGATTATGGTCACCCATGATCAACGTTTGATTGAGCGTTGCGATAAAGTCTACGAAATGCGAGATGGCATTTTGAAATTGTTATGATAAGAATAGGTTGAAATAAGAGTGAGAAAAAGTATTTTAGGGTATACTGTAGATAGTCAATAGAATCAAAAATTAAATTTATTAGCTTGAGGAAGGGGAACTAACATGACTATTTATGATTATACAGCAACGCTAGAAAATGGTGAAACCTACTCGATGGAAAAATATCGGGGAAAAGTACTCGTGATTGTAAACACAGCAACTAAGTGTGGATTAGCACCTCAATTTGAAGATTTAGAAACAATCTATGAGACTTACCATGAAAAAGGACTAGAAGTTTTAGGCTTTCCTTCTAATCAATTTAAACAAGAATTAAGTACAAGCGAAGAAGCAGGAGAAGCTTGCCGACTGACTTATGGAGTTACTTTTCCGATGCATGAAATTTCAAAAGTAAATGGTGACGATGCGAATCCAATTTTTTCTTATTTAGTTAAGAATACTTCAGGTGTTTTGGGAAGTAAAATTAAATGGAATTTCACAAAATTTTTAATTGATCAAGAAGGAAATATTGTAAAAAGATATGCACCAAAAGATAGTCCTAAAAATATGATTGAAGATATCAATGCATTGTTAGCTAAAAATTAATAGAGTGAAAAGGGCTTCTAGTTTGAACTAGAGTCCTTTTTTGTTATTGTAAAAGTAAGTATAATTAAAAAAATGTTCAAACATACTTTGCTAAAATACATTACTTAGTAATATCATTTGCGAAATTATAAAAGATGTTATAAAATTGGCTTGCTAGTACATTTATGGACAGTTTACAAGTGAAGTAATACATCGGAAATGAGGGGATTGCTAGGTGGAGAACAATGAGGATAGAGTCAAAAATACGTATAAAAAAATATGCCTGTATGATAAAATTATGGACTTACCTTGGTGGGCTAAACTAGCTGGAAATGTGGTCTGGGGCTTTCATACAATTGGATTTATAGAAAAACTATTGAGTGACATTCCAGATGACTTTGATGGAGAATTATTAGATATCCCTGCTGGAAGTAGTAATTTTACACTAGAAAAATATAAAAAATTGAAAAACTGCACAATTTCATCAGTCGATTATTCTTCTGAAATGCTCGAGATAAGCAAAAGAAAGTTTGAAAAAGAAAATCTGATGCAAATTAAATTTTATGAAGAAAGTGTTTATGCGTTACCTTTTAAGGATAGTCATTTTGATTATATTTTAACAATGAATGGATTTCATGTTTTTGCAGAAAAAAAAGCTGCTTTTGAAGAATTGTATCGTGTCCTACAAACCGGGGGAATAATATCTGGCTGTTTTTATATTCAAGATCAAAGATACTTGACGGACTTGATTATTAAAACTTGTTTTGTGCCATTCTATTTATTTAGCCCACCTTTTTATTCATTTGAAGAAGTCAGAATGTTTTTAGAAGATAAATTTTCAGAAGTGAGTATCAAAAATCAAAAAAGTATGGTTTATTTTTCATGTAAGAAATAGCAACTTTGTCTTATCCTTATTCATTTTATAAGCCCTAACGCTTAAAACTAATCGGATTTTAAATTTTTAGAAGGTTAGTTAAAAAAAGATTCATTTCGCATGGCTTTTTAAAAATGCTCTTAAGTGTGAAAATATAAGGTTTTTTTAAGGAATTTTGTGGTATTTTTAAGCAAGAATTACGTAAACTATGTTAGAATGTAATAGATACGTTTTTGAGAGCAAAAGGGGGACATAGTGAGATGGCGAAGAAAAAAGCCACAAAATTTGTCTGCCAGGCGTGTGGATATGAATCGCCTAAATGGATGGGACGATGTCCGAACTGTGGCGCTTGGAATCAAATGATGGAAGAATTAGAAGTAGATAAAAATGATCGTCAGAACCGTGTCAGTATGACCGGTCAAACTGCTAAAGCAGAAGCGATTCAAGATATTACTGTATCAAAAGTTCCGCGCGTTAAAACTGAATTGAATGAACTAAACCGTGTGTTAGGCGGGGGTGTCGTGCCAGGTTCGCTGGTCTTAATTGGCGGAGATCCAGGAATTGGTAAATCAACGTTACTATTACAAGTCTCTGCTCAGTTAAATATAGCAGGCGGAAAAGTTTTATACGTATCAGGAGAAGAAAGTGCCAGCCAAATTAAAATGCGCGCCGATCGATTGGGTGTTAAAGGTGCGGATTTCTATATTTACCCAGAAACAGATATGGGAGCGATTCGTCAAACAATTGAAGATTTAAAGCCTGAGTATGTGATTATTGACTCGATCCAAACTATGAGTCAACCAGATGTTTCAGGTGTTGTCGGAAGTGTTTCTCAAGTTCGGGAAAGTACAGCTGATTTAATGAAGATTGCCAAGAGTAACAATATTGCAATTTTTATCGTCGGTCATGTGACGAAAGAAGGTGCAATAGCCGGACCAAGAATGCTTGAGCACATGGTAGACACGGTTCTTTATTTTGAAGGCGATCGACACCATACATTTAGAATTTTACGAGCGGTTAAAAACCGTTTTGGTTCAACGAATGAGATTGGTATTTTCGAAATGCGCGAAGGTGGACTTGTTGAAGTATTAAATCCATCAGAACTTTTTTTAGAAGAGCGATTAGATGGAGCAACCGGATCTGCTGTTGTAGCAGCAATGGAAGGTACACGTCCAATTTTAGTTGAAATACAATCATTGATTACTCCAACTGTTTTTGGAAATGCCAAACGAACAGCAAGTGGTGTCGATCATAATCGCGCCTCGTTAATTATGGCAGTGTTAGAAAAAAGAGCAGGATTAATGCTCCAAAATCAAGATGCCTATTTGAAAGCTGCTGGAGGCGTTAAGCTGAATGAGCCAGCAATTGATTTGGCGATTGCGGTTAGTGTGGCTTCAAGTTACCGAGAAAAAGAGACCCGAGCTAAGGACTGT
The DNA here is from genome assembly GCF_000744945.1 of Carnobacterium maltaromaticum DSM 20342. NCBI lineage: Bacteria > Bacillati > Bacillota > Bacilli > Lactobacillales > Carnobacteriaceae > Carnobacterium > Carnobacterium maltaromaticum. The sequence goes on from NZ_JQMX01000001.1 coordinate 2,501,022, forward strand.
TTTATCGGTGAAATTGGGTTAACTGGAGAAGTTCGTCGTGTTAGTCGCATTGATCAACGTGTGCAAGAAGCAGCTAAGTTAGGTTTTACACGTATGTTTATCCCAAAAAATAATATTGGTGGGTGGACATTTCCAAAAGATGTTGAAATCGTAGGTGTGTCAACAGTTGCCGATACAATCAGAAAAGCATTAGGTGACAAATAAAGGCTGAATGTCTTTCGTTTAGTGAGAGGCGTTCCCTTTAAAATTAGAACGTATAGAAGGAGGAATTTCTTTGACAAAAAAAATCATTACCGCAGTTTTTGCCGTTGTTGGCGGAAGCATAGGAGCAAGTTTTTTACCAGATGTCTGGAGCTTATTTAACGTAACAAATAGTTTTCTTAACAATACTTTCACAAATATTATTATTGGTGCAATTATATTCTTACTTTTCTCATTGGTTCTTGTGAAGTATGTTGAGCGCGGTGTAAAAAAAGCAGAGGTGTACTTGAGTCAACAAAGTACTGCTTATCTCTTATTTGGGAGCTTAGGTACAATTATAGCCTTATTGTTAGCCTTCCTAGTAACAATGCCTTTAATGGGCTTAAAATGGCCAGTGATAAGTACAATTCTACCAATTATTATTTATATGGTGTTTGCTTATTTAGGATTCCGTATTGGGACTACTAGAAGAGAAGAATGGCGCAAGCTTATTCAACCACGAGCTAAAAAAAGCAATGAAGAAGATGCAAATGGTAAAGTTTTAGAGCGCAAATTTGATGATGATTTCCGTAAATATAAAATTTTAGATACAAGTGTCATTATTGATGGTCGAATTTATGATATTGCTAAGACTGGTTTTATTGAAGGAACATTAATGATTCCTAATTTTGTTTTGATGGAGCTACAATATATCGCTGATTCAGCAGACAGTTTAAAACGTGTCCGAGGTCGTCGTGGCTTAGATATTTTAAATGCTTTACAAAAAGAATCTGATATTCAAGTTGAAATGTATGATGGAGATTTTGAAGATATAACTGAAGTTGATAGCAAATTAATCAAATTAGCGAAACTTTTAGATGGCGTTGTTGTGACAAATGACTACAATTTAAATAAAGTCAGTGAATTTCAAAATGTTCCAGTTCTAAATATTAATGAGCTAGCAAATGCCGTTAAACCAGTGGTTATCCCTGGTGAAAACATGAATGTTATGGTAGTAAAAGCTGGAACTGAGCGAAATCAAGGCGTGGCTTATTTAGATGATGGAACAATGATTGTTGTTGAAGATGGACAATACTATATGAATAAGAGTATTGAAGTTGTTGTGACAAGTGCATTGCAAACGGCGGCTGGTCGTATGATTTTCGCTAAGCCTGTTCATGCTCAAAGAGGAATTAAGGAAAAAGAATAAAATAGATTCGTTTTATGGAAGAAGGGTGGAATTTTGAGGTGACAAAAAACGTCATTTCAAATCCCCCTATTTTTCTGCCAAGGCTAGTTTTTATGAGTTAGTCTCTCGGAAGAAAGATGAAATTTCGAGGTGAAAAAAAGCGTCACATCAAATTTCATCTATTCTTCAATCTAGTCTGAGAGAACTCAACAAACTTTTGATCGAGCTAAGCGGCTCAACAAACTTTTTATCAAGGCTAGTTCTTATGAGCCAACTCTTCGGAAAAAAGATAAATTCCCAAAAAAGTAAAGAACAACTTTTCTTTGAATTTCCTATTTTTCTGCCAGAGTTAACCAGCTCAACAAACTTTTTATTCAAAGGAGTGATTTTAGTGGGCTATGAGCTAGTATTGTTGGCAGCAGGGCAAGGTAGGCGTATGAAGGCTTCTAAAAATAAAATCTTGTTACATCTATTGGGAAAACCAGTAATTGAGTATGCTTTAACTACTTTTGTTAATGATGCCGACTGTCAGCATATTGTTTTGGTTGTTGAAAAAAAGGAAAAAGAATTGATTGAAGCAGTGTTAGCTCAAAATGAATTTGCTGCTAAAGTTCCTATTACCGTTGTCATTGGTGGAAAAGAACGGCAAGATAGTGTATATAATGGGTTACAATACTTAAAAAAACAGACGGGTGTGGTATTGATTCATGACGGGGCTCGTCCTTTTTTAGAAGCTAATTTAATCAAAAAACTCTATCAAAAAGCTCAGCGAACAAATGCAACTATAGTCGGTGTACCCGTTAAAGACACCATTAAAAAGGTTGTGGAAGGAAAAGTTGATCAGACAATTCCAAGAGAGGAATTATGGCAAATTCAAACTCCGCAAGCTTTCCAAATATCTTTTATTCAAGAAGTTCATGAACGTGCTAGACAAGAAGGCTTTTTTGGAACAGATGATGCGTCTTTAGTTGAACATTACGGATATGCTGTGGAAGTCACGGAAGGCAGCTATATGAACATTAAATTAACAACACCAGACGATTTAGTGATTGGTGAAGCTATTTTGAAGATGAAGGAGAGAGGTAACTAATGTGGATTGGTCAAGGTTATGATGTTCATCAATTAGTTGAAGGGCGCGATTGCATAATTGGTGGTGTGAAAATACCTTATGAGTTAGGTTTATTAGGTCATTCTGATGCAGATGTCCTTTTGCATGCCATTATCGATGCTCTATTAGGTGCAGCCGGAAAAGGAGATATCGGTCATTTTTTCCCTGACACAGACGCCCAGTTTAAAGATGCAAATTCTCGAGAATTATTTCGTGAAGTTTGGGCGATTCTTAAAACCGAAGGATATTTCCTGGGAAATATTGATGCAACAATTATTGCAGAAGCGCCTAAAATGCAGACATATTTAGAAGAAATGAAACAAAATATTGCTGCTGACTGTGAATCCGATAGCAGCCAGATTAATATAAAAGCTACTACATCAGAAAAAATGGGATTTGTTGGTCGAAAAGAAGGCATTGCTGTGATGGCAGTTTGCTTACTAGGAAAAAAATAAGGTCCATTTAAACTAGTTGTAAAAGTACCATATTCTGAGATTAAGTGAAGATATTCAAAACAAACGTCTTCAGCCTTCTCTCAAAGTTAAATAAGTGTTAAAATAAAGAAGAGAACACAATTCAAAAAAGAGAAAAGAGGAATTGACTATGGCTAAAAAAGTTCGTGTACGTTACGCACCAAGCCCAACAGGACATTTGCACATTGGAAATGCCCGTACTGCATTATTTAATTACTTATTTGCGCGTCACAACGGTGGAGATTTTATTTTAAGAATTGAAGATACAGATGCAAAAAGAAATATCGCAGATGGTGAATCTAGCCAATTAGATAATTTGACATGGTTAGGAATGGATTGGGATGAAGGTCCAGATAAGCCAGGGAACTATGGCCCTTACCGTCAATCTGAAAGAGGATCTATATATAATCCATTAATTGAACAACTTCTACTAAGCAACCGTGCGTATAAATGTTACTGTTCAGAAGAAGAATTAGAAGCAGAGCGTGATGCTCAAAAATCACGTAGCGAAATGCCACATTATAGTGGGAAATGTGCGAGCCTTACACCAGCTGAACAAGCTGAAAAAGAAGCGGCTGGATTAACTCCAGTTATTCGTTTCCGTGTACCTCGTGATACAACTTATTCTTTTGACGATTTAGTTAAAGGACCAATTAGTTTTGAATCAAGCAGTATTGGTGGAGATTTTGTTATTGCCAAACGTGATGGTATTCCAACCTATAACTTCGCAGTAGCAGTTGACGATCATTATATGGAAATCAGCCATGTATTACGTGGTGACGATCATATTGCAAATACACCGAAACAATTGATGATTTACGAAGCATTTGAGTGGACACCACCAACTTTTGGTCATATGACTTTAATTATCAATAGCGAAACTGGTAAAAAGTTAAGCAAACGTGACGAAAGTATCTTACAATTTATTGAACAATATCGTGATTTAGGTTATTTACCAGAAGCGATGTTTAACTTTATAGGTTTACTAGGTTGGTCACCAGTTGGAGAAGATGAAATTTTCAACCAAGCAGACTTCATTAAAATGTTTGATCCTGAGCGTTTAAGTAAATCACCAGCAGCCTTTGACGGTAAAAAACTAGAATGGATTAACAACCAATATGTAAAAGCGACAGATTTAGATACATTAACGGACCTATCTTTAGTACATTTAGTAAAAGCAGGTTTAGTTGAAGCCAATCCAACACCTGAAAAAATTGAATGGGTGCGTCAACTAGTGAGTTTATACCATGAACAAATGAGTTATGGTGCTGAAATCGTTGAATTATCTGAGTTGTTCTTCACAGACACTCCTAAACTAGACGATGTTGCCAAAGAAGTTTTAGCAGGCGAAACAGTACCAGTCGTTTTAAATGCTTTCCATAAAGTACTTGGTGAAATTGAATTATTCGATGTTGCTAGCATTAAAGCAGGAATCAAAACAGTTCAAAAAGAAACAGGAGTTAAAGGTAAAAACTTATTTATGCCAATCCGAGTTGCTGTTACAGGCCAATCACACGGACCAGAATTAGGCGAAACAATTGAATTATTAGGACGCGAAAAAGCGAAAGCCCATTTAGAAGCAGCTATTGCAAATTTAGGCTAAACGTAGTACTATAGTCCTTAATCAAATAAACGAGCAAATTAAAGTAAGATTATGAATAATAAAAGCAGTGATGAGAAAAGTAGTTTAGCGAATGTCCAAAGAGAGTCTGTGTAGGTGAAATCAGACGTCAGAAGCTAAATAAAGTGCCTCTCGGAGTTGTCCTAGTGAAGTTTAAAGTAGCTAAGACCGGTTCACACCCGTTAACCTGTTTGAGTTAATTACCCTTAATTAGGCTAATTAAGAATAAAAGTGGAACCACGCAATGAGAAGGCGTCTTTTGTATACATACATAGGTATGTGTATAGAGGGCGCCTATTTGTTATGATTTGCCAGGATTGCCATGATTCTTGCTGCTTTGCCATGATTCTTGCTGCTTCAGCAGCTTAGAAGCATGGTATGCATCGGCCGCAGGACGACTGTAATCCGAAAAGGTTTATATTCTGTTGCTTAGAAGCATGGTACACATCGGAGAAATAAAAGGAAGAAAAGTCTCCATAAAGTCGCTTTGTACGAATGAACTAAAGGATGAAATCCTTAAGTTCATTAGCAACTGTGGTCTTTAAAGGATAAAACCCTTAAAATACAGACTATCTTTTTTACTAAAACAAACATCATATACAATCCAGAGGAGATGAGAAAAAATGTCTATTCGTGAGGAAATTTCTGTTATTAAAAAAAATGATCCCTCCGTTAAAAGTACACTTGAAATACTTTTAACCTATCCGGGCTTCCATGCAGTTTTAAACCACCGTTTGGCGCATTTTTTCTATCGGCATAAACTCTATCTTCTAGCTAAAATACTAGCTACGATCTCTCGATTTTTCACAGGAATTGAAATTCATCCAGGTGCAAAAATAGGAAGACGTTTATTCATTGATCACGGGATGGGTGTGGTCATTGGAGAGACGGCAATCGTAGGGGATGATGTTATTATTTTTCATGGTGTAACCCTTGGAGGTACAGGTAAAGAGACAGGACAGCGGCACCCAAAAGTTGGAAATCATGTCTTATTGTCAGCCCATGTTCAAGTGTTAGGCCCCATTGAAATTGGAGATTATGCTAAGATTGGCGCTTCTGCAGTTGTTTTGAAGTCTATTCCAGCTCATACTACAGCGGTTGGAATTCCTGCTAAAGTTGTAAAAGTGCGCTAACTGAATAATAAGGTTTTTTAAGGGCTTAATTTGCCAGATAGTTGTTTTGACTTTTTAGATTCTTTTTTCTAAACTAAAGGCAGGTTAAACAAAAGAATTTCTATTTTCTTGCCAGAGCTAATCCAGGTCAACAAACTTTTTATTTAAGGAGATGAGAAAATGTTAAAAATATACAATACAATGACTCGTGAAAAAGAAGTATTTGTTCCTTTAACAGAAGGGCAAGTTAAAATGTACGTTTGTGGTCCAACTGTTTACAATTATATTCATATCGGAAATGCACGGAGCACTGTTGCTTTCGATACGGTTCGTCGTTACTTTGAATTCCGCGGGTACCAAGTTCAATTTGTTTCTAATTTTACCGATGTAGATGATAAAATTATTCAGGCAGCAAAAGAATTGAATATCACAGCGCCAGATGTTGCCGACCGTTTTATTGAGGCTTTTTATACAGATGTGACAGCTTTGGGTGTTGAGAAAGCTACGAAAAACCCAAGAGTAATGGAAAATATGCCTGATATTATTGAATTTATCCAAGTATTAATAGATAAAGGCTATGCCTATGAGTCAGATGGTGATGTTTATTATCGAACACGAAAATTTAAGAACTATGGTAAACTTAGTGATCAGTCAATTGATGAGTTAGAAATTGGTGCGAGTAACCGTTTAGAAAAAATAGAAAATGAACGAAAAGAAGATCCTGTCGATTTTGCGTTATGGAAATCGGCTAAAGCAGATGAAATTAGTTGGGAATCTCCTTGGGGTGCTGGACGTCCAGGTTGGCATATCGAGTGTTCAGTTTTGGCAACAAAATATTTAGGTGATACAATTGATATTCATGGTGGTGGTCAAGATTTAACGTTCCCGCATCATGAAAACGAAATTGCTCAAAGTGAAGCAAAAACCGGACATCCATTTGCTAATTACTGGATGCATAATGGCTTTGTGACAATGGATGAAGAAAAAATGAGTAAGTCTTTAGGAAATTTTGTTTTAGTTCATGAGCTAATTAAGCAAGTTGATCCTCAAGTATTACGCTTTTTCATGGCAACAACTCATTATCGACGTCCGATTAGCTATAATGAGGCAACTATATCAGAAGCTAAAAATAATTTAAATAAAGTTCAAATGGCAGCGAGCAATCTTCATTATCGCTTAAGTGATGCAACGATTGAATTGCCGACAGATCAAGACTATTTCCAACAATTAGCAGAATTTAAACAGACTTTTATCACTGAGATGGATGATGATTTTAATGCGGCTAATGGAATTACCGTGATTTATGAGTTAGCTAAGGTTATGAACATTTATAGTGAACAAGCTGAAGTGTCTAAAGCAGTTATTGAAGCTATGTTAGGGCTGTTCAAAGAGTTGCTTCAAGTTTTTGGAATCAATCTAGAAAATCAAGCTGAACTATTAGATGAAAATATTGAACAATTGCTAAGCGAACGAACTACAGCTAGAGCAGAGAAAAATTTTGCTAGAAGCGATGAGATTCGGGATTTACTAAAAGCAGAGGGCATTATCATTGATGATACTCCCCAAGGAACGAGATGGAGACGAGAATAATATGACAACTGAAAAAGATTGGTCCCTACTGAATGGTTTAGCGTTGGCTTACATTGGTGATGCAATATACGAAGTGTATATTCGCGATTATTTAATTCAATCAGGTAAGACGAGACCTAACCAATTGCACAAATCAGCAACAAAATATGTTTCAGCTAAGGCTCAGAATGCATTGATGCAACAAATGTTAGCGGTGGATGGGTTATTAACCGAAAATGAAATTACAATGTACAAACGTGGCCGAAATTCTAAAAGTCACACGTCGGCTAAAAATGCTGATATCACTACGTATCGCGTTGCAACTGGTTTCGAATCACTAATGGGCTATCTGCATTTATCTAAACAAACTGAACGAATGGAAGAATTAATTCAATGGTGTATTCAACAAACAGAGGAGGACCAAAATGAGCAATCAAAAAAGTAACTTTGGCAAAAAGGTAACGCAACAAAATCGTCGTCCTAGTAAAGCACATAAACCCAAGCGTGATGAAAACCGCGGTCGGAAAGAAATTGAACAAGTCATGGACCAATCTGAAATAGAAGAGGATCGTGATTTAGTTGCTGGTAGAATTCCGGCAATTGAAGTCTTAAAATCAGAACGCGATATCAATAAAATCTTTTTACAAGAAGGTTTAAGTGGTTCTAAAATATCTGAGATTCTAGGTTTAGCTAAAAAAAGAAATATCCAAGTTCAAATGGTACCAAAATCTAAACTAGATACGCTAGTAGACGGTATGAATCACCAAGGAATTGTTGTTGCCGCAGCGGCATTTCAATATGCCGAATTAGATGATTTATTTGCAGCGGCAGCTTTGAAAAAAGAAGATCCCTTCTTTATTATCTTAGATGGTCTAGAAGATCCTCATAATTTAGGATCAATCATGCGAACAGCTGATGCTAGCGGAGCCCATGGGATTATCATCCCTAAACGACGTGCTGTTGGTTTAACTGCAACGGTTGCTAAAGCTTCAACAGGTGCAATTGAACATGTACCAGTTGTCCGTGTTACAAATTTAGTTCAAACAATTAACGAGCTAAAAGACCGAGGCGTTTGGTTATATGGAACGGATATGAAAGGTCAAGATTATCGCCAATGGGATACGAAATTACCAATTGCTGTTGTTATGGGAAATGAAGGCAAAGGAATTTCTAGATTGGTCAAAGAACAAATGGATGGCATGGTCACAATACCAATGGTTGGACATGTTCAAAGTTTAAATGCGAGTGTCGCAGCAAGTTTATTGATGTATGAAGTTTACCGTGGTCGTAATGCGCTATAACTAAAAAATAGTAAGAGGGAAGAGGTGAATCAAATACTATGAAAAAAGATCTTTTAATCATCGATGGATATAATATGATTGGTGCCTGGCCAGAATTGGTTAAACTGAAAGACCAAGATCAAATGGAAGATGCTAGGGACAGTCTGTTGCATCAGTTATCAAATTATCAGCGTTATGAGGGAATTGAAATTTGGGTAGTATTTGATGCACAACTCGTTCCTGGTATTCAAAAGTCCTATCAAAGATATACAGTCACAGTTATCTTTACCAAAGAAGGAGAAACTGCGGATAGTTTTATTGAACGGATAGTATCAGAGAAAAACAATCGATTAACCCAAGTAACAGTAGCAACTAGCGATTTAGCCGAACAGTGGCTTGTCTTCTCTAGGGGAGCACTGCGTAAATCTGCAAATGAGCTCTACAAAGATTTGAAAGAATCGAATAAAAGCATCAAAATGGAAACTGAAAAATTCCATTCCCAAACGATTAGACGTAATTCACCATGGGATTTGGAGCAATTAGTAGATTTAGAGCAGCTGTTAAGTCAACTTTCTGAAAAAAAAGACAATGGAAATTTATAACTTTTAAATTTTATTGTTTATTTAAAAGAGTATGTAAGCGTTATACAAAGGAGTGTTGGGATGACAAATGAAGAAAAAAAGAAAGTATCAGATGCGGAATTAATTAAGGGAATTAAGGGTGGCGATACTGAATTTTTCGAACAATTATTTCAGCGTTATCGATTTTTAACCTTAAAAATTTCTAGAAAATATAATGTCATTGATTATGATCAGGATGATATCATGCAAGAAGCTCGCATTTTATTTTTTCAAGTGATTCATGAACATCAAGTTGAAAAAGGCATGAGTTTTGGAAACTTGTATAAAATGAAATTGCAGCAATTTTATTTTAATTTAATTCGGCGTCAAAATGCAATAAAGCGTAAAGGCAATAAATTTTTAGGGTCACTAGATGAAGTTCGTGAGACGAGCTCCAGTGAAAATTACTTATATGCACCTCAAAAAGATGCGACACCTGAGGCACTTTTATTGGCTCGAGAAGGTGAACATCGATATTATCAATTACTTAGTCTATATGAAAAACAAGTCCTTTTAGCACATACAAAAGGCTATGAAATCGAAGAAATTGCAACTTATTATGATAAGAGTATTCAATCAGTTAAAAACGCTCTTAGTCGATGCCGAACAAAATTTAATGACTAAATCTGGTGACAGAACTTTCCAATTCGAATTAATCTAGTAATGTGATAAAAACTAAAAAAGCTAAGCTAATCAATCGATTTGCTTAGCTTTTCTTGATATAATACTTAAATTATTTAGAAATGTTGAAATCTTGGAAAACAGATAAATAGTTAGATATCAATAGGATTTTTGCATAAAGTATTTCTATAAATAGCCATCGAACATCTTTAAGTAAAGTTATAGTGTGATGACTATAAAAATAAGGAATGCTGATTTACCATTATTCCTTATTTTTTAGGATTTTAACTCATCTGGAACTAAAGTTAAAACCCTGACCAAGCTTTAGGTGTTTGAACTAATGCTAACAGTTTTACAAGATCGTCAGGAACCCGAAAGTTATGTTGAATAGAGTACATACTAATAGCTGGCTGTAATTCTTTTTTATAATCGTAAAATAGTTCTCCATTAATTGATGTTTCTTGTATTCTCATAAGAAGTAAAGAAAGTTTTTTATCATTCTTAACATCCGTATTATTAAGTGCGCTTTTAACTAAAGCATAGATTTTATTTATTTTTTCATCTTTTATCATAACTAGATACCTCTTTAATGTCCCATTCCTGCTAAACTAGAAGCCCATCCACCGATAACTATTCCAGTAATAGCTTGTTTGTTTTCTGCCTTGTTTACCCAACATTTCTCTTTGTTACAATAAACACCATTGCCATAAGAGATAGCTCCACCATTAATTTGTTGCATTTCTTTTTTATTTAGTTCTTTAACGCTTTTCATTTACATACACTCCTTATAAAGTATTTAGTAACAAGTTTACTGTAACATAAATCATTAACTCGTGGATAAAATCATCCTGAACCATGGATAAACGTATCTCGAACGAAGCTAAGACCTTTTTTAATTTCCATAGAAGTTGATAAACTTAAATAAACAAAAGCTCGTGAATAACAAACATATAAAAATAATAAATGAGTTTGTTTTTTAAAAGGACATAGCGATGAATGACTAAAAACAAATATAAATCATTCTATTTCAAACCCCAATTTCTTCTTAAAGATGCTTCATTGATTTCCTGTTTTTCAAAAATGTCGGATTTCGGTTGGGATCCCCAAAAGTTAAAAAGAGAGAATAAGCTACGAAATATGTAGCTTATTCTCTCCTTTTAATCATAACGAGTTAGTAAAGAACGAGTTAATTGAATAATAATAGCTTTTTCAGGAGTTTCAGGTAATTTAGTTAATTCTTTTAAAGCTTTGGTGGTATATTTTTCTGCTAACTCTTGTGCAGCGGCCAAGCCACCTAAATCAAGAACTAATTGATGAACGATTTGGGTATCGTCATTTGTCATTTGATCTTTTTTATCTAAATACGGTTTAAATTTTTCAGGATATTTGCGAAGAGCGAATATTAAAGGTGCACTATAAACGCCTTGCCGAACATCTTCTAAAACAGGTTTTCCAAATGTATTTGCGTCTTGAGAATAATCAAGAATATCGTCCATAATTTGAAATGCCATTCCAATATGATTCCCAATATGGTAGCATGAACGCGCAAATTTTTCAGATGTGCCACTTTCTAAAGCACCAGAATAACAGCTAAGAGCGAATAACTGCGCTGTTTTACCTGAAATTTGAGTCAAATATTGGCGTATTGTGATTTTTTGATTATAACGTAGATGCATTTGATCTAGCTCACCCATTAAGATTCGTTCCATGCCACGAGTGTCAATTTGAATACTTTCAAGAGAACTTGAATAACGAGCTAATAATTTAAAACAAACGGTAAATAAGTAATCACCAGCGTAAACAGCGACATCCTTACTGTATTTTGCTTGAATGGTTGGCGTTCCTCGGCGCATAGGCGAATCATCAACAATATCGTCGTGGATTAAGGTTGCCATGTGTAAGATTTCTAAAGCAGCAGCAACAGCACGAGCTTTTTCAGCATCTTGATCCGGTCCGAAACGTGAAAACAATAAAGAATAGGCAGGTCGTAAAAGCTTTCCGCCAGAATGGATTAAAGCCAAGATTGTAGCTTCGATTTCTTTATTGCGAATTTTAATATTTTTTTCGATGAGTTCAACGGTTTTTTCCAGCTCCATCTGCAGTTCTGGATAAGTGTCCCACATAGGATGAATCTTCATTTGTGTTCTCCTTTCGTTTGTTGGTCAAAACGACCGTAGACAGCACGAAAGTTTCGTAAAGTCTCAACATGTTCTAATAAGTAATTTGCAGCAATTCCAATAGCCACACCTGCTAAAATCCCCATAAAGGATAGCACTGGTAAATAAAGCATGACAGTCCACGTTTGAGCAATCCAACTGGCGACAGCCAATTGACCAATATTGTGAAGAATACCGCCTGTAGCGCTAATCCCAATAATACTGACCCGTTTTGGTCCTAATTGTTTAACAATCAACATCCCAAAGTAGCTTAGTAACGCACCTGCGCAACTATATAAGAAAGTTGACAAGGTCCCACCTAGTAAGGTTGTTAACAATAGGCGCATCCAAACAACTGTAAAACTATCTTTAAAGGGTAAGGTGAAGATAGCGATAATAGTAATTAAATTGGCCAAACCTAATTTAGCACCAGGTGCAAAAGCAAAGGGGAAAGGAATGCTTCGTTCGATTAAACCAATCACAACCCCCTGGGCTGCCAATAAAGCTATATAAACTAATTTTTGATTTTTGGTCATAGAAGGTCTGTCCTTTACGTGTAATTTATCAAGTTAAAATAGAAGTCTAGTTACTTATTTGCTAAGAGGGTATCGAGTCCACCAAAGGAAACCATTCCGCCATCGTTAATTCCATCAGTAGAACGAACTTCGACAATTAATTTGTGAGGCAAACACAAAATTGTTTCGCCAGGTTTTGAAATGGCTCCGAAACTTCGTACACAAACTAAATCATTACAATCAGCATCAATCATCCGAATGGTTTCATCTTTGATTTCTAATAAATTGAAATCACCATCTTCATCTTCGTAACGATAAGTATCGGTACCGGTATGTCCAGTTAATACAATTTGTTTAACTTCTTTGCCATCTGCTGAAATATGTGCAATCAATTGTCGTTCCCCACTTGGAGAATCTGTCTCAGCTGTAGCTTGGTTCAGGTAAAAAAGACCTAAGGGTAGAAAAGAGCCGATGGTCAGGACTAAAATAATAATAATATCCCAACGACGTATCATTTTAAAATAAGGAATTAGTGCTTTAAACTTTGTTTTCATTTATATATCACTCCTATAGTAATGGCTATTTTAAAGGGGAAGCTGTTATTAAATGCATATAGCTAAGTATAAGAAAGATGGGGCTATTTAGCAATAGTTTCCCATTGGAATTAGGCGATAACTCTTCAAATATGTAAGATATTGATTTTATTAAAAAAAAGAATGGTTAAGGCAGTCAAGTAACTGCCTTAACCATTAATTAAATGATTTATTTATCACCGTATAGAGATTTAGGTGTACCATACCACCATTTTCCGGCAACTTTTTGTACCCAAGGGATAACATAGTAATCTAAACCAAAGGCACGTCCAGAACCATTCATTAATGCTAATGCGGCAAAGATAAACCAAATATTTACCCAGTAGAACATTCCTGATAAAGCAAAACTTACAACTAAAGCAATTGTTGCAGCGTTAGCTAACCAAGTGAATAAACCAGCGATAATTGCAAGTGCAATTAATAATTCAATAATTGTCATAGCTTTTTGGAAGAACAAAGCAACATCAGCTGTTGGCAACATTTTTTCCATCAACCATTCAAACCATTTAGGTGCTTTATCGAAGACCATCATAGGTTCTTCGCCATAAGCATAACTAAATCCAAAGATAGGTTTTGCAACTTCTTTAACTTGTTCAACTGCTTCAGAAGCACCAGAAGTAGTTTCTGCTTGTAACCAAGCAAATGGAAGTTTTACAGAATCTGTAAACCAAGATTCTCCGCCGAACCAGCCGAAGGTTTTCTTACCAGCTTCAAGGAGCCACATGCTACCATAGAAGATACGAAGTGGAACACTCCATAATACGTTACCGTAACGTGACAAGTGACCACGGAAAATATTACGATTGTCTTTAATGTGGAAGAATTCATGCATAATGTATTGGAATGCATAATATCCAGAACGAATATCAAAGAAATATTTCAAGTTAACAATATGTTTCATTAAGATAGCTAAGAAACCACTTAAGTGAATTTTATTGAATAGGCAAGCAACACCGTAACGCGAACCGATAGAAACCATGAAACCTTGGTAGTTTCCTTTATAAGCGTGTTTTTCAGTTCCCTCAATATCTGCAATTAAGTTAGCAGCAGCAGTGTGTGCTGTACATTCAGCAGCTTGAACGATTTGAGGAGTTGGTGTATTTTCAAACTCTTCAAAGTAAACTAAATCGCCAATCACATAAACGTTTTCTAAATCTTTAGCTTCCATATATTGGTTTGCTACAAGACGTCCAGCACGAGCAGCTTCCATACCGAATTCAGCAGTATCAGAATTTGCTTTAACACCAGCAGTCCAAATTAATGTACTTGTTGGAATTGTTTCGCCAGATTTTAAAACGATATGATCTTCTTTAACTTCAACAATTGGTGCATCCGTTAATATTTTAATGCCTTTTTTAGTCATATAACGTTCTGCTTTACCAGCGTCGTTACGATCTAACATATTTAAGATTGTTGGAGCAGCTTCAACAACAATTAAAGAAATTTCGTCAGCAGAAATTTTATTGTCTTTTGCTAAGCGGTCTTTCCATTCCAATAATTCACCAACCATTTCAATCCCAGTAAAACCAGAACCACAAACAGTAAATGTTAGCATTGCTTTACGTTTAGCGGCATCACGAACTTTAGCTGCTTTAGCAACCGTTTCTTCAATGTGCCCACGTAATTTCATTGCATCTTCCCATGACCATAAAGTAAATCCGAATTCTTTAACGCCAGGAGTACCAAAATCATTTGGTTCGCCACCCATACCTAAAACAAGGTAATCGTAGCTATAGCTACCGTGTTCTGTGGTAACTGTTTTAGTATCATGATCCACATTTGTTACATTATCTGTCACTAAATTAACATTTTTCAAACGACAGAATAATCTTTGTAAATCATATTGAACTGCGGTAGGCTCAACACGAGCGCCTGCAATTTCGTGTAGTTCAGTCATCATTGTGTGATAAGAATGACGATCAATTAAAGTAATTGTAACGTCCTTATTTTTTTGTATTTCTTTGCTAGTTTTTTAGTTGCTGCAACTCCAGCATAACCAGCGCCGATAACAACAATATTCTTTCCAGTCATTTTTTTCTCTCCTTTTCCAATAAATATAATATGATAAAATAAGTGCAACTATAAGATTTATAGTTAAAAGGTTCACAACCTTATTGATTATACAAGAAATGAAGCGAAAAGTCTATCCATAACCAAGTGTTTTGTTGAAAAATGAGAATTATTTAATAACAACTGAATCAGAAAATATACACTTCTCATTTTCTCATGATTTTCTTACTTTAAAATTTGTGAAAAAGATAGACAAATCGAAATAAAATGGTTATTATATACTTAGATGTTCAACTTATCTTTGTGAATTTATTTACAAACGTGGAGTGGATATGAGCTGGACAGACTAAAAAAGGATAAGGTGGGAATTTTATTATGAAATTCAAAAAAGCGATGTCAGTTGCATCATTAGTATTTGCTTCAACAGTTGTGTTGGCAGCATGTGGTGGTAACGAAGATAAAAAAGATAGTTCTTCAGAAAGTAGTGCAGCATCAAGCGAAGTAGCTAAAGATAGCTCTTCAAAAGAAGAAACTAAAGAAATGAAACAAGTTGCAGGTGGCGAACTTAAAGATGGTACTTACAAACTTGTAGAAAAAGATTACGACGATAAAGGTTGGAAAGTTGAATTTGCAATGACTGTTAAAGATGGCAAAATCACAGAATCTGACTATAACTATATAAATGAAAAAGGCGATAAAAAGTCTGACGATAAAGAATACCAAAAAGCAATGGAAGCTAAAACAAAAACTGGTCCAGCAATGTTTATCCCTGAGTTAAATGAAGCTTTAGTCGCAGCACAAAATGCAGCGGACGTTGAAGTTGTTTCAGGAGCTACACATTCATCAGAAGCATTTAGAAATTATGCACAACAATTAGTTCAAGCAGCACAAGCTGGCAACCAAGAAACAATTGAAATTGCGAATACAGCTGATTTACAAGATGGTACGTATTCATTAGCAACTAAAAATGCATCAAATGGTTGGACTGAAACATTTGAAATGACTGTTGAAGGTGGAAAGATTACTAAATCTAACTACGATGGAACAAACGATAAAGGTGAAATCAAATCAGAAAATAAAGAATACCAAGAAATGATGAAGAAAACTGCCGGCGTTGGTCCAGCTGACTTCTTCCCAACATTAAACAAAGCATTAGTTGAAAAACAAGATGCTGGTGCTGTTGAAGTTGTTTCAGGAGCTACACATTCATCAGAAGCCTTCAAATTATGGGCTGCTCAATTAATCAATGCTGCTCAAAAAGGCGATACTGCTAAAATTGAAGTAGACAATATTGTAATGGAAGAAGTTAAATAATTTATTTAACGGAACTGAAAAACAATTAGAAATGAGGCTGGGGTGGAAATCCCGAGCCTCTTTCTTTATTGATTTCATAAATGTTAGAACAGGACATTTTTCTCCACACCTTTACTTGTAAAATAAATTCGCGGGCACTATAATAAATAAAGATAAAATTTAGTCTGATCTTTCGTGAATTCTTCTTCTCGATTTACAATAAACTATTAATTATTTCAGTTTTGATACAAAGGAGCTAAACAGATGAAAGTAGCAAATAAGAAAAAAATAACAGTGGGATTGATTTTTTTACTCGCTTTTGTGGCAGTAGGTTGTAGCAATGGCACTGATGGAAAAGAAACTTCTAAAAAAGATTCAACAACAAACACAATTAAAGAACCTTATTCTGATACACAATTCTTAATGGGAACAGTTGTTAAGGTCAGTATTTATAATGAAGGCAAAGAAGCAGTTTTAGAAAAAGCCTTTGATCGGATTAAAGAACTAGCAGCTAAAATTACTGTGAATGAAAAAGGTTCGGAAATTGATGCTATTAATGATAATGCAGGCGTGAAACCAGTGGAAGTTACTGATGATATGTACTATCTTCTAAAGGAAGCTCAACATTACAGTAAAACTTCTGAAGGTGGATTTGACATGGCAATTGGTGCAGTGACTGATCTATGGCGGATTGGATTTCCTGATGCCCGTAAACCTAGCCAAGCAGAAATTGATGCTGTGTTGCCCCTAGTAGACTACCATAAGGTAATTTTTGATGATGAAAAACAAACGGTTTACTTAAGTGAAAAAGGTATGCAATTAGATTTAGGAGCAATTGCCAAAGGATATATTACGGATGAAGTGGCAATTGTGTTAAAAGATAATGATGTCGATACAGCTATTATTGATTTAGGTGGGAATATATTCGTAATGGGAACGAGCCCACGACGTGAGGGTGCGGACTGGAATGTTGGAATCCAAGACCCAAATCAAACTCGTGGTACTACTATCGGAAGTATTCCTGAAAGCAATCGTTCAATTGTGACCTCAGGTATTTATGAGCGTTTTTATGAAGACCCAGATACGGGTATTAAATACGATCATCTAATGAATGGGAAAACAGGTTATCCATTTGATAATGATATTGCAGGTGTGACGATTGTATCTGATAAGTCAATTGCTGGAGATGGTCTATCTACTGCAGTCTTTTCAAAAGGTGTGAAAGGTGGACTTGAATTTATTGATGATATAGACGGGGTTGAAGCAATTTTTGTTACGAAAGAAAACAAAGTGTATATTTCAAAAGGCTTGAAAGATACCTTTAAACTGACTTCCAAAGATTATACTCTTGAAAAAAATGAAACGTTGAAATAAAGTCGGTTCTTATGAGCCAGCTCCTCGGAAAAAAGATAAATTCCCAAAAAAGTAAAGATCTACTTTTTTTGGAATTTCCTATTTTTCTTCCGGAGTTACCCGGCTCAACAAACTTTTTATTAAGGAGAGGAACACATGTCGATTAAAACCTTTCTTAAATTGGTTGAAATACAAACGAAATTAGCCAGTTTGTTTCCTTTCTTACTGGGAGCCTTATTTGCGGCTTTATATTTTAAAGAATTTAACTTAGGCAATACACTTTTATTTTTCGCAGCAATGTTAATTTTTGACATGACGACAACTGCAATCAATAATTTTATGGATTTTTTGAAAGCAAAAGATGAGGGTTATAAAGATCAAGTCAATATTATTGGGCAAGAAAAAATACCAGAAAAATTAGTCCGTGCTATAATTTTGACAATGCTAGTTATTGCAGCGGCTTTAGGACTATGGTTAGTTTTTAGAACAGATATTTTAGTGTTGTTTATGGGCGGAGCCTGTTTCTTTATTGGTATTTTTTATACGTATGGACCGGTGCCGATTTCACGAATGCCTGTTGGGGAACTATTTTCAGGTGTCACAATGGGATTTGGAATATTTTTTATTGCTGTCTATGTCAATTTATCTTCAGGCACTTTGTTAAATTTACAGTTTCTTCCAAATTATCAATTTGCTTTAGTTGGAAATTATTTACAGATTTTAGTGATTTTATTGGTTTCAATTCCTTCAATCTTTACTATAGCTAATATTATGTTGGCGAATAATCTATGTGATTTAGATGAAGATATTGTCAACCACCGCTATACATTAGTTTTTTATATCGGACGTAAAAGAGGAGTTCAACTATTTAATGTATTGATTTATTTATCATACGTGGCAGTTGTTCTGGCGGTTGTACTAAAGATATATCATCCAATTATGCTTGCAGTTTTACTAACACTATTTCCAGTTTCAAAAAACTTATCTATTTTTAATCAAAAACAAGTCAAAACAGAAACGTTTGTACTATCAATTAAGAATTTAATTTTAATTAACGGTGCTTTGGTTTGCTTAATGCTGATTAGTTTGCTATTTTAAATAACAAGTTTATAAAAGAATACTCATATTTAATGGAAATACAATTTGACAGGGAAACAAAGGGATGTTAAATTAAATAAGATGATAATCGTCTGCACAAAAGAAAGTACGGTGAAAAGATGAGTAGTAAAAAAACAGCATTAGCATGTTCAGTTTGTGGATCAAGAAACTATGCCAAAAAAGTAAATGAAGGCAATCGCACTGAACGTTTAGAGATAAAGAAATTTTGTAAATATTGTAACCAACATACATTACATCGTGAAACGAAATAAGAAATACAAAGAAAGAAGGGAAACAAGATGGGCAAATTCTTTAGTGGCGTTAAAAGCGAAATGAAACAAGTAACTTGGCCAACAGGTAAAGAGTTAAGAAAATATACTATGACCGTTTTTGGAACAGTATTTTTCTTTGTAATCTTCTTTATGATTGTTGATTTCGGGATTACGTCTCTTTTAGGTTTATTTATTAAATAATTTAATGATTTTTAATTGGCGAATTATGACCAATAATGGTATACTAAGATGTAAATCAAACGCAATAGAAACCTTCTTTTTAGGAATGAAGGTTTTTTTGTATTCAAAATAAAAATTAGGAGTGTTAAGCGTGGAACAGATCGAGAGCGAAAAACAATGGTATGTATTACACACATATTCTGGCTATGAAAATAAAGTAAAGCAAAATATTGAATCACGTTCAAATAGTATGGGAATGGAAGATTACATTTTTCGTGTAGTTGTTCCTGAAGAAGAAGAAACTGAAACAAAAAATGGTAAAGAAAAAGTAAATATGAAAAAAACATTCCCTGGATATGTTTTAGTTGAAATGATTATGGCAGATGATTCTTGGTATGTTGTACGTAATACACCTGGTGTAACCGGGTTTGTTGGCTCTCATGGCGCTGGAAGCAAGCCTGCTCCTTTGTTAAATGAAGAGATTGAAGTTATTTTACGTCGTTTAGGAATCAGTACTCGTCATCAAGAAATCGACTTCGAAGTTGGCGATACAGTTACGATTATTGAAGGTGCATTTAGCGGTTTAACTGGTAAAATCACTGAGATTGATAATGAACGTGCGAAGCTTAAAGTAAATGTAGAAATGTTTGGTCGCGAAACAAGTACAGAGCTTGATTTCGAACAAATCGACACATTATAGAATAAAACTATAAAATAAAAGAGATTGTGGGTTATGCTCACGTCTCTTTTTTCTATATATTTCGTATAGGAGGGAAGTTGATGAAAAAAATAGTTCTTAGTCTCGTGGGATTGATTCTTTTAGTCGTCTTAATCGGCGGTGCTTACTTTTGGTTCAGTCCACCAAAAAATCAGCCGACACTACCAGCTAAAAAAAGTATAGTAGAAAAAGACACCGCAAGCTCTGCAGATTCTGCTAGTCCATCGGCTGAATCTGAGCCAATGTTGAATGTTCCAACTATTTTTGTTCATGGTTACAGTGGTGGAAAAGGTTCTTTTGGAGGGATGATTAAACGATTTAGTCAAGATAAGGAAGGTACCCCATCTCTTGTTGCAACGATTGATCCTGATGCAAGCATTCATTATGAAGGGGAGTATGATTCCAAGGCTAAAAACCCCTTGATTCAAGTACTGTTTAGCGACAATAAAAGCACTGAAGAAAACCAAAGTTGGTGGTTACAGGAGCTCTTTCAATCATTGAAAACCAATTACGGTATCGAAACGCTAAATGCTGTTGGTCATTCTATGGGTGGCGTTAGTTTGACAAATTATATAACTAAATTTGGGCAGGATGTAAGTTACCCTAGCCTGGATAAGCTTGTTTTGATTGGAGCGCCAATCAATGGATTAGAAATTGGGGCAGATGGTGTAACAGATTTTGATTTGACAGACGAAGGTCCTTTAATGGCAACAGAGCGGTATCAGAATTTCATGAACTTACGTGATAATCTACCAGTTGATTTAGCTGTGTTGTCTATTGCTGGAGATAAGGAAGATGGTACAAAAAGTGATGGGTCGGTATCGGTGGCTAGTGCCTTATCAGCTCGATTTATATTTGAAGGGAAGGTCGCGGATTATCGTGAAATGACCTTTACGGGTTTAAAAGCTGCTCATAGTTTATTGCATGAAAATCAAGCAGTTGACCAAGCTGTGACCCAATTTTTATGGAAAGAGGACTAAAACTGATTCAGTTTTGAAATGGAATACTCAAAGTGAAAAAGAAATCGTGCGTTAACATGATTCCTTATAAAGTAGAGCCGTTCAAAAGATGGTAGCTAGTAATTAAAATGAGGATGACCATCTATTCAATTGCCAAGAGTGTATAGTAGATGGTTATTTTTTGTTTTTGGAAAAAAGATTGCAAAGTTAAATAGAATCTGCTATATTGTTTAGGTACGTTTTAACGTATGTAAGAAAGTGGGAGGGGAAATATTAACCCCATTAACCACATCACGGACTCAATCAAGGAGGTATGTCTCGTGGCTAAAAAAGTTGTTAAGTTAGTTAAATTGCAAATCCCTGCAGGTAAAGCAAATCCAGCTCCACCGGTAGGCCCTGCATTAGGTCAAGCACAAGTAAATATCATGGGATTCTGTAAAGAATTTAATGCACGTACTGCTGACCAAGCTGGACTAATTATTCCAGTAGTAATCTCTGTATATGAAGATCGTTCATTTACATTTATTACAAAAACACCACCTGCTGCTGTTTTACTTAAAAAAGCTGCTGGTATTGAATCTGGTTCTGGTGAACCAAATACTAAAAAAGTTGCGACAGTTAAACGCGATAAAGTTAGAGATATCGCTGAAACAAAAATGCCCGACTTAAACGCTGCATCTGTTGAATCTGCAATGCGTATGGTCGAAGGTACTGCACGAAGCATGGGTATCACAATCGAGGACTAATCTTCAACCAGGCTTCTCAGTATCGCTCATAGACTAATAAATTAGATATGAGGATTAAGTGGGAGGTAAAACCGTTATAACCACAATCAAGGAGGAAAAAGAACATGGCTAAAAAAAGCAAACAATATCAAACTGCTGCGAAGCAAGTTGATGTTACAAAAGCTTATTCAGTAGAAGAAGCAGTTGCTTTAGTAAAATCAATTGATTTTGCTAAATTTGATGCAACAGTAGAAGTCGCTTATAGACTTGGTGTTGACCCTAAGAAAGCTGACCAACAAATTCGTGGTGCAGTTGTTCTTCCAAACGGAACAGGTAAAACTCAACGTGTATTAGTATTCGCTAAAGGCGATAAAGCTAAAGAAGCAGAAGCTGCAGGCGCAGATTACGTAGGTGAATCTGATCTTGTACAAAAAATCAGTGGTGGATGGTTCGATTTCGACGTTATCGTTGCTACACCTGACATGATGGCAGAAGTTGGTCGTCTTGGACGTGTGTTAGGACCTAAAGGTTTAATGCCTAACCCTAAAACTGGTACTGTAACTATGGATGTTACTAAAGCTATTAACGAAATCAAAGCAGGTAAAGTAACTTACCGCGTTGATAAAGCTGGTAACGTACAAGCTCCAATCGGTAAAGTATCATTTGATGATGCTAAATTAGTAGAAAACTTTAAAACAATCAACGATACAATGTTGAAAGTTAAACCGTCTTCTGCTAAAGGACAATACATCAAAAATATTACAGTTACAACAACTTTTGGTCCTGGCGTAAAAGTTGACCAAGGTTCATTTTAATTAAAAAATAGCTTGACCTAAATGATTGTACTTGGTACAATCATTTAGGTTAATAAATATTACCGAAGACAGTAGGTGGCGTAAGCCTTAAAATACCTGCCGAGGATGAATATATGTGAAAGCATACAACTATCCCTCTATGTCTAAGGTGACATGGGGCTTTTTGCTTTGAATCATTATGATTGGCTCGCTTTGCGAGACAGAATAGATGATGAAAAGCACAAGACGAATGAAATGAGAGTTGTCCCCTTGTTAAATCTTGTAAGAAGATTGAGTATAGAGCTACACTTGTTGTAAGGAAATAAACAATCGACCTACACTTTATATAAAGGAACAATCTAATTTCTGAATCACGAGTTCCAGACAATCTACCAGGAGGTGAAATTCTAACATGAGTCAAGCAGCTATCGCTAAAAAACAAGCAATCGTTGAAGATGTAACAGTAAAATTTACTGATGCAGCATCAGTTGTTATCGTTGATTACCGTGGTTTAACAGTTGACCAAGTCACTGAGTTACGTAAACAATTACGTGAAGCAGGCGTTGAAATGAAAGTTATTAAAAACTCAATTTTAAGTCGCGCGGCTGAAGCAGCTAACCTACCAGGTTTAGGTGATGTTTTCAAAGGACCTACAGCAGTAGCGTTCAGTAATGAAGATGTTATCGCACCTGCAAAAATTATCAATGACTTCGCTGAAAAAGCAGAAGCTTTAGAAATTAAAGGTGGTATTATTGAAGGAAAAGTTTCTTCTAAAGAAGAAATCGAAGCACTTGCGAAACTACCAAATCGCGAAGGTTTACTTTCAATGCTATTATCAGTACTACAAGCTCCAGTCAGAAATACTGCTCTTATTATCAAAGCAGTTGCAGAACAAAAAGAAGAAGAAGTTGCTTAATTTTAAGCCCTTATTCTTACTTGCAAGTTAATCAAAAAACAAAAAAATATAACCACTAATGGAGGAACATAACAATGGCATTAAACATTGAACAAATCATTGCTGATTTGAAAGTATCAACAGTATTAGAATTAAACGATTTAGTAAAAGCAATCGAAGAAGAATTTGGCGTAACTGCTGCTGCTCCTGTAGCTGCTGCTGGCGCTGCTGGTCCTGCTGCTGAAGAGCAATCAGAATTCACAGTAGAATTAACTGCTGCTGGAGACCAAAAAATTAAAGTTATCAAAGTTGTTCGTGAAGCTACAGGCCTTGGCTTGAAAGAAGCTAAAGGACTAGTTGATGGCGCTCCTGCACCAATCAAAGAAGGCGTATCTAAAGATGACGCTGAAGCTCTTAAAACTCAATTAGAAGAAGTTGGAGCTTCTGTAACAGTTAAATAATTTTTTTAAAAGCTAGGAAGGCTTTGTTAAACAAGGCGGAATAGTTAATTAAATAAATTTAAAGAGGAGATTTTGGGAAACCAAAGTCTCCTCTTTTTTATGTAAAAAAATACATAGGAGAAACAGAAAAGATATCTCTTGACCTGGGAAGCATTTCATACTGTAAGATAAAATTAACAGAATGATATGTGAGGAGAGATAATATGAGAGGTATTATTGAAGTGATAGATAGTGAAGGGTTAAGATATTGTTACGTGGAGTTGAAATTAGTGGAAGATCAAATTCATATTCAACAGAAGTCGGTATTTGAACACGGTTATAGCTGCATCGTTAAATCGAATCAAATTAAAGAGATTAATTTAGGTGAAGAAGAAGGTGTCCGTAAAGTGACATTGACTCTTGAAAATCAATTGATTCATATTGTTGAGAATGGAAGTTTATTTATTCCGGTTATTGCAAATTTTATTTTAAAAGATTATTTTGTTCCAACTGGACAATTGGTTTAATTAAAACTTGGTTATGGTGTCCTCTTTGGTTATACTTAGAATAACCAAAGAAGTGGAAGGGCTGTGATTGAAGTTGAATATTAAAGATATCGCTAAGTTGTCTGGTTGTTCGGTTTCGACAGTCTCGCGTGTTTTAAATCAGCATCCTTATGTTTCAGAAGAGAAAAAAGAACGCATTTTAAAAGTTATTGCGGAACATGATTATGCTCCGAATAGCCAAGCGAGAGATCTGCAATCAGGGGAGTCGAAGACGATTGGTGTAATTGTTCCAGCGATTAGTCTTATTTATTTTGATCAGATTATTAATGGAATATTAGAAAATGCGTTTGAAAAAGGGTATATGGTGACATTGTTGCCAAGTAATTATGATAAAGCTAAAGAAAAATATTATTTCACTCAGCTGAAAAATAAACGCTTTGACGGTATTATTGTGACATCTAGAGTTCATGAAATGGCTGAAATTGAAAAATTTACAAAATATGGGACGATTGTTTGTTGTGAAGATACAGGGGATTATCTTGTGTCCGGTGTTTATGTGGATCGATTAGCAGCTTATAATCAAGTTTTTGCTGAATTAAAGGCGCAAGGAAAAAATAAAATAGCGTTAACTTTAGGTCGTAGCCAGCTGATCAGTAACAGTGCCAGATTAACTTTTGAGGCATATCAAAAAAACTTTGGTCCGTTAAACCCAGATTATTTAGTTGATAATTGTTACGATGGTCCGGGTGGGATTATAGCGGGCGACTATTTTAGTCAACTGAAAGATGTTCCAGAAGTAGTTTTTACAAACAATGATGAGACGGCAGTGGCGATTTTTCAAGTATTCCAACGAAAAGGGCTTACAGTTCAAGTGATTGGGCAATCGAATATGTATGTAAGTGAAGCGATGGGGATTTCTACTATCGATTTACAATTATCAGAAATAGGTCGCCTAGCATTTGATTTAGTTTGTACAAAAGAGTATCAAAAAATTTGCTTAAAATCAGAATATATTAAACGATAAAATAAATTCCTATCGACCAGATTCTTTCTAGTCGATAGGAATTTTAAATTTAAGTTAATTCAGTATTTTCCAACACAATGTCTTCTTGGTAAAGAGAGACGCGTTGTTCAATGTGTTTCTCACCCCATAGACAAAGTAATTCTAAAACAGGTGCTAGTGATTGACCGTAGCTACTTAAAGAGTACTCAACTTTAGGTGGGACTTGTTCGTAAACGATTCGGGTTACGACACCATCTGCTTCTAATTCACGTAATTGTTGTGTGAGCATTTTTTGGGTTATAGACGGCATTAATCGTTTTAATTCAGAAGTCCGTTTGGTTCCATGTTTCAAATGACATAAGATAATTGGCTTCCATTTCCCGCCAATCACATCAATTGTTGCCTCAACACCGATATTGTACGTAATGGTTTTCATCTTCTTCACTCATTTCTTTAGTCTCTGTATAGGTACTTTTTGGTACCTATAGCACAATAAAGTACCTACTTCCTATTTGAAAGTGTTAGGTATATAGTAAACCTATACTAAAAAAAAGTAAATCATTTTCATGGAGGAATTTTAAATGAACATTAATTTTGAGAATCAAGTTACATTAAACAACGAGGTAAACATGCCGTGGATTGGCCTAGGTGTTTTTCGTGTAGAAGACCACGCAGAGTTGGTTGAGGCAATTAAAATAGCGATTGTTCAAGGCTATCGCAGTATTGATACAGCTAGTATCTATGGAAATGAAGAGGCAGTTGGTGAAGGGATTCGTCAAGGGATTGTAGCAGCAGGTATTTCTCGAAAAGAGCTATTTGTCACTTCGAAAGTCTGGACAGCTGATATGGGTTTTGAAGAAGTTGAAAAAGCTTATCAAGTCAGTTTGGATAAACTAGGCTTAGATTATTTAGATTTATATTTAATTCATTGGCCAGTATCAGGTAAATTTATTCCGACTTGGAAAAAAATGGAAGAACTTTATCAAGATGGAAAAATTCGGAGTATTGGTGTCAGCAATTTCCAAATTCACCATTTAGAAGAATTATTTGCAGAAACATCAATTAAACCTGTGATTAATCAAGTCGAGTACCATCCTAAATTAACACAGTTGGAGTTGCAAAATTACTTGAAGCAACATAATATTCAAATGGAAGCATGGTCGCCGCTGATGAATGGTGAAATTTTAACGAATCCGGTTATTTTAGCAATTGCAGAAAGACACGGGAAAACGGCTGCTCAAGTAATTCTACGTTGGGATTTACAAAATGGAGTGATCACTATTCCTAAGTCAACAAATGAACAGCGTTTAGCACAAAATAAAGATATAGTTGATTTTAATTTATCTGAAAAAGACATGCAACAAATTCAACAATTAAATGAAAATCATCGAATTGGGCCAGATCCTGATAATTTTGATTTTTAATCAGAATAAATCAATGGGAATCTACTGGAATAAAAATAGATAGTCTGAATAATAATGGAGGAAACCAAATGGATATGTATTTACAAGGACAAACAGCATTAGTTACAGGCTCTACAAAAGGAATTGGCAAAGCAATTGCATTTGAACTTGCTAAAGAAGGTGTTGATGTCATTGTTAATGGTCGAAGTACAGGGACGGTTAATGAAGTTGTTGCGGAAATAAAAACGGCGTATCCAATGACGAATCCATCTGCTGCGCCATTCGACATCACGACTCAAGAGGGTACAAAACAGATGACGGATGCTTTTCCAAAAGTGGATATTTTAGTTAATAATTTAGGGATTTTTACCAATTCTGATTATTTTCAGTTAACTGATGCAGATTGGCAACATTATTTTGATGTAAATGTTTTAAGCGGCAATCGTTTAGCAAGCTATTATTTACCTCAGATGCTAGAGCGTGATGCGGGGCGCATTTTGTTTATTGCTAGTGAAGTAGCTGTGATGCCAGATGCAGAAATGCCGCAATATAGTATGTCGAAGACGATGCAACTGTCGCTGTCTAAAACATTGGCAAAGTTGACCCAAGGCAGTAAAGTTACTGTGAATACAGTGATGCCTGGTTCGACAATGACTGAAGGAGTTGTTGAGATGCTGGAAAATTGGTTTCCTGGCGGCAATGAAACATTGGTTGAAAAAGGCCAACGTTTTATGAAAGAAAATCGACCTAACTCTTTAATTCAGAAATTTATTGCACCAGAAGAAATTGGACGGATGGTAGTTTTTGTAAGTAGTCCGATGGCTAGTGCTATCAATGGAGCAGCTTTGCGAGTAGATGGCGGTTTGGTTCCGACATTATATTAAATAAGCAGTAGGAAAAGACTAAGGAGAAAAATCTTTAGTCTTTTTTTTGTAAAATAGATTTTGTCTAAGATTTAATCAAAGTAATCTGACTGTCCTAGTGCCTTGAAATTTTTATATCTTTATGGGAATGTATGTTCTATAATGGAGTCAGAGTATTTTGAAAAGGGGTGTGAACTATGGTGAAAGAAAAAATTGCTGTGCGTCAATTAGTTAGTTTTATTTTGCGCAAAGGTAGCATTGATCAACGTTTTACCAGTTCCGCCCATACGGCTATTGAAGGTACGCGTATTCATAAAAAAATCCAAAAAGCTGCTGGTGAAAACTATCAAGCAGAGGTTGTTTTAAAAACGAAAAGGATGTTAAATCAGAAAGAATATACTATTGAAGGGCGACTTGATGGAATTGTTCGTGAAGAAAATCAACCAGTCTTGATTGATGAAATAAAAACCTCGGAAACACCATTTGATTTATTGAATGAAGCTGAACAAGCCTTACATTGGGGACAATTAAAATGCTACGGCTATTTACTTTGTCAGGAGGAAGATCTAGATGAGGTTTGTTTACAGTTAAGTTATTTCCAAACGCTAACTGAAGAACTGACAAAAACGCAAGAAGTTTGGACTAGAAAAGAGTTAATCCATTTTTTTGATGATCTTTTAAAAAAGTATGAAGACTGGATTATTTTTAAAGATAATTGGACAAAACTACGGGACCAATCCATTAAAGAGTTAGAGTTTCCCTATGGCAGCTATCGTAACGGACAACGAGAGTTAGCTGTAGCAGTTTACAAAACAATTTTGACTGAACAAGAGCTTTTTTGTGAAGCACCGACTGGTATTGGGAAAACAATGTCAACGCTGTTTCCAAGTATTAAAGCAATTGGTGAGGGAAAAGCAGAAAAATTATTTTATTTAACAGCCAAAACAATTACACGTCAAGTAGCAGAAGATGCTGTCTCTGAAATGGAACGAAAGGGTCTGCAGTTAAAAAGTGTCACGTTAACAGCTAAGGATAAAATTTGTTTTTTAGATGAGCGAATTTGTAACCCGGATCATTGTATTTATGCTAGAGGTTACTATGACCGTTTAAATGAAGCGATGTTTGATCTGTTAACAAAAGAAAATCAATTAACTCGTGATGTGATTGAAACTTACGCGCGTAAATACACTATTTGTCCTTTTGAGTTATCTTTAGATGTTAGTTTATGGTGCGATACAATTATTTGTGATTATAATTATTTATTTGATCCAGTCGTTTATCTAAGACGTTTTTTTACAGAAGAAAAAAATGATTATGTGTTTTTAATTGATGAGGTGCATAATTTAGTTGAGCGTTCAAAATCGATGTTTTCAGCTAGTTTGAGTCGTAGCAAGATCCACCAACTGAAAAAGGCATTACAGAATCAAGATGAAGATAAAAAACTTTTAAGAGCAGTTAACCGACTAGATAAAGATTTAGCTGCCTTTAAGAAAAATTGTGAGGGACGTGAATTCTTAATTCAAACTGAACCTGCAGATACTTTTTTAAATCACGTATGGAAATTTACAGAAGCAGCGAAAATTTGGTTACCATTAAATATGCAATCTGAAGTACAAGGGGAATTGTTAGCTGTTTATTTTGAAGCCTTAACCTATTTGAAAATTTCTGAACTCTATGACGAACGATACGTTACTTATATTCAGGTCAAAGGTTTCGAAGTCACGATTAAACAGTTGTGCTTAAATCCTTCTTATTTACTAAACCAAACTTTAAAAATGGGGAAAGCCTCTATTTTATTTTCGGCTACATTATCGCCAATGTCTTATTTTTCACAGATTTTAGGAGGTGAAAAGGAAGCTTTGTGTTACCAATTGCCTTCACCATTTGCTCCTGAAAAACAATTGCTGTTAGTATCAGATTATGTCGATACGAAATATCAAAATCGGGATTCGAGTATTGAACCGATTATTGATAGTTTAGCGGCATTGATAGAAGGAAAAAATGGGAATTATCTTTTCTTCTTTCCTTCTTATCACTATTTAGATCAAGTATATACACAGTTTTCAATAAAATATCCTAAATTTAAGACTATTATTCAAGAGTCTATGATGGATGAAAGCGAGCGAGAACTTTTTTTAGCGAGTTTTCAAGATAACCCATCCGAGAGTTTGGCTGGGTTTTGTGTGTTAGGTGGAATTTTTTCTGAAGGAATTGATTTAAAAGGTGAACGTTTAATTGGCGTAGCAATCATAGGTGTGGGTTTGGTGCAATTAAATGTAGAGCAAGATTTAGTGAAAAAATACTACGACCATGAAAATGGTCAAGGATATCAATATGCCTATCAAATTCCAGGAATGAATAAGGTTTTGCAAGCAGCGGGGAGAGTCATAAGAGGTCGTAGTGACAAAGGTGTTGTGCTGTTACTAGATCAAAGGTTTCATTCAACTAGATATCAGATGCTGTTTCCAGAACATTGGAGCAATGCGAAACGAGTAACGAATACAAAAGAAGTTAGTACAGAATTAGAGCAATTCTGGCAAAAATAATTCAGTTGATTTAACAGATAAAGTAGGAAGTTGTGCTGAAAAAGTGTAGAATAGAAAAGAGTAAATGAAAAGGAAACGAGGAATAGCGCAAAATGGCAGATCACTATTATACAAATAAACCGTCCGCTGTCTCGAAAGAAGTAGCATGGACGTATACGCTAAAAGGTCATGAGTTTAAATTTGTTACAGATCAAGGGGTTTTTTCGAAAAAGACAGTTGATTTTGGTTCAAGATTGCTAATTGAAACGCTTGATTTGAAAGAATTAGTAGATGGTCCAATACTAGATGTTGGATGTGGGTACGGTCCAATGGGGTTGTCACTAGCTAAAGCAGATCCAGAACGACAAGTTGAAATGGTTGATGTCAACGAACGTGCCTTGGGTTTGGCAAAACAAAACGCGTCAAATAATCGGATTTCAACAGTCGATATTCATGTGTCTGATGTATATGATCAGGTGAAAGGCAAAGATTTTGCAGCGATTGTTAGTAATCCACCAATTCGGGCAGGAAAAGAAGTTGTTCATAGTATTTTGACCGGAGCGTATCATTATTTAAAAGTGGGTGGCAGCTTAACTGTTGTAATCCAAAAGAAACAAGGAGCGCCATCTGCAAAAGCGAAAATGGAAGAAACTTTTGGCAACGCTGAGATTATTGCTAAAGATAAAGGCTACTGGATTATTCAAAGTATTAAACAAGTAAATTAAAGAATAAAAAGTCGACACGAACTTTGAAAAAGTTTTTGTTGACTTTTTTTGTGGGTTAAATGAATAGATGCTATCATTAAAAAGTAATTAACATTGCTAGTTAGGTAGTGTATAATGAGGAAAATAAAAAAATAAGGGGAGAAAAAAGTGGAAATTATTAAATTGATTGGTATTTTAATTATTTTAGTTGGATTTATTTTTAAATTTGATACCATTGCTGTTGTTTTAGTTGCAGCATTGGCGACAGCTTTAGTTTCAGGGATTTCATTCACTGAGTTTTTGGCATTATTAGGAGAGGCATTTGTTTCAAATCGATTAGTTACTTTGTTTTTATTGACATTGCCAATGATTGGTTTGTCAGAACGGTTTGGGTTACGTCAGCAAGCCGTCGTGATTATTGAAAAAATTAAAAATTTAACACCGGGTAGATTCTTGACAATCTATATGATTATTCGAGAAATTGCAGGAACGCTTTCTATTCGTGTGCAAGGTCAGACGCAATTTATTCGTCCAATTGTAAATCCAATGGCTCAAGCAGCAGCAGTTAATAAATATGGTGACGTGAGTGAAGAAGATCAGGATAAAATAAAAGCTCGGGCAGCGGCAACAGAAAATTTCGGAAACTTTTTTGCCCAAAATACGTTTATTGCAGCGGCGGGAGTATTGCTTATTCAGACGACATTTGATTCATTAGGATATGAAGTTTCGAATGTTTCGATTGCATTAGCATCAGTTCCTGTTGCGTTGATTATGTTAGTAATGGTAGCAATTTATAATATGATTTTTGATAAAAAGATGGCTAAAAAATATGGCGTAAATGTCGGCGCAGCCTCTAAAGAAAAGGGGGAGCGTTAGAATATGGAAAATTTTGCAAGTACTATTTTAGAATTCTTTTATATCCTGAATAATTCATAGCTTTAATTCTTTGGTACATTTTATTGAAATATGTATCACTAATATCCCTATCAACTGATTTTGACTAAAAAGTTACTTCAAACATTCACTGTTCAAAAATATTGAGGAATAAATTTTGGGTGTAAGGCATTTTGAGCATACTTCTCCCTGGATAACTTCCCAGTAAAAAAATCGTTAGATTGTTGGATTAGATCCATTGACTGGCTCGCCTCAGGCGAGCAAAGACCCTGTAGAATTCATTCTGATACACATGATAACTAGATAATTTGAGATAGACTCGTCTACCCGTTTGGACTAATTTCCCAGCAACTTTCAGAAACTTCAATCGAATAGAATGAATGGTCATTCCCTTTTGGACTTCCTCAAAGCCAATCGTTCTTAAGAAGTTGACTAAGTTGTAAGCTATCAAGCTGAGCATCATTCGGACATGATTCTCCAAAAAGCGAGGACTGTCTGTCTTGTCAAAGTAAAAGCCAGCTTTCGCTTCTTTAATGAAGTTCTCCATTGTGCCACGTTTGGCATAGAGAGAAAAGATGGTATCAGGAGAAACATTTTCTGATAGATTCGTCACGATAAACTCATGTCGAAAGAGTAGTTCGCCCGCTTCACGTGTTGAGCGTATACACACGCGACGACTTTGTGACCAGGATTGTGCTTGATAAGTGGTGGAGAAGTACTGAACTTCTCGTTCTTCCCACTTTTGATTATCGCCATAAAGTACTGATTTCTCAGCTATTTGACCTAGTCTACGATTATTCTTCAGTCGAATAACATAATGACTCTTTTTTGATTCACACGAATCATACACACCAGGTGTAGCGAACCCGCTGTCTCCACGAACCAAGATGTCAGTGTTTGGTAGAGAGTGATTATAGTGCTCTAATAAAGGTGTGAGAAACTCCTTTACGCCTTTTGATGTATATTGATTTCCTGAACGTAGTTCAGCTTTTAAGAAGTCACCAGTCAATCCGTCAAAAGCTACCAATGGATGATAACCATAGGTTTGGTAGTGGGTATTATAATCCGTTTGTTCTTGGTGACCAAATGTATCTGAATGGGTCGAATCTAAATCAATGATTAATTCCGTATCATTACGGATGAGGCGTGCTTTATCAATAAGTTCTTGGTTCAAAGCTTGAAGTTCATGGATATTCTCCTCAGATAGTCGATCTAAAAATCGAGAAAGTGAAGATTGAGAAGCGAGTTCTTTCCTATCTAAAACAGCTTTAAACACAGGATCTTGTCTCAGGAGATTAGCTGCAGAATCAGCTGAGTAACCAGCAATTAATTGCATAATGAACTGCTCAAGTATGGATAAGTTGTCATGAGTAAAATATGCTCGTTCGTCTTCAATGTGAATGTGTTGCTTAGCCAGTTCAGAAAAACCGAAGGTGTTCATCAGCTCTTTCACTAGGACGAGACCCGAATCACTCGATAATTGACCACCTGTATGAGAAATAGTGATATTTGAATTGAATTTTACTTGGTTTTTGTGTAAGCTAGTCATTAGAAGAACTCCTTTCTTTTGGTTGGTTTAGTCACTTTAACCATAGCAGAAAGGGGTTCTTTTTTCATCACTTAACGGGTGAAGATGAAAAAGTAATTGTAAGCTGCCGTGAGGCAGTTTCACATGGTTTTAATTAAAAGTATGAATTATTCAGGTATATATTAATTGGTTTAATCTTAATTATGACAGCTGTTCGAGCTTTCCGTGATCAAACAAATCCGGCTCGTATAGGCACAGCTGCTTTTTGGCTGTTATTAGGAGTTGTTTTCGGAGCTGGAAACTATATTCCATTTATAGTTGATGGCATCATTATTTTGTTAATGGGTGTGTTAACTCTATTTAAACAAGTTAGGTTAGGAAAAGTGGCAGATTTAAATGAAAAAGAATCTGAGCAGGCGGCAGGAAAACTAGGGAATCTTGTGTTTGTTCCCTGTTTAGTTCTAGCGTTAGTGGCAGTTATTGTGGCTCAGACAGCTCCATTTGGTCCTTTATCTGGACAAATTGGAATTGGAATTGCAGCAGTCATCTCTTTAGTTGTTGCAATGTTTATTACTAAAGCAAAACCTAAAGTTGTTTTAGATGATACAGATCGTATGATTCAACAAGTTGGAACGACAGGGATTTTGCCACAATTATTAGCAGCGTTAGGCGTAATCTTCAATGCAGCTGGTGTGGGAACGGTGATTTCAAACGGTATTTCTGGATTTGTTCCAGAGGGTAATCGTTTAATTGGTGTTATTGCTTACTGTTTAGGTATGATGATCTTTACAATGATTATGGGGAATGGTTTTGCAGCCTTTACAGTTATTACAGCAGGAATTGGTGTACCATTTGTTATTGCTCAAGGAGCGGATCCAGTCATTGCAGGGGCTTTAGCGATGACAGCAGGTTTCTGTGGAACATTATTAACACCGATGGCGGCTAATTTCAATGCTTTGCCAGTGGCTTTGCTAGAAATCAAAGATCAAAATGCTGTTATAAAAGCTCAAGCTCCATTAGCTATAATTATGTTAGTGGTTCATGTCGTTTTAATGTATTTCTGGGCGTTTTAGTGTTAAAATTTAAATTAAAATCTTGAATCAATAGAATGAACTACAGAAGGGAAGAATACGAAATGAAAATTTTAGTTACAGGTTTTGATCCATTTGGTGGCGAACCAATTAACCCTGCTCTAGAAGCTGTTAAAGGGTTAGCGCCAGTTATTAATGGTGCAGAAGTCATTCAATTAGAAATTCCGACTGTTTTTGGAAAAGCAGCAGAAGTCGTTAAAAAAGCAATTGAAGAACACCAACCAGATGTTGTCCTAAATATCGGGCAAGCAGGTGGACGTTTTACTGTCTCGCCAGAACGAGTTGCAATTAATATTGATGATGCTAGAATTGCGGACAATGAAGGCAATCAACCCGTTGATGAAGTCATTCAAGCAGATGGAGCACCGGCTTACTTTACTCAATTACCAATTAAAGCAATGGTAACAGCGATTAAAGAAGCAGGAATTCCAGGCAGTGTTTCAAATACAGCGGGGACATTTGTTTGTAACCATATTATGTATCAAGTTCAATACTTGATTGAAAAAGAATACCCTAATCTTAAAGGTGGCTTTATTCACGTGCCTTTTATTCCAGCACAAGTTTTAGATAAAGCGAATCAACCTTATATGAGTTTGCCAGATATTACTAAGGGACTGACCGCAGCAATTTCAGCGATTGTCGAATATGATGGAAAAGCGGACTTAAAAGCCGTTGGAGGTGCCATTCACTAATGCAAGAAGAACAACCACGTCCACTGTTTACTTATGGAAGTTTAATGGAGGGGCTTTTTAACTATCAGCTATATTTAGCTGGAAAAGTCATGGGCAAACCAAGGAGAGCCAGAATTAAAGGGGAGCTATATCATTTAACGGAAAAAGGTTATCCGGCTTTATTAGTGGGAGATGACTGGGTATATGGGGAAGTGTTTGAATTATGTGATTTTCATCCAACGCTAAAAGAATTAGATACACTAGAAAATTATTATGGTTCTAACCATCCAGAAAATGAATATGAACGGAAAGTTGTAACGGTTTGGCTATACAATGAACAAACTCAACTATTTGATGAAAAACTCGAAGTGTATTGTTATCCTTATCGTATAGATAATGATGCTTCATTTGCTCAACATAGTCTTTATTTACCAGAGGGTGATTGGCATAGCCAAGCCTTGCAAAAAAATAAATAGTAGTAGGGAAATTTCATCCTTTCAGAATCTTTCTGAAGGATGAAATTTTTTTAATTTGTAGCTCAATATCAACTATTGACAGTTAGGCGAATTACAGGTATACTATTTTAATGCGAATACTGTACTCAGTAGCATGAAATTCGTCCTGAAATATTGTCCAGAGCGAGTTTTTAAAGGAAGAAACAAAAGAAAATGTGAATTTTAAGTTTAAAATGTCACGGATCTTTTGGTTTTTTTTTGCCAAAAAATAGCAAAAAAAGAGTTTTGTTAACGAATTTTAACATTCGTAACTCATTTGTAATATTTCGTTTTTGGCGATTGTTGCTTAGTATATGTAAATATGTTTTGAGGGGTGAATAGGTTGGCAGGCCACTTAGTAAATTACGGTAAACACCGCACACGAAGAAGTTTTGCACGAATCAGCGAGGTTTTAGAACTTCCAAACTTAATTGAAATACAGACTGATTCCTACCAATGGTTCCTAGATGAAGGATTGCGTGAAATGTTTAAAGACATCTCTCCAATCGCAGATTTCGCTGGAAACCTATCATTAGAATTTGTTGATTATCAGTTGTACAGCCCAAAATACACTGTTGAAGAAGCTAGAAGTCATGACGCAAATTACTCTGCACCATTGCATGTGAAGTTACGTCTGCAAAATAGAGAAACAGGCGAAGTAAAAGACCAAGAAGTATTCTTTGGTGATTTCCCACTGATGACAGATATGGGAACGTTCATTATCAATGGAGCTGAACGTGTTATCGTTTCTCAATTAGTTCGTTCACCAGGGGTTTATTTCCATGGTAAAGTCGACAAAAACGGGAAACAAGGATTTGGTTCGACAGTTATTCCTAACCGTGGCGCATGGTTAGAATATGAAACAGATGCAAAAGATTTATCGTATGTTCGTATTGACCGTACGCGTAAAATTCCTTTATCTGTTTTAGTTCGTGCTTTAGGATTTGGATCAGATGATCAAATTCTAGAAATCTTCGGTGACAATGAAAGCCTACGTTTAACCTTAGAAAAAGACCTACACAAAAATGCCAATGATTCACGTGTTGAAGAAGCCTTGAAAGATGTTTACGAGCGTCTACGTCCAGGTGAGCCTAAAACAGCAGATAGTTCAAGAAGTCTGTTAAATGCTCGTTTCTTTGATCCAAAACGTTATGATTTAGCCAATGTTGGTCGTTATAAAGTCAACAAAAAATTAAATCTAAAAACACGTCTATTTAACCAAACTTTAGCAGAAACATTAATTGATCCTGAAACAGGAGAAATTATTGCTGAAAAAGGTACGTTATTAGATCGTGATATGATCAATAAATTAAGTCCATTTATCGATGCTGGAATTAATAGTGTAACACTTTATCCATCTGATGAAGGGGTTGTTCCAGAGCCTTTCACAATTCAAGTGGTACAAGTTGTTTCACCAAAAGATCCAGATCGCATCGTTAATGTAATTGGAAATGGTGATGTTTCAACAGATATTAAAAACGTAACGCCTGCTGACATCATTTCATCAATGAGTTACTTCTTTAACTTACAAGAAGGAATCGGCAACGTAGATGATATCGATCATTTAGGTAATCGTCGTATTCGTTCAGTTGGAGAATTACTACAAAATCAATTCCGTATTGGTTTATCTCGTATGGAACGTGTGGTTCGTGAACGTATGTCTATTCAAGATGTAGCAACTGTAACGCCACAACAATTGATTAATATTCGTCCTGTTGTAGCAGCAATCAAAGAGTTCTTTGGTTCTTCACAACTGTCTCAGTTCATGGATCAAACCAACCCGCTTGGTGAATTGACGCATAAACGTCGTCTTTCAGCCTTAGGACCTGGTGGATTAACACGTGACCGTGCTGGATATGAAGTACGAGATGTACATTATTCCCATTATGGCCGTATGTGTCCAATTGAAACACCTGAGGGTCCGAATATCGGACTGATTAACAGCCTATCTAGTTATGCAAAAATTAATAAATTTGGTTTCATTGAAACGCCTTATCGTCGTGTTGATCGCGAAACAGGTAAAGTAACGAAACACATCGATTACTTGACTGCTGATGAGGAAGATCATTATGTTGTAGCGCAAGCAAACTCAGTCTTATTAGAAGATGGTAGCTTTGAAAGTGATATTGTAATGGCTCGTTTTATCTCTGAAAACTTAGAAGTACCAATTAGCCGTGTCGATTATATGGATGTTTCTCCTAAACAGGTAGTTGCAGTTGCGACTTCATGTATTCCTTTCTTGGAAAACGATGATAGTAACCGTGCCCTAATGGGAGCCAACATGCAACGTCAAGCTGTACCTTTGATTCACCCACAAGCTCCACTTGTTGGAACAGGGATGGAATATATCTCAGCTCATGATTCAGGTGCTGCATTAATTTGTCGCAATCCTGGAGTAGTTGAATATGTTGATGCGAAAGAAATTCGTATTCGTCAAGATAATGGTGCGTTAGATAAATATTCAATCACTAAATTCCGTCGTTCAAATGCCGGGACTTGTTACAACCAACGCCCAATCGTAGCTTTAGGTGACCGTGTTGACGCTAGCGAAATTCTAGCAGATGGTTCTTCAATGGAAAATGGCGAGATGGCTCTAGGCCAAAACGTCTTAGTAGCCTTCATGACTTGGGAAGGGTATAACTATGAAGATGCGATCATCATGAGTGAGCGCCTAGTTAAAGATGACGTGTACACTTCTGTCCATATTGAAGAATATGAATCGGAAGCACGTGATACAAAATTAGGACCTGAAGAAATTACCCGTGAAATTCCAAACGTCGGAGACGATGCTTTGAAAGACTTAGACGAATTCGGAATTATCCGAATTGGTGCTGAAGTACGCGATGGCGATTTATTAGTTGGTAAAGTTACACCTAAGGGAGTGACAGAATTATCAGCTGAGGAACGTTTACTACACGCAATCTTTGGTGAAAAAGCACGTGAAGTTCGTGATACATCACTTCGTGTACCACATGGTGGCGGCGGAATTGTTCATGATGTTAAGATCTTTACACGTGAAGCAGGAGATGAATTATCTCCAGGTGTAAACATGTTAGTTCGTGTTTATATCGTGCAAAAACGTAAAATCAATGAAGGGGATAAAATGGCGGGACGTCACGGAAATAAAGGGGTCGTTTCACGCATTATGCCTGAAGAAGACATGCCTTATTTACCAGACGGCACACCAGTTGATATCATGTTAAACCCACTTGGGGTACCTTCACGGATGAATATTGGACAAGTACTTGAATTACACATCGGAATGGCTGCTCGTCAGCTAGGCATTCACATTGCAACACCAGTCTTTGATGGAGCAAGTGAAGAAGATGTATGGGCAACTGTTCAAGAAGCTGGTATGGCCAATGATGCAAAAACTATTTTGTATGATGGACGTTCAGGAGAACCATTTGATAACCGTATTTCAGTTGGAATTATGTATATGATTAAATTAGCCCACATGGTTGATGATAAGTTACATGCTCGTTCAACTGGACCTTACTCACTAGTTACACAACAACCATTGGGTGGTAAAGCTCAATTTGGTGGACAACGTTTCGGAGAGATGGAAGTTTGGGCACTGGAAGCGTATGGGGCAGCTTATACCTTGCAAGAAATCTTAACTTACAAATCAGATGACGTTGTTGGTCGTGTGAAAACTTATGAAGCAATCGTTAAGGGTGAAAAAATTCCTAAACCAGGAGTTCCTGAATCCTTCCGCGTATTAGTTAAAGAGTTACAGGCCTTAGGATTGGATATGAAAGTATTGGATGCTAATGATGAAGAAATCGAGTTACGTGATTTAGATGATGATGATGATGTTGTCAACATTGATGCTTTAAGCAAATATGCTGAAGAGCAAGAAAAAATCCGTGCTGAAGCAGCTGAAAAAGAAAGACTAGCAAACGAAGAAAACTAAGCAAGATTGATTGCACCAAGTAGACTTTAATTTGCATGTGGACGAGAGTTTACTAACAAATTAAAGTCACCCGCTTGGTTGATAAATATTCGAGCAGATAGGGCAGCTCAACTAATAATTAAAGGGAGGTAGGCCCCTTGATAGACGTTAATAATTTTGAAAATATGCAAATTGGTTTAGCATCACCAGACAAGATCCGTAGCTGGTCTTATGGGGAAGTAAAAAAACCAGAAACCATTAACTACCGCACACTAAAACCAGAACGTGATGGCTTGTTCTGTGAACGCATTTTCGGACCTTCAAAAGATTGGGAATGTGCGTGTGGTAAATACAAACGAATCCGTTATAAAGGGATTGTCTGTGATCGTTGTGGCGTTGAAGTTACACGTTCAAAAGTTCGTCGTGAACGCATGGGACATATCGAATTAGCAGCACCAGTTTCTCATATCTGGTACTTTAAAGGAATTCCAAGCCGTATGGGACTTGTTTTAGACATGAGTCCACGTGCGTTAGAAGAAATCATTTATTTTGCTTCATATGTTGTTATCGAACCCGGTGACACACCATTAGAGAAGAAACAGTTATTAACTGAAAGAGAATATCGCGAAAAACGTATGCAATATGGTCAAGGTTTCCAAGCAGCAATGGGAGCTGAAGCGATTAAACAATTACTTTTAGATGTTCAACTTGAAAAAGAAGTTGCTGAATTAAAAGAAGAATTGAAATCTGCTCAAGGTCAAAAACGTACGCGCGCAATTCGTCGCCTAGATATTTTAGAAGCGTTCCGTAATTCTGGAAATGACCCTAGCTGGATGGTTATGGATGTTGTTCCAATTATTCCTCCTGATTTGCGCCCAATGGTTCAATTAGAAGGTGGACGTTTTGCAACAAGTGATTTGAATGATTTATATCGTCGTGTAATTAACCGTAATAATCGTTTGAAACGTTTATTAGATTTAAATGCACCAAACATTATCGTTCAAAATGAAAAACGTATGCTTCAAGAAGCGGTAGATGCTTTGATTGATAATGGTCGTCGTGGCCGTCCAGTAACTGGACCAGGTAACCGTCCATTAAAATCTCTTTCACATATGTTGAAAGGGAAACAAGGTCGTTTCCGTCAAAACTTACTTGGTAAACGTGTCGATTATTCTGGTCGTTCCGTTATCGTTGTAGGACCAAATTTAAAAATGTACCAATGTGGTTTACCAAAAGAAATGGCTATCGAACTATTCAAACCTTTCGTTATGAAAGAGTTGGTAGAACGTGAACTAGCTAATAACATTAAAAATGCAAAACGTAAAATTGATCGTCAAGACGAAGCAATTTGGGATGTCTTAGAAGATGTTATTCGTGAGCATCCAGTTCTATTGAACCGGGCGCCTACATTACACAGACTTGGTATCCAAGCATTTGAACCGATATTAGTTGATGGTCGTGCAATTCGTTTGCATCCACTTGTTTGTGAAGCTTACAATGCCGATTTCGATGGAGATCAAATGGCGGTTCACGTACCATTAAGTGATGAAGCGCAAGCAGAAGCACGTATGTTAATGTTAGCTGCTCAAAACATTTTGAATCCTAAAGATGGTAAACCAGTAGTAACTCCTTCTCAAGATATGGTATTAGGTAACTATTACCTAACTATGGAAGAAGAGGGACGCGAAGGTGAAGGAATGGTCTTCAAAGACTTGACTGAAGCCATTACAGCTTACCAAAGTGGTTATGTGCATATGCATTCAAGAATTGGTGTTCAAACAGATAATATTTATCGTGAGTCAAATCACCCAATTGAAAAACCATTCTCTGATTGGCAAAAAGAACGAATTTTAATTACCACAGTTGGGAAATTATTATTCAATGAAATCATGCCGCCAGAGTTCCCATATTTAAATGAGCCGACAAACTTTAACTTAGAAGATTCAACACCTGACAAGTATTTTGTTGAAGCTGGAACAGATATTCCTGCTCATATTAAAAAACAAGACTTAATCTTGCCATTTAAAAAGAAAAACTTAGGAAATATCATTGCCGAAGTCTTCAAGAAATTCCATATTACTGAAACCTCTAAAATGTTAGATAGAATGAAAGATTTAGGTTACAAACATTCTACTCGTGCAGGGATTACAGTAGGGATTGCGGATATCGTTGTTTTACACGAAAAACAAGAAGTCTTAGATGATGCTCATAATCAAGTTGATAACGTAACGAAACAATTCAGACGTGGTTTAATCACTGATGAAGAGCGTTATGAACGTGTTATTGCGATTTGGAATAAAGCGAAAGATCCCATTCAGATCAAACTGATGGAAAGTCTAGATGCTAAAAACCCAATCTTCATGATGAGTGACTCTGGTGCCCGTGGTAACATCTCCAACTTTA
This sequence comes from Carnobacterium maltaromaticum DSM 20342, assembly GCF_000744945.1. Lineage (NCBI taxonomy): Bacteria > Bacillati > Bacillota > Bacilli > Lactobacillales > Carnobacteriaceae > Carnobacterium > Carnobacterium maltaromaticum. Next base: position 2,542,776 of record NZ_JQMX01000001.1, read on the forward strand.
CTCAGCTTGCTGGTATGCGTGGACTGATGGCGGCTCCGAATGGTCAAATCATGGAATTACCAATCACTTCGAACTTCCGTGAAGGATTATCTGTCTTAGAAATGTTTATCTCTACCCATGGAGCTCGTAAAGGTATGACCGATACAGCCCTTAAGACTGCCGATTCAGGTTACTTGACTCGTCGTCTGGTTGATGTGGCACAAGATGTTATCATTCGTGAAACAGATTGTGGAACTGACCGTGGTTTAGATATTGCAGCAATTAAAGAAGGTAATGAAGTTATCGAGCCATTGGAAGAACGTTTACTTGGCCGTTATATTCGTAAGACTGTCTTCCATCCGGAAACAGGCAAGAAAATCATTACTGAAAATAATATTATTACTGAAGATATCGCTAAAGAAATTATCGATGCTGGTATCGAAAAAGTTACAATCCGCTCAGTCTTTACATGTAACACTAAACATGGTGTATGTAAACATTGTTATGGTCGTAACCTTGCAACAGGTTCTGAGGTTGAAGTTGGAGAAGCAGTTGGAACAATTGCCGCTCAATCAATCGGTGAGCCAGGTACTCAGTTAACAATGCGTACCTTCCATACAGGTGGGGTTGCCGGAGATGATATTACTCAAGGTCTTCCTCGTATTCAAGAGATCTTTGAAGCGCGTAATCCAAAAGGGCAAGCTGTCATCACTGAAGTTACTGGTGAAGTCATTGTCATTGAAGAAAATGCTGCTGAACGTACGAAAGAAGTTACAATTAAAGGAGCAACAGATACTCGTAGTTACCCAGTTCCTTACACTGCTCGTCTTAAAGTAGTTGAAGGTGATTACATTCACCGTGGAGAAGCGTTAACTGAAGGTTCTATTGATCCTAAACAATTATTGCGTGTTCGTGACGTATTATCTGTTGAAAACTACCTATTGCGTGAAGTACAAAAAGTTTACCGTATGCAAGGGGTAGAAATCGGCGATAAACATATCGAAGTAATGGTTCGTCAAATGCTACGTAAGATTCGTGTTATGGACCCAGGTTCAACAGACATCTTACCAGGAACATTGATGGATATCAGTGAATTTACAGATAAAAACTTGAAGACCCTAGTAGCAGGCGATGTGCCAGCAACTGGACGTCCAGTCTTGCTAGGAATCACAAAAGCTTCATTAGAAACAAACAGTTTCTTATCAGCAGCTTCATTCCAAGAAACAACTCGTGTCTTAACGGATGCGGCAATTCGCGGAAAACGTGATCCATTACTAGGTCTGAAAGAAAATGTTATCATTGGTAAAATCATCCCTGCTGGTACCGGAATGGCGAAATATCGCAATATGGAACCAAAAAGCATTGGTGTAGTTAGTGAAAATGTTTATAGTATCAACGATACAGTTGACACTTCAGCTGAATAGATAACTAACACAAGTACGGAGAATCCCCTTATCCTAGAGGGTTTTTCGTACTTTTTTGTTTAAAAAATAGTCGCCAGGAAGCTTTGATTTGTAACGAAGTAAGCAATTAATGCACCAAACAAGATAAAAGGAGCAAAAGGTACTTTAGTTGTTAAGTCCGCTTTTTTATAATTAAATAAAAATAAAAAATAAGTGAAACCTGCTAAGCAAGCCAGTAGAATGGCTAGAACTCCTAATTTGAAACCTAGTAACCAACCTAGTACGCCTGCTAATTTTATATCACCTCCACCGATTCCGTCAGGTGATAAGTAAGCAACCAGAAAAAATAAACTAAATAAACTAAACCCACCAAGGAAGTGAGTGGGAAAGTTTCTAATCTGAACTAGAATAGTTAGGCAGAAAAAACAGAACATAATTGAATCAGGTAATAATTGATAAAAAATATCACTAACAATAAAAATCAAACTAAAGCTAATTAATAGTAGGATGATTCTAAATTGAGTTGGAGAATGGCCGAAGCTTAAATAAGCGACCAAGTAACAAAATCCAGAAAGACCTTCAATTATCGGATATAAAAAAGGTATCTTAATCCGGCAAGTCACGCAGCGTCCTTTTTGAACAAAATATGAAATTAAAGGAACTAATTGATAGGGATGAAGCGGGATTTGGCAATTTGGACAATGAGAACGCGGAACAATGATGGATTGATGAATTGGGATTCTTGTTCCTATAACCATAAAAAAAGAGCCTAGACAGCAGCCGACAAACCAGAGTAGAAATAGAGAGAAAATGTGTAGCATTAAAATGCCTCCTTTAATTTTTGTGGTACTAGAACTATACGTAAAAAAAGGCAATCTGTTTTAAATAGGCTATTAAATTTGAAGCCATTGAAATTAGCAAAAATAGTAGTTGCATAAATTTTAGAAAATAAATAGAAAAATGTTGACAAAAAAAGGAAAAACATGGTATGCTTTCTAAGGTGCTTTTGTACACAGATTCCTGTTTATCAGTCGTTCTGACTGGTACAAGGGTTATCAATTAGAAACATAGCCAGATTAAGGTTGCATAACGCAGCATATATTTTTTTGCTAAATATGAACCGCCTGGATGTGTGGACCTAGAAAGATAATAAGGAAGGAGGAAATAATTCAATGCCTACTATTAACCAATTAGTGCGTAAACCTCGTAAAGCGAAAATGGATAAGTCGGATTCTCCAGCTTTAAACAAAGGTTACAATAGCTTCAAAAAAGCAGCAACAAATACTAGCTCACCTCAAAAGCGTGGTGTGTGTACTCGTGTGGGAACAATGACTCCTAAAAAACCTAACTCAGCGTTACGTAAATATGCTCGTGTACGTTTGTCTAACTTGCTTGAAGTTACAGCTTATATCCCAGGTATCGGACATAACTTACAAGAACATAGTGTTGTTCTTATTCGTGGTGGACGTGTTAAAGATTTACCAGGGGTTCGTTATCACGTAGTTCGTGGTGCTTTAGATACTGCTGGTGTTACAGACCGTAAACAAAGCCGTTCTAAATACGGAGCTAAAAAACCTAAAGCTTAAGCTTTACTTTAAACCTATAAAACTTATGAAACTTAAAAAATATACTCTTTGAAAGGAGGAATTTGGATGCCTCGTAAAGGTCCTATTACTAAACGTGATGTGTTACCTGATCCAATGTATAATTCAAAATTAGTTACTCGTTTAATCAACCGTTTAATGGTTGACGGAAAACGTGGAAAAGCTGCTACTATTCTTTATAATGCTTTTGATACTATTAAAGAACAATCTGGCAACGATCCTATGGAAGTATTTGAACAAGCTATGAAAAACATCATGCCTGTTCTTGAAGTTAAAGCTCGTCGTGTTGGGGGTTCTAACTACCAAGTTCCAGTTGAAGTTCGTGCAGAACGTCGTACTACTTTAGCATTACGTTGGTTAGTAAACTACTCTCGTCTACGTGGAGAAGATACTATGGAACAACGTCTTGCAAAAGAAATCATGGATGCTGCTAACAATACTGGTTCAGCTGTTAAAAAACGTGAAGATACTCATAAAATGGCAGAAGCGAACAAAGCGTTTGCTCACTACCGTTGGTAAAATTTTTTCTGTAGGAGAGTCTGGACTACTTTGTAGCTAGACTTTGACAGAAAAGGTATTTACTAAAAAGAATCTTCCTTCTTATTAAAATATAGAGAGGAGTTATTAATGCTATGGCAAATAGAGAATTTTCTCTAGAAAAAACTCGTAATATCGGTATTATGGCTCACGTTGATGCAGGTAAAACTACTACAACAGAGCGTATCTTATATTATACTGGTAAAATCCATAAAATTGGTGAAACGCATGAAGGTGCATCACAAATGGACTGGATGGAACAAGAGCAAGAACGTGGTATTACAATTACTTCTGCTGCAACAACAGCAGAATGGAAAAATTACCGTGTAAATATCATCGATACTCCTGGTCACGTGGATTTCACAATTGAAGTTCAACGTTCTCTACGCGTATTAGATGGTGCTGTAACAGTTCTTGACTCACAATCAGGAGTGGAGCCTCAAACTGAAACAGTTTGGCGTCAAGCGACTGACTATAGAGTTCCGCGTATCGTTTTCTGTAACAAGATGGATAAAATTGGAGCAGATTTCTTATACTCAGTAAATTCATTACACGAACGTCTACAAGCTAATGCACATCCAATTCAGTTACCAATTGGTGCTGAAGACGATTTCACTGGTATTATTGACTTAGTTAAAATGAAAGCTGAAATCTATACAAATGACTTAGGAACTGATATCCAAGAAACAGATATTCCTGAAGAGTATTTAGAAGCAGCTACTGAATGGCGCAAAAAATTAATCGAAGCAGTTGTTGAAACTGATGAAGAATTAATGATGAAATATCTTGATGGTGAAGAAATCACTGAAGAAGAATTAAAAGCGGGTATCCGCCAAGCAACAATTAATGTTGAATTCTTCCCAGTAATGGCAGGTTCAGCCTTTAAAAATAAAGGGGTTCAATTAATGCTTGATGCAGTTCTTGATTACCTACCATCACCACTTGATGTTGAAGCTATTAAAGGGATTGACGTTAAAACAGAGGAAGAAACTACTCGTCCTGCTGATGACTCAGCTCCATTTGCTTCATTAGCATTTAAAGTAATGACTGACCCGTTTGTTGGTCGTCTAACTTTCTTCCGTGTTTATTCTGGTGTTCTTGAAAGTGGTTCATATGTTTTGAACGCTTCTAAAAACAAAAAAGAACGTATCGGTCGTATTTTACAAATGCATGCAAACACACGTAAAGAAATTGAAAAAGTATTTTCAGGAGATATCGCTGCTGCAGTTGGTCTTAAAGACACAACTACTGGTGATACTTTATGTGCATTAGATTCAGCAGTAATTCTTGAATCTATTGAATTCCCAGAACCAGTTATCCAAGTAGCTGTTGAGCCTAAATCAAAAGCTGACCAAGATAAAATGGGTATTGCATTACAAAAACTTGCAGAAGAAGATCCTTCATTCCGCGTTGAAACAAACGCTGAAACTGGTGAAACTGTTATCTCTGGTATGGGTGAATTACATTTAGATGTATTAGTAGACCGTATGCGTCGTGAATTTAACGTTGATGCTAGCGTAGGTGCTCCTCAAGTATCTTATCGTGAAACATTCCGTGGTTCTACACAAGCAGAAGGTAAGTTCGTTCGTCAATCGGGTGGTAAAGGTCAATACGGTCACGTATGGATTGAATTCACACCGAATGAAGAAGGAGCAGGATTCGAATTTGAAAACGCAATTGTCGGAGGGGTTGTCCCTCGTGAATACATTCCTGCTGTTAAAGCTGGTTTGGAAGCTTCATTAGACAATGGGGTTCTTGCTGGATATCCATTAGTAGATATTAAAGCAAAACTTTACGATGGTTCATACCATGATGTCGATTCAAATGAGACTGCCTTTAAAGTTGCCGCATCAATGGCCTTGAAAGCAGCTGCTAAAAAAGCTAACCCTGTAATTCTTGAACCAATGATGAAAGTAATTGTTACAGTTCCTGAAGATTACCTAGGTGATATTATGGGACACATTACTGCTCGTCGTGGACGTGTTGAAGGTATGGAAGCTCATGGTAACTCACAAATCGTTAACGCGATTGTTCCTTTAGCTAACATGTTTGGATACGCAACAACTTTACGTTCGTCAACACAAGGACGCGGTACTTTCATGATGGTCTTTGATCACTATGAAGATTTACCAAAATCTATTCAAGAAGAAATCATCGCTAAAAATGGTGGAAATAACTAGGCTTTGCTTAGTCCGACATTCCTAACGGTTGATTTTAATTGAAACAACCTTTATAATTTCTTATAAATAGTGAAGAGGCTTCGGCCAATTTGCTATTTATATTAAAACAAAAAACTATTACTCAATATGAGGAGGAAATATTAAAATGGCAAAAGAAACTTTTGATCGCTCAAAACCCCACGTTAACATTGGTACTATCGGACACGTTGACCATGGTAAAACAACTTTAACAGCTGCAATCGCAACTGTATTATCTAAACATGGTGGCGGTTCTGCACAAAACTATGCAGATATCGATAACGCTCCAGAAGAAAAAGAACGTGGTATTACAATCAATACTTCACACATCGAATATGAAACTGACACTCGTCACTACGCACACGTAGATTGCCCAGGTCACGCGGATTACGTTAAAAACATGATCACTGGTGCTGCACAAATGGATGGCGCTATCTTAGTAGTATCTGCTGCAGATGGTCCAATGCCACAAACTCGTGAGCATATCTTACTTTCTCGTCAAGTTGGTGTTCCATACATCGTTGTCTTCTTAAACAAAGTAGACATGGTTGATGATGAAGAATTATTAGAATTAGTAGAAATGGAAGTTCGTGACTTATTAACAGAATACGATTTCCCAGGTGATGACACTCCAGTTATCGCTGGTTCAGCTCTTAAAGCCCTAGAAGGCGAAGCTGCATACGAAGAAAAAGTTTTAGAATTAATGGCTGCAGTTGATGAGTATATCCCTACTCCACAACGTGATACTGAAAAACCATTCATGATGCCAGTTGAGGATGTGTTCTCAATCACTGGACGTGGAACTGTTGCAACAGGACGTGTTGAACGTGGTGAAGTACGTGTTGGTGAAGAAATCGAAATCGTTGGAATCAACGAAGCACCTACAAAAACAACTGTAACTGGTGTTGAAATGTTCCGTAAATTATTAGATTACGCACAAGCTGGAGATAACATTGGCGCATTACTACGTGGTGTAGCTCGTGAAGATATCGAACGTGGACAAGTACTTGCTAAACCAGGTACAATCACTCCACACACAAAGTTTAAAGCTGAAATCTATGTATTATCAAAAGAAGAGGGTGGACGTCACACTCCATTCTTCACAAACTACCGTCCACAGTTCTACTTCCGTACAACTGATGTAACTGGTGTTTGTGAGTTACCAGAAGGCGTTGAAATGGTAATGCCTGGCGATAACGTTACAATTGAAGTAACTCTTATCAACCCAATCGCTATCGAAGCAGGAACTAACTTCTCTATCCGTGAGGGTGGACGTACAGTTGGAGCCGGCGTTGTAGCTGAAATCCAAGCTTAATTTAACCTTTAAAAGAACAATCAAATAATCAGACATTAGTGAAGGCAACTAATGCGTGTCCAGACGAAAAAAATCGTATTCTCTTTTGAGAATACGATTTTTTATTTTATTGTTTGATTCTATTGGTAAAATGGCTATTTTTTTATGGAAAACTCATCATTTTTTCATAATGTGTGGTAAAATGGATAAAACCTTAGATATTCAAGGCGCATTTAATAGAAAAATTAAAAACTTAGTTATCAAATTTACTTTTAATATAGATAGTGAATAAGATTGATTATGATTACTGACGATGTAAAAGAAAAGGGGCTTGATGATGAAAAAAGTAGATATCGATTGGGAAAATTTAGGATTTACTTACATTAAAACAGATTTACGTTACTTATCTTATTGGAAAAATGGTGCATGGGACGCAGGCGTGATGACAGAAGACAATCAAGTTCATATCAGTGAAGGTTCAACTGCATTGCATTATGGGCAGACGGCTTTTGAAGGATTAAAAGCCTATCGTTGTAAAGATGACAGTATTAATCTATTTCGAGCAGATGAGAATGCCAAACGATTACAAGACAGCTGTCGTCGTTTGTTAATGCCAGAAGTTCCTACTGATGTCTTTATAAAAGCCTGTGTGGACGTAGTGAAGGCTAATGAGCATTTTATTCCTCCCTATGGAACAGGAGGAACACTTTATTTAAGACCTTATATTGTTGGTGTAGGAAACAACATTGGTGTGAACCCAGCTCCGGAATACTTATTCTCAGTATTTTGTATGCCTGTTGGAGCTTATTTTAAAGGTGGACTAACACCAACTAACTTTGTTGTTTCAGAATATGATCGAGCTGCTGGGCATGGGACTGGTGCTGCTAAAGTCGGCGGAAACTATGCTGCAAGTTTATTGCCAGGAGAAGAGGCGCATCAACGGCAGTTTAGTGACTGCATTTATTTAGATCCAATTACCCATACGAAGATTGAAGAAGTCGGCGCAGCAAACTTTTTTGGTATTACTGCTAATAATGAATTTGTTACTCCGTTATCTCCATCTATTTTGCCGAGCATTACAAAGTACTCTTTGTTACATTTAGCTGAAAAAAGATTAGGAATGATCCCTGTAGAGGGTGATGTTTATATAAATCAGTTAGAACGGTTTGTCGAGGCTGGAGCTTGTGGAACAGCCGCGGTTATTTCGCCAATTGCTGGTATTCAATACGGAGAGGACTTCCATGTATTTTATAGTGAAACGGAAGTTGGTCCTGTTACACGTAAGTTATATGATGAATTATGTGGGATTCAATTTGGTGATAAAGAAGCCCCAGAAGGTTGGATTATCAAAATCTAATAAACAAGAAGTCTACTATATTATATAGTAGACTTCTTGTTTATTAGATAGACTGTAAAATAGCTAGTTAAAAAAATCTCTACTATAAATAAAGAAGAGTAGAGTGAAGGTTGTACGGGATAATTAAAACTTGGGAAAGATTTTTTGAGAGGCAATTGACTTTTGTAATCCTTTTCATTTTTTTCTTTAAGAAATGTTGATAAATCAACAGAAAAAGCTTGTAATTGTCTTTCTTTATTTGTATAATGATAAAGGTGCTGAATTTGGAGACGAATTTGCACTGGAGTTTTCGAAAGAATTCTCCGGCGAAGAAACGAGAGGTTGTGACACACCCGGCCGCTTTGTCACGGGCGTGTGTGACAGAGATTTTCGTGGAGCTATGTCTAATTTTCAAAAATAGGCGAGGAGGGAACATAAAAATGGCAAAACAAAAAATTCGTATCCGTTTAAAAGCGTATGAACACCGTATTTTAGATCAATCAGCGGATAAAATTGTAGAAACAGCAAAAAGAACTGGAGCTAGCGTGTCTGGACCAATTCCATTGCCAACAGAAAGAACACTCTACACTGTTATTCGTGCGACACATAAATACAAAGATTCACGCGAACAATTCGAAATGCGTACACACAAACGTTTAATCGATATCGTTAATCCAACACCAAAAACTGTTGATGCATTGATGAAACTTGATTTACCAAGTGGCGTAGACATCGAAATTAAACTGTAATACCGAAGCAATACCTAAACTAAAAAATAAAATTAAATGGAGGTGTACTCATGACCAAAGGAATCTTAGGAAAAAAAGTAGGAATGACACAAGTCTTTACTGAAAATGGTGAATTAATCCCAGTAACTGTAATCGAAGCTACTCCAAACGTTGTTTTGCAACTTAAAACAATGGAAAATGATGGCTACGAAGCAGTACAACTAGGTTACCAAGATAAACGTGAAGTATTGTCTAACAAACCTGCGAAAGGTCATGTAGCAAAAGCAAATGCTACTCCTAAGCGCTTCATTCGTGAATTTAACGATGTAACGCTAGGAGAATACGAAGTAGGACAAGAAATTAAAGTTGATGTATTTGAAGCGGGAGACATCGTTGATGTCACAGGGACTTCTAAAGGTAAAGGTTTCCAAGGCGTAATTAAACGTCACGGACAATCTCGTGGACCAATGTCACATGGTTCTCGTTACCACCGTCGTCCTGGTTCAATGGGTCCAGTTGCTCCTAATAGAGTATTTAAACGTAAATTATTACCAGGCCGTATGGGTGGAGATCGTATTACGATTCAAAACCTTGAAATCGTCCGTATCGACGTAGAGAAAAACGTAATCTTAATTAAAGGTAACGTTCCTGGAGCTAAAAAATCATTAATCCAAATCAGAACTGCTCTTAAATCAGCAGCAAAATAATAGAAAAGAGAGGAGGAACTAAGGAATGGCAAATGTAGCATTATTTAAACAAGATGGTACTCAAAACGGCGAAGTTACTTTAAACGACGCAATTTTCGGTATCGAACCAAACGAAAACGTTGTGTTTGATGCAATCATTATGCAACGCGCTTCATTAAGACAAGGAAATCATTCGGTTAAAAACCGTAGTGCTGTCCGCGGTGGTGGACGTAAACCATGGCGTCAAAAAGGAACTGGTCGTGCTCGTCAAGGGTCAATCAGATCTCCACAATGGCGTGGCGGTGGAGTTGTCTTCGGACCAACACCACGTTCTTACAGCTACAAACTTCCTAAAAAAGTTCGTCGTTTAGCGATTAAATCTGTTCTCTCTACTAAAGTAGCAGAAAACAACTTGATTGTTGTAGACGCATTGAACTTTGATGCACCAAAAACAAAAGAATTTGCACAAGTGTTAAAAAATCTTAACGTTGACCAAAAAGTATTAGTAGTTGTTGAATCTGATAACGACTTTGCAACTTTATCAGCACGTAATCTTCCAGGAGTTAAAGTAGTAACTCATGATGGAATTACTGTTCTTGATGTTGTTTCTAACGTAAAAATGATTTTAACGCAAACTGCTCTTACTAAGGTAGAGGAGGCTCTTAAATAATGGATGCACGCGATATCATTAAGCGCCCAGTTATCACTGAAGCAACAATGTTGATTACAGATGATAAAAAGTACACTTTTGAAGTGGACGTACGCGCAAACAAAACACAAGTAAAACAAGCCGTTCAAGAAATTTTCGGCGTTAAAGTAAAAAACGTAAATATCATGAACGTACGTGGTAAATTAAAACGTATGGGTAAATACGCTGGATACACTAAAAAACGTCGTAAAGCAATTGTAACGTTAACAGCAGAATCTAAAGAAATCCAACTATTTGAAGCTTAATTAAAAGCTTAGAAATAAGTATCGGGAGGGAATAAACTTGGGAATTAGAAAGTATAAACCTACCACAAACGGACGTCGTAATATGACTGGTTCAGATTTCGCAGAAATCACTTCAACAACGCCTGAAAAGACTTTGTTAGAACCAACTAAAAAAACTGCGGGCCGTAACAATAATGGTAGAATTACTGTTCGTCACCACGGTGGTGGCCACAAGCGTCAATATCGTGTGATTGACTTTAAACGTAATAAAGACGATATCGCAGGTATCGTAAAAACAGTTGAATACGATCCAAATCGTTCAGCTAATATCGCTTTAATTCACTACACTGATGGAATTAAAACTTACATCATTGCACCAAAAGGAATTGAAGTAGGCCAACGTATTTTCTCTGGTAAAGAAGCAGATATCAAAGTCGGTAATGCTTTACCATTAGAAAATATTCCAGTTGGTACTGTTATTCACAATATTGAAATGAAACCTGGTAAAGGTGGACAATTAGTTCGTTCAGCTGGAACAAGTGCTCAAGTACTTGGTAAAGAAGGCAAATACGTATTAGTTCGCTTAAACTCTGGTGAAGTTCGTATGATCTTAGCTACTTGCCGTGCTACAATCGGTTCTGTAGGTAACGAACAACACGAATTAATCAATATTGGTAAAGCAGGTCGTTCACGTTGGATGGGTAAACGCCCAACAGTTCGCGGATCTGTAATGAACCCGAACGATCACCCACACGGTGGTGGTGAAGGTAAAGCTCCAATCGGACGTAAAGCACCAGTTAGTCCATGGGGTCAACCAGCTCTTGGTTACAAAACTCGTAACAAAAAAGCTAAATCTGATAAATTTATCGTACGTCGTCGTAAGACTAAATAAAAATCAAGTTAGCTGGCTGAAAGCCGGCTAACCCAAAAGGATAGAAGGAGGTTCAACCATGGGACGTAGTTTGAAAAAAGGACCTTTCGTCGATGAGCATTTAATGAAAAAAATGAATGCTTTAGCTGAAAGTGATAAAAAACACGTTGTTAAAACTTGGTCACGCCGTTCAACAATTTTTCCAAGCTTTGTTGGATACACTATTGCAGTATATGATGGACGTAAACACGTACCAGTATATGTGCAAGAAGATATGGTCGGACACAAATTAGGTGAATTTGCACCAACAAGAACTTACCGCGGTCATGCTGCGGATGATAAGAAAACTAAACGTTAAAATTTCGAGAGGAGGATTTACTCATGTCAGAACAAATTACAGCAGCTAAAGCAACTGCAAATACTGTTCGCATTTCAGCTCGGAAAGTTCGTTTAGTAATCGATCTTATCAGAGGAAAAAGCATCGGAGAAGCAATCTCAATTTTGAAATTCACTCCAAATGGTGCTTCTGTTCCTGTTGAGAAAGTACTAATGTCAGCAGTAGCGAATGCAGAACACAACTACGATTTAGACGTAGAAAACTTGGTAATAAGCGAAGCTTATGCTAATGAAGGACCAACTATGAAACGCTTCCGTCCTCGTGCAAAAGGTTCAGCTTCACCAATTATGAAACGCACAAGCCACATTACAGTCGTGGTATCAGAGAAAAAGGAGGGATAATCTGTGGGTCAAAAAATTAATCCAATAGGTTTGCGTGTAGGCATAATCCGTGATTGGGATGCTAAATGGTATGCTGAGAAAGAATATGCAAACTATCTACATGAAGATCTACGTATCCGTAGCTATATAGCTAAAAACCTTAGTGACGCTGCAGTTTCTACCGTTGAAATTGAACGTGCCGCTAACCGCGTAAATGTATCAGTTCATACTGCTAAACCAGGAATGGTTATCGGTAAAGGTGGATCTGAAGTTGAATCATTACGTAAAAACTTAAACGAATTAACAGGTAAACGAGTTCACATCAACATCGTTGAAATCAAAAAACCTGATTTAGATGCAAAATTAGTTGGCGAAGGAATCGCTCGTCAATTAGAAAATCGTGTGGCTTTCCGTCGCGCACAAAAACAAGCAATTCAACGTACGATGCGTTCTGGCGCTAAAGGGATCAAAACTCAAGTTTCTGGTCGCTTAAATGGTGCAGATATCGCTCGTAGCGAAGGCTATTCTGAAGGAACTGTTCCTCTTCACACATTGCGTGCCGATATCGACTACGCATGGGAAGAAGCAGACACTACTTACGGTAAACTAGGCGTTAAAGTTTGGATCTACCGTGGAGAAGTACTTCCTACAAAAAAGAACGCTGAGAAAGGAGGGAAATAATCATGTTAGTACCTAAACGTGTGAAATACCGTCGCGAATTTAGAGGTAAAATGCGTGGTGAAGCAAAAGGTGGGAAAGAAGTAACCTTTGGTGAGTGGGGCTTACAAGCTGTTGACTCGCACTGGATTACTAACCGTCAGATCGAAGCTGCCCGTATTGCAATGACACGTTATATGAAACGTGGTGGGAAAGTATGGATTAAAATCTTCCCTCATAAATCATATACCGCAAAAGCAATCGGAGTCCGTATGGGTTCAGGTAAAGGAGCTCCAGAAGGATGGGTAGCACCAGTAAAACGTGGTAAAATCATGTTTGAAATTGCTGGCGTATCTGAAGAAGTGGCACGCGAAGCATTACGCTTGGCATCTCACAAATTACCAGTTAAAACTAAGATTGTAAAACGTACAGAAAATGGTGGTGAATCGAATGAAAGCTAATGAACTTAACGCGTTATCCACTGCTGAAATGGTTGAAAAAGAAAAAGAATACAAAGAAGAGTTATTCAATCTACGATTCCAATTGGCAACTGGTCAATTAGAAAATACTTCTCGCTTGAGTGAAGTTCGCAAATCGATTGCACGTATTAAAACTGCGTTACGTCAAAGTGAATTACAAAAATAGTTGACTAGTAAGTAAAGGAGGCCAATAAAGCATGAGTGAAGAACGTAATCAACGTAAAGTCTATCAAGGTCGCGTTGTTTCTGACAAAATGGATAAAACCATTGTAGTTGAAATTGCAACTTACAAGAAACACGGCATTTATGGCAAACGTGTAAAATACTCTAAAAAGTTTAAAGCACATGATGAAAACAATGTTGCAAAAACTGGAGATGTTGTAAAAATTATGGAAACTCGTCCATTATCAGCTACAAAACGTTTCCGTTTAGTAGAAGTTGTTGAAGAAGCAGTAATTGTTTAATCAAACAATTTTAATGATAAATGTGAGTTCTAATTCCGAAAGGAGGATACTGAAGTGATCCAACAAGAGAGTCGTTTAAAAGTTGCTGATAATTCAGGAGCTCGTGAAGTACTAACTATTAAAGTGTTAGGCGGATCAGGCCGTAAAACTGCTAATATTGGTGACGTTATCGTGTGTACTGTTAAACATGCAACACCAGGTGGCGTTGTCAAAAAAGGTGAAGTAGTGAAAGCTGTAATCGTTCGTACTAAAACCGGAGCTCGTCGTACAGACGGTTCATATATTAAATTTGATGAAAATGCTTGTGTTATCATCCGTGATGACAAGAGCCCACGTGGAACACGTATCTTTGGACCTGTTGCTCGCGAATTACGTGACAGCAATTTCATGAAAATCGTTTCCCTAGCTCCAGAAGTTCTTTAATATAACCATCCATGAAGGAGGTGCAAGAAAAACATGATCGTAAAAACTGGTGACAAAGTTAAAGTTATTACTGGTAAAGACAAAGGTAAAGAAGGCGTAATTTTAAAAGCTTTCCCTAAAAAAGATCGCGTGATCGTTGAAGGAATGAACATGATGAAAAAACATCAAAAACCTAGTTCAATGAATCCACAAGGTGGCATTCTTGAAACAGAGGCTCCTATTCACGTGTCAAACGTAATGCTAATTGACTCTAAGACTGGCGAACCAACTCGTGTTGGCTTTAAAGTTGAAGATGGCAAAAAAGTACGTGTTTCTAAAAAAACCGGTGAAGTTTTAGATAAATAATAATATAAGGAAGGAGGTACTAACTTCATGAACCGCCTTAAAGAAAAATATGTAAAAGAAATTACACCATCTATGATGGAAAAATTTAGCTATAAATCAATCATGCAAACTCCACAAGTTGACAAAATTGTCATCAATATGGGTGTTGGTGATGCTGTTTCAAATGCTAAAAACTTAGACAAAGCTGTTGACGAATTAACTGTAATCTCTGGTCAAAAACCAATGATTACTAAAGCTAAAAACTCAATCGCTGGTTTCCGTCTACGTGAAGGTATGCCAATCGGTACTAAAGTTACCCTACGTGGCGAAAGAATGTATGAATTCTTAGATAAATTGGTTTCAGTTTCATTACCTCGTGTACGTGACTTCCACGGAGTTTCTAAAAAAGCTTTCGATGGACGTGGTAACTACACGCTAGGTATTAAAGAACAATTAATCTTCCCTGAAGTTGACTACGATACAGTAGACAAAGTACGCGGAATGGACATTGTTATTGTAACAACTGCGAAAACCGATGAAGAATCACGCGAACTCTTAACACAACTTGGAATGCCGTTCCAAAAATAATAAAAGGAGGCGAACTACGTGGCTAAAAAATCAATGATTGCTAAAAACAAACGCCCTGCAAAATTCTCAACTCAAGCTTATACGCGTTGTGAACGTTGTGGTCGTCCACATTCAGTTTATCGTAAATTTAAACTTTGCCGTATTTGCTTCCGCGAACTTGCCTATAAAGGACAAATTCCCGGCGTGAAGAAAGCAAGCTGGTAAAACGATACTTGCATAAAGGAGGTAATAAGTACAATGGTCATGACAGATCCGATTGCAGATTTTCTAACACGCATTCGTAATGCGAACATGGTTCGCCACGAATCACTAGAATTACCTGCTTCAAGAATAAAAAAAGATATCGCTGATATCCTTAAACGTGAAGGCTTTATTAAAGATGTTGAATACATCGAAGACGACAAACAAAATGTTATCCGTGTATTCTTAAAATATGGTAAAAACAATGAACGTGTTATCACAGGCTTGAAACGTATTTCTAAACCAGGTTTACGTGTTTATGCTAAAACAGGCGAGGTTCCTAAAGTACTTAACGGACTTGGAATTGCTATCGTTTCAACTTCTGAAGGTGTTATCACTGATAAAGAAGCAAGAGCTAAAAACATTGGCGGAGAAATCTTAGCTTACGTTTGGTAATAATTAAGAATATATAAGGAGGTGCATTGCTGTGAGCCGTATTGGTAAAAAAATAATCACTATTCCTGCAGGCGTAACTGTTACTGAAAATGGTAACGAGATTACTGTTAAAGGACCAAAAGGTGAACTAACTCGCTCTTTCAGCCCTGTCATTACAATGCATACCGAAGGCAACGAAATTACTTTTACTCGTCCTAACGACGACAAAGAAAACCGTGCTTTACATGGTACAATGCGCGCTAACCTAAATAATATGGTTATCGGAGTAACTGAAGGATTTGAAAAAGCTTTAGAATTAATTGGGGTTGGGTACCGTGCGCAATTACAAGGTAAAAAACTTGTATTAAACGTTGGTTACTCACATCCAGTTGAGTTTACACCAGAAGAAGGAATCACTGTAGAAGTTCCTTCAAACACTAGTGTAATCATCAAAGGAGCAAACAAAGAACGCGTTGGCGAATTAGCTGCTAACATTCGCGGAGTACGTCCTCCAGAGCCTTATAAAGGTAAAGGAATTCGTTACGTTGGCGAACATGTTCGTCGTAAAGAAGGTAAAACTGGTAAATAATTTAATCGTTTTTCGGTTAAAGTTTATTACCAACTCTGTAACTGCACATTTGTGTGGTTACAACCCTGCTTAATTCAGCCGGTGAAAGCTTGCTGATTTTCGCAGCACTACTATAAAGAGGTGACAATTGTGATTACGAAACCAGATAAAAATAAAATGCGTCAAAAAAGACACGCACGTGTGCGGTCTAAAATCTCTGGTACTGCAGAGTGCCCACGCTTGAACGTTTTCCGTTCGAATAAAAACATCTACGCACAAGTAATTGATGACGTAGCGGGTGTAACGCTAGCAAGTGCATCTACATTAGACAAAGAAGTAAGTGGCGAATCTAAAGTCGACGCAGCAGCAGCTGTGGGAACATTAGTAGCTAAACGCGCCGTAGAAAAAGGCGTTAAAGAAGTAGTCTTTGACCGTGGTGGTTACCTATACCATGGCCGTGTACAAGCTTTAGCTGAAGCTGCACGCGAAAATGGACTAGAATTTTAGGAAAAGGAGGAACACCATTCATGGTTTATATTGATCCATCACATTTGGAATTAGAAGATCGTGTCGTTGCTATCAACCGCGTAACTAAAGTAGTAAAAGGCGGACGTCGTTTACGTTTTGCTGCATTAGTTGTAGTTGGAGATAGAAATGGTCACGTAGGTTTCGGTACTGGTAAAGCTCAAGAAGTACCTGAAGCTATCCGTAAAGCAATTGAAGATGCTAAAAAGAATCTAATTGAAGTACCAATGGTAGAGTCAACGATTCCTCACGAAGTTATCGGACGCTTTGGCGGCGGAAACATCTTAATGAAACCAGCCGTAGCCGGTTCTGGAGTCAGCGCTGGAGGACCTGTTCGTGCAGTCCTTGAGTTAGCAGGTGTTGCTGATATTACAAGTAAATCTCTTGGCTCAAGCACTCCAATTAACATGGTTCGTGCTACAGTTCAAGGTTTAACTCAATTAAAACGTGTTGAAGAAGTTGCAAAACTTCGCGGCAAATCTGTAGAAGAAATTCTAGGATAAAAGGAGGACATAAGAAAATGGCTAATTTAGAAATTACTTTAAAACGTAGCGTGATCGGACGTCCTCAAAACCAACGTGATACTGTTAAACATTTAGGTTTAACTAAAATTAACAGTACAGTTGTGAAACCTGCTAATGATGCAATCAAAGGTATGGTTAACACTGTTTCACATTTAGTGGACGTAAAAGAAGTTTAATAAAAGAATGAGACTTATTATTGAAGGAGGTGCCCAATCTATATGAAACTTCATGAATTAAAACCTGCAGAGGGTTCTCGTAAAGTACGTAACCGTGTTGGACGAGGAACTTCATCAGGAAATGGTAAAACTTCAGGTCGTGGTCAAAAAGGACAAAACTCACGTTCAGGTGGTGGCGTACGCTTAGGCTTTGAAGGTGGACAAACACCTTTATTCCGTCGTTTACCAAAACGTGGATTTACCAACATTAACCGCAAAGAGTTTGCTATTGTAAACTTAGATACATTAAATCGCTTTGAAGATGGTACAGAGGTAACTCCAGCATTGTTGGTTGAATCTGGAATCATTAAAAATGAAAAATCAGGGATTAAAGTTTTGGGTAACGGTGCAGTTGAAAGAAAACTTACCGTTAAAGCAAGCAAATTTTCCGAAGCAGCAGAAAAAGCTATCGTTGCTGCTGGTGGTTCAATCGAGGTGATCTAATGTTTAAAATGCTCTCAAGTGCTTTAAAAGAGAAGGACATTAGAAACAAAATATTATTTACCTTAGGTGTTTTAATTATTTTTCGTCTAGGAACACATATAACTGTTCCTGGCGTTAACGCTAAAGCAATTTCAGAATTTTCGGATTCAGGAATCTTTAGCATGTTAAACACATTTGGTGGAGGCGCGTTAAGCCAGTACTCCATTTTTGCAATGGGTGTATCACCTTATATCACGTCTTCAATCGTTGTTCAATTATTACAAATGGATATTGTTCCTAAGTTTGTTGAATGGTCGAAACAAGGAGAAGTTGGTCGTAAAAAATTAAATCAAGTAACGAGATACTTAACGATTATCATGGCATTTGTCCAATCAATCGGAATCTCTTACGGGTTTAACGCTTTATCAGGCATGGGTTTAATTAAAAATCCAGGCGCTTCAACTTATCTAAGTATCGCATTAATTCTTACGGCTGGAACAATGTTAGTTATGTGGATGGGTGAACAAATCACTGTTAAGGGATTTGGGAACGGCGTCTCTATGATTATCTTTTCTGGTATTGTGGCACGTGTGCCGGCTGATGTGATGGATTATTATAATGCACAGATCAGAAATGCTGGACCAGACCTTTGGAAAGCAATTTTATTCACCCTTGCTTTAATTGTTGCAATTATCGCAGTTGTGATCTTAGTTGTTTACTTTGAAACAGCAAAACGAAAAATCAAAATCTCTTACTCAAAACGTGCAGCGGCTTCCGACCAAAGCACATTCTTACCATTAAAAATCAACTCTGCTGGGGTTATTCCAGTTATCTTTGCAAGTTCATTTATTGTAACTCCGCAAACGATAATGGGTTTCTTCCGTGGAACACAAGGCGATACGCAATGGTTCCAAATTTTGAGTAACGTTTTTGACTATCAAAAACCAATTGGTGCTGCTTTGTATACATTACTAATTGTTGTCTTTACTTTCTTCTATGCATTCATTCAAGTGAATCCAGAGAAAGTTGCTGAAAACTTACAAAAACAAGGTGGCTATATTCCAAGTGTGCGTCCTGGTAAAGGGACTGAGGACTATATTTCAAGCGTATTAATGCGTTTGAGTACAGTCGGAGCAGTATATTTAGGATTAATTGCTTTACTTCCAATTGTAGCGGGAATTCTTTGGAATCTACCACAATCTATCGGTCTTGGCGGAACTAGTCTACTTATTGTAGTCGGTGTTGCGTTAGAATCAACTAGACAATTAGAAGGACAAATGATTAAGCGTAGTTATCTAGGCTTTATACAATAAGAAAGTAGTGTTGAGGGATTTCCTTCAGCACTCATTCTTACATTTAAGGAGGAAAAATGATGAATCTCATTTTAATGGGTCTTCCTGGTGCTGGTAAAGGAACACAAGCTGAGCAAATTGTGGATACTTATAAAATTCCACACATTTCAACAGGGGATATGTTTCGTGCCGCAATCAAAAATGAAACGGCCTTAGGTCTTGAAGCGAAAGCGTATATGGATAAAGGCAATTTGGTACCAGATGAAGTAACAAACGGGATTGTAAAAGAACGTTTAGCTGAGGCTGATACTGACAATGGTTTCTTACTAGATGGGTTCCCAAGAACTTTGAACCAAGCAGAAGCTTTGGAACAAATTTTGACTGAACTTGGTAAGAAAATCGATGCCGTTATTAACATTCACGTTGATAAAGACATTTTGATGGAACGCTTAACAGGCCGCATCATCTGTCGTACGTGTGGAGCGACTTATCATAAAGTCTTTAACCCACCGACAGTTGCTGGAACTTGTGATCGCTGTGGCGGACATGATTTCTATCAACGAGAAGATGACAAACCTGAAACAGTTGAAAATAGAATTAACGTTAACCTTGAGTTAACACAACCTTTGTTAGACTTTTATGAAGCACGCCAGGTATTGAACACTGTTAAAGGTGATCAAGATATTCAGGATGTTTTCAAAGAAGTACAAGCAATTATTGCAAAATAAAATAGCAAGTCACTCTTTTATTACGAATGATGCCTCGTTTCCAAAGAAATTATTCGCGAGGAAAAGCGGTTGTCTAACGAGGGACTTGTCACTAATTTAATTTTATGTTACAATATTCGAGGTCTTGGCTTTTAAAAGGCCAGAGTTTGTGATAGAATTAGTAGGTTAAGTGTAAAAATTGTGGGGGCTAAGGTTCTCGCTAGGTTTATCGCATTTAATTGCGAAACAATTTTAAGGAGGTACTAGGCGTGGCTAAAGACGATGTCATTGAAATTGAAGGAACAGTCGTTGAAACTTTGCCGAATGCAATGTTTAAAGTGGAACTTGAAAATGGCCATGTTGTATTGGCACATGTTTCAGGAAAAATCCGTATGCACTACATTCGTATTTTACCTGGAGACAAAGTAACAGTAGAATTGTCACCGTATGATTTAACCCGCGGTCGCATTACCTATCGCTTTAAATAATTGTACTCCGTCAATAAAATGGGAGGTATAGTTCATGAAAGTAAGACCATCAGTAAAACCAATTTGTGAAAAATGCAAAGTTATCCGTCGTAACGGGCGTGTTATGGTGATTTGTGAAAATCCTAAACACAAACAACGCCAAGGATAATAATTAACTATAACAGGAGGTGTAATTGTAATGGCTCGTATATCAGGAGTTGATATTCCGCGTGACAAACGTGTAGTAATATCTTTAACTTATATTTATGGAATCGGTAAAAACACAGCAATCAAAATTTTGAAAGCTGCAGACGTATCAGAAGAAATTCGCGTACGTGAATTAACAAATGATCAATTAGATCGCATCCGTGCTGAGATTGACTCAATTAAAGTTGAAGGGGACCTTCGTCGTGAAGTAAACCTAAACATTAAACGTTTAATCGAAATCGGATCATACCGAGGCATGCGCCACCGCCGTGGTTTACCAGTTCGTGGACAAAACACGAAAAACAACGCGCGCACTCGCAAAGGCCCAGCTAGAACAGTTGCAGGCAAGAAAAAATAATTAATAAGTAAGGAGGTAACACTTCATGGCAGGAAAAAAAGTTGTACGTAAACGTCGTGTGAAAAAGAATGTAGAAGTTGGGATAGCTCATATCCGTTCTACTTTCAATAATACAATTGTAATGATTACTGATGCGCATGGTAATGCAATTTCATGGTCTTCAGCAGGAGCATTAGGCTTCCGCGGTTCTAAGAAATCTACACCATTTGCTGCTCAATTAGCTGCAGAAACTGCTGCTAAAGCATGTATGGAACATGGTATGAAAACAGTTGAAGTTGCTGTTAAAGGTCCTGGTTCAGGACGTGAAGCTGCAATCCGTTCATTACAAGCTACTGGTTTAGAAGTTACAGCAATTCGTGACGTAACTCCAGTTCCTCATAATGGATGCCGCCCTCCAAAACGCCGTCGTGTTTAATTGAGAGCTGCTACATTATGCTTGTTTGCACTCAGTAACATGAACTTAACGTTTTGAAAGGGGTATATAGAGAATGATCGAAATTGAAAAACCAAGAATTAATACGATTGAGATCAGCGATGATGCCAAATTTGGTAAATTCGTTGTAGAGCCACTTGAACGCGGTTATGGTACTACGTTAGGGAATTCTCTACGTCGTATTTTGTTGTCTTCTCTTCCAGGAGCAGCAGTAACTACTATTCAAATCGATGGTGTGTTACACGAATTTTCAACAATCGATGGGGTTGTAGAAGATGTGACATCAATCATTTTGAATATTAAAAAACTTGCACTCAAGTTATATTCTGGTGAAGATAAAACGATTGAAATCGATGTGAAAGGTCCAGCGGTAGTTACAGCAGCCGATATCACTTATGATAGCGATGTTGAAATCTTAAACCCTGACTTATACATTTGTACCGTAGCTGAAGGCGCACGTTTCCACGTACGTTTAACTGCGAAACAAGGTAGAGGTTATGCAAGAGCTGAACATAATAAACACGATGATATGCCAATTGGCGTATTACCAGTCGACTCGATTTACACCCCAGTTAGTCGTGTGAACTATCAAGTAGAAAATACTCGAGTGGGTCAAAAAGATAATTTTGATAAATTAACACTTGATGTATGGGCAGATGGTTCTATTAGCCCAGAAGACGCTGTGAGTTTAGCAGCAAAAATTTTAACAGAGCATTTAGATATCTTCGTAAATCTATCTGACGAAGCTCGTAAAGTGGAAATCATGGTAGAAAAAGAAGAGACTCATAAAGAAAAAATGCTTGAGATGACAATTGAAGAATTGGATCTATCTGTACGTTCATACAATTGTTTGAAACGTGCTGGTATTAATTCAGTTCAAGAATTGACTGATAAATCTGAAGCAGAAATGATTAAAGTACGTAATCTAGGTCGTAAGTCACTTGAAGAAGTGAAATTTAAACTAGCTGAGCTAAGTTTAGGTTTACGTCAAGACGATTAGTACCGTACCGAAGGAGGAAAAATCAGAATGGGTTACCGTAAATTAGGACGCACAAGTTCTCAACGTAAAGCAATGTTACGTGATTTAACGACTGACTTAATCATTAACGAACGTATTGTTACAACTGAAGCTCGCGCTAAAGAGATTCGTTCTACTACTGAGAAAATGATTACTTTAGGTAAACGTGGCGATTTACACGCACGTCGTCAAGCCGCTAGTTTTGTTCGTAACGAAACTGCTGCAATTAAAGAAGATGGCGATAAAATCGTTGTTGAATCTGCTTTACAAAAATTATTTAGTGATATCGCACCTCGTTACGCTGAGCGTCAAGGTGGATACACACGTATTATGAAAACTGAACCTCGCCGCGGAGACGCTGCACCAATGGTTATCATTGAATTGGTTTAATTTTTCAAAATAAAAATTGATTCACTTTTGGATGTGTGCAAAGAGTGTTACGATGATGGAAATTTATTTCCAAGTCTAGCTCGAAACTTCTCCTGAAACTTCGCTTTCAGGAGAGGTAAATTCATCAAATGTGATTTTTTTTTGTCGAAAAGGAATTATTTCTATCAACATATATTTGTTAATAGAAATAGTTCTTTTTTATTTGCAATCAAAGATTAGGCTTTAATTGCAAATCCAGCTATTTTTTTGATTGAATGCAAGAATGCTTCAACTAGCAGCTAACTATAGCGATGATGAATGCCAATTGATTAATGATTTTTTAGGTCAAGCCATTGATGTTCTTGATCATGAACTACAAACTGACTAACTTTTCACTAAAGAGACATGGGATGCTATTGCTCCTAGGTCTCTTTTTTATTCGCACATGAACAAGAGGATATGCCGTCGCAAGTTTTTTACTTAGAAATAAACCGAAAATATAAAACGTTCATTATATATCGTTGCATATTTATTGATTGTTTAGTACACTGTTAATACATCAGAATATTCTGATAATAAAAAAGAAATGAGGAATGTTTATGTCGCAAATGGCTGCCTTTACGTTATTGATGGGAATTTTATACATAGGAGATGTGGTGTCAACTAGAACCAAAGCTTCAGTATCATCAGTATTTGTCTGTGCTGTTTTATTTATCATTGGGTATTGGACGATATTTCCTAAGAACATCGTTGAAGTCGCAGGGATTCCAAGTATTGTTGCAACGTTACTGATGTATTTGTTGATTACAAATATGGGTACACTTTTATCTATCAATGAGCTAATTAAGCAATGGAAAACGATAGTAATCACATTGTCAGGAATTGCAGGTATCGTGATTTTATTGCTCACCATTGGAACGCTTATTTTTGATTTGGAAACAGTCTTAGTTGCTATTCCACCATTAGTAGGAGGTGTGGTATCGTCCTTAATTATGTCGGAAGCTGCTCAAACGGCTGGCTTAACCTCTTTATCAATTCTAGCTATTTTAATTTATGTGATGCAAGGTTTTGCTGGGTATCCCCTGACATCCATTATGCTGAAAAAAGAAGGTAAACATATGCTTGAGAAGTACCGCAAAGGAGAATGGATACCTGATAATCAAAAAGAGGGATCTAAAAAACAAGAAGAATTAGATACGCCAAAGTTATTTACTAAAATTCCTAAAGCCTATCATACAGACTTCTCACGTTTTTTCAGATTAGGCTTAGTTGGAATGTTGGCCTATTATGTTTCAGTTTTGTGTAGCCCATTCGTGACGATTAGTCCGTTTGTTTTATGTTTACTGTTTGGTGTGATTGCAAGTAGTGTGGGCTTTTTAGAAAAACAGCCTTTACAAAAAGCCAATGGATTTGGTTTTGCCATCATGGGCTTGATGTTGTTTATCTTTGATGGATTAAAGAATGCCACGCCAGATATGATAAAAGAGTTAGCAGTTCCAATGATTGGCATTATTGTAATTGGTGTAATAGGCATGTATATTTTTTCTGGGATTGTTGGGAAATTATTAGGAGTCAGTAAAGAGATGGCTTTTGCAGTTTCACTAACAGCATTATATGGATTTCCAGCTGACTATATTATTACAAATGAAGTCATTAAAGCTTTGACTGATGACAAGGACGAACAAGAAGCTTTAACTAGCCATATGTTGCCACCGATGTTAGTAGCAGGATTTGTGACAGTTACAATTGTGTCGGTTATCTTGGCTGGAATTTTCTCAAGTATTTTAATAAATTTATAAAAGAATAGGGGTTAAGAGAAGATGAATAAATTAAAACAACAAATTAATAAATATGAAGCAGAAATGATTGCTTTTAGAAGAGATTTACATCAACATCCAGAATTGCAATGGGAAGAGTTTAGAACGACTCAAAAAGTAGCTGATGCATTAGATTTATTAGACATCCCATATCGCAAAACTAAGCCAACAGGTTTGATTGCTGAACTAGTTGGTGGTAAGCCAGGTGAAACTGTAGCATTGCGTGCTGATATGGACGCTCTGCCTGTTCAAGAACTAAATCAGAACCTAGACTATAAATCTTTAGAAGACGGGAAATTGCATGCTTGTGGCCATGATGCTCATACGGCAATGTTATTAACGGCTGCAAAAGCACTAAAAGAGTTACAGCCTGAAATCCACGGAACAGTCCGCTTTATTTTTCAGCCATCGGAAGAAAATGCTAAGGGAGCTAAAGCTATGGTGCAACAAGGTGCGGTCGAAGGTGTTGATAATGTTTTTGGAATTCACATTTGGTCGCAAATGCCAACAGGTAAAGCTTCTTGTGTGGTCGGATCTAGTTTTGCTTCTGCAGATATTTTTACAGTTGATATTAAAGGGCAAGGTGGTCACGGTGCTATGCCCCATGATTGTGTCGATGCAGCAGTTGTTGCTTCTGCATTTGTAATGAATATTCAAGCGATCGTTGCAAGAGAAACTGATCCATTAGATCCGGTTGTTGTGACGATTGGTAAGATGGACGTTGGCACACGGTTCAATGTGATTGCTGAAAATGCGCGTTTAGAAGGAACCGTGCGTTGTTTTAGCGTAGAAACTAGAAGTCGCGTTCAAAAAGCGATTGAGCGCTATGCTGAGCATGTTGCAGCAAGTTATGGAGCGACAGCGACAGTGAATTATGAGTATGGCACATTGCCAGTTGTTAATGGTGAAACGGATGCTTTATTTGCTCAGCAGGTTATTCGTGAGCATTTAGGGGAAGATGTATTGATGCATGAACGACCAACTACTGGCGGTGAAGATTTTAGTTATTTTACCGAGAATACAAAAGGTTGTTTTGCTCTAGTTGGATGTGGAAATGCTGAAAAAGATACCCAGTGGGCACATCATCATGGACGTTTTAATGTTGATGAAGCGGCCATGAAGGTAGGGGCAGAATTGTATGCGCAATATGCGTATAATTATTTAAATCAATAAACTTAAAATCAAAAAAGGTAGAAGATGTCGAGTTATTCGCACATCTTTTGCCTTTTTATCTACTTTAATAACAAGAAAGAAAATTTAATTAGCGTTCAAATCAATTTTTAGACCTTTCAATTTCATGTTTAAAGCGGTATAATTAAACGTAAAATATGTTTAATGAAAGCGCGTAGTTATTGTATTTTAGTCGCGTTTTTGGTAGTCTTAGAGAAATTGAATTGAAAAGAACGCGGAGGTTTGCTCAGTGGAGAAAATCATTAAATTAGATGACATTTCATATAAATATCACCCCAACGAAGAGGTAGAAGCATTAAAAAACGTATCCCTTTCAATTGAAAAAGGCGAATGGGTTGCGATTATCGGTCATAATGGTTCAGGTAAATCAACTTTGGCTAAAACAATCAACGGTTTGCTGGCACCAACAAATGGAACGGTAACGGTTGGGAATCAACTTTTAACCGAAGAAACAGTTTGGGATGTTCGTCGCATGGTTGGAATGGTATTTCAAAATCCAGACAATCAATTTGTTGGTTCAACAGTCCAGGACGACGTGGCTTTTGGTTTAGAAAATAGCGGTGTCCCTCGTGATGAAATGGTCAAACGAGTTACCGACGCTATTGATAAGGTCAAAATGTCTGATTTTATTGAAAAAGAGCCGGCTCGACTTTCTGGTGGTCAAAAACAACGTGTTGCGATTGCAGGGGTTGTGGCTTTACGACCTGATATTATCATTTTGGACGAAGCAACAAGTATGCTAGATCCTCAAGGTAGACAAGAAGTTTTAGCGACGGTTAAAGCGATTAAAGAAGAAGAAAATTTAACTGTCATTTCAATTACTCATGATATCGATGAAGCCGCTAGTGCTAATCGTATTCTAGTGATGAAAAACGGTCAGTTGATTAGAGAAGGAACGCCACAAGAAATCTTTTCTTTCGGTGATGAATTAATTGAAATGGGACTGGATTTACCTTTCCCTGAAAAATTAAAAAGTGCATTAAAAAAACGCAACATTGATGTACCTAAAGACTATTTAACTGAGGAAGGGATGGTGGATTGGCTATGGACATTACTTTCGAAAAAGTAGGCTATACCTACCAAAAAGGCACACCTTTCCAAAATAAAGCTCTCTATGATATTGATTTAGAAATTAAAACTGGGAGTTTTACGGCATTAGTCGGTCATACAGGTAGTGGGAAATCGACTATTTTACAACATTTAAATGCTTTAATGAAGCCAACCGAAGGCAAAGTTACGATTGGCGATCGTGAAATATTTCCTGAAACTAATAATAAAAATCTTAAAGGCATTCGTAAAAAAGTTGGGATTGTTTTCCAATTTCCAGAAGCTCAATTATTTGAAGAGACGGTTGAGAAAGATATTTGCTTTGGTCCGATGAATTTTGGTGTGCCAGAAGAGGATGCGAAAGTCTTAGCTAAAGAAATGCTAACTCTCGTGGGCTTAGACGATACTTATCTAGAACGTTCACCATTTGACTTGTCAGGTGGACAAATGCGTCGTGTGGCGATTGCAGGGGTATTAGCGATGGAGCCAGAAGTCTTAGTGCTTGATGAGCCGACAGCGGGTCTTGATCCAAAAGGTCGGAAAGATATGATGGAGATGTTCCATCAATTGTATGTTACAAAAGGCCTAACGATTGTTTTGGTTACTCATCAAATGGATGATGTTGCCGATTATGCGGATCAAATGATCGTTCTAGAAGGTGGAACAATTGTTAAAAAAGGACTACCAACTGAGATTTTCAAAGAAACTGAATGGCTAGAAGAAAAACAACTTGGTGTTCCAACCGCAGTTTCTTTTGGTAATTTATTAAAAGAGAAAAAGGGAATTGATTTAGGCGAGTTGCCAATCACGACTGAACTTTTGGCAGATTTACTTGTTGCCGAAATTGAAAAAGCCAGTAAAGCAGGTGCAGCACAATGATGGATAAACTGATTTTTGGACGTTATATCCCTGGTGATTCTTTCGTTCATAAGCTCGACCCTCGCGTTAAATTATTGGCGAGTTTTTACTTTATTGGAATTATTTTCTTAGCAAATAATTGGCAAAGCTATCTATTCTTGTTTGCCTTTACCTTATTCTCGATTGCTATGTCAAAAATAAAATTCAAATTTTTTATTAATGGTGTCAAACCGTTAATTTGGCTAATTTTATTTACTGTTATTTTACAAGTCCTCTTTAGTAGAGGTGGAGAAGTTTACTTTGAGTGGGGCATTTTAGTCGTATCCTCGGGAGGATTGAAAAATGGACTCTTCATTTTCTGTCGTTTTGTGTTAATTATTTTTATGTCAACATTACTAACATTAACCACAGCGCCTTTATCTTTAACCGATGCGATTGAATATTTATTACGCCCACTAAAAGTGATTAAGTTTCCAGTTCATGAAATTGCCTTAATGTTATCAATTGCTTTACGTTTTGTACCCACGTTGATGGATGAAACGGAGAAAATCATGAATGCACAACGAGCCCGTGGTGTTGATTTCGGGGAAGGAAATGTTTTCCAACAAATGAAATCAATCGTCCCATTGCTTGTTCCGCTATTTGTTAGCTCCTTTAACCGAGCAGAAGAATTGGCAACAGCGATGGAAGCTAGAGGTTATCAAGGCGGGGAAGGTCGGACAAAATACCGTTTATTAAAATGGGAATTAACCGATTCAACTGTCATTATAGCTTATGCAATCGTAACGGTTGCCCTTGTGTATTTACGCAGCTAAATGCTACTAAAAAGTTATTTCGTGATGAAATAACTTTTTTAGTCTGAACAAACAGATAGGAGTTTAAGCATAAAATGACTACAACCCGCTATAAAGTGACTATTCAGTATGATGGAACCAACTATTCTGGGTTTCAAATTCAACCTAAAGACAGAACCGTCCAAGGTGATATTGAAAAAGCCTTAAAGACCATGACTAAAGGAATCGCGATTAAGCTGCAAGCGTCAGGTAGAACCGATGCAGGAGTCCATGCTTTGGGACAGGTGATCCATTATGACTATCCAGCCATGATTCCGCCAGAACGGATGCAACAAGCCTTAAACAGCCTGACAACTGATGAAATTGCGATTGTAAAAGTAGAAATTGTTGATGAGACTTTCCATGCCCGCTATTTCACGGCAGAAAAGACCTATCAGTACCGAGTAAATACAAATCAAGTTGTCGATCCATTTAGACGGAACTATGCGCTTCACCATCCCTATCCGGTTCATTTAGATGATTTAAAAGCTGCTTTAACGGATATTGTTGGCGAGCATGATTTTTCTAGTTTTTGCGCCGTCAAAAGCGGACGAGAAAATAAAGTTCGAACTATTTATGAAGCTGACGTTATTTGGAATGAAGCTACAGGAGACTTAATTTTTACCTTCAGAGGAAATGGATTCTTGTATAACATGGTTCGGATACTAATCGGTACCTTATTACAAATTGCCAATGGTAGACGACCTGTACATGACTTAGCTCGAATTATCGCAGCTAAAGATCGACAACAAGCCGGACCTACAGCATCACCATCCGGTTTATATTTACTAAAAGTGACATACAAGTCACAAGCAGAGATCCAACAGATTTTAAAAGAGAGTGAACAATGGAGGCGCGAGAATAATGGGGATTGAGATTAGATTAAATCAAGTTGAGGACTACGTTGGGTTAATGGAAATTGAAAATAGCGTCTGGAACGATGAAAATACACCCTTTGTCCATGTGTATGAAAATGTGATTGAGTATCAATTACGTTACCCAGTTGGCAGTATGCTCGTGGCAGTTGACGGCAAAGAAGTATTGGGTTTAGTCAACTTTAACAACCCAAGTCCGTTAGCAGCTCATAGTGAAACTTGGTTATTGGGAATCGGAGTAGCTAGCCAAGCACAAGGGCGTGGTGTTGGTCAGAAGTTACTGGAAGCCTTAAAAGCCAAAGCACGCGAGGAAGGGATTCATAAACTTTCCTTGCGTGTGATGGGAACTAACATAGGTGCGCAACGTTTTTACTTACGCAACGGCTTTGAAATCGAAGGCAATTTAAAAGAAGAATTTAAAATTGGAGACAAATACGTCGACGATATATTTATGGGCATTATTTTATAAAAAAATTGTCTGAGCAAGCAGATAAAAACCGGGATTTATTTGAAAAAAACACGATTTTTTATTGACAAATCGTCAAAAAAACGATATTATGTTAGATGGTATTGTTTGCCCCACGATGAGCCCCGGAAACTTATTGTGCATTCAAACAAACAGATAAGAATATGGAGGAAAAAAACGTGCGTACAACTTATATGGCAAAACCAAACGAAGTAGAACGTAAATGGTACGTAGTAGACGCAACTGATATTCCATTGGGACGTCTTTCAACTACAGTAGCAACCATTTTACGTGGCAAAAATAAACCAACTTTCACACCTAATGTAGATACAGGTGATTTCGTGATCGTTATTAATGCAGACAAAATTAAATTAACAGGTAAAAAAGCAACTGATAAAATTTATTATCACCATTCAGGATTCCAAGGTGGTTTGAAACAAGTATCAGCTGGTGAATTACGTGCAACGAATTCTCGTAGATTGATTGAAACCTCTGTAAAAGGTATGCTTCCAAAGAATACTTTAGGTCGTAAACAATATATGAAATTAAACGTTTACGGTGGTTCTGAACATGAACATCAAGCACAAAAACCAGAATTTTTGGATATTACAAACCTAATTTAAGGAGGGAATTTCATTGGCACAAGTACAATATACCGGCACAGGCCGTCGTAAAAACTCAACTGCTCGCGTACGTTTAGTACCTGGAACAGGTAAAATCATCATGAACAAAAAAGATATTAACGAATATATTCCATTTCCATATTTACACGAGGTAGTTAAACAACCTCTTGCAACTACGGAAACTTTAGGAAGCTACGATATCTATGTTAACGTTAATGGCGGAGGATTCACTGGACAAGCAGGAGCTGCTCGTCACGGAATCGCTCGTGCATTATTACAAGTTGACCCAGATTTCCGCGCTCCTCTTAAAGCAGCTGGACTATTAACACGTGACCCTCGTATGAAGGAACGTAAAAAACCAGGTCTTAAGAAAGCCCGTAAAGCTTCACAATTCTCAAAACGTTAATTATTGGAATCGTTACTGGAGCCGTTTCGAATTTATTCGATTACGAGATACAGTATGGGACGGAGATTTCGCAAGAAATCGAGTACCATTCCATTCAATTACACTATTTCGGACGTTTCGCACGATTATGTTGCGAAACGTCTTTTTTTATTGAAATAGAATACAGTAAATATAGTTAAAAAGCGAATATGAACAAAGGTGGTAAGAAGAATGAATGCAAAAGATAAAGCAAAAATGTTAGAAATCATCAAAAATAAACAATCTGGCGGAAGATCTAAACAAATGGCTCCTCCAAAAAATGATCAAAAAAATATGCGTAAAGGTCCAAAGATTTATAATAAATAGAAACGTTTAGAGCACTGATTTTTATTGGTGCTTTTTTATTTTGCGTAGAAGTACATATAGTGATAGTTTTGTAGTACTGAAAAATAATAAAGAAAAAGAATGTAGAACCTAAAAAATGAATTTTACGAGATTCTTGTATTGCGCTATTTCGAGAATAGCATAAGTTGTTATAGTCTAAATAGTATTATTTCAGATTTTTAAGTTTAGTAGTATTGTTTGTATCTATAAATAAGCAACGAATTTTTAAAGTGGTTCTATACAACTTGTTTGACTGTCTGCTCTTTAAAGGGTGTCATATAGAATAGTCTAATATATTTTATTTTTATCCAAAGTAATTATTCCATAAATAGCATAATGACTGTATTTTATCATTAGTGCTTTCTTATTTTAAAACCGAAAAAAAAGTACAGTTGGAACGACAAAGATTAACAGTTAGTAGAATCAAATTCTTTTATAATAGACTTTGTAAGTAACCGTAAACTCCTTGTTATATCCCTTATGTAACCTCTAACTTTATATTCAGAGCAAATAGTTATTAGTCTGAGTAATTCCAGAGAGATTTGCTACATTTTATACTAGTTAGAATTTTGCAAAATGAGCCTTATAAACTTAAGGAAAAAGGAAATAAAAGAAAGGAGAAGTCGAATTGAAGAAGTAGTTGAGGCAAGTGATTAAAATTTTAGTAAGAGAAAGAAGGAAATAGTTATGAAAAAAGCGGCTTTAATAACCTATGAAGAACAAGCAAAAGCGTATGAAGCGATGTCAGTGCTAAAACAATTAGGTAAAACAAATAGTTTTGGGCTAAAAGAAGTAGCTGTTGTGCAAAAAAGTCATGATGGAACAAAGTTTAGTATTAAAGATAGCCTAGACTATGAAAGCGGGAAACGTATTGCAACAGGCAGTATTATCGGGATGATTGTTGGTATTTTAGGAGGTCCTTTAGGCGTATTATGTGGCTGGATTGTTGGGGATCTAGCAGGTATGGGCATAAATTATGTGAAGTCTAAAAAAGAAATTACTGTCTTTGATAAAATTGCAGAAAGCTTAGCTCCTGATGAAGCCGGATTACTGATTTTAATGAATGAAACTAATGAAGATTTATTAAATACAATGGTTGTAGAAAAATTAGATGGAAAAATTGAGAGATTTGATTATGAAGAAGTAAAAAAAGATGTAGAGATGGCCAAAAAACATTTAAGTTAAAAGAATTTAATCATCAAATAAACAAAAAATTAGGAGGATTTATTATGAACTTTAAAACATTAAAACTACCATTGATTACTTTAGGTGCAGTACTTGTCCTTGGGGCATGTGGCAAAACA
This sequence comes from Carnobacterium maltaromaticum DSM 20342, assembly GCF_000744945.1. NCBI lineage: Bacteria > Bacillati > Bacillota > Bacilli > Lactobacillales > Carnobacteriaceae > Carnobacterium > Carnobacterium maltaromaticum. The sequence continues at coordinate 2,575,501 of NZ_JQMX01000001.1, forward strand.
GATAAAGCTGAAATCGTAAATGACTCAGAAACAGAAACAACTTACTCAGATTCTTCAGGAGAGGTGATAGAAGTTAAAGGAACGCTAAAAGATGATGGTTACTTTAAAGAACTCGTTACAGATGGAATTAACCCAAAAGTTAAAGACACTATTTCATACGAAACAGACTACAAAAATTCAGATTGGGACGATACAACTTTAGATATTGAGCATGTTAGAATGGTCAGTGTAGCTGATTTCAAAGATAGAGATGATATGGCTTATAAAGAATTACTTTCTTTTAAATATAAATTAACAAATGAAGGTTCTGATGATAAACATATTACACCAGATAATGCTGTTCTTATATTAAAAGATGGCACAGAAGTTGATGCAAAAGTATTCATGAACTATTGGGATGATGAAGTTTTAACTAAAAATGAACATAAAGATGGATTTCTTTATTTTAAAGTGAAAGATGAAGAAGCATTAAAAGAAATCGCTAGTGTGAAATTGGCATTTAAAGCAAAGGATAGTGCTGATGAAGAGATAACACATGCATACACAGTTGAGTTACCTTTAGAAGCAGCAAAATAGAACTAAATTTTAATTTATACAAAAAAGTTAAGGAATCTTAGATTCTTTGACTTTTTTTGTATTATGCCATTCAAGTACACTAATTGGGACGTTTTCCACGATTATGGTGCGGACCGCTTTCTTATTGAATCATAATTCGGTAAAGACTTTAAAAGACGAATATAAACAAAAGTGTTGAGAATAAACAATCTTGGGTAAGGTGAAGCAATAAGGTTCACTAAAAATGACCAAAAGAATATAGATAATGAATTTTTTTGATGTATTAATTTTAACTGGCTAAAATTATACTATTTTTCTTTACTAGTAGATAATAGTATAAAGCAGGGAACCTGAACATGTTATAATGAGTCTATTAAATATGGGGAAATAAAATAAATATAGTTACTCATTATCTATATAGGACGAGGTGCTTAAATAAAAATGAATAAAAATCCTTTAGTCGGGAGCAAACACAATACACTTTTGCCGCTGAATACTGAAATTACATTGCCTTCAGAACTAGCTGCTCGTTTTGAGCTTTATCCAGAAAATAGACGAAGACCTGTTAACAAAACACTATTTAGAAATGATTATTTTCAATTGTGCTATAACATGAAAGAAAATTCTATGGCTGTATCATCAAGAGGCGATCTCGTTTATTCAGCGATTCCTTATGATACTGCTAGAAACTATATTCAACGTGCGGCGATTCAATACTTGCTTCATCCGGAAGAGGCCCGTCGGTATATTGAATCTCATAAGGTTAATTTAGAAACATACCTTGTTGAAAGTATTTTTCAAGTGACTAAAAAACGACCTGCTAAGAATTCATTTGAAGTTACTCAAGCGTATAATGCAATATTTCAAAATCCGTTATTTGAAATTCAAATTCTAGGTCGGTTATTGCAACATGATGACACAGGTGCGCTTTCTGCCAATCTTGCAGGGAAGTTTTTATTTAGTGAAAATGTAAAAACAGGAATAGCTGGATATGTTTCAGAATATCTTAACTTTGTTATTCAGTGTACGAGCTCTTTACCGATAACCACGGATGGAAAAGAGATACAACTGTTAGACTCAAATGTACAAGAGGGTATTCTGTCTAAACAAAATATGAATACAGAATTAGCTTTTGATTCAGATATTAATCAAGCTTTAGATTTACTACCTCAAGAAGTAAAACAACAGATCGAAAGTTCAATGGCTATTGCTAAACAGACTATACCTACGAATAATAAGGTACTTTTACGATCAGAATATGGTAAAGAATTATCGGAGATTAGAAATAAATATGTTGCCCACAGTATTCAGCCAAAAGAAATAGAACACCATTTTGAAAATGTTCATAAGACAGAAAATCGAAACTTGGTAAATGTAGTTTCGGATGTTCATGCGCTGGATGGGAAACTTCCGTTCATTAATGAGAACTTTAACATCTTAGTAGGTGATGTTTCTGATTCTCGTGTAACAAATAAATCAATTGAGGGAATTTATGTTATTGGAAATCACGATTTGGTAGATGTATTACCAACGAATGACAATCTACAGAATAGGCAATGGGACAAGTGGACACCATTTTTCAAAAACAAATGGTTTGAGCAGCTCTTAGAGAATCCAGATGATTCATGGTATTTATTACCTACTGGTGACCATACCTATTATGACATCGTAAAAGTAGAACTTGAAAAACGTTTCCCTAAAATAACGGTGCTAAACAATAGTAGTGTAATCCATAATGGAATTCGCTATATAGGGTTAACCATTCCGGTTGTCTTAGTAAAAAGGAAACAGGAGCAACAAAAATTTATTCTTAAGTGGTTAAATAAGCTACTAAATAACGATTATGATACACCAACAGTCATAGTTTCACACGCACCTCTCTTTAATGAGCTTAGTATGCTTTCACCAAAGAGTAAAGCGTACAATAAAGACTATGGTTGCTCGGAACCGAAAATCGAAAAATTAGTTGAAGAATACAATATAATTGGAGCTATCCACGGCCATCACCATATACCAGCATCTTCAGGCCGATATAAAATCATGAACTTTGCAGGAAAAGAGCTATTCGTGGTGTGTTCAATTTATTCTAAAATGAACACAGGCTATGAATTGATGAATCTGCTACCTTTTGATTCATTGAACAATTAGAATAGTACATTCTATCTCCAACTAAATACTCCAAGCAAAAGAGTCCACTTCACAAAAAGAAGGGGCTTTTTTTATACCCTCTTTCCCTAGACCTCTCTAATTTCAAACAAGTTATGAATGAAAGTGTACAGTTTAAGAAGGTAGCGTTTTCAATAAACCTATGGCTAGCTATACTGAAATTGTTAGTAAAGCAACTGATAGCTAGACGAATTTAGGAGGGAACGCTGTGAAAAAATTTAAAATGAATAAAAAGAAGTGGGCAATCTTAGGAATCTGGATTGCAATTGTCGGAGGTATCTATCTTTATTTGCTTAATCATGGCAAAGCTAGTGGGGACAATCCGTCATTTGGGATTAATGTTCAATTTTTAGTTGGTTGGATTACGAAAATAATCATTCTATTAAGTATCTCCTTAATTGCCTATTCGATATACAGAATTGTTAAAATTCGCAAGACAAGAAAATTCTTGTATGTATTATCTTCATTATTACTAGGTATCTTGATTATCTTTAATTTAGCGGTAAATCAATATGCAATGATTATTAATACTTATTTTTCGGCTTCACAAATTAATCAGTCGGAAGTGAAAAAAACAACAGAACAAGCTATGGCCTTAACGGAGAAAATAGAAGGTGAAGGTGCTGTTCTTTTAGAAAACAAAAATGAAGTTTTGCCGTTACAAAATCAGAAAGTTAATGTCTTTGGTTATGCTTCTCGTAATGTTGTCTATGGCGGAACAGGTTCTGGCGGTGGTAAAGAAGACAACAATGTTGATTTACAACAAGGCCTAAAAAATGCAGGCTTCCAAGTAAACGATCAGCTAACGACTTTTTATGATGATCGCTATGTGCCTCGTGAAAAAGTCAATATTCATAAACTAGTCGGTGGTGATTTTAATATTCATGAGCCAAAAGCGAGTGAGTATAGTGAGTCGTTACTAACCTCTGCTAAAGAATTTAGTGACACTGCACTAGTTGTTTTTTCTAGAAATAGTGGTGAAGGTGCTGATATTACCAATGAAATGAAAGGTTATGCAGGCGGAACTGCCGGAAAGCATTACCTAGAACTTTCAGATGATGAAGCAGCGACACTCGATTTAGTGAAAGAAAATTTTGATAAAGTCGTGGTGATTCTTAATTCATCGTTCCCAATGGAATTAGGTTTCTTGGATGATGAAAAAATTGCTGGAGCACTTTGGATTGGTGGGCCCGGTTCGGTCGGATTTAATGCAGTTGGAGAAATTCTAGCTGGAGAGGTTAATCCATCAGGACGCTTAGTGGATACTTATGCCTATGATGAAACCAGTGCGCCTTCATTTAATAATATTGGTGAGTTCCCTTACTCTAATTCTGAATTTGACTACGAAAAAGATACATGGCATTACAAATATGTCAATTATGCGGAATCAATTTATGTCGGCTATCGTTATTATGAAACGCGTTATATTGATAACCAAACAGGTGAAATGGATGAAGCTGCGTATGAAAAAGCGGTTCAATATCCATTTGGTTATGGATTATCCTATACGAATTTTAAACAAGAAATTACAAATTTCAAAGTAGATGGTAATGAGGCTAAAATGACCGTTAAAGTAACCAATACGGGTAAAAAGGCTGGGAAAGATGTCGTACAATTGTATTATACGCCGCCCTACACAATTGGTGGAATTGAAAAATCTCACGTAGTCTTGTCTGGATTTGCAAAGACACAAGAATTAGCACCAAATCAATCTGAAGAAGTTAATCTTTCTTTTGATGTTGAAAATATGGCAAGTTATGATGAGAAACAAAACAAAGCCTATGTTCTTGAAAAAGGAAATTATGAAATTAAATTGATGAACAATTCTCATGATGTTATTGACTCAAAAAATTATGAAGTCGCTAAAGATATCGTCTTCGATCAAGAAAATAAACGTGAGAGTGATCAACTTTCAGCTACTAATCAATTTGAAGATGCCAAAGGCGATGTTCAGTATTTATCACGTTGGAATTGGGAAGAAACGATGCCAAAAGAAATGGCACAACCTAAAGAAGCCTCTAAAGAATTATTGAAGGCTTTGAAAGATCAAAGTGTGAATGAAGGAAAAGCGGATCCAATCAAATTTGAAAAACATGGTCTGGAACTGTATGATCTAAAAGGTGTTGACTATGATGATCCGAAATGGGATCAATTATTGGAACAATTGTCGGTCAAAGATATGGAAAACCTAATTACCTATGGTGGGTTCCAAACGCCAGCAATTAATTCAGTCAAGAAACCAGCAACAATTGACGCAGATGGACCGGCTGGAATCAATCATTTAGTCAGTCAAGCCCACGGGAATCAATACACAAGTGAGGTCGTTGTAGCTTCTACCTGGAATACAGAGTTGGTTGAAGAGATGGGAGCAGCTCTTGGAAAAGAAGCGAAAGCATCAAATATTACAGGCCTCTATCTGCCTGGGGTTAATATTCACCGCTCTCCATTTGGTGGACGTAACTTTGAGTATTACTCTGAAGATGCCTTACTATCTGGGAAAATTGGTTCAAGCCTATCTAAGGGTGCAATGGATCAAGGTAGCTATGTCTTCATGAAGCATTTTGCGATGTATGATCAAGAAACGCGCAGATATGAATTCCCAACAGGGGCAGCAACTTGGTCAACGGAACAAGCGATGAGAGAAGTTTTCTTGAAACCGTTTGAAATTGCTGTCAAAGATTCAGGTATTACAGGAATCATGTCTTCTTATAATCGAATTGGACCTAAATGGGTTGGCGAAAGTGAAGCTCTTTTACAAAATGTCTTGCGAGATGAGTGGGGCTTTAGAGGAACGGTTATTTCAGATTTCTATAAACCACAATATATGAATGTTGATCAAGGGTTAAGTGCTGGAAATGATTTAGTTCTGTACTTGTTGCCAACGAAACTAAACAATGTTACAACGGATACTGATTGGGGTCAACAAAATATGCGTAAAGCTAGCCACAATATTCTATATACGGTGGTAAATAGTCACGCATATGAAGTTGCAGAAACGAATGTTCCAAATTGGATTTACTTGCTTGTTACAATTAATATTGCCGTTTTCACTTTCCTACTGTTTTGTTTTACAAAAACAACTCATCGGAAAAAAACAGCAAGAAAATTTAAGCTTTTTACTAAAAAATAAAGTACTTCCATAGAAGAGCATGAGATACTAAATTCTCTTTTATCCTAAGAAACAACTTAGAAAACTCAGGATTACTGAGCTCTGCTAAGTTGTTTCTTTTTATCTGAATACTTTATCAGCGCTGATTTTTTTCAATATGGAAATCCTCCAATAACCAACAGGATTATGCTATGATAAGAGTAAAAGAAGGGGGAGTCTTTGATGGGCAGAAAAATTTATACGGGAAAAAATGTGGGAGCATCTGGTCCGTATTCGCATGTTGTTGATGCTGGAGAGTATTTGTTTTTTTCAGGTCAAACGGCTTACAATGCTATTGGATACAATGGCGAAAAATACGATATTGCGACACAAACGCAAAAATGTTTTAGTCACCTAAGCGATGTGATGGCGGAAGCAAATGTTACGTTAGATGATGTAGTTAAAGTCAATGTTTATTTGACAAGTATGAAGTATTTTGATGAAATGAATGCTGTCTATAAAGAACTATTTAAGCATCCATTTCCAGCGAGAACTTGTGTTGCTGTTTTAGAATTACCTTTAGAAGCAGATATTGAAATTGAGTGTACTGTAAAGAGACAAGCCTGATAGCGCGTATTGTAAGAAAATAGACAGGCTATTGCAGAAAAGATTTCATCAACAAAGGTAAAGTTACAAGTAAAAAGCAAATCTTACCTTTGATTTTTTGGGGAATTCTTAGTATAATAACTATGCTTTTTCCAAAAGTAACAGAGAGTAAGGAAATGGAGATTATACAATGACAACTAATTTTTGGGCAGAATTACCAAAGCCCTTTTTTATTTTAGCACCGATGGAAGATGTGACGGATGTCGTTTTTCGCCATGTGATTAAAGAAGCAGGTTCGCCAGATGTCTTTTTTACTGAGTTTACAAATTCGGATAGCTATTGTCATCCAGATGGTATAGAGAGCGTGCGTGGTCGCTTAGTGTTTACTGAAGATGAGCAGCCAGTAGTAGCGCATATTTGGGGCGATAAGCCAGAATTTTTCCGGGAAATGAGTCTTGGTTTAGCAAAAATGGGTTTTAAAGGTATTGATATTAATATGGGCTGTCCAGTTCCTAACGTAGCAGGTCGTGGGAAAGGCAGCGGTCTTATTTTGCGACCAGAAGTAGCAGCTGAATTAATTGCAGCAGCCAAAACTGGTGGTATCCCTGTCAGTGTAAAAACACGTATCGGTTACAAAGAGATAAGTGAAATGGAAAACTGGATTACTCACTTGCTCAAGCAAGATATTGCGAATTTATCGATTCATTTACGGACGAGGGATGAGATGAGTAAAGTTGATGCTCATTGGGAAATTATTCCGCAAATCATGGCAATTCGTGATCGAATCGCACCTCAAACGCTTATTACGATTAATGGAGATATTCCAGACAGAGAGACTGGATTGAAACTTGCCGAGCAATATGGCGTGGATGGGATTATGATTGGTCGAGGTATATTTAAAAATCCATATGCTTTTGAAAAAGAGCCAAGAGAACACACTTCACAAGAGTTGCTAGGATTATTACATTTACAGCTTGATTTGCAAGATAAGTATGCTGAGCTGGTTCCACGTTCAATTGTGGGATTGCATCGTTTCTTTAAAATTTATGTTAAAGGTTTTCCTGGTGCAAGTGAATTACGGGTTAAATTAATGAACACTAAATCGACGGAACAAGTTCGACAAATTTTAGCTGATTTTGATGCCGCTAAAGCAACTGATTCTTCGCTAGAGCGATAAACTAAAAGGATTGATTACCGATTTTCGGTGATCAATCCTTTTTATTAACTAGAATGGTAAGTTAGCCCCATTTGAATACATAATTTGAGATCGTTGATAGGTAATGGCTTCGTTGGGTCCATAACAATAGCTCGGTTTTTAGAAAAAACTAAAGTGTCTGTAAATAATTCTCTAAATTGTTCAATCAAGGTTGTTTGGCAATGGAAGAAAAGAGCAATTTTAGTCTCTTCAAAAATCCCAATTCGTATGGGCGTCCCAGCTTTTGCTGTATAGGTGGGCTGATTCCACTTTAAATTCTCAACCAATTTCTCATGTGGTGTTAGTTCTGCACTTGTGTCGATAATTAATTGGCGAATAGTTAAAAGTGCTTCTTTGCATTGGGGTGAGTATTGGTTGAAAACTGCTTTAACTTCGCTACTTTCAAAAGGTGTCATGGTCATTCTCCTTTATACGATTTTTTATCTAGAGTAAGTATCTCATAAATAACTGGACAATAGTATGTCAGCATTTATAATTTCCAATCAAAAATAGCTTAAAAGAAAAATCTTTTGCTGTTAAGAGTTGTAAAGTATCAAACTTTGGATTAGACTTTGATACGAGAAGCATTACAAAAAAGGAGGGATTTTTGATGATTACAGAAAGAAAATTTCAAAATGGAATCAATACTTGGATTAATATAAATTCAGATACCGTTGGAAATGATTCAGATTTATATAAACAATATGGAATTGATAGTGAACTGATTTCATACGCATTGGACAGAAATGAGCGAGCACGTGCGGACTATGATGATGAGGTTGATGCTTTTACATTGATTTATAATGTTCCTAAAAAAAAGGGGCAGAATCAATATTATGAAACAGCACCAATGACCTTCTTAATCCAAAATCAACGTCTACTAACGATATCCAATCATACAAATGAGTATATTATTCCACAAATGGAAAGATACCTTGAAAAAAATCCTACAGATTCGGTATTTAAATTCCTTTTCGCTAGTTTATTTATTATTTCAGATAATTACTTTCCATTAATTGAGGAAATGAATAAAGAACGAAACTATATTAATGATATGCTAAAACAAAAAACGACAAAGAAAAATTTACTTGCACTATCTGATTTAGAAACAGGGACAACTTATTTTATCTCTGGGACAAAGCAAAATGCAGTTTTATTGGAACAGATAAAAACGAACGCCATCTATCGACGATTAAATGAAGAAGAAAGCGAGCAACTTGAGGATACGCTGATTGAAGCCAAGCAATTAGTTGAAATGACTCAATTAACGGCACAAGTCCTTCAACAATTATCTGGCACATATAACAATATTCTAAATAATAATCTAAATGACACCATGAAAATACTAACAGTCTTATCGCTTTTATTAACTGTACCAACCATTGTAACAGGTTATTTCGGTATGAATATGCCTTTACCCTTGGAGCAAAATATTTTTGGTTGGCTAATCGTGATAGGCATCAGTCTAGTAGGATGGTTTGGCCTAGCATTTATTTTGCATTTTATTCTTAAGTAATGTTGAAAATAGAGCAAAAAGAGCTTGAGTCTTTCTCATGCTCTTTTTTTTGTCCTCAGATAGTAGCAGAAATCACTTGATTCATCTGTGTAGATTAATTTATCCATATCCAACATCCAGTGGATACTAAGCTAAGTTACGGCGCGGACGTATCTTAAAGCCAGTAATTATTAAAGGATGAATAGTGAAGCTTAGATTGTTTAAATGTCTTCCTATAATTTAGCAAAATTATCTATTTTCTTGTTGGAACTCTCGCTTAACCAGCGCTAAAGCACTGGCTACAATTTGATCCATATTTAGGTATTGATAGGTACCTAAGCGTCCACCAAATGTGACAGTCGGTTCGTTTTTTGCCAATTGAACATAGCGTTTATACAACTGATTATTGACTTGGTCATTCACAGGATAGTAAGCATCATCCCCTTTGTGCCAAGCTGTAGAATATTCTTTTGTGATAATGGTTTCGGGCTGTTCTCCAAAGTTAAAATGCTTATGTTCAATAATTCGTGTATACGGGGTAGCGGCATCAGTATAATTGACGACGGCATTGCCTTGGTAGTTAGCCGTTTCTGGTAAAAGTGTAGTTTCAAAACGCAAAGAGCGATACTCTAAAATACCTAGTTGGTAGTCAAAAAATTCATCAATCATTCCCGTATAAATAATTTTAGGATAAGTAGATAAATACATCTCCTTATCTGCAAAAAAATCTGTCTTTGTTTCGACCTGAATAGCATCAGATGCGAGCATTTTTTCGATAATCGCTGTATACCCATCTACGGGAATACCTTGATACTTATCTGAAAAGTAGTTGTTATCAAAGGTAAAACGAACAGGCAAACGTTTTATGATGAATGCTGGCAATTCTTTTGGGTCTTTTCCCCATTGTTTTTTAGTGTAGTCTTTAATTAAGGTAGTATAAATATCAGTACCAACCAACGCAATTGCTTGTTCTTCAAGATTCTCGGGTATTTTAGTTCCTAGAATTTTCCGTTGTTCAGCAATTTTATCTTGGGCTTCTTGCGGTGTCCGAGTCCCCCATAGTTGATAGAAAGTATTCATATTAAAAGGTAAATTATATAGCTTTCCCTGATAGTTAGCGATGGGTGCATTAACAAAATGATTAAAGGCGGTAAATTGAGACATGTATTGCCAAATCGTTTCATTATTAGTATGGAAAATATGAGCACCGTAGCGATGAACGTCAATATCTGCAATGCGTTCTGTATAAATATTGCCAGCGATGTGCTCACGTTTTTCAATTACTTTTACTTTGAAGCCACGTTGAGCTGCTTCATAGGCAAATACAGCTCCAAACAACCCTGACCCAACAACTAGATAATCGAATTTTTCTGTCATAATACGCTCCTTCCAGCCGGTTTAATTAAATCCATATATTTTTTGCAAGACACGATAAACACCTATAACTGTATAGCGTCCCGTTTTTCCAGGAAGATTGACGCTGTAGCCAATTAAGCTTTTGCGCAGTTCTCGATAAAGGGGATGATTCTGTTCAGCAATATATTTCCATAAAGTTGCTTTTTTAGCTAAGTTTTCAACAGATCCTTCTTTAATTAAGAGAACGGAAGATACCGTTGTGATAATCTCTAAATACTGACGCATATAATTGCGTTGATCATTATCAATCTCAGGCAAATTTGTATAGAAGTCAATCATACGTCGATTGACAAATAGCTGTTGATCAATACGTGCAATCATGACTTGTTCATTGACGGACTGATCGTTGCGCCCGATAAAATAGCGGTATAAATCAACATCTAGGTAATACATTTTCTTTACAAAGGGTAAGGGTTCAAAAGCGTAAAGATTATCGACATAAAAAGTGTGCTTTGGTAAGGTTAACTTGCTTTTTTGTAACACACTTCTGTGATAAATAAGTGCATGCATCAACAAATATTTTCCAACAGGTAACTTCACCTCATCCCAAGAAAATTCTCGGTTAACTGGTAAAGCTGAAGCATAGTGAATCCGTTTTTTATAACGAGCCCCGACTTTTTCATAGACATAATTATTAATAATCAAATCAACTTCATTCATTGCAGATTGATTATTTATGAAAGTTAAGACCGAATGCAGTGCTTCAGCATCGACCCAATCATCGCTGTCTACAATTTTAATGTAACGACCGGTCGCCTGCTGTATTCCAGAAGTAACGGCCATGCCATGACCGCCATTTTCTTGGTGAATAACTTTAATGACAGTTGAAAAACGCTCTTGATACTGTTGAGCGATAGTAGCAGTTTGGTCAGTAGAACCGTCATTGACAATAATAATTTCAATATCTGTACCCCCGACTAATAAAGAATCTAGACAATGCTTCATATAATTTTCTGAATTATAACAGGGGACAACAACACTCAAAGCTTTCATTTTTTACTCCTTTTTCATGATTTTAAACTTCATCATTGGATAGTTAATCACAACTTGTAAAACAATATTGACGACATTTGCTAAAGTAGGAGCCAATCCGTGAATAAAAGGTTGTGTTAACTTAATAATATGTGGTGGTAGCCAGACAGAAATCAATCCAGCAAAAACAACTGTTAAAATATAGAGTGGCAAGACTTTTCGAATTTCAATCGTTGCTAAAAAAACAAATTTTCGTTGGACAAAAAAATTGACGATTTGTGCACAAACATAAGCCAACAGGAAGCTTAAAAAGCTACTTAAACCACCTTCAGCGGTTGAATAGTTAAATATAAACCAATGGAAATTGATGCCAGCTAACTGAGAGAATAAAAATCCAGTTCCAATCCATAAAACAATGAAATTTACAATAGTAGCAACGTTACTCATAATATTAAACAAGATAAATTCAAATAAGTCAGGGTGCTTGGCTTTAAAGTTTTTAATAGCCGTTACAAGTCCCCACTGTTTTTTAGTTTCCAAGTCTTCATCACCTTTAATCGTTAGTCTTATAGTTAAATACCTTGTTTTTGTCGTTTGCGGTTCATTCGTGTTGCTTTTAGTAATTGTTTTGTACCAAACCAAAAACGACCATTAATCATGACCATTAATCCTTCCATCATTGCAAAACTCATCAGTCCATCGGTCATTTTACTCACGGCTCTAAATGTCATATTATAGATAAACAAAACATTAAGATTGGGTTTCCCTTTTTTCTTGCTCTGTTTTAAAATACGATTTAAAATCTGATAAACAGCACGAGCTAGCCAGCTTTTGGCATAAGCAAGTTGGCTAATAGAATCATTGATTGTTAGAGTTTGTCCTTTTGTAAAAGGAGTTAAGCGTACTGCTCGACCAAGTATGAGCTCAAACTCGCTCATTGAGGAATTTTCAACCGCAGCAGTAAAATAGGAAGAAATAGCAGTAGGGTTATATGGAAGCGGAACTTGCTTACCCGATTGATAAATTGAACCGGTTAAGCGGATATCTTGGACATTTGTTCCAACTAGCAGATGATACGTTCCAGATTCGATCTCCCATGCTTTAGTTGCAGTATTATAATATCTAAATGTTTTATCATCAAAAGGTAGTTCCACCAACTGTTCTTCGCCAACCTCTAAAAACAGTTTTTTAAATCCTTTTAGCTCCTTGCTTGGTCGATAGATAGCATCAGATTGACAAGACACATAGAACTGAACAATTTCTGCACCAGCAACTGTGCCACTGTTTTTAATGAGACAACTGATGCCAGTTTCAGAAATTTGTAAATCAGAATACTCAAAATCTGTATAACTTAATCCAAATCCAAAAGGGTATTTGACGCTTTTATTGGCTGTTTCAAAATAACGATAGCCAATGTAAGGACCTTCCTGATAAATAGCTTGATTTGTTGAGCTAGGGTAATCTTTAGCAGAAGGCAAATCCCAATAGTCCACTGGATAAGTCTCACTTAATTTTCCGCTAGGTGAGTACTTTCCTGTTAAAATATCCAGCATAGCGCCGGCACCAGCTTGTCCAGCTAAATAACCATGGAGCACACCTTTGCTCGCTGTATCCCAACTCATATCAATGACGGATCCAGCTGATAAAATGGTTACAATTTGTGGATTTACCTCTGCGATAGCTGCGATTAAAGCTAATTGATTTTCTGGCAAAGATAAAGTCGTACGATCTAATCCCTCTGATTCGCTAATCTCATCCAAGCCAACATAAAGTAAAACGGTGTCGACTTTTTTCGCTAAAGCAACAGCTTCTGAAATCAAAGACTGATCACTAGTGGAACTACGTTTATATCCTTGAGCATAACCTTTAAAATTAAGCGGATAGGAGTCGATTAGCTCTAGTGTCGAATCTAATTTTGTTGGGTTAACAACTGAAGACCCAGCTCCTTGATATCTTGGTGTTTGGGCGAAATCCCCAATAATGGCGATGGACTCATCTGCTTGAAGCGGAAGAATATTTTCTTCATTTTTTAACAAAACAATGCTTTCACGAGCTGCTTTTTTTGCAACTTCATGATGCAGCTTGAAAGTACGCTCACTTTTATTTGTAGCATGTCTACTAGTCTCTAAAATTATCGTGAGTAGTTCATCGACACGTTCGTCTAAAATAGCTTCAGAAAGCTGCCCATTTTGAACCGCAGCAACAATTTCTGCTGCACCGTTTACTCCAGTTGAGGGCATTTCTAAATGACTGCCATTTTTTACTCCAAGGACATGGTCATTGCTCCCACCCCAGTCAGAGACAACAAATCCTGAAAATCCCCATTTATCTACTAAGATGTCACGTAGCAATTCTTTATCCTCATTGACATAGACGCCATTGACTTTATTATAGGCAGACATTATTGACTTAGCCTTGCCTTCTGTGACGGCAATTTCAAATCCAGTTAAATAAATTTCATGGAGAGTGCGCTCATCTATAATAGAATCAACGGTCATCCGTCTAGTTTCTTGACTATTTGCAGCAAAGTGTTTAGGACAAGCAACCACACCGTTTTCTTGGATTCCGCGTGTATAGGCAGCCGCCATTTTCCCAGCTTGATAGGGATCTTCACTGAAATATTCAAAATTACGTCCACAAAGAGGGTTGCGTTTGATATTTAAACCGGGCCCTAAAACCACATGGACATCACTATTACGAGCTTCTGCGCCTAGGCTCCTCCCAATTTCTTCACCTAACTCTTCATCCCAACTATTAGCAATAGTGGCTGCTGTCGGAAAACAAGTTGCTTTTAAACTGGCATTTAAGCCCAAGTGATCAGCAGCTCCTTCTTGTTTGCGCAAACCGTGGGGACCGTCAGATAGAAAAATAGATGGAATGCCTAGTTCTTCATAAGAAACAGTCTCCCAAGTGCTTTTGCCAGACATAAAAAAAGCCTTTTGTTGCAGTGTCATTTTATTAATTAACTCTGTATTGTTCATTGTTAGCCCTCTCTATCGATAAATTAACTTTTATAATCCCTTAGCAATAAGATTACGCTAGGGTGGAAAGATATAATTAAATTCAGTATAGCATTGGCGGAAACGGTTGCAATTAAGCGTGCATAATTTGAAAGATTTCCTTCATGTTCTGTCATGGGCTGTTGAAATACCCAAAAATTGCTAAAAATTGAAGGGGAAATAACTGGAAATTGACATCTAGCACATTTGAACTAATTTTGTTATACTAACGTCATCCAATAATTCTGTAGACTAAATAGAGAAAGGGTCGGAAATCAATGAAAATTGCAATTGTGGAGGATAATGAGGCGAACTATTTAACATTAAAACAGCATATTGACTCTTTTTTTAAAGCCCATAATTTAATCGGCACAATTGATTACTATCCTGATGGATTAGCATTAGTTAATTCCTTTAAAAACAACTATGACATTATTTATTTTGATGTTGAAATGGAGTTAATGGATGGCATGACTGCAGCAAAAAAGATTAGACAAATTGACGAAGAAGTATTAATTGTTTTTGTTACGAATTATGTGCAATGGGCAATTGAAGGATACACTGTCAATGCGACTGACTTTTTGCTTAAACCATTAAGTTATTTTAATTTTAGTGAGCATTTTAAAAAAATACAAAAGAGATTGAATCATAATGAACAAAAATATCTAACAATTAAAGCTGGAAGCGGTTTTACAAAAATTAAATTAAGTGAACTTTTTTTTATTGAAAGTGAGGGTCACTATCTTAAAATCCATACCCATGAGCAAACCTTTACACTGCTAGAATCTATGAAAAATATGGAAAAAAAGTTATTGGAAGAAGATTTCTTTCGTTGCAATAACTGTTACTTAGTTAACTTGAAATATGTTACAGGTATTGAAAAAAGTACGGCTAAAGTCGGTCACTATAATTTACAAATCAGTCGTCCTCGGAAAAAAGAGTTCTTAGAAGCTTTAACAGCTTATATTGGAGGCGAGTAAGTTGATCCAAGAAGTTTTACCCAATATTCCTAGGCACTATAGGGCTTTGGCTGAGTGGTTGACTTGTGTAGTGTTTATTTTTCCTCTGGCTGCTAAAAGAGAGCGTTGGCAATTCTTAGTTTTGTTAATGGGCGTTGGGCAATATGCGCTGCAAATGATGGTTGGTTCATGGCCCTTGCCTTTATGGATTCCCGGTATGGTTGTCAATGTTTGCTGGATGTTCTTAACAATTGTCGTCAGTAGTAAAATTAGTTTGAAAAATGCTAGCTATCTTTGTGCAAAAGCCTTTATTGTCGCAGAATTCACAGCATCATTTACTTGGCAGATGTATTGTCAGCTAATTTTGAATCGTGTGGCTAAAGGGGCATTTATTTCCATTTGGTTCCCTGTTTTGCTATATGCAATAATTCTAACTACTGTGTTTTTGGTTGAAAAAAGAGTAGAGCGAACAGATGTGAATTTAACTATTCAAAATAAAAATGTCTTTATTGCGATGTTAACTGCAGTGATTATTTTTTCTATTAGTAATATCGGTTTTATCATCTCAAGAACAGAATACTCTTTTGGTGATCCATTGTCCGTTTTTTTGATACGATCATTAATTAATTTTTGTGGTATCTGTATTTTATATATGCAAGAGAACCAACAATATGAACACCATTTACAAAATGAATTGAAGGCAGTTAATAATATCTTTCAAAATCATTATGAACAATATGTTGCTTATAAAGAAAGTGCTAGTTTGATTGAACGGAAAGTCCATGATTTAAAACATCAAATTGAAACAATTCGTTCAGAAGAAAATATCGAGAAGAAAGAAGCTTATCTTGAAGAAATGACGAAGGCGATTAATACATTTAGTTCTGATATTCATACAGGAAATGGAATTTTAG
The DNA here is from genome assembly GCF_000744945.1 of Carnobacterium maltaromaticum DSM 20342. NCBI lineage: Bacteria > Bacillati > Bacillota > Bacilli > Lactobacillales > Carnobacteriaceae > Carnobacterium > Carnobacterium maltaromaticum. Next base: position 2,591,866 of record NZ_JQMX01000001.1, read on the forward strand.
ATACTATTTTGTCACGGAAAAATAGTTATTGTCTAGAACAAGATATTCGTTTTACTTGTATCGTGGAAGGGAAATTACTTAGTTTTCTAGATACTATGGATATTTGTAGCTTGTTTGGGAATGCTCTTGATAATGCAATTGAAGCTGTTTTAAGAAATGCTGAACTAGAGCAAAGACTAGTGAATTTACGCGTCTCAAAAAGGGGTGATTTTGTCATCATTTTGGTGGAAAACTATGTTCCAGACCTAGATGAACTTTCAGAAGGGCTGCCTGAAACAACTAAAACAAATAAAGATTACCATGGATATGGATTAAAAAGCATTGATTATATCGCTGGGAAGTATGAAGGGAATATGAATGTTTCTGTAAAAAATAATTGGTTTTTACTAAAAGTTCTTTTACCTCTTCCAGCTACATTAAATTGAATTTACTATAAAGAAAATCAGGCTAGGTCAGATAAATGTGCTTAGCCTGATTGGAATTAGAGGGGGCAAAAACTTGTAATTACTGATAAAACAAGGTATTCTATATAGAGAAGGGAAGGTGACGCTTATTAGTAAAAAGAACAATATTTTATCGTACCCAAAGTTTATCATACAGGCAGATGCAGATTTGAAAGAGCAAGGAGTAAAAACACACAATAAATCGCTTTATCAAATTTTAGTCGAAGCAAACATTTTAAATCAATCGGGAGAGCCGACAGAATGGATCATGGAAAATGGCCATTTAAAAGAAGCTTAGAAGGAGAGTGCAATGGCGCACTGTCTCTTTTTTTTGTCTTTAAGATCAATACATAATAAGTCTGTCCAAAAGCTATTTAGTTATTCTTAATTTGTGTAAAAAAGAAAAGAATAAAAGCAAACATTGAAATAAAAATATGGTATACTGTTCAAGTAACGTTCGTTTTTTGTTTTTATTTGCAAAATTTGGAACTGGAGGAGGAAGAAGACATTGAAAAAATGGAGGAAAATCAACATTTTTGCTTTGATGTTGGGACTCTTACTGCTAGTCGGTTGTGGAATGAGAAAAGAAGCAGAGCATGATGTTTCTAAAGATTTTACTTATGATAAAAAGGTAGAGATGGATCAAGTTGTAGAAGGTGAGGAGTACAGTGTTCGAGTGACGGGGTATAAAGTAATTCGAGATAGCGAGAATATGCCGGCTTTGATGATCTATTATGAATTTGTTAATAGTAGTGAAGAAGAAATTTCACCATATGACCTCTATATGGATGCTTATCAAACGAGTAAAATAGCAGACGGGGATACAGAGCTTTATGAAGCTGATATTTATGATGGGTTACTAGATGAAGAAGATTTAACTCTATTAAATAATACTTTTGAGCTGGTAGAGCCAGAAAGCCAATTAAAATGCGCAACTGTGTGGAAGTTAAGAAATAATAAATACCCGCTAGAAGTTGAAGTTTACAGTTATGAAGAAGAATATCTGGGGATCATTCAGATTGATATGCAAAAAGGAATTGTTGAAGGATCTACCGAGATTTAAGAAGCAAAGGGTACTTTTCCGTTAGTTGTGGTGAAAAGTACTTTTTAATTTGAATTCAAATAGAGTTAGAGTAAATAGGAGGATGGTTAGATGGAAAAAATAATAATAAGTGCTCTATTGATTTTCTCTCTTAGTCTATTTGTCCTCTCTCTTTGTTTACATATTCAGTTGAAGAAAAAAATCAAACGGTTGATGACTAAAAAGCCCAATACACGCCAACGAAAAGCGCAGTTGAGATGGAATCAGACTCAAAAAATGTTGAAGAAACGCCTAGCTAAACGCTTGATTTTTGTGATTTGTTTTGGTTTAGTAAGTTTAATGGTAGGTTTGACACTGCCATTCTATTCAGAAAACAGATTCAAAGCTAGCTCAGAGAGTACTTTCAAGACTGAAGTTAATGCTGACCAAAATCAACTTATTTTAAATACCCCTGAACAGTCGATTGAAAAAGATGAAGTCCCAGAAAAAACAGGAACACAAGAAAATCCACAGCCGTTTTCACAACCAGTAAGAGTGGCAGCAAATTTTTTAGATTTAAACACGATGACTTTTTTTCCTGCTGAATTGGAGGTTACTGTTTTAAACTCCATTCGTGGAGAAGAGGCGTGGCGTTTATTAGTTGGTGAAAATCAGTTTAATCCTGTGGCGCCAGCAGGTAAAGAATATATCTTGAATCGTTTGAAGTGTAAGATTGTCGCACCAGAAAATTCAACGGCAATCGCGAAATTCTCAGAGTTTGATTTTAGTTATTATTCAAAAGAGGGAAATCCTTATGAACGTGTGACAGTCATTGCTCCAGATCGCTTAGGATCGGAATTGGAAGTCAACGTTGAAAAAGAAGGCTATCTTTACGCTTTAATCGACAGTGGAGATGTGCCAGTCATTAATTATCAAAATAACTTATTTTTAGCAACGGAATGATTGGAAATAGCTAGTTGTAAATGTACGAAAAGTGTTGGATTAATTGTAGGAAAAAGTTAGAAATTTAAATAGCTAAAAAGTCAATAGTAAAATGAAGAAAAAAGGTTAAAATTTTTGAGCGAATAAGTTGCAAATCGGCAATTGTCTAAGCTATAATAGGGTTTCTTAAGTTTTTCTAAACGACTATATATGGTGTTTTTTAATAAAGTTTGCAAGTAGCGTATCTATATGTTGTGTTTAGTTGTGAGATGGCTTATAATGAATCTTGTCGATATAAAAAAACAATTATTTAACAAAATGGAGGCAGTAAAAATGAATAAAATCCACTTATATAGTAAACCAAATTGTCCACAATGTGACATGACAAAGTTTTTGTTAAAAAATGAAAATATAGAGTTCCACGAAAAGAATATTATGGAAGACGAAAGCCATTTAAATTATTTAAAAGATCTTGGCTATATGAGTGTTCCTGTAGTAATGGTGGAAGGAATTGAACCAATCGTTGGTTTCCAACCAGAACGTCTAAAAGAATTGAAAGCAATCTAATTATGAAAATCGTTTATTTTTCCTTAACCGGACAAACCAGACGTTTTGTAAAAAAATTAGACTTAGATAGCTATGAGGTCACTGAAACAAATCCTTTTTATCGTATTGAAGAGGACTATGTCGTAGTGGCCCCTACTTATGACATCGAAGTAACCGAATTGATTAATGATTTTATCGAGTATAGTGATAATCAAATGCACTTGAAAGGCGTAGCGGGTGGTGGAAACCTAAACTTCGCCAATCTTTTTGTCTTTACAGCAAAAGATTTAGCAAAAAAATACAACGTTCCAATGCTATTTGCATTTGAATTTAGTGGAACAGACTTAGATGTCATTAACTTTAAGAAAGAGGTTGATAAACTTGAACATAACAAAAATTCCTAAAGAACAAAACAACCCTAGCTATTTTAAATTAAATAATCAATTAAATATTCCAGTGAATGGAAAAATACCCATGCACAAAGATAAAGAAGCCGCTCGTGCTTACTTTTTGGAGCATGTAAATCCAAACACTGTTTTTTTTCATACATTAAGAGAAAAATTGGACTACTTACTAGAAAATGATTATATTGAAGAAGAGTTTATTTCTAAGTATTCATTTGAATTTATCAAGAAATTATTCCAAAAAACCTACGATCATAAATTCCGTTTCCGTTCATTTATGGGAGCTCATAAATTTTATACTCAATATGCTTTGAAAACGAATGATAATCAACGCTATTTAGAGCGTTATGAAGATAGAATTGCGTTTAATGCACTTTATTTTGCCGATGGCAATGAAGAACTAGCAATGGATTTAGCTGAAGAAATGATTACACAACGTTACCAACCTGCAACACCTTCATTCTTAAATGCTGGGCGTAAGCGTCGTGGTGAATTAGTTTCGTGTTTCTTGCTACAATTAACTGATGATATGAATAGTATTGGTCGTGGTATTAACAGCGCCCTACAATTATCAAGAATCGGTGGAGGCGTAGGGATTTCACTTTCTAACTTGCGTGCTGCTGGAGACCCAATCAAAGGCTATGAAGGCGCAGCAAGTGGCGTAGTTCCAGTTATGAAATTATTAGAAGATAGCTTTTCATACAGTAACCAACTAGGCCAACGTCAAGGAGCAGGAGCTGTGTATCTAAGTGTTTTCCATCCAGACGTTGTCGCATTTTTAGCAACTAAAAAAGAAAATGCGGATGAAAAAGTTCGTGTTAAAACATTGTCTCTTGGATTAGTTGTTCCAGACAAATTTTATGAATTGGCTAAAAATGATGATTATATGTATCTATTTAGCCCATACGATGTTGAGCGTATCTACGGAGAGCCTTTCTCGTATATTGATATCACAGAAAAATATGACGAGTTAGTGAATAATCCTGATATTAAAAAATCTAAGATTAAAGCACGTGACTTAGAAATAGAAATCAGTAAATTGCAACAAGAATCAGGTTATCCTTATGTGATTAATATTGATGCTGCTAACCGTAGCAATCCAATTAAAGGGAAAATCTTGATGAGTAACCTATGTTCAGAAATTTTACAAGTTCAAAAACCTTCTATTATTAATGATGACCAAAGCTATGAAGAAATTGGAACAGATATTAGCTGTAATTTAGGTTCAAGTAATATTGTGAATCTAATGGCTTCACCAGATTTTGGCCGTTCTGTTCGAACAATGACTCGTGCACTGACATTTATTACAGACAGTTCATCTGTTGCAGTAGTTCCTTCTGTTAAAAAAGGTAATGATCAAGCTCATACAATTGGTTTAGGAGCAATGGGACTGCATACGTATTTAGCTATGAATCAAATCCATTATGGCTCACCGGAATCAGTTGATTTCATTAATATTTATTTCTTATTATTAAATTACTGGACATTAGTTGAAAGTAATAATATTGCTAAAGAGCGCAATGAGACTTTTGTTGATTTTGCAGAGTCTAAATACGCAACAGGTGAGTACTTCGACAAATATATCGAAAAAGAATGGCAACCTGAGTCTCAACGTGTCCGCGAATTATTTGAAGGTATATTTATTCCAACCACAGAAGACTGGGAAAAATTACGTGATAATGTTAAAGAATTTGGCTTATACAATCAAAACCGTTTAGCGGTAGCACCAAATGGTTCTATTTCTTATGTGAACGAAACTAGTGCTAGTTTACACCCAATTACGCAAAGAATTGAAGAGCGTCAAGAAAAGAAAACGGGTAAAACGTATTATCCAGCACCATTCTTATCAGATGAAACAATGCCTTATTATAAATCAGCCTACGATATGGACATGCGTAAAGTAATCGATGTTTATGCAGCTGCTCAACAACATATTGATCAAGGAATGAGCTTAACCTTGTTTATGCGCTCAACAATTCCAGCAGGTTTATATGAATGGAAAGGCGAAAATGAGAAGCAAACTACAAGAGATCTAAGTATCTTACGTAACTATGCTTACCATAAAGGTTGTAAATCAATCTATTATATTCGTACCTTTACAGATGATACAGATGAAATCGGTAGTAATGCATGTGAAAGTTGCTCGATATAAGATTAAATAAAAGTTGAAATAGCGCACGTTAAACTGCGCTATTTTTCAAGATAGAAGGGATTTTAGACGATGACTGAATCAGAACAATATGCGGCGATAAATTGGAATAGTTTTGAAGATATTCTTGATAAAAAGACATGGGAAAAATTAACAGAACAATTTTGGTTAGATACACGAATTCCAATCTCAAATGATTTAGATGATTGGCGTAACCTATCAAGTATTGAAAAAACTTTAGTAGAACGCGTTTTTGGTGGATTAACTTTATTAGATACGCTTCAATCACAAGATGGAATCTCAGCTTTACGTCAAGATGTCCGTTCGCCTCATGAAGAAGCTGTATTAAATAATATTCAATTTATGGAATCTGTACATGCTAAGAGCTATTCTTCTATATTTAGTACATTAAATACGCCTAGAGAAATAGAAGAGATTTTCAACTGGACGAATTCAAATGTTTATTTGCAAGAAAAAGCAGCGATTATGAATGATATTTATCAAACAGGCTCGCCATTACAAAAGAAGGTAGCAAGTGTCTTCTTGGAAACTTTCTTATTCTATTCTGGTTTCTACACACCGTTATACTATCTAGGAATTAACAAATTGCCTAACGTTGCTGAAATCATTAAATTGATTATCCGTGACGAATCTGTCCATGGTACGTATATCGGTTATAAATTCCAACTAGGTTTCAATGAGTTATCAGAAGATGAACAAAAAAGTTTACAAGGCTGGATTTATGAATTATTGTATAAACTTTATGAAAATGAAGTGAAGTATACAGAATTATTATATGATACAGTTGGTTGGACTGAAGAAGTTAAAGTTTATTTACGTTATAATGGAAACAAAGCCTTAATGAATTTAGGTATGGCACCATTATTCCCTGATACAGCAGAAGATGTTAATCCAATTGTTATGAATGGAATGTCTGCTGGAACAAGTAACCATGATTTCTTCTCACAAGTTGGAAATGGCTATCTATTAGGAGTTGTTGAGCCAATGCAGAAAGAAGATTACGAAATTTTATAATTTGATTAACTAAAATACCGACTTAAACTTTTACAAAAGGTTTAAGTCGGTATTTTTTATTTTTTTAAATTAATCAACATCTTCTAGTTTTATTTTATTAGCAGCGATAACGAAAGGTGCCCAGATGACGAAAGCAATTGCTAGATTAACAATCGAAAGAATAATCGCACGCCAATCGCCACCAGTCGCTAGGAAGCCATTAACAATTGGTGGCATGACCCAAATGACACTAACAACTACAGGTGCGACTAGGCCAGTCATGGTAGCAAAGTAAGCTACACCAGCCATAACACAAGGAGCTAGAATGACAGGAATCATGTAAAGAGGATTCAAAACAATCGGCATACCGAACATAACAGGTTCATTAATATTAAAAATTCCTGGTCCAATACTTAAATTTGCTACAGCTCTTGAATCTGGACGCTTAGAAAAAACAAAGATTGCAACAATTAGCATTAATGTTGCGCCAGACCCGCCTGGCCAAACGAAAGCTTGGAACGTTCCTGAAACCCATTTGTAGGGGATGTCTTGGCCATTTTGAAAAGCATTCATATTTTGATTCATGGTATTTCCCCAAATAGTAGATAGAACTGGAGCCATGACGTTATCTCCATGAATCCCAAAGAACCATAGCAAATGAACTAGGAAAACAATGAGTAAAACGGCCCCGAAACCTTGAGATAAGTTTAGAAGAGGTTCTTGAATGGTAGATGTAATCCAGTCAATCATCGGCATACCAGTTAATTTAGAAAACCCATAATTGATGAGTCCGCAGGTATATAAAGCTACGCAAGCTGGAATAATAGCAGCGAAAGCTTTTGCCACAGCTGGTGGAACAGAATCAGGCATTTTAATTGTGATATTTGCTAACATTAATTTTGAAAAAATTACTACTGAAATAAAACCAAAGATAATCGCTGTAAATAATCCTGATCCGCCCATATGTGCGTCGAAGTTAAAAAAGCCCCAAGCGCTAGTGACGATAGTATTTCCATCAGTAACACTACCGCCAGCTTCATTAATCAATTTTACCATGTTACCAGGTATTTTTTCTGACAGAGCTAAATTTGTTGTTGCAGTTTGAGTTAAGCCCATAAAAAAAGCAGCTAAAGCCACGACAGCTCCGGACAAAGGATCGACATGATAAACTTTTGCTAAATTATAGCCAAGCGCAACTGCGAAGATCACTGCAACAATAGCTAAGCTACCAAGCCAAACATACCCATTAATGCCAATAATTGGTTCCATCGCAGTGACAAAACCAGTCCAACCCCAAGTAGTCGGGAAGTCACGTAAAAAAGCATTTAATAAGACGGCAATCGATCCAGCCATGGTCGCTGGCATAGTTCCGATAAAACCATCACGTAACGCAACTAAATGTTTTTCATTCCCGATTTTAGCAGCAATAGGAATGATATACTTCTCTAACCAATTCATTAATCCTTGCATCATTAAACCTCCATAGTTAAAATAATATAAGTGTAGCAACAAGTAAAGCGCTTTACACAAATCATTATAATGTTTAAAATACCCTTTTAACAGGTGTATTAAAGATAAGGAGATTCATTACTAAGGAAAGGAAAGCGTTACCTTTACGTTACGCCTTGTTACATGTTAAAATACTGGAGTAAGCTAGGGGGAATAAAATATGTTGTTTTTGGATAAAACGGTGGAATTAAATGATACTGAAATGGAGATCTATCATTATATCAGCGGGAACATTGATAAAGTTATTTTTATGAGAATTCGTGATTTAGCAGATGAAGTTCATTATAGTACGACCACCATCTTGCGTTTTTGTCGCAAATTTGACTGTCAGGGTTTCGCTGAATTTAGAATTAAGTTGCGAATGTTTCGTAAAAATCAAAAACAAATTCCAATTGATACGACAGATGAGACGACATATATTGATTTTTTGAACCGAACAGCACAACCTGAGTTTCAGCGTTCCGTTCAAGAAGTTGTAACGATTTTAGCTGAATCGGAACTGGTTATTTTTGTTGGAGTTGGATCATCGAAGCTGATGGCAGAGTATGGAGCTTTATATTTTTCTTCATTATTTCTCATGTCGATCCATATAGATGATTTATTTAATCATCCATTATATTATCTGTCGAACCAAGTATCTAAAAAATCTTGTTTGTTTATAGTTTCAGTTGATGGTGAGAACAAAGAAATAATTAAAAATATTCATCACTTAAAAATGCAAAATATAAAGGTTATATCTATAACCAACAGCGCTAAGTCCACCATTGCTAGACTATCAGATGCAAACATTTCCTACTATATAAATAAAGAACAATTTCAAGAGGCAAATATCACCTCGCAATTGCCAGCGTTGTATACGATTGAACTGGTGGGTAAAGAGATGCGTAAACAGCTAAATAGAACTAAAGATAGCATTGGGAATGACCTATTTTAAAGCTAGAAAGAAAAAGAGTAATTTTATTTGCTATCAAAATAAGATTACGGTATGCTAATGGTACCAATCTGATAAAGGAGTGGCAATAACCGTGAAAAATATGGATCAAAAGAAAGTTTTTAGTATGCTTAGCTCAATTTACTCAACTTTAATTATTCTTTTCTTAGTATTGTATTTTTTTACTAGGGATACAAATTCGTTATTAATTGATATCTGTTTGATTGGGTTACTAGTTATAGCTATCATTTTTGCAGTCATATTGTTTATCAATTATCGAAAACAAAAATCAACTAAATAAATGAGCTAGATGTAATGAAGTATAATTGCCTGAGTAAGTTAAGGTGATTATACTTTTTTGTTTTATATAAAAGTTGGTTGCTTCTTATTCCTTACTGAATGCGTTTGCATAAAAATTCAAAAATAGAGAATGCTAGTTAAAAATTAAAATAGATGCAATAAAAAAATAAAAAGCTTCGGTTGACTTTAATTTTACGCTAGTTAATTCTTTTAAAAAGAATGAAATATAGCAGAATTTTTTAGGAAAAAGTGAGGAATTAAAGAATAATCTAGATTGGAAATGAATTTTTTTCGTAAATTCATGAATAAAATAAACGATTTTGTGGAAATATACACCCTATGGAAATAAAGAATAAATTGGTAAGGAGTTTTTATCACGAACAATAAAGGTTAATCACATTGCTAAATTCGTATTTTAGTAGGAATAACTTTAGAAATTAGAATGTATTTTTATCTAATGTTCATCTTTAAATAAAAAAGATAAAAAAAGATAAAAAAGTGTTGACGAACCTTGTCATACTTGGTATATTAATACATGTCGTTACGACGTATTCGCGTCTCAACGAAAAATAAATTTTAAAAAAGTGTTGACAATCGAAAAGATATTTGCTAATATATAGAAGTTGTCAAAACGACAAACGAAACAACTTAGACCTTTGAAAACTGAACAAAGTAAGACGAACCAAATGTGTAGGATGACTCAACAAGGTTGAGTCAAACAAGCAAGAAAGTGAATAATTATTCGCTAGCAAAAACTAATGAGCTTCAAGCATCATTTTATATGAGAGTTTGATCCTGGCTCAGGACGAACGCTGGCGGCGTGCCTAATACATGCAAGTCGAACGCACGAAGTTGAAGAGCTTGCTCTTTAACCAAGTGAGTGGCGGACGGGTGAGTAACACGTGGGTAACCTGCCCATTAGAGGGGGATAACATTCGGAAACGGATGCTAATACCGCATAGTTTCAGGGATCGCATGATTCTTGAAGGAAAGGTGGCTTCGGCTACCACTAATGGATGGACCCGCGGCGTATTAGCTAGTTGGTGAGGTAATGGCTCACCAAGGCAATGATACGTAGCCGACCTGAGAGGGTGATCGGCCACACTGGGACTGAGACACGGCCCAGACTCCTACGGGAGGCAGCAGTAGGGAATCTTCCGCAATGGACGAAAGTCTGACGGAGCAACGCCGCGTGAGTGAAGAAGGTTTTCGGATCGTAAAACTCTGTTGTTAAAGAAGAACAAGGATGAGAGTAACTGCTCATCCCCTGACGGTATTTAACCAGAAAGCCACGGCTAACTACGTGCCAGCAGCCGCGGTAATACGTAGGTGGCAAGCGTTGTCCGGATTTATTGGGCGTAAAGCGAGCGCAGGCGGTTCTTTAAGTCTGATGTGAAAGCCCCCGGCTCAACCGGGGAGGGTCATTGGAAACTGGAGAACTTGAGTGCAGAAGAGGAGAGTGGAATTCCACGTGTAGCGGTGAAATGCGTAGATATGTGGAGGAACACCAGTGGCGAAGGCGACTCTCTGGTCTGTAACTGACGCTGAGGCTCGAAAGCGTGGGGAGCAAACAGGATTAGATACCCTGGTAGTCCACGCCGTAAACGATGAGTGCTAAGTGTTGGAGGGTTTCCGCCCTTCAGTGCTGCAGCTAACGCATTAAGCACTCCGCCTGGGGAGTACGGCCGCAAGGCTGAAACTCAAAGGAATTGACGGGGACCCGCACAAGCGGTGGAGCATGTGGTTTAATTCGAAGCAACGCGAAGAACCTTACCAGGTCTTGACATCCTTTGACCACTCTAGAGATAGAGCTTTCCCTTCGGGGACAAAGTGACAGGTGGTGCATGGTTGTCGTCAGCTCGTGTCGTGAGATGTTGGGTTAAGTCCCGCAACGAGCGCAACCCTTATTACTAGTTGCCAGCATTTAGTTGGGCACTCTAGTGAGACTGCCGGTGACAAACCGGAGGAAGGTGGGGATGACGTCAAATCATCATGCCCCTTATGACCTGGGCTACACACGTGCTACAATGGATGGTACAACGAGTCGCAAGGTCGCGAGGCCAAGCTAATCTCTTAAAGCCATTCTCAGTTCGGATTGTAGGCTGCAACTCGCCTACATGAAGCCGGAATCGCTAGTAATCGCGGATCAGAACGCCGCGGTGAATACGTTCCCGGGTCTTGTACACACCGCCCGTCACACCACGAGAGTTTGTAACACCCGAAGCCGGTGAGGTAACCTTTTAGGAGCCAGCCGTCTAAGGTGGGATAGATAATTGGGGTGAAGTCGTAACAAGGTAGCCGTATCGGAAGGTGCGGCTGGATCACCTCCTTTCTAAGGAATATTACGGAAATCCCACACATTCGTTTTTACTTTGTTCAGTTTTGAGAGGTCTAACTCTCAAATTGGTACTTATAAATAGTCTTTTAGAGTCCTAATTTCCTGGGCCTATAGCTCAGCTGGTTAGAGCGCACGCCTGATAAGCGTGAGGTCGATGGTTCGAGTCCATTTAGGCCCATTGGATTATTTATTTTTAATTAAATACCCTTAATAAGGGGCCTTAGCTCAGCTGGGAGAGCGCCTGCCTTGCACGCAGGAGGTCAGCGGTTCGATCCCGCTAGGCTCCATTGTAATCTGATTGCAGATTACAGAATTTGTTCTTTGAAAACTGGATACTGTTTAAAAAGTAATTAAAGTAAGAAACCGAGAAAACACCGCGTTTTAAATGAGTTTTTTAATTAGTTCTTATCGTAAGATAATGAATAAAATCATTGACTAACATCATGAGATTCCTTCGGGAATACCATCGATAAAAATTTAGTTGTAGTGGTTTCTAATTCGAGGACATGAAGGGTTTGAGAAGCAGAGCGTACTAGCGTACGTGAGCATCGCAGAACACTAAATGGACGAAGAAGTAGGAAGCAATACAGATAAATTAGGTTAAGTTAATAAGGGCGCACGGTGGATGCCTTGGCACTAAGAGCCGATGAAGGACGGGACTAACTCCGATATGCTTTGGGGAGCTGTAAGTAAGCTTTGATCCAAAGATTTCCGAATGGGGGAACCCAGCATTTTTTATAGAATGTTACTGCTAGCTGAATACATAGGCTAGTAGAGGTAGACGCAGAGAACTGAAACATCTAAGTACCTGCAGGAAGAGAAAGAAAATTCGATTCCCTGAGTAGCGGCGAGCGAAACGGGAAGAGCCCAAACCAAAGAGCTTGCTCTTTGGGGTTGTAGGACACGACATTAAGAGTCATAAATGAGTTTTGTAGAAGAAGCGATCTGGAAAGGTCCGCCGAAGAGGGTAAAAGCCCCGTAATCGAAACAAAGTTCACTCTGTTGTGTATCCTGAGTACGGCGGAACACGAGAAATTCCGTCGGAATCCGCGGGGACCATCCCGCAAGGCTAAATACTCCTTAGTGACCGATAGTGAACCAGTACCGTGAGGGAAAGGTGAAAAGAACCCCGGAAGGGGAGTGAAAGAGCTCCTGAAACCGTGTGCTTACAAATAGTTAGAGCCCGTTAATGGGTGATAGCGTGCCTTTTGTAGAATGAACCGGCGAGTTACGATTACATGCGAGGTTAAGTTGATAAGACGGAGCCGTAGCGAAAGCGAGTCTGAATAGGGCGAATGAGTATGTGGTCGTAGACCCGAAACCAAGTGACCTACCCATGTCCAGGTTGAAGGTGCGGTAATACGCACTGGAGGACCGAACCCACGTATGTTGAAAAATGCGGGGATGAGGTGTGGGTAGCGGAGAAATTCCAATCGAACTTGGAGATAGCTGGTTCTCTCCGAAATAGCTTTAGGGCTAGCCTCGGAATTAAGAATCATGGAGGTAGAGCCACTGTTTGGACTAGGGGCCCTTCTAGGGTTACCGAATTCAGATAAACTCCGAATGCCATTGATTTATATCCGGGAGTCAGACTGCGAGTGATAAGATCCGTAGTCGAAAGGGAAACAGCCCAGACCACCAGCTAAGGTCCCAAAGTTACTATTAAGTGGAAAAGGATGTGGGGTTGCTTAGACAACTAGGATGTTGGCTCAGAAGCAGCCATCATTTAAAGAGTGCGTAATAGCTCACTAGTCGAGTGACCCTGCGCCGAAAATTTACCGGGGCTAAATAGTACACCGAAGCTGTGGATAGAACCTTAGGGTTCTATGGTAGGAGAGCGTTCTAAGGGCGTCGAAGCTAGACCGTGAGGACTAGTGGAGCGCTTAGAAGTGAGAATGCCGGTATGAGTAGCGAAAGACGGGTGAGAATCCCGTCCACCGTATGACTAAGGTTTCCTGGGGAAGGCTCGTCCTCCCAGGGTTAGTCGGGACCTAAGCCGAGGCCGATAGGCGTAGGCGATGGACAACAGGTTGATATTCCTGTACCAGTTTCTTTTGTTTGAACAATGGAGGGACGCAGGAGGCTAAGAAATGCGCACTGTTGGATATGTGCGTCTAAGCAATGAGTCTTGAGGTGAGTTAAATGCTTGCTTCTGTACGGACAAGTTGTGATGGGGAGGGAAATTACAGTACCGAAGTTTCTGATGTCACACTGCCAAGAAAAGCTTCTAGTTAGAAAGAAATTGCCCGTACCGCAAACCGACACAGGTAGTCGAGGAGAGTATCCTAAGGTGTGCGAGAGAACTCTCGTTAAGGAACTCGGCAAAATGACCCCGTAACTTCGGGAGAAGGGGTGCTGATCGAAAGATCAGCCGCAGTGAATAGGCCCAAGCGACTGTTTATCAAAAACACAGGTCTCTGCAAAATCGAAAGATGACGTATAGGGGCTGACGCCTGCCCGGTGCTGGAAGGTTAAGAGGATTGGTTAGCTTCGGCGAAGCTAAGAATTGAAGCCCCAGTAAACGGCGGCCGTAACTATAACGGTCCTAAGGTAGCGAAATTCCTTGTCGGGTAAGTTCCGACCCGCACGAAAGGCGTAACGATTTGGGCACTGTCTCAACGAGAGACTCGGTGAAATTATAGTACCTGTGAAGATGCAGGTTACCCGCGACAGGACGGAAAGACCCCATGGAGCTTTACTGCAGTTTGATATTGAGTGTTTGTACAGCTTGTACAGGATAGGTAGGAGCCATAGAAGTCAGGACGCCAGTCTTGATGGAGGCATTGGTGGGATACTACCCTTGCTGTATGACCACTCTAACCCTAGCCACTAATCGTGGCTGGAGACAGTGTCAGACGGGCAGTTTGACTGGGGCGGTCGCCTCCTAAAGAGTAACGGAGGCGCCCAAAGGTTCCCTCAGAATGGTTGGAAATCATTCGTAGAGTGTAAAGGCAGAAGGGAGCTTGACTGCGAGACCTACAAGTCGAGCAGGGACGAAAGTCGGGCTTAGTGATCCGGTGGTTCCGCATGGAAGGGCCATCGCTCAACGGATAAAAGCTACCCTGGGGATAACAGGCTTATCTCCCCCAAGAGTCCACATCGACGGGGAGGTTTGGCACCTCGATGTCGGCTCATCGCATCCTGGGGCTGTAGTCGGTCCCAAGGGTTGGGCTGTTCGCCCATTAAAGCGGTACGCGAGCTGGGTTCAGAACGTCGTGAGACAGTTCGGTCCCTATCCGTCGCGGGCGCAGGAAATTTGAGAGGAGCTGTCCTTAGTACGAGAGGACCGGGATGGACACACCGCTGGTGTACCAGTTGTTCTGCCAAGAGCATCGCTGGGTAGCTATGTGTGGAAGGGATAAACGCTGAAAGCATCTAAGCGTGAAGCCCCCCTCGAGATGAGATTTCCCATCACGTAAGTGAGTAAGACCCCTGAGAGATGATCAGGTAGATAGGTTGGAAGTGGAAGTACAGCGATGTATGGAGCGGACCAATACTAATCGGTCGAGGACTTAACCAAGAAATAAACGGTGAAGAACGTTTCCAAAACAATTACTTTTTAAACAGTTCCAGTTTTGAGAGATCAAACTCTCTACAACTAAATAATTGAATCGCAGTTTAGTGTCGATGTAACCATCAACCTAAACAAGCATTTTTTAACAAATTGCAAGCTAATCAAGGATGTAACTGAGCGAACCCCGGAATGCACTAGTGTGCATGAGGAGTGGAGTAAAGGAAACAGACGCAGAGTAGCGCCGCAAGTTGTAAAAAAATTGTGTGGTGGCGATAGCGAAAAGGATACACCTGTTCCCATGCCGAACACAGCAGTTAAGCTTTTCAGCGCCGAGAGTAGTTGGGGGTTTCCCCCTGTGAGGGTAGGACGTTGCCACGCGGATTCAATACATTTAGTCAAAATATCCATTCATTTTGGGGGTTTAGCTCAGTTGGGAGAGCATCTGCCTTACAAGCAGAGGGTCAGCGGTTCGAGCCCGTTAACCCCCACCATGAGTCATTAGCTCAGTTGGTAGAGCATCTGACTTTTAATCAGAGGGTCGTAGGTTCGAATCCTACATGACTCATAACTAAACATTTTAAATGAATAGTTAGCTGCCCTTTTTGCGCGGGTGTGGCGGAATTGGCAGACGCACTAGATTTAGGATCTAGCGTTGTAAGACGTGGGGGTTCAAGTCCCTTCACCCGCACCATAATTATTTTTTTATATAGCCGGCTTAGCTCAGTTGGTAGAGCATCTGATTTGTAATCAGAGGGTCGAGGGTTCAACTCCTTTAGCCGGCACCATTTTTATACTATTTCATTAAATAAAATATATGCGATGCGAAAGTAGTTCAGTGGTAGAACATCACCTTGCCAAGGTGGGGGTCGCGGGTTCGAACCCCGTCTTTCGCTTACTAGATTCGTCTAGCTTGCCCAGATTTCTTTGAGATCTGATCCACATTCCATGCCGGGGTGGCGGAACTGGCAGACGCACAGGACTTAAAATCCTGCGGTGAGTGATCACCGTGCCGGTTCGATTCCGGCCCTCGGCACCATTTGCACCCATAGCTCAATTGGATAGAGTACTTGACTACGAATCAAGCGGTTAGAGGTTCGACTCCTCTTGGGTGCATTTCTTTTTTTTTATAAAGAAAATAGGAACAATTACGATTCATACCCACGGGAAGTAGCTCAGCTTGGTAGAGCACTTGGTTTGGGACCAAGGGGTCGCAGGTTCGAATCCTGTCTTCCCGATAAAATGAACGATAAAAAATGATTTTAATTCCATTTTTGGAGTTAAAATCATTTTTTTTAATTGTAATTTTAGGAAATTAGCTGATCTGTGACATATTTTCACTGTTTTTTATAAAAATATTGTAGAAATAAGTAGACTTGCTTTTCAAATCTATTATTTTCTCGTATAATTAAAGTCAGTATTAGTCAAAATCTAATAAAATATTTTTAAAGGAGGAGACTCATGCAAAATCAAAATATGTCTGATATTATTGAGGCCTATTTGAAACAAGTTTTAACTGCCCATGAACAAATTGAAATTCGGCGTAGTGAAATGGCTAATCAATTTAATTGTGTGCCTTCTCAAATTAATTATGTAATTAACACGCGCTTTACCATCCAACAAGGTTATCTAGTTGAAAGTAAACGCGGTGGTGGTGGATACATTAGAATTATTAAAGTAAAATTATTAGACAAAGCAGAAATGCTCGATGCCATGATTCAAATTATTGGCGATAAAATTTCACAAAAAGATGCCTATTCAATTGTTCAAAAGTTATATGAAGATGATATGTTAACAAAACGTGAGGCAACTCTAATCCTTTCTGCAATGGAAAAACCAGTCTTAACCTTGTGTGGGAAATTAGAAAATGAATTGCGAGCTCAAATTTTAATTGCATTCTTAAATAATCTAAGATATGAGTAACTATTACGGTAAATGATGGAGGAACGATTTATGGATGAATTATTCACTGAAAAAGCTAAGCTAGTTTTAATACTTGCCCAAGAAGAGGCTAAAAATTTCCGTCATCATTCAGTTGGCACAGAGCATATTTTATTAGCTCTAGTTGTTGAACAAGATGGGATGGCTGGGAAAACATTACGACAATTTGCCGTAAACGAACAAGATGTCCGTGAAGAAATTGAACATTTCACAGGTTACGGCACCATGAAAAATGTTCCTAAAAATGCTTTGCTACCGTACTCTCCTCGTGCGAAACAAGTGATTACGTTTGCAACCGATGAGGCTAGACGCTTGGGTGCACCTTTGGTTGGAACGGAGCATTTGTTATTAGGTTTATTACGTGAAGAAGAAATCCTTTCTTCAAAAATTTTAAGTAATCTAGATGTTAGTTTAAATAAAACGCGCCAACTATTATTGAAGAAAATCGGTGTTTCCGACGTTAACGGGACTAAAGGAGCAAGACGCGGTCGTCAATCACCTAAACAAGCAACAGGTGGAACTCCTACGTTAGATTCATTAGCACGAGATTTAACAGCACTTGCTAAAGAGGGGAAAATGGATCCAGTTGTGGGTCGGCATAAAGAAGTTCACCGCTTAATTCAAGTTTTGAGCCGCCGAACTAAAAATAATCCAGTTTTAGTAGGTGAACCAGGAGTTGGTAAAACAGCGATTGCAGAAGGTTTAGCGCAAAAGATTATCAATGGTGAAGTACCCAAAGATATGGCTAAAAAACGTTTGATGATGCTAGATATGGGATCTATGGTAGCTGGTACTAAGTATCGTGGTGAATTTGAAGATAGAATGAAAAAAGTTATTGAAGAAATCTATCAAGATGGCCAAGTCATTTTATTTATTGATGAATTACACACCCTAATTGGTGCAGGTGGAGCTGAAGGCGCTATTGATGCTTCAAACATTCTAAAACCTGCCTTAGCCCGTGGTGAGTTACAAACCATTGGTGCTACGACTTTAGATGAATATCAAAAATATATTGAAAAAGATGCTGCATTAGAAAGACGTTTTGCGCCTATTACTGTTGATGAACCAACTCCGGAAGAGGCTGAGGAAATTCTTTTAGGTCTTCGTTCACGGTATGAGGAACATCATGGTGTGGAAGTTACAGACGAAGCTATCCATGCTGCTGTCCAATTTTCAACTCGCTACATTACATCTCGACAATTGCCAGATAAAGCAATTGATTTAATTGATGAATCAGCTGCTAAAGTTCGGTTAGATGTTTCTGATAAACCAACTCCAGTTGCTGTAGCAGTTGCAGAATTAGATCAACTTGTAAATGATAAAGAACTGGCTATTCAAATGCAAGATTTTGAAAAAGCTGCCGCTATTCGGACGAAAGAAATGCGTCAAAAGAAAAAAATAGAAACCTTGATTGTCAAAGAAGGAAAACAACATTCTGCATCCAAATTACAAGTAACCGAGTTTGATGTTGCTGAGGTTGTCTCTCTTTGGACTGGAATTCCAGTGCAACAAATGGAACAAAAAGAAAGTGAACGTTTACTGAATTTAGAAAAAGTATTGCATAGTCGGGTTGTTGGACAAGAAGATGCTGTAAGTGCAGTGTCTAGAGCAATGAGACGTGCTAGAAGCGGTTTGAAAGATCCTAACAGACCAATAGGCTCATTTATGTTTTTAGGACCTACAGGTGTAGGGAAAACGGAATTAGCCAAAGCTTTAGCTGAATCAATGTTTGGTAGTGAAGATGCGTTGATTCGTGTAGATATGTCTGAATACATGGAAAAATATAGTACAAGTCGTTTAATAGGTTCCCCACCAGGCTATGTTGGATATGATGAAGGTGGACAATTGACTGAAAAAATTCGTCAAAAACCATATTCAGTTGTTCTATTGGATGAAGTTGAAAAAGCTCATCCAGATGTCTTTAACATTCTGTTACAGGTTCTAGATGATGGACATTTAACAGATGCTAAGGGTCGCAAAGTCGATTTTAAAAATACAATTTTAATTATGACTTCAAACCTTGGCGCAACATCATTAAGAGATGAAAAATCAGTTGGATTTAGTACGAAAGATACGAAAAAAGATCATAAAGCAATGGAAAAACGTATTCTGGAAGAATTGAAAAATACGTTTAGACCTGAATTTATTAATCGAATTGATGAAACTATTGTTTTCCACAGTTTAGAAAAAAATGAATTAAATGAAATTGTTAAGCTGATGGCAGCAATTATTGTCAAACGCCTAAAAGATCTAGATATCCATGTAAAAATTACTCCAGCAGCTATTGAAGTAATTGCTAAAGCTGGATTTGATCCAGAGTATGGAGCTCGTCCATTACGCAGAGCCTTACAAAAAGAAGTTGAAGATCGTTTGAGTGAAGAATTACTAAATAAAACAGTTAAAATTGGAGACCATGTGACAATTGGTGCTGCTAAAGGTAAAATTAACATTCAAGTTAAAGAATTGAAAAAGAAAGCAAAACCTGAGACAGTTGAAGTGAAATAAAGGTTAACTTCTTAAGTAAAATTGTTTTTATTAGGGAATTTTTTTAAACTATGTTACTATAAAAGAGTAGATTGTTATTAATTTGAAGGGAATGTGAATAGAATGAAAAACGCAACTAAAGGATTATTAATTGGATTAGGAGCTACAGTCGTTGTTGGAACAATTATCGTTTCATCATCAGAAAAAGCTGTTAAGAAGATCGAAAGTTTTATGAACCGCAAACGTGCGAAAGATTTTATTAAAGAAAAGTTAAATGGTAACAATGATGCATTAGAAGTTGTTGACCATTTATCTGACGAAGAAATTACAAACCTGCTACAAATTGTGGATAAAGTTAATAGCTTAAAAGGACGTATTAACGTGTATGGGGATAACTTGAAAGATGCTGCTGAAGAATTCAAAAGCACATTACATGGTTACAAAGATACCGTTAAAGAAAAGTTTGAAAATTAATTAAAAAAAGCATCAGCTCCTAAGTTATTGGAGTCTGGTGCTTTTTTTTGCAAAATTTGTGGATAACTAAAATATTAAAGTAATAAAAGGTAGCACAACATTAAATCGTCTTTATCTTTTAAAGAAAAGCCAGTTGCTTCATTGAAGCGATCTATACGATATTGCAAGGTATTTCTATGCACATAGAGGCTTTTGGCAGCCATTGAAATATTCCCTTGTGTCTCCCAAAGGGCTTTGACTAATTCTCTCCACTCCGCTTGATCAGAGAATATTTTCTTGAGTTCACTAAGTAATTCGCTCTCTTCCAGAGCAGATTTGATATAGTGGGAAAGGGCTAGTTGAGATAAAGAGAGGACTGCTAAACCTTTATTTTGCCCTTTTTGTTTTTGAAAAATGGTATACTCTTCATTAAATAAACTTGGAAAAGATGGAGTTATAGTCCAATATTGCCCAATATAGCAAATGGATTTTATAGAAAAATCATCTTCTAAGGCTTGAAGGACGCCTACTATTTCTTTAGTACTTAGTTCAGTTTTTTGCTTTTCTTCGATGATAATTCCGTAATTTTCACTAATGAAAAAGGCATCTTCACAGCCTTCAAAAATATTTTGAAAAGCTTCTAACCAAGAAGTAGCGTTTTCATTTTGAGAAGGATGAACAATTTCAAATTGAATCACTCGATAGTCACCGTGCTTAGTTGTGGATATCTGTTTATTTTCCCATAAAAATTGATACCAAAAGTGTGTATTGAGCGAGTTAGCCGCTGTTTCAGAATACTTAAACAGTTGATTAAGTAGTTTTATTTCGGATGTGGATAAGTCTTGGCTTTCAATTTGTATCCATTGATTAGAGTAGGGAAAATTTAAGAGCGCTGTATCAAGCTGACGAGTATCGGATAATTTAGCGGTTGGATAGATTGTTTTAAGTTGTTGGAAATCCAATTAAATCGCCCCTTTCGTATAGTCATCTCTATAGACAAAACACGAATTAAAGTCTTAAGAGTTGTCTTTATTTTACCATTAATTGACAAAAAAAGAAGCTGAATATGGTATGATATAGAAAAATAAAGAAGGAATTGACTAATGTATACACATGTGGAAAAAGAAAAATTTATGCGAGAAGCTATCGTAGAAGCTAAAAAAGCTGGGGATAAGTTAGAAGTACCGATTGGAGCAGTCATCGTTTTAGATGGAAAAATCATTGCTAGAGGTCATAATCGTCGTGAAGAAACGAACGATGCAACAACCCATGCTGAAATGATTGCCATTCGAGAAGCAAATCAGGTAATGGAGAGTTGGCGCTTAGAGGAGGCTAGTTTGTTCGTGACTTTGGAGCCTTGCCCAATGTGTAGTGGCGCGCTTATTATGTCTCGAATGAAGGCCGTTTATTATGGAGCAGCAGATCCTAAAGGTGGAACAGCAGGAACTCTATTAAACTTATTAACAGATACTCGATTTAATCATCAAGTTGCTGTGGAAAAAGGAATCTTAGAAGAAGAATGTGGAAAACTCCTAAGTGATTTTTTCAGAGAATTGCGAAAAAGGAAAAAAATAGAAAAAATAAAACAAAAAATAGCGATAGATGAAATAAATACCACAAAATAGCTGTGGATAAACGATAAATTAAAAAAGATGCCCACAGACTTAGAAGAATTTATTCTAAGTCTGTGGGTAACTTTTTAGTCGTTCATTAACTCGTGATCTCTTTTTATTGTCGCATCCACACCCTTAATGACTGTTGATATAAATGCTTCGTCTTCGAGAGCAACCAGTCCAGCAACAGTTGTCCCACCTGGAGACGAAACTTGATCAATTAGATCCCAAGGAGATTTGTCGCTGGCTAAAAGCATTTCGGCACTGCCAAGGACTGCTTGAGTTGCAATTTTAGTGGCTAAATCTTTTGGCATCCCATTTTTAACGGCTCCTCGAGCAAGTGAGTCGATAAATAAAAATGTATAAGCTGGCGAACTCCCTGCGATAGCAGTAAAGGTACTGAAATGATGCTCCTCTAGTTCAATCGCTATCCCAATTGAATTAAATAAATCTAAAACGAAGCTAATTTGTTGTTTTGAAGCAAATTGATTACTGCATACTGCTGCCATCCCTTTACCAATCAACGCATTTAAATTTGGCATTACACGGATGATAGGATGTTTTTGAATAGATCCAAGAGTGTCTTCAAGGGAAGCAATCGTTGTGCCTGCTGCTATCGATACCAACAAAGGTTGATGTTTTAAAAATGTCGTGTGCAGTTCTTTTAAAACTGTAGGAATTACTCCTGGCTTAACGGCTAAAACAAGCACATCCACAGATTCTGCAAGTTTTTGACTTGAAGTACAAGGGTGTGTATTTGTTTCAATAGCAAAACTAGTGGTCTTATCTGAATCCCTATTAAAGACAAAAATATTTTCGTTAGGTAATTGTTTGCTTTCAATGATGCCTTTAATAATGGCTCGTGCCATATTTCCTGTTCCAATAAAGCCTATTTTCATCATATCACTCCTTGGTTAGTAGTTGTATTCAAACTAACTTTTATTTTACCACATTTTAATCAGCATGCGTTGGCTACGGCTATTTTAAGAGTTTGACTTATTTAGCTCCATTTTTATTGAAAAAAAGACTAGCTTTTATTATAGATGTACGGTAGAATAGAAATTGCCGCAAGGCCGTATGGCAATGGTGAGTCTACGAATCGTGTCAGATCCGGAAGGAAGCAGCACTAAGTTGATTTCGCCATGTGCTGTATGTACATAGAGAAAAAAGAATCTAATCAATTTGATTAGATTCTTTTTTCTTAAATTTTTTATTGATTCTCGTGTTTTAGAATTATACGCTCATTTAATGGCTGGATTTCACGATTGTTTCCATCGTAATAGGTGTTAAATGTTTTTAATTGTTCTTTAGAAACTTCTACAGGATGCTCCATCACGTACCATTCAACATTTTCACTTAGCGGTGGAGTTGTTAGTGAACCTAAATAATGATAGTAGCTAAAGTCAGTTGGGAAAAGTTGACTAGTATTAATTGGATCAGAAACGGTAGCTTTTTCACCTTTTTTAATATTTTGTAAAATGGTTTCAAATGCTGGATTGGCTTGACCTTCTTTGAATAAAACGGCTAGTACCGCTAAGCGACCGTTTTGAGCTTTATTAACAAAGTGTGCTTCAAGTGGGAAATATTCTGAGTTGATGGTATGTTCACTTTTAGCATGAAAATGAAATTGGTTTAAATCAAAATTCCGTCCATTAATGACTGCCGTACCAGTGTCATCAATTTGGATACTATGTCCATTATCAACTTCGTCAATCACAAGATCATTGTAGTTGATGGTGATTTCTCCAGCATCTACCATGGGAACGGCAGTGCTAGTTTCGATATTTATTGGCGACTGAGCATCACCAGCTTCAAAATCCCACTCTTCTTGATTTTTGTAATCCAAATGTTCTTCTTTTTTTTTCAGACTTGTTTTCTATGTTGGAACTTTCTACAGAAGCTCCTTTTTGTGGTCCACAACTAGCTAATACTAAGAGACTCATAAAGAGTACCCCAACTAAAATTTTTTTATTTTTCATCATTTTCTTCTCCTTCTATAAGTAATAGCTAAATGATACCATGAAATAAATTTAAAAACTGTGTTTATTTTTTTGGAAATTGGGGTAAAAATATGTAATTTTTTTGATTCAATAGGAATATGTATACGAGAAGAGACCAGATTGAAATTAAATGGCTCTTTCCTAATGAAATATAAGCCTAAATAAAGTATAATAATAGGTAGAAACTATATGAACAAGAAAGAGGGAAATAGATGAGTTATCAAGCACTTTATCGGGTATGGCGCCCTCAACGTTTTCAAGATATTGCTGGTCAACAAGCAATTACACAGACTCTTAGAAATGCTTTGATACAAGGCAAATCTAGTCATGCTTATCTATTCACCGGTCCACGTGGAACTGGTAAAACCAGTGCCGCTAAGATTTTTGCAAAGGCGATTAATTGTCAGTTTTTAGAAGATGGCGAACCTTGTAATGAATGTGAGACGTGTAAAGCCATTACATCTGGTCAATTAAACGACGTTATTGAAATTGATGCAGCAAGTAATAATGGTGTTGAGGAAATACGTGATATTCGAGATAAGGCTAAGTATGCTCCTACAAGCGCGGACTATAAAGTCTACATCATTGATGAAGTTCATATGTTATCAACAGGTGCATTTAACGCGCTATTAAAAACATTAGAAGAACCTCCTAAAAATGTTATTTTTATTTTAGCTACGACAGAACCACATAAAATTCCATTAACAATTATCTCCCGAACACAGCGTTTTGATTTTAAACGTATTTCGGTGAAAGATATTTGTGCGCGCATGGTTTATATTTTAAATCAAGAAAAAATTGGATTTGAAGATGCAGCATTGCCTGTGATTGCTAGAGTCGCTGAAGGTGGCATGCGGGACGCATTAAGTATTTTAGACCAAGTTATTTCTTACGGAGATGATATGGTGACAGTAGCGAATGCCATGAGTGTTACAGGTAGTTTGACGCAAGAATTACTACTAAGTTACTTTGATGCTATTGTAATGAATAATACTGAAAAAGGACTGTCTATCCTCCAAAGTATTTTAGCTGAAGGTAAAGATGCTGCTCGTTTTGTAGAAGACTTAATTCTATTCAGTCGAGATTTGCTTGTCTATCAACAAGCTCCAGAAATGCTTGATTTATTAGAAGAAGCAAGTGCCGATAATGGATTCAAAGAGTTAAGCCAAAAAATTCCTGCTAAAACGTTGTATAGTGTCATTACGATTTTAAATGAAACGCAAGGAGAGATGCGTTTTAGTAATCATCCGGATATCTATTTGGAAGTAGCGACTGTTAAAATGACCCAGCTTCGGAATGAAGCACCAGCTGTAATTCAGGAAGTACCAACTAAACAAGTAGATCGAGTACAAGAGTCTTCTGGGAATGCCAATACTGCTTATTTAGAATCAGAATTGGCAGCATTGAAGAAGCAACTCCAAGAAATGAAAGAGCAAGGTTTTTCTGGTGGAGCAGCTAAGACAGCTCCTGCTAAAGTTCAGAAAAAAGTTGTTGGTGGACAGTTCAAACCGAATACTACCGGAATTTATAGTGTGCTAAAAGAAGCAACTAAAGATAATTTAGTCCAACTCCGTGATCTATGGCCTGATTTATTGAACATGCTTTCTGTTACACAACGGGCGATTATGAAGGCTTCTACACCAGTAGCAGCAAGTCCAAACGGTTTGATTGTTTCATTTGAATATGATATTTTATGTCAAAAAGCAACCAACGATACTGAATTAATTGAAGCAGTCAGTGAATATATGCGTCGTTTAATCGGGCATACGCCTAAAATGATTTGTGTACCAAGTGAACAATGGCCAACTATCAGAACGCAGTATTTAAGTCAAAATAAACCAGATACAGTTACACAAAATAAGAGTGAAGGCTCAAAAGATTCGATTCAAGCTAATCAAGCAGCAGGAGATAATCAACAGCAAAATGTGCCTACGAACCATCAAATTAGTCAAGAGACAGAGCAACGAGTTGAAGCTTCACCATTTGATGGACTTGATGATTTAGCTCCACCACCAGATGAGTCCAAAACCGATAATTCAGTTGTAAGCGAAGCCTTAGAGCTATTTGGTGAATCAATTGTTGAAGTTGTGAATGATTAAAAAGTTTTTTTATTCTTAAGAACTAGCAATAAAAGTGACTTTAACGAGATTTTTCGTTAAAATAAGATATACTAACCAATGAGAGGAAGATTTTAAGATGCGTGGAATGGGAAATATGCAAGGTATGATGAAACAAATGCAAAAAATGCAAAAAGAAATGGCTGAAACTCAAGAGGCCCTAAATGAAAAAGAATTTATTGGTTCAGCAAGTAGCGATTTAGTTACTGTAACAATGACTGGCGATAAAAAAATGAAAGATATTGTGATTAAACCAGAAGCAGTTGATCCAGATGATATTGATATGTTGCAAGATTTAATTTTAATGGCAACAAATATAGCTTTAGATAAAGTCGATAATGAAACACAAGCAACAATGGGTAAATTCACTAAAGGAATCCCAGGCTTCTAATTAAATAATTCGAGAGGTAATCTTTGAATTATTTAGATAAAAAGATTAAGCTGGGGCTTTTTGTCCCAGCTTTCTTTTGACTAAATGAATGTGAGGAAAAGAAAATGCATTATCCAGAACCCATTTCAAAATTAATTGATAGTTATCAAAAATTACCAGGTATTGGTGCAAAAACAGCTGCTCGTTTAGCTTTTTTCACCATTGATATGAAGGAAGAAGATGTGACGGATTTTGCGAAAGCGTTGATTAGCGCCAAGCGCGACTTACATTATTGTTCGATTTGCGGAAATATTACAGAAGAAGATCCTTGTGAGATTTGTAAGGATACGACTCGTGACCGTAGTGTTGTACTAGTTGTAGAAGATCCTAAAGATGTTATTTCTTTAGAAAAAATGCGAGAATATCACGGTTTATATCATGTTTTACATGGCGTTTTATCGCCTATTGAAGGGACAGGTCCGGAAGATATTAATATTCCTAGCTTGATTAAACGATTGCAATCTGATGAAATTAATGAAGTCATTATCGCCACTAATGCGACTGCTGAAGGGGAAGCAACAGCGATGTATTTATCTCGTTTAATTAAACCAGCTGGAATTAAGGTTACACGTCTAGCCCATGGTCTTTCAGTGGGAAGCGATATTGAATACGCAGATGAAATTACATTACTTAAAGCAGTTGAAGGGCGTAGAGAACTTTAAGAAGGTGGGGATGAAAATGTTATTTGGAAAAAATAAAAAAGGCTTATTAAGAAAAGAATACGATGAATCCTTACTTGAGTTAATGTATAAAACAAAAGATGAGTGGGAGTATAAAAAAGATATTGAAGATTCTGTTTTTGACAAAGACGGTCTTTTGTTTGCTCAAACAAAATTAGCTGAAGCTAAGTATTTTTATCTATTTAAAGAAGCTCGGATTAGAAAATTAAAAAGTACTAAAGTAAGATAAACATGAGAGTAAAGTTCAGAAGAATAGCGAGTGCCTTCTGGACTGAGTCTAGAAAATCCAGTTCTCATGTTTTGATGATAGAAAGAATGGAGGCCAGGGTGATGGGAGAGAAAAAAAACTTCGATCAGAAACAGCGGCCTCTTTTTGACGCCTTAAAAAAACACCACAAACAGGAAAAAATTTCTTTTCATGTGCCAGGACATAAAAATGGATTAAACTGGCTAGAGGATATGGCGGCATTCAGAGGTATTCTACCGTTTGATCAAACGGAAGTGACGGGGTTAGACTATTTACATGAAGCAGAAGGAGCAATTAAAAAGAGTCAAGATTTGTTAACGAACTTCTATCAGAGTCAACAAAGTTATTATTTAGTTAATGGCTCAACTGTTGGGAACTTAGCTATGATTTTAGGCACAACGCAAAAAGGTGACCGAGTATTTGTTGATCGTAATGTCCATCAATCAATTATTCATGGTTTGGAGTTAAATGAATTACGTCCTATTTTTTTAGCGCCTGAAATCGAGTCTAAACATCAATCACCAGTAGGTATCTCACTTGCCACTTTACAAAAAGCTTTATTGGCCTATCCAGACGTAAAAGCGTTGATTTTGACGTATCCAACTTATGCAGGAGATATTTATCCAATTGAAGAGCTACTTGATTTAGCCAAAGCACATAATTGTTTAACTTTAGTTGACGAAGCTCATGGCGCGCATTTTATATTAGGAGAACAAAACGCCAGCTTTCCAAAGTCAGCCTTATTTTTGGGAGCTGATATTGTAGTACAATCAGCACATAAAATGTTGCCAGCATTAACCCAATCGGCTTATTTGCATATTGGGAATAATCTTACTGAGGAACAAAAGAGTAAAGTGGAGCATTATTTACATATGCTTCAGTCTAGTAGTCCTTCGTACTTACTTATGCTATCTTTGGAATATGCACGTTGGTTTTTAGCCAGTTTAACAGCAGCTGATTTGGAGGCCAGTCTTGTACTTGTAAAAAATTGGAAATGTTTTTTTGAAGAGCAAGGATTGAATGCTGAAATAAGTGGAGATCCTCTTAAATTAATTTTGAGGTATCAAGGGTTGACCGGAATAGAATTAGGAAAAAAGCTAGAGAAATCTGGTTTATTTCCAGAACTAGTAGATCATGAAAAAATCGTTCTAACTTTCCCGCTAATAAAAGAGAACCAAGATTTGGGTGCTTTTTCAGAGTTTGATAAGTGTCAGTTAGGTTTAGAAAAGAGTAGCGAGAAAAGAAATAATTTTATTGTGAATGGTCATTATTCAAGATTGAGTGAACTAGAGTTAACCTATGCTGCGCAAGTGGGATTGATGTTTGAGAAAATAATGTGGCGAACAAGTATCGGCCGAATAGCAGCAGAGAATATTACGCCTTATCCACCAGGAGTTCCTTTAGCGTTAAAGGGTGAAAAAATTCAACAAGAGCATATCACTCAGTTAGCAGGTTGGTTGAGCCAAGGAGCAAGAGTGGTTGGATTAACAGAGCAAGGTGAAATACAGGTTTATTTGGAAGAAAAATAGGAGGAAGATATGAAAGGAAAGTTAGAAAAAAAGAATAGTGAAACTAAATTGGAAGTAACTAGGGATGAAGTTACTAACAAGGTAATGCAACCACAAATAACTGAAGATAGTAAGTACTATTTATTAGTCAGCTTCAGCTTAGCGTTAATGGCAATTGCTTTTTTGTTCCAATCGCCTATCGAAATTTTTGATGGAATGAAAGTGATTATGAGATCATCAGGGAAACTGTTAACAGATTATATGGAACTGACGTCAATTGGGGCAGCTTTTTTTAATAGTGGATTGTTAACGTTATTGAGCGTTTTGATGGTGCGTTCCCAAAAAATCACGATTTCAGGACCGTTAGTGGCAGGGATTTTGACTGTCTGTGGTTTCTCTTTATTTGGGAAAAATTTATTTAACTCAATTCCAATCACATTAGGGGTTATGTTATATGCCAAGTTCGAGCGGCGTCCATTTTCACACTTTGTTTTAATTAGTTTATTTGGAACAGCATTGGGACCTGTAGTTAGTGAGTTTGCTTTTGGAATGGGATTAGAGCCTTGGAAAGGAATTGCTTTAGGCTATTTAATTGGGATTGGCATAGGTCTAATTTTGCCACCTTTATCGAGCCATTTTTTAAGCTTTCACAAAGGATTCAGTTTATATAATATCGGGTTTACTTCTGGCATTATTGGTATGTTTATTACAGCTATTAGCCGCATGTTTGGTCATGAAATTGAGAGTGTCTCAATCCTTTCTAGTGGAAACAATCTGAGTTTATCAATAGTAATTATTGGTTTTTGTTTTGTTTTTTTTGGATTGGGTTTCTACTATAACGGTATGAGTATTGGTGGTTATCCCAAGTTATTGAAGCATTCTGGAAAGTTGGTTACTGATTTTTTCTTATTAGAAGGATTTGGGACAACATTAATCAATATGGGTTTGCAAGGAATTGTAGCAACATCTTATGTTTTGTTAGTTGGTGGAGAGCTAAATGGGCCAGTTATTGGTGGAATTCTAACAATTATGGGATTTAGTGCTTTCGGGAAACATCCGCGTAATAGCATTCCAATTTTTATTGGCGTTTATTTAGCCGCAATTTTTAATATTTACCAACCTAATTCAACAAATGCTTTATTAGCAGCTTTATTTGGAACAACATTAGCTCCGATTAGTGGTTACTATGGCAGCTTTGCAGGAGTCGTAGCAGGCTTTTTGCATATGGCATTAGTGATGAATATCGGCTATTTACATGGTGGTATGAATTTATATAATAATGGCTTTTCTGGTGGCTTTACAGCCGCAATTTTGGTTCCAATTTATGATGCTATCTTAAATTTAAAAAAGGAGAAAAAAGCATGAATGAAGAGCGAGAAACAGCGCAAAAAATTTTGCAGGAATTAGTAGGGTACTTTTTGGAAAACGGCTGCGAAGAAACCCAAATGAATTTAACAGTAAATGGAGAAGGCATTTGGTTAGAGTTAGAAGGACTTGTCCCGCGCAAACCTGGTAATCTAGAAAATTTAAAAACATTATTGGAAGTAAAAAGGCAACCAGAAATGGATGACTACTACGAACATTTAATGGGCATGCACAGGGAACAAGAGGATTATAGCTTAGTGGGAATGTTAGTAGACTCAGCTGAAATTACCTGCCAAGAAGGTTTATTAAATATTCGCATTTACCGTGAAAATTTATATTAAGTTGGTGGGTTCAAAAGAAATTTTTTTTAATGAGTAATTCCAAGAGAATCCTGTTATAATTGGAACAGGTAACTAGGGAAAGGATGATATAATGTTATCATTTGAAGAAAAAAAAGCAATTTTTGATGAATATGATGAATTAACGGTACATGAAGTTTCGATGGAACGCTTAAATTACCATTTTGAAGATAGTGCAGTTGCAAAAACGATAGTTGTTAAGTTTCTACATCCTAAAAGCGGTAATGCCTTTATTTATGCAGGGTATTTACCTGATGAGGACACTAATAAAGGGTATATTTCGATTCGTGATGAAGACGCGGGAACTATTCATAAGTATGTTCAACAAGCCATTGAATATTTGAAAAAAACAGAAGATGGTTATGAAGAAGGCTACGAAGAAGAGTGGCATGATGATCACAATGATCAATTGACATTGAAATATGGCAATGGCATGTGGTCAATTTATATGTCACATGGTGGTTTAGAAGCAATTTTTAAAACCAAAGAAGCAGCAGAAGGCTATTTAGCTGACGAAGGGTTTTCTTATTAATTAAAGGTTAAAGGCAGATTGCACCTGATATAGTAGGTGCAATCTGTCTTTATTTATTGTCTGATTTTCTATTGTTGAAATGGAAACAATAGTTAATTATAATAGAGTAATGAAGTAGGAGGTGTGCTCATGAATAAAGAAGAACAAATTAAAGTAGGATTTAGAGAGTTATATGATAAAATGAGCTGGTTAAATCGAAGGAAGATGGAAGACAGTTTGAAAGGCTATACGTCCTCTGAAGTTCATTGTATGGAGTACATCGAAAAAAATAAAGACTCTAATGTGACTAAATTAGCTGACTCTTTTTATATGACGAGAGGTGCTATCAGCAAGCTAACGAAGAAGCTGATAAAAAAAGAGCTGATTGAGAGCTATCAAAAGTCCGATAATAAGAAAGAAATTTACTTTAGGCTGACAGAAAAGGGGCGAGCAGTATATGATATTCATGAAAAGTTGCACAATGAATTCAGTGAACGAGATAAAGTTGTTTTTGAGCAGGTAACTGAGGAACAATTTAATAGCATGCTACATTTTGTCGAATTGTACAGTCAGCATCTAGATAAAGAAATAAAGAAAGTAACGCTAAATACTAAATCAGAATAAACTAAGACAGCCCAACTTTATTGAGTAGGCTGTCTTTTTGTTATAGTTCTTACGCTAGGCATCAACCCAAAGGAGCGAATGCAATCCTAAAATATAAGTAAAAAAAAAAACGAGTTTTTGTTGACAAGGAAACTAAAATTAGTTATTATATTGTTGACTAAGAAACAATATTTAGCTAATTAAGGAGAAATTCAATGTCAAAATTTAAAGAAAATAATGATCAAAATTCAGAAAAAAGAATAGACAAGCATGCGTTAGCCTTTGGTCTTATTTCAGGTTTCCTTTGTGGGCTTGGTTTTAGTATCATAATGCCGGTTGTTCCATTTTTAGTGCGGCCTTATGTAAATAGCCCTCAAAATCAAACTATTATTGTTATATTACTTACATCTGTTTATGCAGTCTGTGTCTTTTTTGTTGCTCCTGGTATCGGGGCTCTAAGCGATAGATATGGTCGTCGACCAGTCTTATTAATTTGTCTTCTAGGCTCTGCTATTGGCTACCTAATTTTTGGAATAGGTAGAGCTTTATGGGTTTTATTTATTGGACGTATTGTTGAAGGAGTGACAGGTGGAAGTATTAGTACGATTTTTGCTTATTTTTCTGATATCATTCCTGCTCAGCAAAGAACCAAATATTTTGGATGGATGAGTGCTGTAGTTGGAGTTGGAACGGCTATTGGCCCAGCATTGGGTGGTTTACTGGCTAGATTTGATTACTCATTGCCGCTGTATTTTGGAGCAATAATTACAGTAATCAACGTTGTATATGGATTTATCTATATGCCTGAGAGTTTAGATAAAAAAGATCGAATTGTAGCTATTCCAATAGTAAGGTTGAATCCATTTACACAATTAATTACTATTTTATCGATGAAAAATTTAAAATGGTTGTTGATATCAGCTTTCTTATTGTGGTTACCAAATGGTTCATTACAGGCTATTTTTTCACAATTTACAATTGATAATTTTAATTGGAAACCAGCTATAATTGGATTGATGTTTTCAATTATGGGCATCCAAGATATTCTTTCACAAGGGCTAATCATGCCTAAACTTTTATTAAAATATACGGACAAGCAAATTGCAATTGTTGGAATGACAGCTGAAATTATCGGGTATAGCTTGATTGCAGGCTCAGCTTTGTTTTCATTTTATCCATTTTTTATTATTGGAATATTTGTTTTTGGATTTGGGGATTCAATTTTTGGTCCATCATTTAATGGAATGTTATCTAAATCTGTTGATGCTAGTGAACAAGGGAGAGTCCAAGGCGGTAGTCAATCAATTCAAGCTTTAGCAAGAATTGCTGGACCGATTATTGGAGGTCAAATCTATATCACACTAGGTCACGCAGCTCCTGCTTTTATGGGTGTGATTCTCATTGCACTAGCGATTTTATTTCTATATAAGCGCGGACTTGTTGAGACTTAAATTATATTTAAATTACTAGCACCAAGAATGGCGTTTTTTGTTGATAATTCTAGCTTATTAGACTAGGTCTGTTAAATCTGATTTTTGGAAAAAGATGAATTCCTCTCAAAGTAAAGAACTACTTTATGGGGATTTATTTTTTTTGTTTGATTTAGGGGATTCAAAGAGCTTTTTATCCGAATAAAATCAGTTTTTTTGGTACCTTAAATTTTTTGATTAGACGGTTGGCACTAGATAAAGTATAATGAATAGTAGAATAAGTGATGATAAGGGGTACGGTAAAGTGGATGGTATTTTTATAACAATTGAAGGTCCAGACGGTGCTGGGAAAACAAGTGTCTTAAAGGAGTTGTTGCCATTACTGGAAGCAACAGTGCAAATGGATGTTATTGCAACTAGGGAACCTGGTGGTAGTCGAATTGCAGAGGAAATTAGAGAATTAATCTTGAATCCAGTCAATACTGAAATGGATATTCGGACAGAAGCTTTACTTTATGCCGCAGCACGGAGACAACATTTGATTGAAAAAATAAAACCCGCCTTAGAAAGCGGTGCTTTATTAATGTGTGATCGTTTTGTAGATAGCTCTCTAGCCTATCAAGGTGCTGGTAGAGACATCGGAGTTGAAGCTGTAAGAGAGATGAATCTATTTGCTACAGAAGGCTTGGAACCAGACCTAACGCTCTATTTAGATGTTGAGGCAAGTGTTGGAATCGAACGGATTACACGTAATAAGGATAGTCGTCAGTTTGATCGATTGGATCAAGAAAAAATTGAATTTCATGAAAAAGTTCGAACAGCTTATCTGAAACTAGCTAGTGAAAATCCAAAAAGAATTAAAATGATTGATGCTAGTGGAGCTATTTCAGAAGTTGTAGCAGCTTGTTATACGTTAATTACAGAAAAATTAAAATTGAAAGAGGTTGAATAAAATGAAATTACTATTAGCGATTGTTCAAGATAAAGATAGCGCACGTCTTTCAAATGAATTTGTTGATGCAGGTGTAAGAGCAACAAAACTCTCTACAACAGGTGGGTTCTTGAAATCAGGGAATACAACGTTTATTGTTGGGATTGAAGATGAACGGATTCAAGAAGTTTTAGATATTATTCGTGAAACCTGTCAAGCAAGAGAACAATTTATGACTCCGCCAATTAGCCTAGACGTTTCTATGGATACACATATGCCTTATCCAATTGAAGTCCAAGTTGGTGGTGCAACAGTATTTGTTATGCCGGTAGAACAATTCCATCAATTTTAGAAGATAAGGGGACTAAGATGGATAACGAAAACAATTTAGAATGGTTACAACCGCAACTTTTTAATCGCTTCAAAAAAAACTTACAGCATGGGCAACTTGCTCATGCTTACCTTTTTGAGGGCGTACCAGGTGTTGGTAAGAAGGAAATGGCTATTTGGTTGTCGCAAGCTATTTTTTGCTTAGAACCTGAAGATGGTCTACCTTGTGGGAAGTGCCAAAATTGTACTAGAATTTTGGAACACCAACACCCAGACGTTACTGAGCTTGCTCCAGATGGCCTTTCTATTAAAGTCGATCAAGTTAGAGAATTAAAAACCGAATTTTCTAAAAGTGGTGTTGAAGGCCGTCAAAAAGTTTTTATTGTTGAAGATGTTGAAAAAATGACAGTTGGAGCAGCCAATAGTTTATTAAAATTTTTAGAAGAACCTGAAGGAACAGTCGTGGCTTTTTTATTAACAACGGCTAAACAAAAAATTTTACCGACTATTTTATCTCGTTGCCAGCTTGTTCATTTTTCACCACTTTCTAAACGAATGTTATTAACTGAATTAAAAAAATTAGAAATTAGTGAAAAACAGGGCGCTTTATTAGTACATTTGACCAATAGTTTGGAATCAGCAGTTGAAATGAATCGCAATGAATGGTTTAATGAAGCTAGGGATATTATCTGGAAATGGTTTCAGTTAATTTCTCAAAATGAAAAACAAGCTTTTATTTTTGTTCAAACAGATGTTATGCCTCATTTTAAGGAAAGAGAACAACAAATGCTGGCTTTTGAATTGTTGTTGTTAGCTTATCGCGATGCACTGATGCTTTTGTATGGTTCAGTTGATCAGTTAGCTTATCCTCAACATCAAAAGATACTACAAGATTTTCTGGCAAGAAGTCGAGGGAAAGATGTAACAGCAGCGATTGAAACGATTTTATTTAGTCGAAAAAAACTAGAAAGTAATGTTTCAGCGCAAGGTGTTTTTGAACAAATGGTTCTTTTATTAATGAGAAATTCTATTTAGACAGAATAAAGCTGGAGTGAGGGACGATTCATGAAAACAGTAATTGGTGTTAGATTTAAACATGCTGGCACAATTTATTACTTTTCTCCTGGTAGTTGGGAATGTCACGTTGGCGACCAAGTGGTTGTAGAAACGCAACATAGCATCGAAATGGGCAATGTTGTGATAGATAAAAAAGAAGTTTTAGAAGAAGATTTAATTCATCCTCTCAAGGAAATTAACAGTATTGCTACTGAAAAAGATTTCCAAAAGGAAGAGCAAAATAAAATCGATGCAGCTAAGGCTTACGATATTGCGACAGAAAAAATAACTCATCATCAGTTGGAAATGAAACTGATTAATGTAGAATATACTTTTGATCGTAGCAAGATGATCTTTAATTTTAGTGCAGAAGGTCGAGTTGATTTTCGAGAGTTAGTTAAGGATTTAGCTAGTGTGTTTAAAACACGGATTGAATTACGCCAAATTGGTGTTAGGGATGAAGCTAAATTACTTGGTGGAATTGGACCGTGTGGACGTATGCTGTGCTGTTCAACTTTCTTAGGAGACTTTATGCCGGTATCTATTAAAATGGCTAAAGATCAAAATTTATCGTTAAACCCAACGAAAATTTCAGGCTTATGTGGCCGTTTAATGTGTTGCTTAAAGTATGAAAATGATGAATACGAAGCAGCTAAACGTGAGTTGCCAGACTATGGGAAAAAGGTAGTAACACCAGATGGTGAAGGAACAGTTATTGGCTTAAACTTATTGAGCCGAATTATTAAAGTGCGCTTGAATGGGAAAGAAACGCCCTTAGAGTATACTTTAGAAGAATTAAATGAAGCAACTGCTAATATGTAAAGAAGGTACATTGTGTTACTTTCTCAGAACGATTTCATATAAAAGAGTAGGTGAGGACCGATGGATAAAAGAACTTTATATGATAGCTTCACCAAGTTAGAATTGGATACTGATGCTACTTTACACCAAATTACAGCGTTAAAAAAAGGTGTAGAAGAGTTAGTTGAAGAAAATGCGGTGCTACAGATTGAAAACCAACATTTAAGAGATCGTTTAGATGATATAGAAAAACAGAAACGAATTGATGAAGAGGTAGTCGAACCAGAAATGACAAAATCTCGCATGAATTTAGAAAAGCTATATGAAGATGGCTTTCATGTTTGTAATGTCTTCTATGGCTCAAGAAGAGTTGGGGATGAACCCTGTGCATTTTGTTTGGATGTAATTTATGGTGAGCGAAGAACGTAAATAAAAACAATACGTTTCAATGCTATCTATTTCCTTTGGAATTGTGAGTTTAAAAGGAAATATGTTTTATTAATGGAATTAAAATGTATTAAAAAGAATAGTGAAGTGGGAGGATTGTGGGATATTTAGTTTTTTTACTAAAAGTATCCCGCAATTCTATTTTTATCCCTCCGATAGTCTTGTTTCTACAAGGTTTATGACGTTATTAGTCCCCTCGTTGGTGCGTTGAATATAGTGTTCTGTTTGGCCAGTATTTGAATGACCCAAGTAATTAGCTGTATCGGTTAAAGTTGCGCCGGCTAGTGCTGCTTGAGTGGCGAAATTATGCCTCATCATGTGAGGGTGAATCTTTATATTTGCTTTATCACTAACTATTTCAAACAATCTGTTTAAATGATTAGCAGAGTATGGTTTTCCAGTTAGTGGATTTAAAAAAATATAATCATCTTGGTGGAGAATTTCCCCAAAATCTTTTTTTATATTAGTTGCCTCTTGAATCGCATATTCAAGTAAGTCGCTACCTTTTTTATCTATTCTAATTATGCGATCGCTATCTTTTGTTTTAGGTCCTTTTCTAGGGGCATTAGATGTTCGGGTAATAGCTACGTGGAGTTCAGCTATGTTCTGATCACCAACAAATTTTACATATCTAGAAGTTATTCCATTTACTTCACCGCGCCTTAGACCAAAAATAGTCAAGTATAGTCTGGCAAATTGATATTTTGAAAGAATAGCCTCAGCAGTTTCAAGAAAAATTTTAAAATCTTTTAGCTCTATCTTTTTATTTTTATCTGGGCTATCTCTCTGTAGGACAATTCTTGAAAGTCGATTCCGTTCTAAAACACCGCTGTTAACAGCATCGTTAATTAAAGCCATGAATTGATTGTGAAAAGTTTTTACAGATTGATATGCGTATCCATCTATATATAATTTACGATTGATAAATTTCTGGTATATATTTCTATTTAATTTTATTAATGGAACATGACCGAAATCTGGGAATATATGGTTATTATAAATATTTATAAATGATACTTGAGAGTCAGAGGTCCATACCTTAGACTCTATTCGGTTTTTTTTAAAGGTTTCAAAGTAATCATCAACAGTAATTTTATGGTTGTTTAAGTAACCGAATTCATGTTGTTCGATATTTTTTTCAGTCTCCCTAACAAATGCTCGTGCGGCGGGAAGTGAAAAGCCTGATCTATCTATTTCTTTATAAACACCATATGAAACAGTGTATCTCATACGGACATGATATTTAATTCCTTTTTTTGTAGAATAAGAAAAAATATTTGGATATTTTGTTTTAGTTCTTTTTGCTTTTGTCATTGTAATGAATTCCTTCCTTTTAATGTCGGACAGGACTTTTAAGGGAAGTATTGTCATCACTCCTTTCTATGTATAAATATTCCGATTATGAAGCGTCAATGTAGGGTCTTTGATTAATATAGACTACTGTGTTGTTTTTTGGGTTAACCCATGCTAAAAAAGTTTCTTTAGTATCGGTAGAAGATAGATATTCAAATTGGTAAAGTTCTAACCCGTCAATTTCTTTTGCCTTACTTCCGATTTCTTTTAAGTTTTTATAGTGATTGATTTGTTCATCATGTACCAATGATTCAGCTATTTCATTTACTTTTATCGCGTCATCAATCTGAGAATAAATAAAATCATCTGATTTCCAAATTTTTACTGGTTTGCCGAGCTCTTTTGATAGTTCTTTAATGTTGAATCCAATATTTATTGCATCAACGTCTTTTTGTGACAAATCTTTTTGGACTAATTCCGAAGAAGTTTCAGCAGCTTTATTTTGACTACCGCATCCAATTAAAGAAACCAGAGATAACAAAATTAAGCCAACACTTAATGTTTTTTTCATATTTCCTCCTTGTTTATCACAAAAAATTAAAGACCACTTTTAATTTTTTTATGATATAATTATATTGTCACGCTCGTTAATAGTGATTATAAGCTAAAGTAGTTCTTGCGGGACTATTTTAGCTTTTTTTGTTGTTCTTCTAATTGTTTTTTAGCAGTAGCATAGACAATCTCTTGTCTGTGAAAATCAAGTTTATCATATATATGAGTAATATCTTTGGAAAGACCAATTTTTTCTTCTATTGGACCTCTTTCGTTATCGGGTATTCTTTTTTTGTCAACATCAAATCCCATTAACCAAGGTTCATTAACATCCAATGTTTTTGATAATAAATATATTCTATGCTGATCAGGAGATTGGATTCCGTTGACATATTGTGATAATGTGCTTTTCCCCATTTTGATTCCAAGCTCTTTTTGTAAGGGTAGTGACATCCTTAAGATGTCAACTTGCTTTAGATTACGTTCACTCATTATTTGTTTTAGCCTAGTTGATGTAGATACTTTCAAGTGTTTCACCACCTTTCCACTAAAGTATACAATTTATTGAACATAACTTCAATAAAAAAGTTCATGATTCGTGAATGTTTTAGTTGACAGCGTTCAAAAAGGAGTATATGATTTAGATATAAAAGTTCATGTTTTATGAACTAAAAGAAGGAGGAAAAGAAATGAGCTATGATTATTCAACGCTTGTAGGAAGGATTACTGAAAAGTTAGGGACTCAATATAATTTCGCACTTGCGATGGGGTTATCAGAAAGAAGTGTTTCTCTTAAACTTAATTGGACAGATGTCAATAAAGTAGACACAAAAATAGATACAATTTAGATAGACCCAAAATAGATTTTTTCTTTTTCATTCGGGGTCATCATATTGTTTGCTGAATGGGGGCGTTTTGAATTGTAAAAACCCTCTATATATTCAAATGAAGATTGTTCAACTTCTTGGATTGTTCTAAATGTTCTGCGGTTCAGTTCTTCTTTTTTCATATATTTAAAAAAAGACTCGTTTACGGCATTATCCCATGGGTAAGCTGCTTTGGAATAAGATGGAACGAGGTTATGTGTGTCTAAAAATTGACGAACACTAGTCGCACAGTATTGGCTTCCACGATCTGTATGGAATAGAACAGGCTCTTTGGGATTTCTTTGATTCACAGCTGTTTCAAGTGTCTCAAGGACTAAAGAAGCTTCCATAGTTGGACGAACGCGCCATCCTATAATTTTCCTGGAAAATAAATCTAAAATGACACAGAGATAAACAAACCCTTTATTAACAGGAATGTAAGAAATATCGCTCGTCCAAACTCGATTCGGTTCAGTCGGATTGAATTGTTGGTTTAAGTGATTTGAGTAAGCTAAAGAAACCTTTGGTTTCGCATATAAAAATTTCGGCTTAGCTGTAGACATTTTTGGCAAATCCATTGATTTCATTAATCGGTACACTCGCCCAACACTAATGAAAATTCCAAAATCACGCTCAAGAACAACTTTTATTTTCGCAGCACCTAATCGTTTTTTAGAATCCATATAGATAGAAAAAATGGTTTGTCGAAGCTGTTGATTTTCAACAGTTCTAGGAGCAGGAGTTGGGTCAAAGTGTTTATAATAGGTACTTCTATTTACGTTTAAGACTCTACAAAGGCGCACAATAGAATGATCAAAACGTAATAAATGAACCGCATCTAATCGTTGTTTGAGTGTGGCGTGAAGATGGCAATCGCTTTTTTTAAGATGAGGTTTTCCTCTTCTAATAAAGCATTTTTCTTCTGTAAGTCTTTAATCTGTTTAGCAGTAAGGATAGAACCATCTTCAATTTGAACTTCAGAATATTGTTTTACCCAGCGGGATAACGCTGTAAAGGAAACGCCATAGTCTTTACACAACGAAGTTTGTGTTTTACCTCCATGGTAAAGATTAACAAGGCTTTTCTTAAATTCTTCATCATATTTTTTGTAATTGGACATTTGAATCATTCCTTTCGTTTTAGTGTCTACTTATAAACAGTATACCATTAAAAATACTGTCTACTTTATTAGTATATATCCAAATGACAAAGTGTCTTGGAAAGATGATGAAATTTTAAAAGCGGCTAAATTATTGAATGTTGCAATAGATGACATTCCAAGGTATTTTTTTAAAGAAAAAGTTCACGAAAAATGAACTAAGAGTTGTTTCTATATTAAATGGACGATAGATTGAAGAAAAGGGGGTGGATTGAATGAACATCCAGTTTGATAAAATGGGAACTAAACAATTTTTTGAATGGTTCGCAACTAAGATAATGGAAATAATGATGCCTAAGTTGTTAGGGATGATGAAAGAACAGTTAGACACTGATGAGCTGTTAACAGCAAAAGAAGTAACTGATAGAATTCTAAAATGTTGCGATAAAACTGCCCAAGCTCACTTTTTAAATAGGAAAGGGTTTCCATATTTGGATTTTGGAGAAAAAGGCCGAAGGTATCCTAAAAAAGCAGTTGAAGAGTGGATCGTTAAAAATACTAAGCTAAATTAATAAAATGTCGGACAGGACAAAGCAGTGGGGAAACAATATTTACAAGTAACTAACATAATTACTAATACAAGGAGGGCATCAATGAATCAAGAAGATTGTTATATAGGTGAGTGTAATATTGGGAAACCAATCGATGGAAATAAAGAAAGAAAAATCATTGAAGAGATCAATCTGATTTTGTATAAAGAAGGCGCAAGTGCAAAAGAAGCTAGCAAAATTTTAACTAAAGCCGAGAAAATATTTCATTCAAATAGTTGGCATACCGTTCAAATGTAAGAAAACGATATGCCAATACATTAAATATTTACTTTTTGAATAGTAGTAATTGCAGATGTTTTTAGATGGATAGGTTGATTTTGTTCAAACTTCTCATTTAAGAAGGCATAAACATGATCATGATATTCTAGTCTGTCAATTGGATCATGCCGCTTTACAGAAATGAAAGAATATTTAGCTAATCCATTCAATAAGTCGAAGTAATAGTCATTTCCCCAAGAGTAGGCATTTCGAGATATTTCGCTTTGAGGTAGTTCATTTGAGAAATAAAGTTCGTCAAATCCATCTACTTCAATATTGCTGCCATCAGAGACACATATTGATAAAACGATTTCCATAGTTTCACCACCTTGTTAATTATTCAGCAAAGGGATTGCTGGTAATATAAGTATAGCAATAAAGTTTAATAGGCGCTATATACGAAATATCAAGGAGGAAAACAAATGGCAGAAAACAAGAAAAACGGGAATGGATTAGATTGGGAAAGACAGAACTGTAATTGTATGCATAACGAAAGAATTCCGGTGAAAATAGAGTGGGATAAAAATTGGTTATACCAAGTAGCTATTGAATTTCTCGAAAAATTCTATAATAAAAAGTTAGAAAAAGAATGGTTAACAATGGAAGATATGGAATACATTACCGGATTTAGTAGTAAGTGGATAGTCAGTAATATATGTCGAGATCCAAGAGTTATCGAAGGTGATTTGGCACGTAGGATGGGTGAAGGTGTAAGAGCACCTTGGAGATTTGAAAATCAAGGAATACGTGAATTTTTAAAAAAATATTTTAAGGAAATGAGTAAAATATAAGAAAAAATTGCTTTGAGACTGGCAGGAACAATATTTACAAAAGTAACTAACATAACTACTAATACAAAGGAGCTGTAAAGATGAAAAGATTAATGACAGAAGAACAAGAAACGGAATTTGTTGCATTGGTAATAGCAGAAGTAAAATCGAAACGGATGACAATTACAAATATAAAAGAAGCAATGGAAGAAGTTTATCAACATATAGAAAATAATGCGACATTAGAAAAAAGTTGCCATTTAACTGACAACTTTCTTTGATCAATTAATAAAATTTATAGCTATATGCGCTACCGTTTACTATTAAATAATATCTTCCGGTACCAGATACAGTAATATTTACTGGGGTTTGAGAGTAATTCCCACCATGGTAAGAAAATTTAGATCCTGCTTTCATCTTTCTATAGTTGTTGCTATCAACTAGGAAAACATTTGCAGTATTTTTCAACTCAACTCGTACTGATAATTTACCAGTACTATCGCAATAGGGTATTTGAACCATTTTTATCACCTCGTTTTTACTTTATTTCAGCAGACCACTTGCTAATAATATAAGTATATCAATTTTATAGTATAGGTGCTACCAACAATTTAAATTATGGAGGAAAGTAAATGAACGAATTAATTAAAGTAACAACAAATGAAAATGGAGAGCAACTAACAAGCGGTCGTGATTTACACAGATTCCTTGAAGTAGCTACAGAATATAAAGACTGGTTTCCTAGAATGGTTAGATACGGATTTGTTGAAGGTGTAGACTTTAGCGCAATTTTGAGCGAAAGCACTGGAGGACGTCCTAAACAAGATCATGCTTTAATTTTAGATATGGCCAAAGAGATTTCTATGATTCAACGAAGCGAAAAAGGGAAACAAGCTCGTCAATATTTCATCAAAGTTGAAAAAGAATATAAACAATTTAAATTGCCAGCTGACCCAATGGAAGTTTTAGCCTTAACATTTGAAGCTCAAAAGCAGACGAATAAAAATCTTGAAGCAGTAAAAATTGACGTGGATATGTTGAAAAATGAAATTGATCTATCTAGGAATCAAAAAGCACAATTATCCAGAGCGGTTCGATTTAACTGTATGAAAGCAGTAGGTGGAAAGAAAGCAAGAGCATATACACTATATTATCGAGTAGCAATTTCCGAACACTGGAAAGAAATTAAAGATTACTTTGAAGTTGCAGCTTATGAAGAAATACCGAAGCTTCAGTTTAATGATGCAATGGAGTTAGTTGGTATGTGGCATCCGTCAGCAGAATTAGCGTTGAAAATTAAGAAAGCTAATACTCAAACAGAATTATTTGATGAAGTAGTCTAAGGAGGAATGACTTATGACTGACAAAGTAAATGATTATTTTGGTACAGATGATAAAGAAACTGCAATTTGGTTTTTTGGTGGGTTGGGATTTACTATTTTATGCGGTGTAATTGTAATTATTGTTTCGGTGGTGATTTAGTGATCAGTAGCGAACAAAAGTACGAGGAACGAATGGAGTATTATTTCAAGAAATTAAGTGAGTTAGTGAAACATACAAACGACTGGTCAGCTGCTAGAATCAAAAAACGCAGCAGACGGTTAAAGAACTATAAAGAAGCTACCGAAGCAAGACGAGTAATTAAAAAATGAAGTTATTTGAGTATAAAACAAGTAGCTTCTTTATTTACGCAAAATACAGACAAAAAAAGTCACTAGCGACTGGAATCGTTAGTGACAGGTAGAAATGTTTAATTAAATCGGTACATTAATTATACCATTTCAAGCCTAATAAATCTAGTCAAAACGCTAGTATTAAGGGCGTATAGTGAGCTTGTATAGGATAGTAACATTCTTACGAAACTATAAAAAGTGGAGGGTGTAAGTCAAATGTTCATGAGAGAGAAACAAATTAAATGTGGCAAGAATTATATGGAAGTAGATATCATCCCAGGAATAGGGAGGGCAATAAAACTAAAACAAGGTGAAAAGAAAAGAAAAGAAAAATTAATAAGACCAAGCCAAGTAAATTTAAATGAAAAAAATAGTAAAAGATATATGAAGCTGCTAGCACATGGTAATTTTACAAGAAAAGATTTGGCTTTAGTGTGCACTTACAATGTGAATTATGCGCCAAAGACAATTGAAGAGGCAGAAAAAGAAATAAGAAATTATCTAAGACGTGTGGCATATGAAATGAAAAAGCAAGGTGTTGGTCCACTTAAATATATTTTAGTCACAGAATTTAAAGAGGATGAAGAAGGAAATTTTGTAATTAAACCTCACCACCATCTTATTATCAATGGTGGTTTAGACAGGGATAAACTGGAAAGTTTGTGGTCAAAAAAAATAAAAGGTCAGCCAAAAGAACAAATGGGTTGGATCAATGCAAAAAGACTACAGTTCGATGGTAATGGAAACGGCATAGAGGGTTTAGTTAAATACATGAAT
This sequence comes from Carnobacterium maltaromaticum DSM 20342, assembly GCF_000744945.1. NCBI lineage: Bacteria > Bacillati > Bacillota > Bacilli > Lactobacillales > Carnobacteriaceae > Carnobacterium > Carnobacterium maltaromaticum. The sequence goes on from NZ_JQMX01000001.1 coordinate 2,636,179, forward strand.
AAGCCTTATAAGAAAAAAAGTTGGTCAAGTAGTAGAAATTTAAAACGTCCAGAAACGACACCAGATGATCGTAGATATAAAAAACGCAAAATAGACCAGTTAGCAGTATCTAATGATTTAGGAGAAGAATTCTTCTCTAAAAAATATCCAAATTATGACATTGTATCAATTGTTCCTAAGTTTAATAAGCATACAGATAGGTGGCATGTATATCTGAAAATGTGGAAAAAGGATAGGAAGAAAAAGTATTATGGTTAAAAAATGAAATACAGGGAAGGTGTTCTGGATGATGAAAAGAAAAAGTGAAATTGAAGGATTGTTAACAAGATTAGATAAACAAAATGAAAGAAGTTTTAATTTCTTTGAATCAAAAAACATCCAAGTTAGGAATTTAAAAGGTAGCTTTGCTTTTAGGGAAATGATGACTGGAGCAATTTATAGTGCGCTCCAGCATTACGGGAATGCAGTATTCATTATGTGGATTACAGGAATTTACGAGGTGAAGAGCGAAGTATGTTCGTATGAGTATGTTCAAGAAAAAATAGATAGTGGAAAATGGGAACTCATGGTTAATTTACAAACAGTTACTGCTACAGATGAATTTTTCCGAGGGGAAGCTAAAAAACTTGCTAAAGAAAATATGGAATTAAGGCATAAGGAGGGAGAGAAATGAATGAGTTGAAAATGAAAGCAGCGGAAAAAATGCTTATTGAAATGAATGAGAAACATTCCGGAGCTGAAGATGCTATTCATAATTGGTTATGTGATCAGGAAGATGAACTTTTATTTGAAGGGATTCTAAAAGTAGATAGAAGTATAAAAGGAGCGGTTAAATATTGTACTAACCAAGCTTCAAAACAAAAAGTTGGAAGTGTGGCCATGATCGATAATGAAACAGTTTTTAGTTGGGTGAAGAAATACTTTGTTACAAAAAAAGCACCTAAAAGTTCAGAAAAAATTACTGCAGAAGTTGTCAGTTCGGAATCCATCCCAAAAATGGAAAAGGAAGAGAAGAAAATATTTAGTGATAAAGTTTCATCTATCGCAAATAAGAGAGCTGGTACAACGAAAGAAGTTAAATCAAAAGTTGAAAAAACTAATTATGTTAGTGGAGAGCAATTGAGTTTGCTGGATATGCTATGAGAGAAGCTAAAAGTTACATTACCAATAGATTGAAGCCAAATAAGTCATTTTTTGATTGGTGTTTATCCCAAATACCAGTTTACAAGTGGGAAAACAAAGAAAAAATGATTTTATCTTCAGAACGACAAGGAAGCAAAGTCATTGAAAAAAGATTAACTAAAGTATCTAATTTAGATTTTAATGCGGGCTTTTACCCTTTTACAATTGTTTTGGTTACTGCAAAAAGAATTGAGATCCAAACGTATTGTTATTGGGTCCAAATTATAAATGGAAAAGAATCGATAGAAACTGAATTAACCAATTTAGAATTGTTGGCCAATGATCAACATATCCAAATCGGACATTATTCATATATGAATGAATATGGTTTCGGTCTAGTAAGCATTGGAATAATGGGTGGTAAGTACACTGGAACAAGGCTCTATAAGAATAAATGGGAAGAACGGGTTCAAACTATTTCTGAACTTAGATATTTAAATCTTAGTGAAGTGGAATATATGAGTTTTGGGGATTTGCCACATTTATACAAATTTAAGTTTGAAATAGAATACCTTCAAAAAATACGTGCGACAACTATTGCAAGAGAAGTTGCTAACAACTGTCAGATAGACTTTAGAACAATTACTAAGAAGTGGCTGCGAGTAAATAAACAGTTGCTAAAAAATAATCAAGATCCATTTTATGTGTTTGAACTAAAAAGACGAGTGCTTGAACGAGGTGGGAAAGTCGTACCTGGTATTGAAGAATATATGAACTACCGAGATATAAATAGTATTTCGAAATGTGTAGGAATCGTTAGTTTTCAGAATTGGGTCATTAAAAATAAAGTAGACATGCAGTTTTATAGAGATTATTTAGGCATGTTGAAAGACTTGAATATCAAAGCAGATGATCAGAATTTAGTAAAACCTAAAGATTTAAAAAAAGCTCATGACAATGTTGTTAAGTTAATGAACGAAATGAATGTTGCTCGAGGAGATGCTGATATTGGAAAACGACTTAAAAGCACGATGAAGCTTGAAAAGGATATTGATGATTATGTTTTTCTTGTTCCAAAAAGTTTGAATGAATTGATTGTTGAAGGTAAGAGTTTGCATCACTGTGTAGGTAGTAGCACTTATGTAGAAGGGCATAGAAAAGGCCAGACTACTATTGTTTTTGTTAGAGAAAAAGAATATCCGAATACACCATTTTTCACTTTGGAGTTCAAGAATGGCCAAATAAACCAATTACGTGGTAAACACAATAAAGCAGCTTCAAAAGAAGTTAAGCAAGCCACTGAAAGATGGTTAGAATGGACGAATAAAAATAGAAGAACGGCCAAAAAAAGAAGTACTCGAAAAACTGAATTTGTTTAATTAGTTAAAAATATAAATAGAATGGGAGAAAAAACATGAAAAATATTAGATTAGAAATTTCAGATTTAGCAAATGGCGGTATTCAAGAAAAGGTTGATTACGAATTAAAAGAAGTAATTGAAAACCTACTTGATTTAAATACTGATCCAGGTGCAAAAAGAAAAATCACTGTCGAGATCACAATGACAACAAACGATAAGAGAGACGTTGTTGACATGGTGGTACAAGCTAAATCCAAATTAGCGATGCAAAATTCAGTTTCAACCACAGTTTTAGTCGGACGTGACATGGATACAGGGGCAATCCAAGCAGCTGAGTTAGTCAGCCTAGTACCAGGACAAACATTTTTAGATCCAAATGATGATTTCAAACAAAAGACGGACATAGGAACGTCAATTGATGAAATAGAAAAAACAGAACAGGCAGAAACGCCAGTTCTTGATTTTCAAAAGAAACAACAAAATAATGCCTAATAAGGCCAATGGAGGAATGTAAGATGACAGATTTAAAAGAAAGTTTAGAGTACGCAGTAGAGCTAGCGCTGGATGAAGAAAAGACGATTGAGGTTAACGAAAAGGTATATTATGACCGAAACAAGTATGACTTAACAGAATTGGATAAAAAGAAATATGCTGAGACATTAACTGTAAATACATTGCAAGGAGTTATTGATTTCATTAAAGCGAAATTTGATCGTGATGGGGACCGGTTAGTCTTACATGTTAAAAATCCGACTACAGTTAAAGTTTTATCACAGTTAGATGAAAATGGACAGCGTGAAAATATTTTAACAGCTGTAGTTGATTTGCCAGTTTATCCGTTCGGAAGATTTTTAAAACCAAGTGATTTTATTATTCAATTGCAATCAATATTTCAACGTAATGATGATGCAAAAGCGTTACTGGAATTTACAGGTGCAATAAAAATTGATAATGGGATTGAGTTAAACGATAACGGAGTCAGTCAGACGACAATTGTTAAATCGGGAGCTGCTACAGTAGCAAGTGCAAAAGTTCCAAGCCCAGCGACATTGCAACCATACAGAACATTTTTAGAAGTACCACAGCCAGAAAGTGCTTTTATATTTAGATTAGATGATGAAGGCAGATGCGCTTTATTTGAAGCTGATGGAGGACTTTGGAAAAATGAAGCAATTTTAAATGTGCGTAAATATTTAGAAGTAGCATTCAAACAAGAAATTGAAGATAGCCAAATTAATATTATAGCGTAACGATAAGGGGCTTCATGCCCCTTTGATTCTATTCAATTAGGAGGATGCCAGATGGAATTAGTATTAGGAAAAGTATATTACATTGAATTTGAGAAAAAAGAGCCGTCGATCATTCGGTTAGTTGCACAAGATTTTTATAATCTATATGGAGCTGCTACAGATGACAAAGGAAAAGCATTTGATGCAGAAGCAGTTATTGACAGAGAAGGAATAAAAAATATATTTCTTGCACATCTGGGTTTTTTAACAATTCTCAGCGTAGCAGAACAAGAGTATAAAAAAACAAAGAGAACAAGTCAAAATAAAATGAACAAATGGTTAGGCAAACGATAGGTTGTGATGCAATTTGGAAAACAGTCTAGCTAAGGTTGTAAGTAAAAGAATATCTGAAAATGGAAAACAGCAATTAATAGTTGAACTAGATGATTCTATATCTGATCGTTCACTAAAAAGATTTTCTAGAGATGGAGAAGTGGTTGTAAATGTTGAATTATTTGATAATCGCTATCTATCAGCACAACAAAATAAAACGATTCATGGCTTAATAAGAGAAATTCATAATCAATATGACGGAGGAAAAGGGGCATATAGTTATGCTCAAACAAAAGAGTTGATTAAGCAATCTTACAGAAATACGACAGGAATAGGAGAATTCAGTTTAAAAAAATGCAGCATGTCGTTTGCTAAAGATTTTATAAGCTTTCTTCTGTTGTTGATCCATGAGCTAGGGATGCATACAACTAGACCAGGAAGGGAAATCACTGAAGATATTTCTTACTATGTATATCTATGTTTAGTTAAAAGAAAATGCGTGATATGCGACAGGGTCGGCAGTGGCAATCAAGTTCATCATTATGACAGTATTGGCATGGGCCTTGACCGTAATCAGTTTGATCATACGAAAAGTAGAATGATGTGCCTTTGTTGGGTCCATCATACTGAAACCCATTTTATAGGGCTTGATACATTTTTTAATAAGTATCATGTAGCTGGAATAAAAGTTACTCAACAAGATTTAGATACAAACATTAAATATCCATACGAAGTTAAAAACAGGCAGTATGGACCAGAACAATTGGCTACTCAAAATGTACCAGAAATATTCACAACAGGTTAGGAAGTGCAATAGGATGAATCAAATTAAATGGCAAGGTAAGTCAAAAGCGCAGATGCACTCTTTTATTACCAGTAACGAAAGACGAGGTTATACCGTAACGAATAAAAAGAAGCACCAGAAAACATTTTATGTTGAAATGACTAAAATCCATGTAGAAATGGCTAAAATTGAGGGAGGTAACGACAAATGGAATTTGTAGTAATTACAGAAGTATACACAGAGCCGGAAAACGGAAAGAAGAATCATATCAGATTTAAACGTGAATATGCAGAAGCAAGCAATCCTACTACTGCAGTTGTGATGACAGGTCAAGATTTCTTTAGTGAGAATCAAAAATTGTGTGATGGTGAAGTTGTCGAGCAAGAAGCTATTGTTGCAGTATATGAGGTGATAGGTTCTGAGAACGGTTCATACAATCATCTTGATGCAATAAATGATTCCCAACAAAGATCACGCTGGGGCGTAGAGCAGTGGGAGAAAGCGGAAGCATTAGAAAAAGAATTAAAGGAGCTGAGAAAATGATTATATTCATATTGGTTGTTGTAGTGTTGTTTATTGCGAGTGTGCTATACAGAGTTTTAGCAGAAAAGAAAGAAGTCGAGTCGGGTTTATTATCAGAGATTGAAAGAATGGAAAAAATCTATAAAGCAGATATTGAGATAGAAAAAGATAAGGTTAGGAATCGAGAAACGATTAGCAAATTAGATTTTGCTTTGATATCTGAATTAGGAGCCCGCAATTTAGAGTTGAAAAAGCTGATTAAAATTGAAAGGCAAGACAACGTAGCTCAATGTAGGCATATCAAAGAGATAGAGGAAAGGATGGCGGTTAAAGATGAAATGTTACAGAGAGAAATAGAACGAAAATTCCACCTTGAAAAAAATATTGCTGAGTCTGGTTTGTTTGAAAAAGAAGCGCTGACCAAACTTAAAATTGTAGTAACTACAAAGAATAAGCGTATTAGAAATAAGAACCAGAAAGCGGCGATTAAATTTTTGCTTAAATGCCAATAACTGAGGTGAACTAAATGAATAAATTTAAAAGGGTTGAAGTAACGCCGGATATGTATGAATTAATTTTTAATAGTGCGGTTTTTAAGATGGTTGATATGTTAGTATCGCCAATCGATAAAGTTAATGTACGAAACTTATTTCGGATTATAAAAGAACCGCAGGATGATTTTTTTGGAGGTTGTAGATTCAGATTCGAAATGTATGACTATGAGAGTGAGGAATGGTACAGAATTAATTGGATTTTACATGAAAGAGAATTTCCTCGTAAAGGGATTGAAAGTGGACAGATGTCAATAAAGTAGACACAAAAATAGATACAATTTAGATAGACCCAAAATAGATTTTTTCTTTTTCATTCGGGGTCATCATATTGTTTGCTGAATGGGGGCGTTTTGAATTGTAAAAACCCTCTATATATTCAAATGAAGATTGTTCAACTTCTTGGATTGTTCTAAATGTTCTGCGGTTCAGTTCTTCTTTTTTCATATATTTAAAAAAAGACTCGTTTACGGCATTATCCCATGGGTAAGCTGCTTTGGAATAAGATGGAACGAGGTTATGTGTGTCTAAAAATTGACGAACACTAGTCGCACAGTATTGGCTTCCACGATCTGTATGGAATAGAACAGGCTCTTTGGGATTTCTTTGATTCACAGCTGTTTCAAGTGTCTCAAGGACTAAAGAAGCTTCCATAGTTGGACGAACGCGCCATCCTATAATTTTCCTGGAAAATAAATCTAAAATGACACAGAGATAAACAAACCCTTTATTAACAGGAATGTAAGAAATATCGCTCGTCCAAACTCGATTCGGTTCAGTCGGATTGAATTGTTGGTTTAAGTGATTTGAGTAAGCTAAAGAAACCTTTGGTTTCGCATATAAAAATTTCGGCTTAGCTGTAGACATTTTTGGCAAATCCATTGATTTCATTAATCGGTACACTCGCCCAACACTAATGAAAATTCCAAAATCACGCTCAAGAACAACTTTTATTTTCGCAGCACCTAATCGTTTTTTAGAATCCATATAGATAGAAAAAATGGTTTGTCGAAGCTGTTGATTTTCAACAGTTCTAGGAGCAGGAGTTGGGTCAAAGTGTTTATAATAGGTACTTCTATTTACGTTTAAGACTCTACAAAGGCGCACAATAGAATGATCAAAACGTAATAAATGAACCGCATCTAATCGTTGTTTGAGTGTGGCGTGAAGATGGCAATCGCTTTTTTTAAGATGAGGTTTTCCTCTTCTAATAAAGCATTTTTCTTCTGTAAGTCTTTAATCTGTTTAGCAGTAAGGATAGAACCATCTTCAATTTGAACTTCAGAATATTGTTTTACCCAGCGGGATAACGCTGTAAAGGAAACGCCATAGTCTTTACACAACGAAGTTTGTGTTTTACCTCCATGGTAAAGATTAACAAGGCTTTTCTTAAATTCTTCATCATATTTTTTGTAATTGGACATTTGAATCATTCCTTTCGTTTTAGTGTCTACTTATAAACAGTATACCATTAAAAATACTGTCTACTTTATTAGTATATATCCAAAGTGTTGCAGAAGATGTAATCAGAAGAGTGTTACCAATTTACTTTAAAAAGAGGTGTGAAGATTGAAGCAGTTAATTGCGGATGTAGTAAAGAAATATAATGAGCGAATAAAAAATAAGTAAACAAAAAAAGCTGAGATTTCTCCCAGCAAGCCTAAAACTATTATAACACACAGGGAGGAATCTTAGTGGTTGATTTTGAAGGAATAAACGCAAGAAAAACTAAAGATGCGGCTCAGATGATTTTGGAAGATTATAGAAGATTAAGAATGGTAGCCAGACGTGAGATCCATCAAAAAATGACAGTCAGCTATGATTCGCAACCTGGAAGTACAGCTGACACTACACCGCTCATTGAAAAGAAAGTTGTGGCGAAGGTATATGCGGAAACAGAAACGGAGCGCATTAAAGCAGCAGTTGAATCTATACCAAATGAAACAGCGAGAGAAGTTCTGATGGAAAAATATATTAGAGGGTATGAAAAATATGATAGCGAATGTCAGTTGAATTTGGATATTACTCCCTCAACATATAATAAGTATAAAGCTATGGGGTTGCTAGCTTTTGCCTGGGCTATTGGATGCGAAGAATATTAACGCAACGTAAATGTAATGACAATTCAATGTAATTACAACTAAAATTCAATGTAAATTCAACCAAAAAGCAAAAGATTAGTAACGTACCTAAATGATATTATGGTATTGTCGAAAGATTAGTGATTCGGCAAAGTCCTTCATTCATCTGAGAATTGTAGAGGAAAAAAGATTGTTAACGGCTCGTAACCTTTACACGGAGGTTGCGAGTATTTTTACATAAATTTATTAAGGAGAGATAACATGAACGTATTTGAATTTATGTCGCAGCATCCTTTTTTAACATTCTTTATTGCGCTAATGTTTTTTGACTCAATAGACTATGCGGTTAAATGTTTTACAGGTGCGAAAATTAGCAGTAAAAAATAGGAGGACGGGATAATGAATAAGTACAGAAAGAAACCAGTAGTGGTTGAGGCAGTCGTATTCACCACAAAAAATGATATTGAATTAAATAAAGCAAAACTATTTGCTGGTACTTATTTTATTGAACACCAAGAACACTATGCATCCGACAAAAAGATTTACTATATACGGACGTTGGAAGGCGATATGAAAATAAGTGAAGGCGATTATATTATTAAAGGTATACAAGGCGAGTTCTATCCATGTAAGCCGGATATATTTGAACAGACATACGAAATGGTGGAGGGATGACATCGTGGATGAAAAAATGATTTATTCATCTTTGTTGTGGCACAGAGATCACTTGATACAACAAAGAAAAAGATTAACTGAAGCTACAGGCTATGTAGTTTATTCAAACATTTGGGAGAGCATGAGAGTTAGTACTCAACTGGAACGCTTGAATGAAGATATAGAAAGAATCGATAAACAGTTAGAACAAGTTCGTGAGTTCTCACAGGTGGTTGTAGATATAGGGATTACTACCGGAGAAACGTCTGATCGTGTTGCTGAACTATTAAGGAAGTTCAGTGAGGATAATAAGGAGGTTGAAGAATCATGGATGTAACCGAAGCGATTCAAAAAGGATTTACTATCTTAGTCCTGAACGAAGCAACAGCAAAGATGCTGCGTAAGAAGTATGACTATCCGTTGTTCCGTTCTCATAGAACGAAAGCATTAGATGCTGTTAAAGGTTTGCTTATCGATGAAACGTGCGACGTAACGAAGATTAAAACGGATATGGATAGCGTTCCGGTATACTTTAGCAAGGTATCAGTAAACGAATATAAAGACCTCCTGGAGCATTGTAACCAGCTGATTTTAGACCAGGCTGATGCGCTAAAAGATGCTATCGCATTAAGAATGTTCTGCGGCTATATCCAGAAGTACCTGCAGGAATTAGAGGACGCAGGTGATAACGTGGGTTTGCAGCCAACGATTGATAATCTGATTAAGCTGATCAGAACGTTTGATAATAAAGCGATGGAAGTTGGCCCATTCAACAAAGGAGCTTATATGAAAGCAGCAAACGAACCTTTCTTTGATAAAGAGAACGAGGTGAAACCAATTGGCAAAGCCATTAAAACAATGTAACAAAGCTCGCTGTAGGAAGTTAATCCCATATGATACAAAGTATTGTGAAGAGCATCAAGGTGCTGATCATAAAGAATATAACAAAGCCAGGTACTTGACCGATAAAAAGTACGTGGCTTTTTATAATTCTAAGGCTTGGAGAAAGCTTAGTAAATATAAGCTCACTGTTGATCCGTTATGCGAGATATGTCTAGCGATAGACGAGGACAATCCTGTTCCTGCTGTATTGGTTCATCATTTAATAGAAACGAAGGTGGATTGGTCGAAACGGCTAGAAATGAGTAATTTACAAAGTGTCTGCTTTGCTTGCCACAACGCTATAGACCATAAAGGATAAAATACCAGCCGACTAAACTAGGCGCTCTTAGGTGACGATTGAGCCTAGTTTTTTGTTGTGTTTTTGAGTAAGCCCCACCTCTTTTTTGACGGCTAGGGGCTTGTTTTTCCAAACAACGGTGTACTCTAATCTTGACGTAAAACTCCCAAAACGGGTTTGCGTTTTTTCCCGATTTGGGCCCGGAAAGATTGTTTTAACAATAAAGAGCTAAAAAAATAAATGAAAAAAATTTAGCGAAAAATGACAAAAAAGAGGGGGTGAGCTAGAAATGGGTCGGAAGAAAAAACATTCCAGTGCAATCGAAGGAAATCGGACAGTTGAAGAATTAGAAGAACGAGAAGAAATCGAAGAATTGCTCGGACAATTTCCGCCGATACGTGGAGAGCCACCTTCTCACCTTGGTCATTTTGGCAAAAAGGAGTGGCGGAGGTTATTACCTGGCTTAGAACTTTTAGGCGTTTCAATGTTGGACCAAGGAATGTTGGAAACTTATTGTACGTGGTATCAAGTGTACCGAAAAGCTGAAAAAGAATTAAGCAACCAGGTGATCATAACGGAAATTGGAAGTAAGGACCAAAAAACATTGAAGCGACATCCAGCTATCGATGTTTTGAATGTGGCCACAAATCAAATGAAATCTATTTCTAGCAATATGGGGATGACCTTAGATTCAAGAATGCGCCTTGTAAGACCGGAAGGCGAATCGGACGAGGATGATCCTTTTGCAGATTTATAAAAACAAAACAAAATTATCCGAAATTCCAAAGCCTGTTGATTGGACTACGATTTACGCTAGAAAAATCGTAACCGGAGAAATTAAAGCTTGTAAAAAAGTGATTCAAGCAAGTGAACGACATTTGAATGATTTGAAAAGGTCAGAGGAAGATCCTAGTTTTGGATATGTTTTTGTTGTTGAAAAAGCAGATCATGTTATCCGATTTATGGAAAAGTTACCAGATTTAAGTACGGGAGCACCAACCACTTTGGCACTATTTCAGAAATTCATTAGTGGAAGTTTATATGGATGGCGTTCAAAAGAGACAGGATTTAGAAGATTCACGAAAGCGTATATCTCGATGGCGCGTAAAAATGGGAAATCGGTTTTAGTCGCTGGGTTTGCACTATACGAATTAATCTATGGTGAATCGCCTAAGTATGACCGCCAAATTTATTGTACTGCCAATTCAAAAGACCAGGCACGAACCGTCTATAAAATGGTTGTAGCCCAATTAAAAAAAGTACGGTCGAAAAGTAAGAAAATCAAGAAATTAACAAAGATTTTAAAAAATGAGGTCTTAATCGAAGACAACGAGTCGATTTTAAAAGCCTTATCTCGCGATACTGATAATCTCGATTCATTAAACGTTTTGCTAGGGATATTAGATGAATACCATACGGCAAACGAAGATGACATGATGGAAGTTTTAGAGTCCAGTCAAGGGCAACAAGATCAGCCACTGATCATTATTATTTCTACTGCTGGATTTAAATTGAATGGTGTCATGTATTCGGTTGAATATCCATATATCACTGATTTGTTGGATCCGGAAAAAGAGCTAGTAAATGAAAATTATTTTGCTCTTTGTTATGAACAAGAAGAAGAGTCAGAAATAGAAGACGATTCGACTTGGATTAAGTCAAATCCACTGCTTGAAGTGGATAAACTATCTAAAAAAATGATGACCTACCTACACCGGAAATTAGATGAAGCCTTGCAGAAAAATAGCATTATGAAAACATTAGTTAAAAATTTCAACATGTGGCAATCTGCAAGTGAAAAATCTTTCTTATCCGGTTCGGAGTGGAAAGACTGTTTTGATAAAGAAATTCCAGATTTACATGGTAGAGAAGTATATATCGGCGCCGATTTATCTCGAACTCGTGATTTAAGTGCGCTGACTTGGCTTGTACCCCTGGATCAAGAAAAACATTTTTTCATGGATTCAAAATCTTTTATTGGTACAAAAGGATTCGGTATCGAAGGAAAAGAACAGCGGGACATGATTGATTATCGTGATTTAGAGAGAAAAGGATTTTGCGAAATCACAAAAAAAGATTCGGGAATTGTCGATTACAAGCGAATCATTGAATTTATTGATGAACTCGTTGAGAAATACAATTTCAAGGTTGCTGGAATATACTACGATGAATATTCTAGTCCAAGTTTTATCACTGAGTTAGAAGAAAAATACACATTGATAGAAGTTAGACAAGGGCTGAAAACATTAAGTCCGGCTACAAAACAGTTCCAAATTTATGCAGATGAAAAACAAATTCACCATTCAAATAATCCGCTATTAAATACAGCGATTAATAATGCGATTGTGGTAGAAACCAATGATGCGGTGCAAATTAACAAAAATAAAAATAGAAACAAAATCGATCCGATTGCTGCAGGTATTAACGCCTTTACAGGTGCACAATACCACGAATTTGGTCGTGTTTATCGTGATTCCGAGTATTACAAATCCGATAACTTTTCTTTTTAAAGGGGTGATAATGTGAAATTTGATGTGATGAAACGGATTTTGTTGGCCATGTTGCCAACGTTGTTATTTTTAATCGGAGGCGCAATCGTTTGCTACGGCGCTTATGTGTTTAACCCAATAATCGGGCTAGTAGTGACAGGATTATTTATGATACTAGTTGCCTTTATGATCGATAGAGGGCAAGGAGGTGAAACATAATGCTGTTTTCTACGAAAAAAGTCGTTAATTCTAGTAAAGATCCATTTCTGGATTCAATTGTATCAATGAGTGTTTCAGAGGGGACGAACTACACCAGTATTTCTGCTTTAAAAAATAGTGATGTATTTACTGCAGTTAAAATATTAGCCCAGGACATGGCGAGTAATCCAATTGTATTACTAAAAAATGGAATTGTTCAAAAACCTAGCCATATCACGTATTTATTGAATAAAAAGCCCAATAAAAATACAACTGGTTGGCATATGAAATTTGCTTTAGCTGTAAATGCGTTGCTAGCCGGCAATGGATATGCTGAAATTCTTTTTGATAAGACTGGAAAAATAACAGGTTTTGAGCTTTTAAAGCCTAGTGAGGTCAGTATCATTCAAGAAGATGATCATTCGATAGTTAGTTACATGGTTGGGAATGAGCGTGAAGTTAGCCAGGAGAATATGATCCATTTGAAATTCTTTTCGTATGATGGAATTATTGGCCGAAGCCCGTTAATGAGTTTGCAGGTTGAGATTGATTTGCAGAATAAAGGAAACAAGAATTTACTTGGATTCTTTAAAAATGGTGTTAACAGTAGCGGTATTTTAAAAGTAATTAATTCTGAATTAGATGCTGACGGAAAAAGAGCTATTCGAGAAAAATTCGAAGAAGCGAACGCTGGCGATGCAAATGCGCTACGAACAATCGTATTAGACGAAACGATGGAATACAAGAAAATGGAAGTATCAACGGAAGTTTTAAAATTGATCAACAACAATATTTATTCCACAAAACAAATTGCAAAAGCTTTTGGGATTCCTTTAGAACGGATGGGAATTGAAATGACGAATACAAGCAGTAATGATGCTAATATGCTGTATATGAAAAACACGCTAAATCATTATTTTGCTGCTAGTACCGCCGAATTTGATTCTAAATTATTGGAGATAGGCGAATGGGAATTCGGTTACGACACAAGACGTCTTTCAAAAATGGACCCAGAAGAAGAAACGAAAAACGTTGTCGAAAAGTTAAAAGAAACGATTATTACGATTGACGAGGCTCGTCGAGAATTAGGGTATGCACCATTACCGGATGGTAGAGGCGAGCGTGTTTTAGCGAACCTTAATTTTACGTCACTAGAAAAAATTGACGAATATGAAATGAGGCGGAATAAAAACGCACAAATTGAAAGGGGGGATGAAAAGTGAGTCAAGTCGAAGCGGTTAAAACCAAAGCGATGACCGTTGAAGGCTATGCGATTGTATTTGATGTTCCTAGTCGTAATTTTGGGAATTATGTTGAAGTTATTGATTCTAGCGCATTAGTTGATTGTGACTTGTCAAGAATTGTCTTTATTGTTGATCATGATACAAGCGTTTTATTAGCAAGTACTGAAAACGGGAGTTTGACGTTTAAAGTTGATGAAAAAGGGCTCTATTTTAATGCGACAATCATAGGCACAACGGATGGAGAAAACAATTATAAACTGATCAAAGAAGGAATCTTAAATAAAATGAGCTATGGATTTTTTGAAGATGAGAGCCAAGCGAAAGTTTATAAAGATGAAAATGGTGTGATTGTCCGTAGAGTCATGAAAATTGATGAAGTTTACGAAATTAGCGCGCTAGCAATTCCAGCATACAATCAAACAGTTATTAAAGCTAAAGAGCGTAATATGGCTAAAGCAAAAGAAAAATTGCATGAGCGAGAGCTGATGCTGTTAGAAATCGAATTAATGGAATATGAGTCCAGCTAACGCTAGGGCTTTTTATTTTACTCAAAATTGAAGGGGTGGAAAAAATGAGTTTGAAAGAAAAAATTGAAAAATTGAAGACAAAAAGAGCAAGCCAACGTGATGCGTTTAATTTGAAAGTGAAGGAGACGAAGGAAAGAGCCGGAACTGGTGAACTAGAAGAAGCGAAAAAGTTAAAAAAAGAAGCAGATGAAATTAAAGAAAAAATGACTGCAACTGATCAAGAAATTTCAGATTTGGAAAGTTTAGAAAATCTGGATGAAGAACTAGATTTGGACGAAGAGCTGGACGAAGAAGAGGAAGTGGAGGACGAAGATGAGGGGGAAGATATTCCGCCTTTGAAAAAGAAAAAAGGAGATGAAAGAAGTATGAAAAAAAAGAAAAAAATTATTAAAACAGAAAACGAAGAAGTTAAAAACTTTGAAGAATATTTACGATCAAGCGGAAAAGTACGTGATGGTTTAACTACAGAAAATCAATCGATTATTATTCCGGAAGATATCAGCATGGATATTTACCGATTGAAAGAAACTGGTGTTGATCTAACGTCAATGATCACAGTGAAAAAGGTTGGTCGTCAATCAGGAACAATGCTAATTGCTAAACGCTCAACAGATGCGACATTAAAAACTAAAGAAGAACTCGCAGAAATGGAAAATGTCGATGTTGACATGTTTTTCAGCGTTCCTTACAAAGTTGATACCAGAGCAGGACAAATTGCCTTGTCAGAAGAAACGATTGATGATGCTGGAATCAATGTTGTTGGTGAAGTTAAAGAACAAATGCGGAAAATTGTAAAAAATACAAACAACATGAACATTCTTAAAGTGTTAAAAGCTGATTTTACGAAAAAACCAGCAACCTCAGTTGATGATGTTAAAACAGTAAAAAATAAAGACTTAGATCCGGATTTAAATATGTCTTTCTTAACTAATCAAGATGGCTATAACTGGATGGATTTACAAAAAGATGAAGATGGTCGCTATTTACTACAGGACTCTATTTCTTCTAAAACTGGAAAAATGTTTTTAGGTGTGGACGTAGCTGTTATTTCTAATAAATTGTTAGCCAGTGATGCTGCAGGTTTTCCAATGTTCTTAGGAGACTTTAAAGAAGGCGTTGGATTATTTGATCGTAAAAAAGTGGAAGTGTCATGGACTAAATTCGATTCTTACACACAAGGTCTTGCGACAGTTGTTAGAAATGATTACAAATCAATTGATAAAGAAGCGATTATCCAAATTCAAGTTAAAACTACACCCTAATGCGCCCCAAAACCTAAGAACGACAGCCAAAGATGCGACAAGCATATCTTTGGCTTGGGATTAGGGAATAGGGGTTTTTATTTAAAGAAAGGAGGGCTGAAATTGGCTATTAAGTATAATGTCTATCGAAATGGTGAAAAAGTTGCTACAGGATTAACAAAAAAAGCATATACAGATTCAGGGTTAACCAGTGATACCGCCTATGATTTTCAAGTTACGGCAGTTGAAAATGGCTTAGAAAGTGACAAAACGACTAAGTTAACTGAAAAAACGGAAATTGCAGCGGTAGAACCAGAACCCGAAGAACCAGTAGTTAAATTGGCAAAAGATAAAGCAAAAGCAGGTGAATAACCTTGGGAAAAATGGAAGAAAAAGACCTGGATCGAATTAAGAACTATGCAAAGGTAGATCATGACTTTGATGATGACTTGCTGCAGGAACAATATGAATTAGCGGAGCAAGAAATCATTGACTCGGTTGATAGAGAAGCTGATATTGTCGAAATGCGTGAAATCAAGCAGTTTAACTATGCGGCTCTTATTCTCACTAAACACTGGTATGACAACCGGGGAGTTGTTTCAAGTCAAAACATGTCAAAGATTTCTCATAGCTATGCCACGTTAGTACAAAAAATTAGGGGGCTTTGGTATGTCGATCACTAGCGTTGATAAATTGAATAAACGAATTAAATTTTATTCAGCTGAAACAATTAAAGATCCACATGGAAAACCAGAGCTAAATTTAACCGAAGAACTAGCGTGCTGGTGTGGTATCAAACAATCATTTATTAAAGACGTAAAGGCAGAAATAGGGACAAAATTTGAAGATAGCAAGACTTTTATCATTCGTGAAAAACAAAAGAAAGAAATTAAAAACGAGTGGTTTATCCTTTATCAGCGAAGAAAAAACGAAACACCAAAAAAATACGAAATTATCAAAATAAATCCAGATGAAGAAAACGATGAGTTTATGGTAATCGTAGCTAAGAAGGTGACGTAATGGGCATTGAAATTAAGGGAGAAAAAGAGCTTGATCAAAATTTGAAACTACTTGCTGCACAATCGAAATCGGCTAGAAATAAAGGGTTAAAAAAGTCGGCTGAGTATGCTGGAAGAAAGTTAGCAGAAAAGACGGCATATAATGCGGACCGAAAAAGTGATCGTAAGTGGAAAGCGCAACGTCAATTTGAAAAAGCGAGTGGGACTAATAAAAAGTTCCCTCACTTAAAAGATGACGTCCAGGTTAGTGGTGTTTCTTCAATGGGCGAAATTAAAATCGGTTATGGCGAGGACACGTATTGGCGGGCGCACTTTGTTGAGACTGGAACAATAAATCAATCGGGTCAGCATTTTATGCAACGCACAGAATTAGAAATAAAAGAAGAAGTCATTTCGATTATGGCCGAAGTATTTAAAAAGGAGCTAGGATTATGATTCCAACTGATGAGGTGTATTCCATTTTAATGAATGATGAACCGCTTTTAGCTTTGGTAAATGAAAAAATGATTTTCTCTTTTTTTATTCCGGAAGATGATAAAAAAGTCGAGAAATCACCAATTGTACGATTGAATGAAGTTGGTGAGGTTCCTAGCTCGTTTGCTAGTAATATTCCGTGTTCTATGACCTGGGCAGTTCAAATAAGTGCCTGGTCACCAGAAACAAGCATGCTAATTGCTGTACAACAGCGATTAGATAAAGTCATGTTGGAGAACGGTTGGATAATGGCCAGGAACTATCCGATTGGTCAAGATCCAGATATGACCGAATTCATGATGTTGGCTCGTGTTTATCAGACAACCAAAATAATCACAATTGATTAGCGCTTTTTACCAGGTGCTTTTTTTATACAAAAAATTAGAAATGGAGTGAAGTAAAAAATGGCAACTTTAGGATTTAGCAGCATAAAAATTGGTATTTACGCGAAAGAAGAAAGCGGGCAAGCTGAAAAAATTATCAAAGTGATCACAATTGACAAGAAAGACGGTGGGGCAATTGAAGCGAAAATTGCCGGATTAGCACCAGAAGCGACCAAGTTATTTGCAAGTGATACAGCATTTTATGTTTCAAGTTCGGGGTCAGGAGATACAAAACTAGATTTAGGAATTGCGGATTTAGGTGAGGTAAATGCTGCAGCTATTCTTGGAGCAACAATTGAAAAAGGTGTAATGAAAATTACAGATAAGACTAAAGCGCCTTATTGCGCGGTTATTTTAGAGTCAGAAGGTTTGAACGGTGACCCTATTCATATTGCTTTAGCAAAAGGGAAGTTTTCTCGTGATAGTGAAGAGCTAAAAACGGGGGAACAAAAAGGAAAAGACCCGGTAACAGATTCATTAAATGGTGAATTTATTTCTCGTCAAGACGGGTTGGTTTATGCAAAAGGTCGTGGGGGAGACGATTCAGAATTTGAGTATGCAGAGTTTGAAAAAGAAATTTTTATCGGATATGAAGCACCTACTACGCCCTAATGCGCCCCAAAACCTAAGAACGACAGCCAAAGATGATAAGAGTATATCTTTGGCTTGGGATTAGGGAATCGGGGCAATTCTACTGAAAAATTGGAGGTCGGAAAAGAATGTTAAAAATTGTATTGGATCAGCAAGAAGGCGAAGCGAAAACAATCACGAAGAAGTTTGCGACAACACGAGACATGCGAACCTATTTGGAATATGTAAAGAAAATGAATCCCTCTGGAAAAGAAGAAGGAGAAAAGGTTGTTTTAGGGAACTCGATTGAAAGTATTGATGAAGCAATCGATGTCATGGTTGAAATTTTTGAAAATCCAGAAGTGACAACAGAAAATATTTTATTAGGTTTACCGTCTGCAAAATTTTGGGAAACATTCAATACTATGGCTGCGGAAATTATGGGAGCACCAAGTGAGGAAGAAGAAAAAAAGGAATAGATGAAAGTTTTACGGTTGAGAAAGCCATAGATCAAATTGATTCAATGTACGAAGTGTTAATGGAAAAATGGACGTTGACTGACATTGATAATATGGATATTTCTCACTTTTTATCATTGATAAATCGCCGCGAAAAAGAGAAAGAAAAGAATCGAAAAGCGGAAATGGAAGCTTTTTTCAACAGTATATAAGAGTTAGCACACTGCTAGCTCTTTTTTTATTTGATAAGGGAAAGGAGAAAAAGACATGGTGATGAATGGCAAACCGCTAGGCAATTTGGTAATTGGCTTATCAATGGAAGGCACGCAAATGGCAAAAACGCTTGACGAGGTTAAGCGAGTTACCAAGATGGCAACAAGTGAAATGAAAGCCAATTTAGCCGTTCTTGGAAATGCTGGGGATCAGTATGGAAAAACAGAATCAAAAATACAAGGCTTAAATAAAGTAATGAAGGCGCAAGAAGCTGAACTTTCTGTACTGCAGAAAAAACACAGAGAGGCTTCCACGACCTATGGAGAAAATTCAAAAGAAGCTCAAAAATATGCCAATCAAATTAATAACCTTGTGAGACGTCAATCGGCTTATGGAAAAGAATTGAAAGAAGCCGAGGTCAAACTTAATGAGTATAAACGTGGCACACAAGAGTTAAAAAAAGAAATTGAATTGTCTGAACGCAGCACAAATGCACAAGTTCAAACGTTAAAAGCGCAAGGGAAAGCCTATAAAGCAAATGTTACAGAATTAGCGGGTCTAAAGCAACAGCAACAATTGCAAGCGAAGGTGATTACTGACGAGAAAGCCAAGTTAACAGATTTGATTGCAGCAAAAGGGCGAGATAGTAGCGAAACAAAAGCCCAAATGGTTGTGATTGACGAAGCAGTCAGTAAACACGCAAAACTTGGTGAGTCGGTTAAAGATTTAAGTAAGAATTACGGCAATATGTCTGCAGCAACAGCAGATTTTAAAGACAACATTCAAAGTGTAGAAGCTAGGCTGGATGAATTCGCCGAAAAAAGCGCGGCAGTTGGAAAAAGCTTAACAACGAAAGTTAGTTTGCCGATTGCCGGAGGATTTGCGGCAGCTGCAAAAGCAAGTATCGGGTTTGAGTCCGCTTTCACTGGTGTAAAGAAAACAGTAGAAGGAACAACGGAAGAGCTTGAAGGGATTTCGAAAGGGATTCGGAACATGGCGCTTGAAATCCCAGCAAGTACAACAGAAATCAGTGCAGTTGCAGAAGCAGCTGGTCAGTTAGGGATTGAAACGCCAAATATTTTAGGCTTTACCAGATCAATGGTCGATATGGGGCAAGCCACAAACTTGGCATCCGAAGAGGCGGCCATGCAACTAGCGAAGTTTGCCAACGTTACACAAATGAACCAAAAAGATTTTGATCGTTTGGGTTCATCTATTGTTGACCTGGGGAACAACTACGCTGCTACCGAGTCGAATATTGTTGCGATGGGTACAAGGCTATCTGGTGCAGGGGCGCAAATAGGCATGTCGCAAGCTGATATTATGGGGCTTGGCGCAAGTTTAGCCAGTGTAGGGATAGAGGCTGAAATGGGTGGCTCGGCTATCTCGAAAGTCATGGTAAACATGAAAGTGGCAAGTAAGCTTGGATTAGAGCCTATGAGAGAGCTAGAAGCTCAAACAGGTATGACACGAAGAGAACTGGAACTATTAGCCAATCATGATGGCGAGAGCTTTAAGGCGCTAGCAATTGATTTAGGCGTAACAACAACAGAAATGAAAAACGTCATGAAAGCCGGAAAAGATTTAGAAAACTTTGGTGCAATTGCAGGCATGACAGCGGAACAATTTAAGCAAGCTTTTGAAAAAGATGCAGTTGGTGCAATTGGTAGTTTTGTGAACGGATTAGGAACTGCAGAAGAAAAAGGGACCTCGGCAATTGAACTGCTAGACGAAATGGGAATCCGCGAGATTCGTTTACGTGATGCGTTACTACGTGCTGGGAATGCGAATGAACTCTTTACCGGTGCAGTAGCCAGATCAAACAAAGCTTGGGATGAAAATAATGCGTTAACCAAAGAAGCAGAAACACGATATAACACAACGGAGAGTAAAATCAATTTAATGAAAAATACATTAGTTGAGTTTGGAATCCAAATGGGGAATTTGTTATTGCCTTCTATTCGCGATTTCGTTAAAAGCTTGACTGGATTATTAAAAGGTTTTAACTCATTAGATGATGGAACAAAAAAACTGATTGTCAGCACTGGTTTAGTTGCGATGGGGATTGGACCAGTCATTTTAGGCGTTAGTAAATTAGCATTAGGGCTGAAACTAGTTACTAGGAGCGGTGGCGGAGTTGTTACCTTTTTAGGGTTATTTAGTCGGAGTGCTGGATTGTCAACAGCTTCCGCTTTGAGTTTGACGAATGGAGTAGCTGGTGCGACAACAGGATTAGGAAGCATGGGTGCAGGTGCAGTAGGTGCGACTGCTAGCATGGGCGCAATGTTATTGCCAATTGCTGGGGTTGTTGCTGGTACTGTGGCACTTGGTGCAGCTGTTTATGTAGGAGTTAAAAAGTACCGAGAATTCAAGAAAGAACAAGATGAAACAGCTAAAAAGGTGGAACAGTTTGGTGCGAACGTATCGGATGCGACAGCTAAAGCCGCCGATAGTTTTGTTACAATGCGCGATGAAGCCAAAACGCAACTGACCTTATTAGAAACTGCTACAGATGAAAATGGAAAGAAAATATCCGAGCAGATTGTAAAAAATTATTCGGGTATGGCAGAAGAAGTTGTCAAAGCAATTACGAAAACACGAGAAGAAACGGTCGGCGCTTTAAACGAGATTCAGCTTGATGTTGGGGTTGCTGGTGATGAGTGGCTAGCTAAAATAATGAATGAAGCGACCTCTAGTTTTGATGATGATGTCAACCAGATTGAAAAAGCAAAAAATAGAATTAACGAGTTGTTACAAGAGGTCGGCGGTAATTTGCAAAATCTAAATGCCGCACAAAAACAAGAATTTGATAACTTAAAAGCTTATGTGGATGAAAATACAGGAGTTTTTGCCGATTCGTATAAAGATCAAGAGCGGCTTTTAAATGCCTGGAATGAACGGAAAGATACGCTATCCGAAAAGAATTATGAAAAAGAACAAACTAGCTCGAAAAAAATGCGAGATAAAGCATTAAAAGCAGCAGAAGAGGATTACAAAAAAGGTTCTGCTGCTTTAACTAAAGCGTATGATTCTGGTGCGATAAAGAGCCGAGAAGATTATGACGGCTTACTAAATGCGTTAAACGTTCAACGAAACAAACAGCAAGCCAAAGCGAACGCTGCATACGCTCAAACCGACATGGCTCTTTCTAAGAAAATTGAGAACACTGGTAAATTTAACATTGAAACAATGCAAACGGCCGAAGAGGCTAAAATGAACATTCAAGGTTTGGGGTATAAATGGTTTGATGATCATACGAAAAAAATCTATGACTCAGAAAGTGCCTGGATAAAAGCTACTAAAAAGCACAATGACGAGTATCTAAAAAATACGAAAGAGCTATCTAATGCTACCGTTAAAAATCTAAATGGTTTTGAGAAATCACAAAGAGAAATCTATGAAACGATTGGATTGTTACCGAGTGAGGCAGCTAAACGAGCGAAAGAAGACCGAGACAAAATTGAACTGGAATTAACAAAAACAGGCAGTCAAATGTCTGCAGTTGCTAAAAAAATTCATGCTGATTATGTGGAAGGATTAAAGACTGCAGATGAAGGGCAACTGGCAGAGGTAGCTAAAAGTTGGGGACTTGATTTAGCAAATGAAGAGCTGATTGATTTCGGTAAGTATGGTCAAAAAACTGCCCAACAATTTTTTGATGATTTTAAAAGCGGCAGTGAGGTTGGTGCGGCAGAGGCAAGAATTTATTTCAAAACAAAAATAGAAAGTATCACCGAAGTTGATCTTGCTAAAATTGGCGAAGAAAATATTGCGACATTCCGTCAAGGACTTTTAAGTGGAGCGTTAACCTTTGATGAACTAGCTGAAAAATTCGGAGCTAGTGTGATTAATTTATTTCCCAATGATTTAAGTGCGATTGGCGAGCTAGAAGTGGAGTCGCTGAAAAAAGGACTAGAAAGCGGAAAAATCGATACCCAAGCGTTGAAGGATCGTTACGCAGAACAATACACGAATTTATTCGAAAAGAATTTAACCGATTTAGGACAAGAGGAAATCGTCACACTGAAAAAAGGGCTTGAAATTGGCTTGTATAGCCCGGACGATTTGAAAGCCACCTATGCCGACCAACTTAAAAATTATTTTAGTGCTGATTTGGCAAACCTATCTCAAGATTCAATGGAAACGTTGAAGGTTGGTTTCGAGCTGGGTGTGCCTGGAACAAAAGAAAAGCTGGATCAAATTTCTAAATTAGTAAAAGATTCCGCTACGATTGATCTCGGCGATAAAGGAAAAATGAGTATGTCTACCCTGGTAGAAGGGTATCGAACTGGTAAGATATCCGTTGATGAATTTATGACAGGATACCGCCAATTCATGGATGATCAATCAAAACTTGATTTAAATGCGAATGGGAAATTTACCATTGATCAATTTGGGAATGGTATGGAACAAGCAAAATCATATACTACTCACAAAGCGAGTGATGTTTTCCAAGGTGTTCAAAAAGAGTTAGAAATGGGCCCAATATCCTATGAAAAAGGAAAAATTGCTGTTAATAACCTGGCGCAAGGTATTGTGGATTATACACCGCAACCGAAGCAGAAAGCGACTGATGTCTTTCAAACAGTTCAAACACAATTTGACATGGCTGATACCTCCCGCGTAAAAGGACAAGTTGCGGTTAACAATTTAGCACAAGGGTTAACCGATTACGTGAATGAACCTCAGAAAAATGCGAATCAGATTGTACAAGGAGTTGGCGCTCAGTTTAATAATGTTGTATCAGCTAGTAACTCCTTAACGGAGAATTTAGGTGGGACTGCTAAGCTGCCGTTTATTGGAATTCCTAAGTTTAAAATGGGAACGCAAGGAGCTTTACGCCAATCAACGGCTGCGATTGTTGGAGACGGTGGGGAACATGAGTTAATCTCCTATCCGGATGGAAAAATGGCTTTATCCCCAAATAAAGATACGCTTACGCATTTACCAGCTGGGGCACAAGTCTTTAATGGGGGTCAGACAAAACAAATGCTTGGAATGATGAAAGGGTTTGTCAATATTCCAAAGTTTGAGAAAGGGACTGGCGCGAATATCCTTGATTGGTTTGGCGGGAAAATTGAAGGAATTTTCAATTTTATTAGTAAGCCTTTAGAGTTATGGAATAAGATTATTAGCAATTCTTTTGATGAATCCAGTTTTGCAGGACCCGCTGGGAAGAATATTGGTGGGGGCGCTAAAATATACGCGGATAAGCAAAGCGACTGGATTAAAAATTTATTTTCTAGCTTTTCAGTAGCTCCGGCAGGTTTAGGGGCACAGCGTTGGCAGCCGTTAGTGATGAAATCATTAGCCTTAAACGGTTTACCAGTGACACCAGCTTATACAAATGCCTGGTTAAGTCAAATCCAATCAGAGTCGGGCGGAAATGAGAAAGCGGTCCAAGGTGGTTATACCGATGTGAACACATTAAGCGGAGATTTGGCAAAAGGATTGCTACAAACAATTTCAGCCACGTTTAATGCGTACAAGCACCCAGGGCATGGCGATATTTTTAACGGCTTTGATAATATGTTGGCCGCGATGAATTATGCTAAAAATCGCTATGGTCCTGCTGAAATGTTGGGCGTTATCGGTCATGGTCATGGATATGCGAATGGTGGTATTGTATCACAGCACCAAATCGCACAAATTGCAGAGGGAAATAGACCAGAAGCGATTGTCCCGCTTGATCCAATTAAACGCACCAGGGCGATGCGGATATTAGCGACTGCTAGCCGAGTGGTTGGTTTTGAAACAGGCTCACAAGTTATTGTTGAACATGATCAATCCGGAATAATTGAAGAGCTGCAGAAACAGAACTTGTTAAGTCAGCAGCAAAACTCTTATTTACAAATGATTATTCAGTTGCTTTCTAAAAATCCGGAACAAAGCGGAACTATTTCAGACTTGTTGCGATTATTAAATCAAGAAAGTGCTACAGAATACGGAAATTTAAAATATCAGATAGGAGGGTAATCCATGAAAGACAGAACATTAAAAATCTTGAAACATGGACGTGAAACAGACCAAACAGAATTATCTGGTCTTCATTTTTTGGATTGTGTGATTTCAGCGCCTAATCTGATAGCAGAATATGAAGTTTTTCAAGGAGTAGACGGTGATCAAGATAATGGGGCGCGATATGGACCCCGAACCGTTACAGCAAATTATTACTTTGAAACGATGGACGGTTTCGATTACGAATTAGCATGCCATGAAGTTTGGCGTGCTTTTTTTGATAAAGAACCTTATTACATTGTTGATTCAATCAATCCAGGTATGAAAATGTTTGTACGTCCAAAGCCTTTTGAATTTTCAAGATTAAATCTGATGGATATGAAATTTACAATTGAGTTTGATCTGTTTAAAGGGTTTAGGGAGTCGTTGTTAACGTCCACGAACCCGAAACTTTTTAAAGAAGAAGCCTGGCAATTTGGAATGAACTTGTTGACTGCAGATGATCTCACTTACACGCATTCAACGAACCGCTTTCTAATTTACAACCCTAGTGATACTGTAATTAGTCCTTTTCAACACCATGAGTTAGATATAGTTCTGACTTGTGAAGGGAATCCGGCAATTACAAATAAAACAACAAATGATTATTTTGAATACAATCAAAATTTATCTAAATCCGATGTGTTGTTATTAACCAAAGTTTCTCGTTTCTTAAACGATAAACCTTGCGGACGTAACACGAATCATGGCGTTATAACCTTAGCGAAAGGGTGGAATGAAATTGAAGTCACTAGATGCTCGAATCTTACGATCACATTTGATTTTTCATTCCTTTATTTTTAGGTGGATGATATGAAACCATTGATTGTAAAAACCAAGGAGCATGAAGAAATTCTGATAGACTTTCAAGATTTCCAATATGAATGGCAAAAAAATGAAGTGAATCAAATTAGCTTTTCAATTGTGGAAACAGAATGGAATAAATTCGGCTATTTTCTATTAAGTGATGATGAAAGTATCATTTTTAACGATCAAGAATACCTTATTAAAAATTGTAATCCTAAAACAAATGGAAGCAAGTCCGTTAAAGCCATTACTGCAATGCACATCTATTATGATTGTAAGTATGTGTATCAGTATGACGTTAAAGAGGGAGTGAAAACATACAGTATTCAAGACATTTTACATTTTTATTTTGATGGAAATGCAAAGGGGTATTCCTGGGAAGTCATTGGAGAATTTCCAAAAGTTGAGGTGGATAATTTAGGAAATGGCAGTGGGAAAGAATGCGTGGATATGTGTATCGAGAAATTTAATTGTGTTGTTGAAATGAATAATAAACACATTCGGTTAATCGATGAAGAATTGTGGAAAATTATGACAGATCACGAATTTGTTTATTACTACAATACGGACGATATTCAGCTCACGTCAACAAGTACGGATATTTACAACATTACGAAATGTTTTGGCAAGAAAAAAGAAGACGGTAGCGATTATTTCGCACCGTTTATTTATCGTTCAGAGGCAAGTATTGAACGATGGGGAGAAAAGCCAGGTCCAGCTGTAAGTGATGAACGGTTTACAGATGCAGCTGCTATGAAGGAAAAAGCAAAAGCGAGTTTACAAGATCAACCAGCTGTTACGTTGTCAGTTCAATACAAAGGGAAAGAACCCGTTAAGCCTGGGGAAGTCTGGATATTAAATCATAAAAAAATGAACTTTTTAGATGATGTTGTGGTGAGTGGAATACGCAGCTATTCCTATAGTAGCAGTCAATTTCAAGAGGTCATTTTAAGCAATAGTAAAAAAGACATGTTGCGGATTCAACTCGCAATGGAAAAGGCGAGCGCTAATAGTTCATTTATTTTAAATAACTCGTACAAGTTTGTTAGTGACAATATACCGGAGACAATAAAAAAAGCCTCGATGGACGTCAACAAATCAAACCAGGCAATTGAATTTTTAGAAAGCGGACTGAAAAGTAAGTGGAGTGAACAGGATGTGAAAGATTACTATGAATGAACGAGAAACCATTTTGCCGGGTGGATATGTAATTCAAACGAGCAAAGGCATTATACGAAGTGCCGATGGAATAGCTGAATCAATTGTAATCTATCCAGACGGTCTTCATTTTAGTGATGCAGAAATTCAAGATATAAAAACGCGACTAGGAGTCATAAATGGTGAAAAAGGAGAAAAAGGGGATAAGGGAGAGAAAGGCGAAAAAGGAGATAGAGGAGAGCAAGGATTGCAAGGAATCCAAGGTGTAAAAGGTGAAACAGGTGCTCGCGGTTTACAAGGAATACAAGGTATACAGGGAGTGAAAGGTGAAAAAGGAGATCCTGGGCCTACAGTGGGAGGTGATCCAATATTTCTAACTAAAATAGGGTCAGTGGAATAGGAGGAAGGATATGCAAACGCAAAATATTTATTTAGAGCTTTGGGAACAGCTTTTACAAGGCAGAGATTTAAGAAATGCAACCAATGACAATTGGAAAAAGATTGATTATTTATTAGGCAATGTACAGGAGCAACTTGATGATGACACATTAAAAAAAGAATTGAACAATTTAAGAAATGAGTTGTTAGGTCTAATTTCTCAGATTGTTATTGAAGGAGGGGGAGAAGATAGTAGTGTTGAAGTGCGACTTGCTAGGACAGATATTTATGGGAAAATTTATGATTTGTTAGGGGACCGATTAAATGCTGACCAGAAAGTTGCGGCTGCTAAATCAAGAATTTTTACAGGTTCAGCTATTCCGGATATTTCAGAAATGAATACCGGAGATCTTTATTTAAAACCAATTGGGAACATTGATGAATTGGATAATAGCATTATCATTGGGAATTTAGGTCAAGAAGGGTCGGATGATCCGTTTATATTAATTAAAGTAGGGAGTGTTTAAACTATGGCAGTAGATATTTTTCAAATGAATGCAAAAAAAGCAGATGGGACACTAGCGCCATTTTACCCGGTCGCACATCAACAGTCAGTTATCAATGCTATGGCACAAAAAGCCGTATTAATGACAAATACACAAGCAATTACAGTAAGTGGGTACTATCAATACTCCGCAGCAACGACAAATCTGCCTGTTGGAATCCCGACAACAGGATACATTTTAGCAAGTTTTACAGATTCAAAAAATGGGCAATTAGCTATTATCGGGAGCACATTATCAAGAGTGTTGGTCAATGGAGTATGGGGTTCATGGGTGAATTCTGCAAATGCAAAAGATACGGAACTCATTTATCCGGCTTTAGGTAATGGTGCTGCAGGACATCAACAATTTAGAGTGAGTTATCAAAAAATAGGGCGACTTATTTCTTTCAGTGGGCGTTTGCGTTTGCCAGTTGTATCTCAGAATCAAATTCAAATTGCGAGTGTGCCAGCAGCTTATTTCCCTCAGCAACAGCAATTTTTTGAGGTTCCTATCGCGGGAAAACAAACCGATTTGTTTGCGAAAATCGTGATTGATGTCGATGGAATAATCTATTGTTATCTCAGCAACACCTCATCCCAATATTTTTCATTAGACGGAATTAGTTATTTGACTAAAGATTAAATTAAAATAGGAGGAGTTTAAATGAAGCAAGAAGCTTTTTATATTAATCCAGATGGAAGTTGGGACATGAATAAATCTAAATGGTTACCTTGTGAAGGAGGAAATCAACCGATTGTTGAGGAACCATTTACTTTAATTCCGCCACCAGAGCCAAATTGGAAACCAAGATTTAATTTTAGATCAGATAAGTGGACGGAAACTGCTACGGATGAAGAGATGGCCGAGTCCGTTGCTGAGCTGACAGAATTTGAAAAGTTAGTTCAAACAGTGTCAGATTTGGAAATTAAAGATTTGGAAAAAGAGGTGCTAATTGAACAACTAGGGCAACAAGTTACAGATTTAGAAATTCAGCTAATGGAAAGTGAAGGTGAATAAAATGAGTAAGAACTATGAAAAATGGTTTGATCGCTACATGAAAAATTTTTGTACCGATGACCAGCTGCAGCGTTTAGTGAAATTGAACCAAATTACGGAAGCTGAGTATAAAAAGATTTTAAAAGCAAAAGAAGAGAAAGAAATTGAAACTGCTATTTAGTAGTTTTTTTATTTTTTTTATAAGGTAGGTGAGAAAATGTTGTCAATTGAGTTAACTGTTTTGATTTCAGTCGTTTCAGTATGTGCGGCTATTTATTTCGGATTATCAAATTTAAGACGTTCGCAGAAAAATGAAGATCGTGAGGAAGCAACGTTATTAACAACGTTGCTTGTAAAACTTGAAAATATCGGAACAGGTGTGACAGAAATTAAGTCGGAAATGAAGAGTGTAAAAGATGAATTGAAAGAAAACTCACATCGACTTGTCAAGGTTGAAGAATCCACGAAACAAGCTCATAAACGTATTGATGAGTTGAAGATACTGAAAGGGGGTGGTGAAATCGAATAAGATTAATTGGAAAGTACGGTTTAAGTCGAAGGCGTTCTGGTTGTCAATGATTCCGGCAATGTTGTTAGTGATCCAAATTGTTTTTAAATGGTTTGGGTACAATCTAGCTGCAGATGTGATTGGAGTCGAAGCGGCTAAGTTTGTGGAGTCCTTATTTTTATTGTTAACAATTTTAGGGGTTGTAAATGATCCAACCGTACCAGGTATTTCAGATAGCAATCGAACACTAGAAAAGTAGCCCTTTTAAAATGAGGGCTATTTTTTTATTTAAAAAAGAAATGGAGAGTGTAAAATGAAAAAGATGAACAAAGTATTATTTAGTGTGACAATGGTTTTAGTATTGCTGTTTCCTTCGGTGGCTAATGCGTACGTAATTGATACTACGTATCAGTTGACACTGAATGAAGGGGATAACCGAAGAGCTGCAAATAAGTTCGTTATTTTACACGAAGTGGGGACTGAATCAAGCGCTATAAATAATGCGATTTATATGAAACGAGCTTGGTCAACAAACCAAGCCTATACTCAATTTATTGTTGGTGACGGTGGGAAAGTGTATAAAGTTGGTGAGGACGGTTATGTGTCTTGGGGTGCTGGGTCTTATGCGAATGATAATTCACCAGTTCAAATCGAGTTAGCTCGTACTTTTAATCCAGAACAATTTAAGCAAGACTATGCAGCTTATGTTAATTTAGCTCGTGACTACGCATTGAAGTATGGAATTCCTTTAACCTTAGACTCTGGAAATATGTATACAAGTGGTATTAAGTCGCATTTTTGGGTAACTCAGAACATTTGGGGAGATCACACAGACCCGTACGGATATTTAGCTCGGTTTGGAATCACAAAAGAGCAATTAGCTAATGACTTGCGGACAGGTATTTCAGAAGAAAATGCAGCAACGCCAACTGCTCCAATAAAACCAAAAGTGGAAGTTATTGTTATTGCTGGGGGTATCGGAGTAGGAACAAACGTATATGCGACTGTTCCTTCATTAACCAGCTCAAGGAGCCCAAATAGTGCATTCTGGGTAAGTAATTACATCGAAGGTGCATTATCACCTTATGAATTGACCCGTGATGGAAAAGTGGTAGCATATACAACTCGTGATTACATTCAACGTGTAAATAAACTTCCAGCTAATGTGATTAAAGATGGCTCTAACGTATTTGTTAACAAACTATCTAAGAGTGTTGATGAAGCTCCTAACGAATCTACTGGATACCAAACCTACTGGGTCGCACAGTATCTAGATGGAGGTAAAAAAGCGCCTTATCGATTAGTGAAAAACGGAAAGACGGTTGGTTATACCGATCGAGATAATATACAGTTAGTTAAATAAAAAAATCCCACTAATAATCTAGTGGGCATACATAAGTAAAAAAGTCCTGTCCGAATTTATGTGGGTATTTTGTGGGAACAATATATTTTTATGTGTAAAAATACTGATATATAGCTATAATTCAACCTTATCGATTTATGGTGAGCGTAGGTAAGTATTTAATACTGCTGAGTTAAGTAAAGTTTTAGATTAGGATTAATCTAGAACTTTATTTGTCGTTATATGTATTTGTTCGTAACGAAACAAACAAAAAACTATGATTTTTAGTGAAAAGTATGCTATATTAAAGAGCATAAAAGGAAGCGTTTTATTAATTGAAAGGTGGGATTTCCATGAATCAAATGACAGCTAATGAAATCATTGAATTTTTACAACGTCAAAAAGAAACAACTAAATTTACTTTTAATATGGTCAATCCTGATAATTTTATGATTGTGATTGAATTGAAAAATGAACCGGCAGCTTTTATGTTTATCAATGAGAATACAGAAGCAACGTTTGAATTGACAGATGCAAATGAATTACTTTAAATAAAGTGAAAATAAAGAAGTCAGTAGATAGAGAATTCTAAAGATGTTACTGACTTGAAAAGTATTGCTAACCATGGTAAGATTGAGATAAGAAAAATTCATTGTATACACCAAACCCCCATATCTCGCACGATATGGGGGTTTTTGTTATACTAAGTAAAAAAACATAACGGGTGTTGACAGTTGTCACCTCTTATTTATCTTTACGGTTTAGCCAATAGCCGAAAACCTCTGCAAGTATTGCTACAGTCAAAGGCAAGATAAACGTTACAAGAAACAAATTCATTGCATACACCTCCTCTCACTAAGACTAGTCCCTCGTGAGATAGGTGACTCTAAAAGTATAGCATACCATTTTATTGAATGAAAACAGTTATTTAATTAGTTGTCATATTGGAATGATTGTTGTATATGAAACAAAATGAAGACAATTGAAACAAGTTTATCCCTATAATTAGGTGATAAGCTTGTTTTGTTATCTAATCGTTTTCCTACATAGCGGAAATTTATTGAGTGGTAGGATTTTGCATAGGGTTGTATGCTAGGAGTAAGAAATCGAAAAGAAAAAGGAGTGAATAAAAATGAAAACGATTTTATTAATTTGTGGTGGCGGAGCTTCTAGTGGATTTATGGCAGCAAATATGCGGAAAGCAGCAAAAAAGAAAGGCTTAGAGGTATCTATTTCAGCCAGAAGTGAATCTGAGTTAGAGGAGCATTTGGATACCATTGATGTATTGTTAATTGGACCGCATTTAGCTTATATGGAAGAAGAGGCAAAAGAAAAAGCAGCAAGTTCAGGCAGAGAGATTCTTGTTAAGGTTATCCCTCAGAAAGTCTATGGAATGATGGATGGTGTAGGTGCCTTAGAATTATTAGATAGTAAGTAGTCTAGTTCTTATGAGCCAACTTTTCGAAAAGAAGATAAAATCCCCTCAAAGTAAAAAAATACTTTGTGTGTATTTTCCTATCTTTTTGTCAAGGCCAGCTTTTATGAGTTAGCCTCTCGGAAGAAAGATGAAATTTCGAGGTGACAAAAAACGTCACATCAAATTTCCCTATTCTTCAGTCGAGCCTGTGCGAACTCAACAAGCTTTTGATAGAGCTAACCGGATCAACAAAATTTTATCGAGGAGGATGAGGATATGCAAAAAATAATTGATTTTATGACAAATAGTTTTGCACCTAAAGTAAATAAGATTACTAAAAATGTTTGGGTTGCATCATTGCAGGACTCAGTTATGGCTATTTTACCATTTATACTAGTGAGTTCGATTGTAACAATGGTTTCATTGATTAATGAAATTGCAGATATTATTCCAGATTTGTCTATTATTAATACCTTTACATTTGGTTTATCGGGGATGTTTGTGGCGTTTCTACTGCCTTATTTTATTATGGAAAAGAAAAAAAGAGGGGATAAGAAGCTATTAGCTGGTTTAACTGGGTTAGCTTTATACTTATTGTTGATTTTCCCTGAGATGAGTACTGATGGGGGATCAATTACTTTCACACTTGCACGTTTTGGTGCAGTTGGTATGTTCGTCTCCATTGTTGTAGGAATATTTGTTGCGATTATTATGAATTTATTTTCTAAATGGTCTTTTTTTAATAAGGATGAAACAAGCTTACCAGATTTCATTATTGTCTGGTTTGATTCTTTACTACCTATTACTTTGATTATCGTCAGTGGCTGGTTATGTTATTCTATTTTCCAAATCGATGTCTTTGATTTAATTGCGATTCTTTTTGAACCCTTGCAAATGTTGGGACAAAGCTTTTGGGGATTTGTTTTAATGGGCTTCTTAATGGCGTTCTTGTATTCATTTGGAATCAGCACATGGGTATTAACACCAGTATTTATGCCGATTGCGTTAAAAGGAATTGCGGATAATGCCGCACTAGTCGAAAAAGGCATGGATGCTGTTTATATCAACACGCAAGAAACGTTTTATTCAGGTTGGTGTGCATTTGGTGGGGTCGGTTACACAATGATACTGGCAATATTGTTACTTCTCGCTAAATCAACTCGTTTACGAGCTATTGGTAAAGCCACTATTTTACCGTCTATCTTTAATATAAATGAGCCACTTGTTTATGGTGCACCAATTGTTTTTAATCCAATGTTGATGATTCCTTTTTGGTTAAATGGCGCAATTATTCCGGCGATTACGTATCTTGTATTAAGCACAGGATGGATTTCGATTCCGGCAAAAGCATTCCAATTATGGTATCTGCCGTATCCGATTTCAACGTATTTAGTCTCGGGTGATATCAAAGGAATCTTCCTTTTTGCACTATTAGCAGGAGTATCTTTATGCATTTGGTATCCATTCTTTAAAGCCTATGATAATGCAGAAGTAAAAAATGAATTGGAAGAAGAATTAGCTGTAATTAATTAATGAAGGGAACAAAAAATATGAATGACGAAATGAATCAAGTCGCGATGCAAATTATTTTACATGCTGGAAATGCAAGACAAGTTATTTTTGAGGTTTTTGATGAAATTGGAGATGAACATTTTGACCACGCTAAAGAGTTATTAAAGGAAGCCAAGAAAGAAATAGTATTAGCTCATAAAGCCCAGACTGAAACCATTCAGGCAGAAGCAAGTGGCATCCATCATGATTTTTCATTATTATTTGCACATGCTCAAGATACGTTGATGACGATTAGTTCAGAATGGAATATTGCGAATAAAATGGTTTCACTGGTAGAAAAGCTGACAAAAAAATAAAAGGAATGGAGCGATGACAATGACAGGTTTTCCAAAAGGTTTTTTATGGGGCGGAGCAGTTGCTGCAAATCAGATTGAAGGTGGATTTGGATTAGATGGCAAGGGATTGAGTGTGGCAGATGTCCATTTATATAATCCAGAGCTAGATATTAAAACTGCGAGTCAAGAATCTGAAATGACATTGGCGGAAGTCAAACGAGCGATGTTGGATGAAGAAGGTTATTACCCAAAACGACATGGGATTGATTTTTATCATACCTATAAAGAGGATTTAAAATTATTAGCTGAAATGGGTTTTACAACGTTTAGAACTTCGATTGATTGGTCGCGAATTTTTCCAAATGGGGATGATGCGGAACCAAATGAATTAGGGTTACAATTTTATGATCGTTTAATCAACGAATGTTTAGCGTTGGGAATGGAGCCAATTATTACAATGCTTCATTATGAAACACCTTTAGCAATTACCTTGAATTATGGTGGTTGGAACAACCGTGAAGTGATTGAGTTATTCGCAAAATATGGCGAAGTTTTACTAAAACGTTACAAAGATAAGGTTAAGTATTGGATTGTGATTAACCAGATTAATTTAGTTCATTTAGAGTCTTTTAATTCGATTGCAATTTGCGAGGATCAAGTTGAAAATAATGAAGAGGCTAAATACCAGGCGATTCATAACCAACTTGTGGCATCAGCATTGATTGTCAAAAAAGCTCGTGAAATCAATCCAACATTTCAAATGGGGACGATGTTAGCAGATTGTACGGCTTCACCTTTTTCATGTGCACCAGATGATGTCATGCTAGCAATGAAGCGAAATCGAATGCAGTATTTCTTTACAGATGTGCAATTTAGAGGCGCATATCCAGTTTATATGCGTCGCTACTTTGCTGAAAACCAGCTTGATTTGCAAGAGGAGCCAGCAGATGAGATCTTGCTTCGTGAAAATACAATGGATTATTTAGCTATCTCTTATTATTACTCGCAAACGGTTTCGGCTAAGGAAAATGGAATGGATCCAACTGATGTGATGGAAAACCCACATTTAAAGGCAAATCCTTGGGGCTGGGCAATTGATGCAAAAGGTTTTTATAATTGTTTGAGTCAATATTATGATCGTTATCAAGTCCCTTTGATGATTGCTGAAAATGGATTTGGAATGTACGATAAAGTTGAAGAAAATGGCGAAATTAATGATGATTATCGCATAGCTTATCTAAGTGAACATTTGACGCAATTAAAAGAAGCTATTAAAGACGGGGTTGAAGTGATTGCCTATTGTGCTTGGGGACCGATTGATATTGTTAGTTGTTCTTCAGCCGAAATGGAAAAACGATATGGTTTCATTTATGTTGACTTAGATAATTTTGGAAAAGGTACGGGGAAACGTTTGAAAAAGAAAAGTTTTGACTGGTATAAAACCGTAATTGCATCTAATGGTGAAATACTGTAAATGGTTAGTCTATAGGAGGTAGCTTATCTAGCTACTTCCTATAGGTGTATTAAGGGGGATAGTTAAATGATGAAGAAAGTTACTGAAAATCAATTGATTCATTATTTATTCAGTCAAAATGGCTGGACAAAGGCATCAATCATTGCTAGTCATTTTCAATTCACTGAGCGTACTATACGAAATAGAATTAATGGGATTAATCAAAAAAGAGTTAAGCCGGTCATTATTTCTAGCCGTCAAGGATACAAAATAGATGCAGATGCCTATCGTCTCCAAAATAAAAAGCAAGAAGAAATAGTTAATGCTATTCCTGTAACGGTTAAAGAGCGGCAATTCTTTTTAATTCGCACCTTTCTTTCTTCTGCTAAGGGTGGGGTGAATTTATTTGATTTAGCTGAAATGTTATGTGTTTCGGAGGCGACTATTCGTCGTGATATCAAAAGTGTTAAGAAACGTTTAACTAAATTTGATATTCAGGTAGTTTCAAAAGAAGAAGATTATCAAATCAAAGGGTCTGAAGCACAAAAGCGCAAGGCAATGACGTATTTAATTTTTGAAGAGTCTAAAAAAACGATGGATCAACGGAAAATGGTTCAGCAATTACTAGGGGATATTGACCTGTTGGTTTTGCAAGAAATAATCAGTGACACTCTTGAACAGTACGACTATTTTATTAATCAATATTCTTTGAATAATATTTTGCTTCATTTTGCTGTAACACTGCAGCGCATGAGGGAAGAAAAGGCGATTGAAGCTGTAGAGGAGAAAGAATTAGATTCAGTTGAGTATCGCATGACGAAGGACATCACGCAAAAAATCGCACAACAGTTTGGAATAGTTTTTTCCAATGCTGAAATTTATAATTTATTTTTACTT
Organism: Carnobacterium maltaromaticum DSM 20342; assembly: GCF_000744945.1. NCBI lineage: Bacteria > Bacillati > Bacillota > Bacilli > Lactobacillales > Carnobacteriaceae > Carnobacterium > Carnobacterium maltaromaticum. The sequence continues at coordinate 2,672,156 of NZ_JQMX01000001.1, forward strand.
TTTATTGGAAATACAACATTGACTACCTATGAATCATTGAGTCCAGAGCATTTGAAGGAGTATATTGGAAATCAAACTGTAGATATTGTGAAAGAGGTATTAGCTGATATTGGTCAAATGTACTTTATTCATCTTAGTGATGAAGCTTTTACGACTAAATTTATGATTCATGTCAGAAATTTAATCAGTCGTTCAAATTTAAGTAAGTTGTCCAAAAATCCATTACGAGAGGATATGAAACGAACCTATCCACTGATTTATGATGTGGCTGTTTCGATTGCGAGTGAATTAGAAAAACGGCTGTTGATTCAAGTTAACGAGGATGAAATTGCGTATATTGCCTTGCATCTAGGGGCTTACTTAGAATCTGTCACGAAGGAATCGGATGCTGTTAGTTGTGTTATTTTGTGTCCAAGATACTATGATATCCATCAAGGACTTTTGAAGAAAATAAAAGAAACATATCGGGAACAAATTAATATTCAAAAAATCGTAACGGATATGAGCTCCAATTGGCAAATAATGAAGCCTGAGTTAATTATTTCAATCTCGCCTTTTTCAGAAGAGGTATCTGCACATTTTGTTTTAGTACATCCTTTTTTAACTGATAAAGATTATAAGAATATTTCAGATGCAATCAGTAAGGTGAAACAAAATCGCAAGCAAATAAAAATGACAGGCTATATAAAGGAATTTTTTCGTCCTGAATTTTTTTATCGAGGGTTGTCATTTAAACACAAAAATAAAGCTATCTATTATATGACAGAGCAATTATTTAAAGCTGGTTATGTGTCGTCAGGTTTTACAGAAAAAGTCTTGGCTAGAGAAAAGCTATCATCAACGGCATTTAGTGATGGCGTAGCTGTTCCTCATGCATTAAAAATGAATGCAATTAAAACAGCAGTATCAGTTGCGATTTTTGATGAACCGATTGATTGGGATGGAAAAGTAGTTTATATTGTCGCTATTTTTGCGGTAAATAAAGAAAATCGCCCGATTTTTAGTCCCATGTTTGAAAATTTTATTCGTGTTTTATCAGAAGGAGATAATGTCCGAAGTTTGAGTGAATCTGAAAATTATGAGGACTTTACCAGTAATTTAATCCAGTTGATGGGGTCTGAATGAAAGAATTAAATCAACTAGCCTAACGTTATTAAGTTAGGCTTAGTTGATTTTTCTAATAATGTAATGACTTATTATATTCCGTCTGTTATAATTGATAAAAACATATTGGATATTGCGTGTTATTATAAAGACTTATATACATATAAGTGAGAGTGAAAAAGAAATAGGAGGTAATCATGGAAATAGAAATTAATTTTCAGTTAGTTATTATGTGGTATGTTGTACTACTTATACATGAATTAGGTCATGTTATTGCAAATAAATTAATTGGTGCTGAACTTGTGTATGTTAGTATTGGCTATGGGCCTGAATTATGGAGTTTTAAAAAATTTAGAATAAATAAGTATTTTTTTGTAGCTATTGGGTACACAAGTATTATCTATAGAAAAATTAATTCAAAACTTGAATTATCGTTTGCTTTTCTAAATGGAATACTGTTTTCCACAGTGATCTGGCTCATTATCAATTTATTTTGGGATAATTCATTTGTTCAAGAGTTTAATTTCTGTTTCTATCTACTAAGCTTTACTGCATTACTCCCAATAAATTACCCGATTGGAGGAAATCCAAGTGATTTCAAACAAGTGTTAGATTTATATAGAAAGGGATAATAGAGCCATTCTATTGTTAAAGGAGCGATTATTTTATTATTTTTCACCAAAACTCTTGACTTATTTTTACATTGTAACTATAATGGTTACAGATAGAGAGGAAGGGTTGTTATGAGTATTTCAACAAAGTTTCCTGTAGCGGTTCATGTTTTATCTGTCCTTGCTTTAAATCGGCAAACAACGGTTTATTCAGATTTTATTGCAGCTAGTGTTAATACAAATCCAGTTGTGATTAGAAGAATTGTTGGTCTTTTAAAAAAAGCGGGACTCGTTGATTCTGCGCCAGGTGTTGGCGGTATTTCGCTAATCAAGGAACCAACAGATATTACCCTTTATGATATTTATGAGGCGGTTAACCCAACAAGTAAGGATTTATTTACTTTACATCAAGATACAAATCCAAATTGTATTGTCGGGAAAAACATTCAACATTCATTAGAAGGCGTGATGCAAACGGCAGAAGAAGCGTTAGAAAATGAGTTAAAACAGGTGACGTTGGCAGATACGATTGAAGAGATTCAACAACTTGACCAAGCTACTTGATTCACAGGATGTATAAGGTTGAACAAGAAACGTTCACCTTTTTATTTTAAATCGATTGTAACTTGAATGGTTACAAAAAAACAGGAGGAAAATAAGATGAAAATTGGAATTATTGCAGCAAGTGGTAAAGCAGGAACGATGATTATGAAGGAAGCAATCTCAAGAGGCCATGAGGTTACGGCTATTGTTAGAAATGCAGCAAAAATTACAGATAGCCAAGTGACAGTTTTAGAACGTGATATTTTAGAGATTAGTTATGCAGATGTAAAAGAGTTTGATATTTTGGTGGATGCATTTAATGCGCCACATGGTCAAGAAGAGTTACATCAAACAACTTTGGCTCATTTAACAAAAATTTTAGCAGGACATAAAACACCGCGTTTGATTGTAGTGGGTGGAGCAGGTAGTTTATACGTTGATCCAGCGAAAACGATTCGTGTGATGGACACACCAGATTTTCCAGATGCCTTTTTACCAACAGCAAGCAATATGGGTACAGCATTTGATGCATTGAAAGCAAATAATGAGATTACTTGGACGTATTTAAGCCCATCAGCGATGTTCTTACCTGATGGTGAACGAACTGGCAGCTATACAGTTGGTTTAGACAACTTGTTGGCCAATGCTGCTGGAGCAAGTGAAATATCTTATGCAGATTATGCGATTGCTTTGCTTGATGAAGCTGAAGCTGGTAAACACATCAATCAACGTTTTACAGTTGGTTCTAAATAAGAGTGAAAATTTCTAACGAAGCAGGCGTATCTAAAATCAGAAATTTTTTTAGATACGCCTAGTTTGTGTTCAATACGGCTAGTTTTTATGAGTTAACTCCTCGGAAAAAAGATGAATTTCCAAAAAAAGTAAAAAAGCAGTTTTCTTGAAATTCACTATTTTTCTGCCGGAGCTAAGTAGCTCAACAAACTTTTATTATAAGGAGAAGATAAGATGATAAAAAAAGCACTTATTTATATAAGTATTTCTGTGATGGCAGTTTTTTTAGTTGCATGTGGAACGACATCAAAAATGGATAAATCTAGTAAGAATGAAAAAAATCAAACAGAAAGCAAGCAAAAGAAAAAAGAGGAAAAACAAACGAATTATCAAAAAATTACAGGTGAAAATGTCACCTATTATGTGATGAATCCAGATCCCGTTTTTGGATCAACAGCTGTGTTGATTGAAAAGGATGGCAAAGGTTTACTAGTTGATACTCAGTTTTCTAAAGATGATGCAGATAAAACGATTCAATTAATTAAGTCGAAAAAAATTGATTTAGAAACCATTTATGTATCTTATAGCGATCCTGATTATTATTTTGGAACAGCTTTTATTCAAGAGGCTTTTCCAACTGCAAAAGTTGTAGCAACTGAAGGGACAATTGACCGCATTAAGAGTACGTATGAAAATAAATTAACAGTCTGGGCAGATACATTAAAAGATAAAGCGCCTAAAGAGGTGATTATTCCAGAAGCCATTGATAACAAGGTAGCATTAGGAAATGAAAAATTTCAAATTACTGGGACAGATAAACCAGTGCTTTATAATGCAACAGATCAGTTAATTTTGGGCGGTATTCCAGTTTCAACAGATGGGCATTTATTTATGGCTGATACTAAAACGGTTGAGAGCCAAGAAAATTGGATTAATGATCTAACTGGTTTGGAAGAATTGCAAGCTAAAACAGTTATCCCAGGTCATTTTGGTCAAGGGAATAAATTTACTGCTGATAATATTACATTTACTAAAGACTATATCCAAAAATTTATTGAAGTTGAACAATCAAGTCAAACAAGCGCAGAAATTATGCAAAAAATGAAAGCAGCTTATCCTGATTTAGCTGAAGGTTCTTTGGAAATGAGCGCAAAAGTAGTAACTGGAGAGCAGGCTTGGGATTAAAAAATTAAATGGGAGTGATAGATGAATGGGAGAAAATAAAAATAAAGTAAGTATTAGTCTATTGTTGATTAGAATTATGTTAGGAATTGCGATGGCATTACATGGAATTCAAAAATTTATGAATTTATCAGACACAACAGATTTCTTTGTAAGCTTAGGCTTGCCAAGTTTTATGCCGATAATTATTGCCTTAATTGAAGTTGTCGGTGGTATTTTTATGATTATTGGTTTGTTGGTTCCGTTAGTTTCATTAGGTTTCATTGCAATATTGGGAACAGCTATCTTTATGTTGAAATCAACAAGTGGTTTTGTTAATGGGTATGAATTAGAGCTTTTATTGATTGTTATGAGCATTGCAAGTGGATATGCACATCTGAATAAAAAAATCATTCAATTTATGCCTCCTAGTGCATAAAAGAAACTACAATAAAAAGAGACAGAGCACACTCTGTCTCTTTTTATTATTATTCGCCTAAATCAACGTTGTGATAAACTTTTTGAACGTCATCTAAATCCTCTAAAGCATCAATTAATTTCTCGAAATTGACTAAATCATCACCTTCAAGAGTGACTTCGTTTTGTGGCAACATTTCTGTTTCAGCAACTGTGAATTCTTCAATGCCACTCGCTTTTAGTGCTTCTTGAACGGCGTGGAAATCAGCTGGCTCAGCATAAATAATCGCTTGACCATCTTCTTCTAAAATATCTCGTACGTCAAGATCTGCTTCCATTAGAATTTCTAATAGCTCATCTGCATCTTTTCCTTCGACACCAAAAACAGCTGTGTTGTCGAACATGTAAGCAACAGCCCCACTAACACCCATGTTTCCGCCATTTTTACCATAAGCAGCACGGACATCTGAGGCAGTACGATTGACATTATTTGTTAGTGCATCCACAATAATCATAGAACCATTTGGTCCAAAGCCTTCGTAGCGTAGCTCAGAATAATTGTCTTCATCATTTCCTTTGGCTTTTTCAATTGCCCGATCAATAATATGTTTAGGTACATTATAGGTTTTTGCTCGCTCAATGACGAATCGTAATTTTTGATTAGTATGAGGATCAGGATCACCTTGCTTTGCAGCTACATAGATTTCAATACCGAATTTTGCATAGATACGACTGGTATTCGTATCTTTTGATGCTTTTTTGTCTTTAATATTTGCCCATTTACGACCCATATTTTCACTCACCTTCTGATTTAAAATTCGCTTTACCATGTATCATTATACTGTTAAATGTAGGATTTGTTAAGGTCTTTTTTTAGAGTGGGTTTATAATTATCCAATCAGGTCGAAATTGGAATATAAAGTGAGATTCGTGGTAAACTACTATTAGAGAACTTGTGAAAAAAATTCTATCAACTATGAAGGCTAGAGGTGCTCTTATGAAGGATTCATTCATTACTAAAAAAGCTATTTCTGATGCGTTAATCGAACTGTGCCATTATAAGCGTTTTGATAAAATTAGTATTGCGGATATTACAGATAAATGTAGATTAAATCGTCAAACACTCTATTATCATTTTTCAGATAAGTATGATTTGTTGGAGTGGACGTATCAAGTAGGTGCTTTTAGCTATTTAGCTGAAGGAGTAACACTGGAAAATTGGGAAGAACATGTTTTAAAAATGTTGATTGAAATCAAAGAGAAAGCTGATTTTTATCAAAATACAGTTAGCAGTGATTCTGAAATTTTATCAGCTTGTTTTTCTAAAGTGACAAGTACACTCTTTATGGAATTATTTGAGCGTTTAGATTTGGAGAATCACGTCAGTCAGGCAGATAGGTGTTTTTATGCCCGCTTCTTTTCTTATGGGTGTTGCGGTGTTTTAGTTGATTGGATTAAAGTTGGGATGAAAGAAACTCCTGAAACGATTGCGACTCAATTCGTTCGTTTAGCCAATGATACTGAACTGTTAGCCTATCAACGGTTACATGAAGGTTAACAAATAACTCAATTTTATTACTAGACAATTGTCTTGTTTTGTCTGAATTTAAGACAGTTCTTATAGATTGGCTAGAGTCAGTTCCGACTTTTTAAGATATACTCGTTTTATTAAGTAAAACGGGAGGGATTTTAGGATGAGTAAAAAAACAATCGGACTAATCGCAGCTGGTGCAACAGTTTTAGGTGCTGCCTATGGAACAAAAAAATTGCAAGAAGGCAAAGTTCAAGCAGATGAAAAAAAGGTAGATGAAGAAATAAAAGCGCGTTATTATGGCGACAAGCAAGTTTATTTTATTGGCGGTGGAATTGGTAGTTTATCAGGGGCTGCGTATTTGATTCGTGATGCAAATTTTGCAGGTAAAAATATTCACATTATTGAAGGTATGGACATTCTAGGTGGAAGTAATGACGGTTCTGGAACGATGAAGGATGGCTTTTTATGTCGTGGAGGCCGGATGTTAAATGAAGAAACCTATGAAAATTTCTGGGAGTTATTTGCTAGTATTCCTTCTTTAGAAATGCCAAATCAAAGTGTGACAGAAGAAATTTTAAATTTTGATCATTTACATCCAACTCATGCTCAAGCTCGATTAATTGATAAAGACCGGACTATTTTAGATGCGCATTCAATGGGATTTGACAACAATGACCGAGCATTAATGACAAAATTATTAGCAATGCCAGAAGATAAATTAGACAATAAAACAATTGAAGAATGGTTTGGACCACATTTCTTTGAAACCAATTTCTGGTTTATGTGGCAAACTACCTTTGCATTCCAAAAATGGAGTAGCTTGTTTGAATTTCGTCGTTATATGAATCGAATGATGTTAGAATTCAGTCGAATCGATACACTTGAAGGTGTGACACGCACTCGTTTTAATCAATATGAAAGTCTTATATTGCCATTAAAGGATTACTTGGATAAACATCAAGTTGATTTCAGCATGAATAAAACTGTAACAGATATTGATTTTAAAGATGGAGAAGGAATTACTGCCGAAACACTCCACTTTTCTGATGGATCAACAATTGACTTAAATGCTGGCGATGTTGTGATGATGACGAATGCGTGCATGACAGATAGTACGACAGAAGGTGATTTTAATACACCTGCTCCAGTGCCAGAAGAACGTCCAATTTCAGGAGAATTATGGTATAAAATTGCTCAAAAGAAAGCTAATTTAGGCAATCCTGAGCCATTCTTTGCACATGAGTCTGAAACGAATTGGCAAAGTTTTACGGTGACAAATCGTGGGGATGAATTATTGAAACGGATTGAACGCTTTACTGGAAATATTCCAGGTAGTGGTGCTTTGATGACGTTTAAAGATTCTAATTGGTTAATGAGTATTGTTGTTGCAGCGCAACCTCATTTTAAAGCTCAAGATGCGAATACAACTATTTTCTGGGGTTATGGTTTATACCCAGATCGCATTGGGGATTATGTAAAAAAACCAATGAAAGAGTGTACTGGGGAAGAAATTTTATATGAATTAATCTGTCATTTGAAATGGGAAGAAGACTGGGAAGACATTAAAGCAGATGTTGTGAATGTCATTCCATGTTACATGCCTTATATCGATGCACAATTCCAACCTCGTGCAATGAGTGATCGTCCACAAGTTGTACCAGAAGGAAGTACGAATTTTGCGATGATTAGCCAATTTGTAGAGATTCCAAAAGATATGGTCTTTACAGAAGAATATTCTGTTCGTGCTGCACGAATTGCGGTATATACGCTATTTGATATTAACAAAAAAATTATACCGGTGACTCCTCATAATAAAGATCCTAAAGTATTAGCTAAAGCAACTCAAACCATGTTTAGATAGGTGTGGAAAAAGCTGCTCTGATTCGTCTAAACTGGAAGGAAATACAGTCAATCGTGAACTTTCGATTGAGGAGATTTTCTGAAGTTTACGAGAATCAAGCTTTTGTAACCAGATAAAGATAGGTGTGGAAACGATTCGTCTAAATAAAACTGAAAACCCAAGACAGCCTCCATTAGTAGGAGCTGTCTTGGGTTTTAGTTTATTTCAATACGAATTTATTAATTACAGCCGCAACCGCATGTTCCCTAAAAGTTTCAGATGCAATATAATTAGCAGCTTTTTTTACATCAGGAGTTCCATTTTGAACACTAACTCCAAGTTCGGCAGCTTTTATCATCGTCAAATCATTTGTATTGTCTCCGATTGCAATCGTTTGGTTATGAGGAATTCCAAGTCGATCTGCTAAGCGTAATAAGGCAGAACCTTTGTTGACTCCTTGATGATTAAATTCAATATATCGATTTGATGAATAGCTGATATCAAATGCATCTTGAACAATAGGAGTAATATCTGCGTGGATTTGTTCTAAATAATGTTTATCTAGATTTTGATACAAAACTTTAACCAAGGGAATATCACGTAAAAACTCAATTGAGGGTTCGATTAGTTCAATGCAATTGTTGATACGACCATTAAGATACGCTTTTTCTTCTTCGTGAAAATTGTAAATATAGACGTCGTCTTCTGTATAGATATGCATACAAACATCATAATTTAGACCAAAATTAAAAAGTTGCTCGCCTTGTTCAAAAGTAATGCCATTGAACTCTAAGACTTGATTGTTTTTATTTTCAGTAATAACTCCGCCATTAAATGAAATCACATATTCTGCTGGTAAATCTGCTAACCCTAATTCGACTAAGGTATCTTGAACCGTTCGATAACCACGACCTGTTGCGATAACGAATTTGACACCTTTTTGTTGAGCTTGATGGATGGCTAATTTATTTTCTTTCGATACTTGTTTATCTTCACCAATGAGTGTTTCATCTAAATCACAAGCAATTAATTGATACATAAACGCATTCCTCCTAATTTGTTTCTTTCTCTATCATAAGCTGTGTAATGGATACCATGTCAAGTTTTATTTGTGTTATACTCAAGCTACTTATTTTAAACAAAGGAGTTGGATTTATGGAAGCTTTTCGTAAATTTATTCGGAAAAATCGTTTAACTTTTTTTATTGGTAACTTTATTGCCGCTATTTTTATTGTTGCCATAGCTGATTTAGTTTTTGGAAGTCAGCCTACTATCATCCAGACAGTAGTCTACGCTTTTGTCATAGCAACGGCATTTAGTATTTTTTATAAACCAGATCAAAAGGATAAATAATATAAGATTGTACATTTTTACTGTGGATTTATCCGCAGTTTTTTTATTTTTTCTACACAAAGGTACAAATTAAATTCTTAAGATTAGTGGATAATAGCCTTTGCAGAAGCAATAAAAAAATACATATGCTATACTAATAAAGTAGTTGTACATAGATAATTAAACAAATCAGGAGGGGAAAAAATGCAGAAAAAAGCAATGAAATTAGTGGTACTTGGCTTATTGTCTACTTCCGTGCTTAATATGTCTTTAAGTGTTTGGGCAGATGAGCTGGATAATAAAATCACTTCAAAAGAAACAAAAATTAATGAGGTTGCCCAACAAGAACAAAAAGTAGAGGCAGAATTGAAATCGGTCCAAACAGATATGGCAACAATAGAAAATACGGCGATTGAATTAGCAACAAAAGAAAAAGGGTTAAATCAAGATAAGCAACGGTTAAATGAAAATATTGAAAAATTAACGACAATCATCGATCAAAGAGAAGTTGAAATAGCTAATCAAGCTCGAGCAGCTCAAGTTAATGGCGATCCAGCTAATTATTTGCGAATGATTACAGAAGCTACTTCAATATCTGAAGTTTTAGGAAGAATTCATGCAGTCTGGACGCTAATTTCTGCAAATACATCTATTCTTAAAACACAAGAGCAAGACAAAAAATTGGTAGAAGCGAGCCAATTTGAAATTGATATGACCATTAAGAAACTAAATGAAACCATTTTAGCATCAGAGAAAAAGAAATCTGAGCTGCAAAATAAGCAATTGCAACAAGTTGTTTTACAAAGTGACTTAGCAGCAAGACGTAGTACAGAGGAAGAGCAAAAAAATAAATATATTGGCGAAAAAGAAGCGGCACAATTACAACAAGCTGAGAATGAGCGTTTGAAGAAAGTTGCAGATGAGCAAAAACTAGCTGAAGAAAAAGCTTTGGCTGCAGCAGCTAACAAAAAAACGGAGGATGAAAAAGTTCAAGCATCTAACCCGACGCCTGTTAGTGTCGTAGAACCAGAAAAACCTTTGGAAGTAACTCCGCCTGCACAACCTCAAGTACCAGCACCCACACCGGATCCTCCAACGGTTGGTTATAATGTACCAGCGTTATTAGCGGAGGCCCAGAAATGGATTGGAACACCTTATTCTTGGGGTGGTGGAAATACAAATGGTCCAAGTTTAGGGTTTGGGGAAGGTGCCAATACAGTCGGTTTTGATTGTTCAAGTTTTGTTCAATATGTCTTTGGGCGTTTGGGAATTGGCTTGCCACGAACTACCTATCAACAAGAATATCAAGGAACCTATTTAGAATTAAGTCAGCTTCAAGCTGGTGATTTAATCTTTTGGGGTGGTCGAGGATCGACCCATCATGTAGGGATTTATATGGGCGGGAACCAGTATATTCATGCACCTGAAACTGGTGACGTAGTGAAAACTTCGAGTGTTTCTTCCTATAATCCACCAAGTTTTGGTGTCCGTGTTCGATAAGATAAGCTCTAGCTAAAGTTATAAATCTATCAATGAACTAACCGAAAGACGGCTACTTACTTCTGATGACAAGTCAAAGGGAAGTAGCCCTATTTCTATTTGATACTGGAGGGGGAAAATGTTTATGGTGTATGCAGATTACCATGTTCATAGCGATTATAGTGATGATTCTTGGTATTTAATGGAAGATGTTGTAAAAGATGCCATTCAACTTGGTTTAGAAGAAATATGTTTTACTGATCATGTAGATTATGGCGTCAAACCAGATTGGCAGCCAGAAGATATATTTCAAATAGGAGCGAATAAAGAGGTTAAGAATGTTCACTATGACTTATATTTTTCTGAATTAGAAAGGTTGACCAAAAAATATGCAGATCAAATAAGAATAAAGACTGGCTTAGAATTTGGTATGCAAGTTCATACAATTGAGCCATTTGAAAAGCTTTACCACTCCCACTCTTTTGATTTTATTTTGCTATCAATCCATCAAATTGAAGATCAGGAATTTTGGTTAGGAGAGTTTCAAAAAGGACGTACTCATGAGGAAGTTTATGATTGTTATTATAATGAAATGTTGCAACTAGTGACTGCTTATCAAGATTATAGCGTACTCGCTCATATGGATTTAGTCAGACGTTATTTAGACAAGGAAGTTGATCTATTTCATTACAGTAAAGCTAAAATAGAAAAGATCCTTAAAATTGTGATTGCCAATAATAAAGGAATTGAACTAAATACCTCTTCGGAGCGCTATGAAATCAATGGTTTAACTCCTTCTATTGAAATTCTAAAACTGTATCATGAACTTGGTGGCAAGATTATTACAATCGGAAGTGATAGCCATAAGCCTGAACATTTAGCATGGAAAATCAAAGAATCGAAAGAATTGTTGAAAAGTATTGGTTATACACAGTTCTGTACCTTTGATAAGATGGAACCTATTTTTCATGATTTATAATAAAAAGCAGCTGAGAAATTTTCTCAGCTGCTTTTTTTTACGACTTAAAGCAATTCACCAAAGCGTTTAATATAGATTTTTTTCATAAAGGTTACTAAGGTTAGATAGGCGATAATCGTCAAGGCTAACCAACCAAAGAAGTTAAGTGGGAGTGGAACCATGCCCAAGTGAGCTCCTAAATTTGTATAAGGCAACACTGTTCCAACAGCAATTCCTAAACCTGTAACAGTGGTAACAATGAAAGATGCCCGACTTTGTAGGAACGGAACTTTTGGAGTCCGTAATGCATGAATGACTAATGTTTGAGACCAAAGGGATTCTACAAACCAACCAGCATTAAACAAAGCAGCAAAAATTAATTGTTTTTCAGGTGGAAGAGAGCTATAGCTTCCGCCTAAAACTTGTGGACAAATGACAAAGAACATTAACAGATATGTTGTAATATCAAAAACTGAACTTGTTGGACCAATCCATTTCATGAAAGATCCAATTGAAGAAGAATCCCATTTTCTAGGTTTTTCTAAATATTCTTTGTCGACATTATCCCAAGGAATTGAGATACATGAAATATCATAAATTAAATTTAAAAAGAGAACTTGAATCGGTAAGATTGGTAAGAATGGTAGAAAAGCACTTCCGACTAAAACAGAGAACATGTTACCAAAATTAGAGCTAGCTGTCATTTTAATATATTTAATGATATTTCCAAATATTTTACGACCAGAAATTAGCCCTTTTTCTAGAATTAATAAATCTTTTTCTAAAAGAATAACATCTGCTGATTCTTTAGCAATATCTACAGCTGTATCAACAGAGATTCCAACGTCAGCTTCTTTCATTGCAGAAGCATCGTTAATTCCATCACCCATGAAACCAACTGTATGGTCATTATTACGCAATGTTTTTACAATCCGTGTTTTTTGTTGCGGAGATAGTTTCACAAAAATATTGTTTTCTTCAACTACCGCAGTTAGCTGGGCATCATCAAGCGAATCGATATCAGTACCAAAAATAACATTTTTTACTTTAATCCCAACTTGTTTACAAACAGTTCGGGTGATTTTTTCGTTATCACCTGTCAGAATTTTTACAGCTACTCCATTTTTAGCTAAGGCTTCAAGTGCGGGTTTTGTTGTTTCTTTTGGTGGATCAAGGAAAGCTAGATAGCCCATCAGTACCATATCTGACTCATCTTTAACTGAAAATTCACCAATTGCTGCTGGATTCGTTTTTTGAGAGATAGCGATAACGCGTAAACCATCCTCATTTAGATCATCAACAGTTTTCAATATTTTATTTTTTAGAGTCTCAGTCAAAACGGTGACTTCGCCCATATATTCTACATGAGAAGAAATACTCAACATTTCTTCAACGGCACCTTTAGTAATCATTTGTGTTTTCCCGTCTTGGTTTCGAATCACGACACTCATCCGTCTGCGATTAAAATCAAAAGGAATTTCATCTATTTTTTCGTATTCATTAATGGGAATGTTTAATTCATTTTGACTTGCTTCGATAATCGCTAAATCCATTAAATTTTTAAGACCTGTTTGGTAATAGCTGTTGAAGAAAGCATGTTTTAGAAAACGATCATTTTCTTTACCTAAGACATCTAAATGGTACTCTAAGACAATTTTGTCTTGTGTTAATGTCCCTGTTTTATCGGTACAAAGCACATCAATTGCACCAAAATTTTGAATAGAATTGATATTTTTTATGATAGTTCCTTCTTTAGCCATAGAAAGAGTTCCTTTGACTAAGTTTGTTGTCACAATCATGGGCAACATTTCAGGTGTTAAGCCTACTGCGACTGATAAACCAAATAAGAAAGCTTCTAACCAATCGCCTTTTGTTAAACCGTTAATAATAAAGACAGCTGGTGCCATTAGCGCCATAAAACGAATCAATAACCAAGAAACAGAATTAATCCCTTTTTCAAAACTAGTATCACCTTTTTTTCTTGAAACATCATGGGCAATACGGCCAAATTGCGTATAAGGGCCGACTGCAATAACGATGCCCATTGCTGAACCACTCACAACATTGCTGCCCATAAAAGCTAAATTTTCATAGTCCATCACGTTGGAATTTTTTGTGTTCGGAGCTAAATCAATTTCATATTTTTCAACAGGATTACTTTCACCTGTCATGGCAGCTTGGCTAATAAATAAGTCTTTTGATTTCAAAATTCGGATATCAGCTGGTATCATATCTCCAGCTGATAGGTGAACGATATCCCCGCAAACTAATTCTTCCATTGGAATTTCAGTTTTCCCGCTAGTGCGTCTAGTTACTGTCGCAGTCACTTTAACCATGGTTCTTAGCTTTTCAGCTGCATTGGTTGAACGAACGGATTGAACAAAAGTTAATAAACCACTGATTGTCACCATTGTAACGATGATGATTACTCCTGTTAAATCTTTATCTGCTGGAGCAGCAATCCAATAATCCGTAACAAATGAGATGGCAGCAAGTAGTAATAAAACAAGTGTAAAAGGATTGATGAAAGCTCGTACAAGTTTAGCTGGAATGGATTCAGGTTTTTCATGCTGAATTTCATTGCTACCATATTTTTTACGCGTTGTTAGAACCTCATTTGTATTTAATCCATCTAGTGATGAACTAAAGTGATCGACCACCTTTTTACGATGAGAGGTTGCTGCAAATTTATAAATTTGATCGGTTACTTTATAGTTGATTGTTTTCTTTTTAGCCATTGAAATAGCCTCCTTTTTATAGACGATGAAACAAATTGTCCGTTGTCTCATCAAGAATGAATCGCAACTTAAATGAGCAACGATTATTTTTCTTTTCGTTTGATGAATAAATACCAAGTGATAAGTGCGGTTAGATAAAATCCCAAAATCCTAAAAATGGTTTCCATAATTTCAACCAACTTTCCTTAGGGAATAGAGCAATTTGAATGGAATTTAAGCAATAGAAAAAGCCTTTTGTTGCATGAAGGCGCAACAAAAGGCTCGTTAAATAAGAGTTACCTTCGTTGAGCTTTAGCACTATATAACGTAAAAAACGAACACATCGTTTTTAGCTACCTTATGGAAAGCCTTAATTCGACAATCCCTGTTCTACCCATTGGCATCTTTCGATATTTTTGGGCAGTAGCCTATGTTTATATAGGAGCCTCACCTAACAGTACCGATTTTAAATCGGCAAATATATAATTGTTTAATTGATTTAAAATGGTCAACTAATTATGTTGCTTGATTTATTGACTAGTCTATCATGCTAGAAAGCGAGGACTAAATAGCATGAGGCTAGCCTAATAAATTAAAAGCTCATAGCCAAGATAACTTCTCTTGTTTTTTAGCTGTTTTAAAATAAAAGTTTTTTGTTTGTTTATCATAGTAGTACAGTTGCTTTTGTCCGTTATCGGCTACATAAATAAAATATTTACATTTAGAAGTTTCGTAGCTTTTGATATTTTTAATTCCATAAAAACGAACAAAGCGCACAATTTCTTGTGTGTAATCCATATCTTTCACGTCCTAACTAATGGCACTTAGTTAGTTTTATTGATAGTCAAAAATTGGGAGGTTATCCCAACTTGATTCGCACTAGTGCCATCTTTATTTTGTTGTCGATCCAATTGTTTACCTCCACCAATCTGTTGACTTAAATTATCTTATCGAATTGTGTATGAAGCTAGCTGGGCATAAAAAAGCCCTCATCTAGGGTAGACGAGGGCAACAAAAATAAATCTACCACTCGTCGAGTTTTAGCACTATGCAACGTAAAAAGTATCATTCTACTTTTAGCCATCTTATGGAAAGCCTTAATCCGACAATCCCTGTTCTACCCATTGGCATCTTTCGATGTTTTTGGGCAATGGCCTATATTTGCATAGGAGCCTCACCTAACTGGTAACACTTTAATTAATCGTTCTGATGTATCAACGGGTTCATTGTAGCACCCTATTCAGAAAATGACAACCCCTAAAAATTAAGTGAACTGTCTGGAAAGTTGAATAACAAATCGTTTTAAAGCTGAAAAGATGATTAAATCAGCATTTATTTCCTTAATAGAAAATTAATTTTAAAACAAGAATAGAGTGGGACTTAATTCTAGAGATAAGAACTGACATTTATACTGTTAGAATTAAACAAGTTGGTTTTTTAAAGATTCATTAATTGTGAAAAATAAAATTTTAATGCGTTATTTTAAACGTGAATCTAACGAATTTAAGGCAGTGTTTTAATAAATTAAATCAGTCGCTAGGTAGGTTAGTTATAAGCTTATATCTATTGTTAATTAGAGTGTTTACCAGTCGAATTTGCTTGTTTTAATAGAGGCGGAATGTTAAAATGGGGGCGAATTCAAAAATGGGAGTGTAAATGTTTTTATTTGTTATTTTTATATAAAAAGGGGATGGGGTATGTGTATAATTTTTTAAATAATGAAGCGAATAGAAAGTTGAAGTTTATTGAAATACTCCATCGACAGGATGATTGGATCACCCTTTCTAAGATTGCAGAAGAGTTGGACTGTTCGGATAAAATATTACGCAGTGACATTAAGAAAATAAATATTGATTTTAGTCCATTTATGATTATTTCTTCACCAAATGGTGTGCTATTAGAATATCCTCACACTATCAATATTGAATATATTTACAGTAAAACGTTAAGAACTAGTATAGAATATCAAATTATAGAACATTTGTTTTTAAATCCGGGAATTACTATTACAGAATTATCGGAAATTCTCTATACTAGTGAGCCAGGTTTGAGAAGAAAAATCAAAGCATTATCTAGACAAACAGAGGAATCAGGTTTTAATATTGAGATTATAGATAGCCACTGCAACCTAGTAGGTGAAGAAGCACAGGTTCGTAATTTTTTAGTCTATTATTTTTTTGAGAAAATGTATTATGAGGATGCACCATTTAGCTCTACTGAACGTCAAGTAGTCGGGAAAATAATGGATTATTTTGAAAAAGAGTATAATAGAAGTTATGGAATGGATGCAAGAAAAGAGATGGAAAATTATCTGATCATTTCTTTAAGAAGAGTTTTGGCTGGAAGGAATTTACTCACAGAGGATATACGAAGAAAGAATGTAGCAATCCGTTATTCATTGTCCTTTGTAGGGATACTAGAGGACTCTTTTTTAAAACGTGAATTTTTCCACGTGTTTAAAATAGAATTAAATCAATCCTTATTGGAAGAAATTACCTATGTTTTTACGACATATCAATTTTCTTTACCAAATCGAGGTCCGAAATTTGATGAAAAAGCATTTTTTCAAGGTCTTGGGGCAAATATCGGAGAGCGAATTATTCAAATATCGAAAGATTTACAAATTCCATTATATAATATAGAAGATATTCTTAAACGAGTAGCAGTAGATTTGGCAATTTATGTTGGTCCGCTTTTTGTTTTACATGATCGCAATAAGTTATTTGTTTCTAGATTAGAGCGTAATTATCCTGCATTTATTCAGTATTTAAAGCAATCAATTAACAGCTTTGGTGAAAAATATGATAATGAATTCGAAGAATCTTTAATAAACCAATTAATTTTTTCTACAGTGATTGAATGGAAAGGTCTTTTGACTCATTTAAATAATTATCATGCAAAAGTAAAAGTCAGCTTACTAGTAGATGGTTCAATAGAATTTGCGAACTATTTAGCTGCATTGATTGAGCATCAACTGGGACAAAAACTTGATATCGCTTATATCTTTAATAAACAAACTAAAAATCAGCAAAGTGAAATTGAAAAAAGTCAATTGTTGGTAACGACAATTTCAGAATATGATTCTCATGGTGTTCCTTCTATACGTATTGATCGTAATCCAAGTTTGAATGATTTAAAGCATATTAAATCTTTGATTGAAGAGATTACTAAAGAAGAATTTAATCAAAGATTAGCTTAAACGTATCAATATAAACGAATTTGAAGATTGTGTTAGAGTAAATAAAGAAAATAGCAAAAGGCAGCTAAGGAGGAAACTCTTTGGCTGCCTTTTGTGTTAGTAGTGAAGGAAGAGGAGTTCTATTTTTAATTTTTGGTAGTAAGAAATTTTTCATATTACGTAGATAAAAAAATTTCTAGACCTCCGGTAAAAATTGAAAACACAGGTTTAAAATTCCATACTATACTAGTATTTGTAAAGCAATAAGGGAACAGGAAAGTGTTGACTGACTGTTAATCTGTTAAGTAGGAGCCTTTAGCCAGTCTTCTACGAATAGCAATTCCACAAAATGCTGCTAGTAGAGCTTTAAGAATACCAGGAATAATAAAAGGTATAAAACCACCTGTAAAAGCTGCTTGCCAGTCGAGGCCAGTTCCGTATTTTAACCAAATTGTTCCAAAAAGTAGTGTAATAAGTGCTCCCGCTAAGTTAGCAAGTATTCCCCAGGGTAAATTAAACTTCGTTTTTTCTAAAATCCATCCTGTAGCTAAAGCATTAAAAATAAATCCAATCAAAAAACCACCAGTTGGTCCTAGCAAGGCGCTAATCCCTGCGGAAAAACCAGCAAAAACAGGAACTCCAATTAATCCCATCAATAGATAAATACAGACAGCAATCATACTGTTCCATCCACCTAGAATAGTAGCAGCTAAACCAACGGCAAAAGTTTGCCCTGTTAAAGGGATAGGACCTAATGGAATGGTAATTTGAGCAATAATGGCAATGATTACGGCGAATTGTGCATTCAGAATCATTTGTTTTAATTTCGTTGTTTGCATGAGAGCATCCTCTTTTCTGTTAACTTGTTTGTTTTTAAAGGTTAACAGAAATTCAGGGATAATGCAACAGAAAATAAGAATTTAATGGAGAACTACATGTATACTAGGAAAAATTATGGTCAAACAGTCATTGATATCTAGATAGCTAAAATGACTTCTTAACGTAGTCATTTTTGAGATGTGGAGTATTGCGTAAGAAAGTATAGTAGAGATAGGTTAAAAATAAGAAATAAATTTCTTGCACATTATAAATAAAAAGGTATGGAGGCTACTATGAATCAACTATTTTTTCAGAAAATTAGTAAGTTTTTGAAAAAAATAAAACAGTTACGACGAAAGCTTCATGATATTATTTGCTTCATGAGTAGAAATATAATTGGAGGGAGGTGAGAATTTGAACAAAACTTATAGGAATAAAAAAGGTATCATCATTGGATTAATGGTGGCATTACTGAGCGTGACGGTTTTTCAAATCAATAGTATGGACATAGGGGTCTTCTTTCAAAAAGGAGGAGTTCAAGCAGATGAAAGTATGTCGTTACAAGTAGTAGAGTCAACTATATTAAAAGATACACCTATTCAAATTAACTTAAAAGGCTTGCCAACAACTAAACTTGAAGAAAATACAGAAGTTTTAGAAACAGTTATTACAATGGCTTTACCAGAAGGTTTGGTTTTTAATCAAGATGAAACAGAATGGTTAAACGCAGAAAATCCATATATTACAGTGAATTTTAATCAGGATGCGCAACAAATTGAAATAACAATTCTAAATTCGGAAAATGAAGCTGAAAAAATAGATTCTGTACCTTTAAGCTTAAGTGGCTCAGTTGCTGGAAGTTATGAAATAAAGGCGCAATCTACGTATCAAGGGCAAGATTTTGGATCAAACACATTAATGTTAGAAGTCCAAGTAGCTAATTTGGAAGAAGAAACTAAAGCTGAATTAGAGTCACCAGAAGAACTAAATTCAGAAGAAGCGTTATCAACAGATCAACCAGTTTCAGATTCTTCAATAGAACAGTCAGCTATGCCAGAAAATCGTGGGGTGGCAAGAGCTGTTGGTGAAATTGATGTAAATAGTTGGGATAGTTTTGCGAATGCAATGAAGGATACAAGTATTTCAAAAATTAACTTAACGGCTAGTTTTGCAAATACCAGAACAGCTGGTGAGGGTGATCCCAATAATTTAGCAACAACGCAAATTACTAGAGATATTGAAATTAATGGAAATGGATTTCGAATTGATTTTCAAGGAACTTCTATTTGGTTAGGAGAAACAGGAACTGCTAGACCTACTTTTCATATGCATGACATTGTACTCGCTCAAAGATACGCAGGAGGCTACTCCGAGGACATTGTCGGGTCACGTTTAGTTGGAGGTTATACAGGGAAATGGAACTATCGGTTTGGAAATGTAACAACAGAAGCCAGTGTACAACGATTAGCTCGTGCTACCTATGCTCAAGTAACTATCTATGGAAATATGGATTTAAACACTCGGGCAGAAAACTTTTACACAGGTAGTTTTATTATGGAACCTGGCACTAATTACAAGGGTAATGTAAATTATTATGACTTCTCAGTAGTTTGGTACAATTTAGCTGCTAGAGCTGGAGATACAGGTCAGTCAAGAGAATTTACAGTTGGAGCAGATTCGAAAGTGCGTATGAGTCAAACACAAACATCGGGTGTCTCTTATCCTGCCGTGTATCAATATTATCAAGCGATGACGATTGGAGAAAATGCAGTCTTTAATGTGGCAATGCCTGGAAATGCTGTGCGTTTTGATGCACCAAACTCTAGTTTTACTGCTAAAAAAGGTTCGATTGTCAATTTAACAAGTAAACGAGACTCGGGTGCTGTTGTTTCTTACAATACAACAAATAGTACCTTTAAGACAGAACCAGGGGCTTACTTTTATACAATTGGTAAAAGTAATACAGCGTTGATTAACATCAGTAGTGGATCAAATAATTCACTAGATATTCAACAACCAGCTCAATACGATATTCGAAATTTAGCAACATCCGCATCTTCATATGCAGTTGGAATCAATTATGCAACAAATAAAATGTCTATTACAGACTCAGACATTGATTTATGGAAAATGGGTGTAGATGTCGCAGGTCCATCCTCATTAACCTACGCTAAAGTCGGTAGCTTAACGGCTTCTGGAGCACCCAATAGTCAGGTTGTTGCTTCAACTGATGCAGATTTGAAAGCCAATTTCAAAACAAATTTGTTCCGCCGGATTGCCGGTATGAATCAACTACCAGAAGTTGAGTTTACAGAAGTAACAGATGCTGATTTAACGGTTAAAGCCCGTGTGAAAATAGGAATGGTTCCGGATAATAATGGGGCAGATGAAACAGGTCACGTTAATTATGTACCTGTATATGCTTCAGCAGGGCAAGCAACTGTGACAATTACAGATCCAGCGAATGGGCTAAGTTATGCTAATTTACCTACGGATGCAAATGGTTATGTGCGCTATACAGTGCCTGATTTTTATCAAGCAGGCACAAAATTAACAGCAACAGCTATTCGAGGACCTTATGAGAGTGAAGAATTAGCTGAAACGACGGTCATTGATAAAACACCGCCTACTCCAGCTGAAGTGACAAGTCGTATTTCTCCATTTACAACTGTTTTTACTGGGATAAATGGAGAACCAGGTGCAACTCTTTATTACACATTGAATGGTACAACTGTACCAGGCAGCACAGTAGTAAAAGAAGATGGAACATGGGAAATTCCAGCACCAGAAACGAAACTTGTTCTTGGAAATGTACTGCAATTTATTTTGACAGATACTGGAGGCAATGCAAATCCATTAGTTGACACAGTTTTTCATGATGCAACGTTTAAGGCTGCAACAAAAGTAACTGTAGCAGATGGTGAATTGGCCTTTCTATCAGCTCCGACAAAACTTTCTTTTGGAGAAGAGTTGAAAGTGAGTGCTAAAGAACAAACCTATCCATTAGAAAATTTAGAAGGTCAACTGAAAGTTCAAGATACCCGAGCAGTTAAAGGTTCGTGGACATTAACAGCTAAAGTTGACAAGGTTTTGACAAGTGGAACAGGGCATACCTTGCCAAATGCAATACGTCATAGTTTAGGTGGAAACACAACAGTATTAAGTGATGTTAGCACAAAAATTTATCAACATACGAATACAGATGAAGCACCATTTTCTGTTTCTGATACATGGACTCCAGAAGGCGACGGTTTATCCTTAACTGTACCTGCAGGAGCTGCTCGTAGTGAAAGTTACGAAGGAACCATTTTATGGACCTTACAAAATACACCGGATGGAGAATAGGGGTGTCAAAGTGAAAAGAAAGCAACCAGTTATTGCTGCGTTTATTATTTTTGTTTTTTGCTTGGCTACTCCAATCTATTCGAATGCAGAAGGCCAAGATAATGAATACAAGAGTAATGGAGATATTAGTTTTTATGGGGAGTACATTCCTTTAACAGAAGAAGAAAAAGAAGCTAATAAAGAACTTCCACAAACAACCAAAGATAAAATTATATATGCACCACTAAACCAAGGTACTGTAAATCAAAAGTATACATTGCCACAAACAGGTGAACAGTTGCCCATCAATATGATGATAACTGGTTTTGTTCTATTAGGACTAGCCTATATAGTTAGGAAACAAAAAATTTAACGAAAATAGTGAAATTAACAGCATAAAATAGGGGGAAAAGAAATGAAAACAACAAAATTTATCGCATTATCAACAATTGTATTAACAACATTAGTGAACGTGGCTCCAGCATTGGCTGCCGAAGATAAAACATATACTTCAAATGGGATTGTAGAATTTATTCCAAGTACAGATCCAACATTACCGGTTGATCCAACTGATCCAGACCCAACAAATCCTGTTGTTCCAATTGATCCAACTGACCCAGAAGGACCAGAACCAGGAACAAATGGCCCGTTGAGTATTGATTATGCTTCAAGTTTGGATTTTGGTAAAAATAAAATAACAAATAAAGACGAAGTTTATTATGCAAATGCCCAAGAATTAACGAATGGAAAATTTGTACCAAATTATGTTCAAGTATCTGATAACCGTGGAACTAATACAGGTTGGGCTTTAACTGTGAAACAAGAAGGTCAATTTGAGAATAAAACAACACAGCATAAAGTCCTAACTGGATCAGTCATTAAATTATCAAATGGAGTAGCTGCTAGTAATCAAATAGATGTTACGGCTCCGCTAAGTCCAAGTATTGAATTAGATGCATCAGGAGCAGCTTCAAATGTTATGACTGCTGCAAATGAGACGGGTTCAGGTACTTGGGTTGATCGTTTTGGAACAGTAACTGCTGAAGAAGTTGAAGGCGAAACTGTTCAAAAAAATAAAGCTATTTCACTAGAAGTTCCAGGAAGCACGCCAAAAGATGCAGTTAAATATTCAACTCAATTAACGTGGACACTAACAGATACACCAATCAACGAATAATTTCTATTTTAGTGAGGCTTTATTGCCTAATGAACATACGCATTTTTTCCATCTAACGTAGTCAAATTGACGATGTGAGTGGTTGAAAAAGTATGTAGAATTATAAGTGTAGACCAGCGCTACAGAATTTAAAAAAATCAGACAAAAAATAAAACAATAGGGGAGAACAAAAAAATTATGAAAACGACTAAATTTATTACTACAGGGGCAGTTCTTATCAGTGCAGTTATTCTTGGAGGAAGCATCGCGTCTGCAGCACCCGGAGATATTACTCAAAATTATAAGTCAGATACAATCGTTAAATTTGCACCAAGTGAAGACATCACAAATCCTGTCGATCCAACAAATCCAGGAGAAGTAATTGAACCAGTTGACCCAACTGATCCAGATAAAGAAATTGAGCCTGGAACTGCTGGACCACTAAGTTTAGATTATGCATCAGCATTTTACTTTGGTGAGAATAAGATTACTTCAAAAGACGAGGTTTACTATGCAGTAGCTCAAAAATTAAAAGATGGATCAGATCGTCCCAACTATGTTCAGGTGACAGATAACCGTGGAACAGAAGCTGGTTGGTCATTACAAGTAAAACAAGATGGTCAATTTATGTCAGAATCTAATCGTGAATTAGTCGGAGCAATGATTAGCTTTACAAATGGTCAACTTGATACAATCTCTACTTCTGCTACCCCATCATTTACAAAACCAAGCTTTGATTTAACTGTTGCCGGTACTGGAGTTGCAGAAAATATCGTCTCAGCTAAAGATGGTGAAGGAGCAGGAACTTTTGTTTACCGCTTTGGAACAGATGCAACAAAAGCTAACAGTGTTAGTTTATCTGTACCAGGAACAACAACAAAATTAGCAGAAACTTATGCAACAACATTAACTTGGACTCTAACAGATGTTCCAGCAAACGAAATCTAAAAACAACTAACTAATTAAGACATATTATATTCTGGAAGCATCGATAAGTAAATTTGTCGGTGCTTTCAATCTGATGAAAAGGAGATCGTGATAATGAAAAAATATACAAAACTGATTATTTTTATGGTGGCACTATTAACAACTAGCACATTTTTTATACCTAAGGTGAATGCTTCAGAGTTGAATTTTTCAGTAGAACCTATTATTCCTGCAAATCAACGAGATCAAAAGAAGACATATTTTGATTTGAAAATGGAAGCAGGCGCAAGCCAAACGATTGAAATCAATCTGAGAAATGACACAAAAAATGATGTGATTATTCAGCCTCGTGTGAATAGCGCACTTACCAATATCAAAGGCGTTGTTGAATATGGCGAGTTGCCTGAAAAACAAGATAGTACATTGATTCATAATTTAAATGATATTGTGACTGTTGTAGATGAAGTGATTGTGCCAGCTGAAAGTCATGTCCGTCTCCCTCTGACGATTGATATGCCAAAAGAAGAATTTGATGGAATCTTAGCAGGTGGGATTACGCTTCAAGAAAAACAAACAGATACTGATACGAACAAGAAAGGTGAGCAAGGATTATCTATTCAAAATCGTTATGCGTATGTAGTTGCGTTGGTATTAAATGAAAATGACAACGAAATTGTGCCTGAATTAGAATTGAATGAAATTGCAGCAGCACAAGTAAATGCCCGAAATGTGATCAATGCGAATTTGCAAAATATCACAGCTATGTATGTAAATCAATTGTCTGTAAATGCAAAAATCACGCGTCAAGGTCAAAGTGAAGTTCTCTATAAATCCACTAGTGAAGGTATGCAAATGGCACCTAATTCAAACTTTAACTATCCGATTTCTTTAGATGGAGCTAAATTAGAAGCAGGAAAATACACACTAGAAATGACAGCAGAGTCAAAAGGGAAAACATGGCACTGGAAAGAAAACTTCACAATTGATGGTGAGACAGCCAACAAATTAAACAAAACTGATGTAACAATTGAGAACAATTCGAATTGGATTTATATTTTAATCGGAGTGAGTTTAATTTTAGTCGCTTTGATTTTATGGTTTATTTTATGGAAACGTAAGAAGAAAAAAGAAGAAGAAGCACGTAAAAAAGAACTAGCTGCTAGAAAGCGCAAAAAGAAAAAAAGTGTAAAAACTGAAAAAAAGTAAACTTTAATTAGTAAATAGATAAAATCAGCATGAAATGGAGGAAGAATGGAGTTGACTGTATTTTTAGAAAAACAAGATATACGTAAAATTGGATTATTTAAATTTTTGGAAGCCAGTTACCAACAACGAGCAACATTTAGTGATATATCAGAAAATCTAAATATCTCCGACTTTATTTTATTGAATACAGTTGATGAATTAACAAGAGATATTGAGGCAAACCAATTAACTGATTGTTTTAAACTGGAAAAAACAGAAAAACATATTATTCTAAAAAAATCAGGAAAAGCATCAGTACAGGTGTTAGCTTGGCTTTATTTAAAAAAATCCCATTCTTTTAAAATTTTAGATGAAATTTATCGAGGTACATTTACAAATATAGCGAGCTATTCAGAAAGTAACTTTGTCAGCTATACAAGTGTTTATAATCGTATTCAGGAGTTAAAGAAAATTTTACGTAGTTATGAAATTGAACTATCTTCAAGATTTAAACTGATTGGCGATGAAATGAAAATTAGAATGTATTTTTATCAAGTGTACTATGAACGTTTTAATCGAATTGAGTTTCCATTTGAGCCTAAAAAGAAAGAAGTAAACATGCTTTTTATTCAGCAGTTAGAAGAACAACTACAGCATTCTTTTTCAGAAGTAGATAAAGCAAAATTAGATTTTTTTCTTGCAGTTAATTTAAATCGAATTCAGCAAGGAACAGATTTGCATAGTAGCACTGTGGAACGTAAAAAAATAAATGTCCAACTATTTTTGCCGATTTACGAAAAAATTCAAGGATTTTTAATGGAACAAGTTCATCTACTAAACCAAAATCATTTGATTAGCGAATCAAAATTTATTTTAGCATTCTTAATTAGTGAGAATATGCTTTCTTTGAACCAAAAACGGCTAGAACCTTTAATAAAAAATGAGCAGCTAACCGACTTTTTTTTAGAAGAATTCAGTACATTTTTTGAAAATAAAGTTGAAAAAAACTATTTGAATCACCTGAAAAGTGAGTTAATGATTTTGCATTTTAAAGTTCTTTATTTTGAAAAAATAGGTGGAATTTTTGAAGATGCTATGAGTTCTAACTTCATTAAAGAAAATTATTTAGATGCTTTTCTTTTTTGTCAACAATTTATAAAAACAGGAGGTGGAAATAAGAAATTTAAATCAATTAATAAAAATAGTGACTTTTTATTTCGACACTATTTATTTTTAATAATAGAAGTGTTCCCACCTGATTTTTTTATGAAATCAATCAAGATTTATATTGATTTTTCGCTAGGAAAGCATTACAATAGCATGGTTTCTGCGAATGTTAAAACATTTAGCTTTTTAAATATAGAAGTGATAGATGAAATGAATCAAGGTGCAGATTTGGTCTTGTCAGATTATTATTTTGCGGATAAAAGAAAAAATTGCGACTATTTAGTTTGGAATGTACTTCCAACTCCAGCTGACTGGGCAAATCTAGGTGCACATTTGACAAAAATAAAAAGAAATAGAGAAGCTGAGGTGAATTTGGATGAGACAACATAAACATGAACTAGGTTTATTAAAAGATGTATTAGTGTTTAGTAGCATCTTAGTAACCTTAGGGAGTGTAAATGAGGTATTAGGAGCTGAACAAAATCAAATTCAAGCTAGTGATAATCAAACACATTTCTTAGTCGTTCATCCAGTGGATCCATTGAATCCAGGAGTTGAGGCTACGCCAGTTCCTCCTACAATGGAAGACACAAAACCAAGTAATAGTCAGGATACAGGTGAAATAAATGCACTTGTTGTTGAGGACGATTTGGATTTACCAGATGGCAGTCAAAAAATCTTAATTGAGGATTCTTCAGAAAAAAGCTCAACAAATCAAGAGGATGACGAAAAGGAACACTTTCCATTCTCACACGGAATGTCTAACCCGGAAGTGATCACGTTAGATCCTTTTAATAATTTTTCTGGTGGGAACGATGACGACTCGGAGGAACCATCTTATTTAGAAGAGGTTTTTTCGAATCTTTCAGGAATCATGTTATTTGGTACGGCTCCTAATCAGTAAATGAAAAATAGTTAATTTAGAAAGTAAAAAGATAGAAAATGAAAGTCTAAGTGTTTTGTTTGTACAATAAAAATGAAACCGATTAGTTATCGATATAAATTAAAAAAGGGATGTCAAATTGAACATTGTTGTTTGAGGTGTGGCAAGATACAGTGGAATAAAGTAGCAGAAGATACGATTGCTGAAGATCAATTTATAAACTTTATCAAAGGTATGTTATTCAATTAAATCGAAAATGTCTTCAGATAGGTTTTTAAATATAATCGATCTATCTGAAGTTTTTTTTGTAACTAAAGAGTGGTTAAATTTGCAAAAGATTAAAAAAACAATTAAGATAAAATTATAAGTTAGTCATTATTTAAATTATATGTGATGAATAAAATGGAAGCGTTTTTAAATCGAAAGAGGGGGATGTATATGTTATCACGGTATAAAAATATTTTAGTTGCAGTAGACGGATCGAAAAATGCTCAATTGGCTTTTCAACAGGCTGTGGAAATTGCTCTAGAACAAGAAAAAGCGACATTATATGTTTTAGAAGTAGTGGATAATCAAACACATTTTGTGGCACCGCCAATGCTGAATAGTCAAACACAAACGTATTCACCAGAAGCTGTTGAGATGTTTCAAGAAGTTGTTCAAAAAGAGGTGGAATGGGTTGAAAATGAAGTTCATGAACTTGTGGAGGAAGCAAAAAGAAAAGGTGTTCTAAATGCCGTGGCAGTCGTGACTACAGGAAATCATAAACATGCAATTGCCCATACGATTCCGACAGAAAAAAAGATTGATTTACTCATCATTGGAGCGACAGGTAAAGGCAGAATTAAAAGTGCTATTTTAGGAACAACAACCAGTTATGTTGTCCAACATGCACCATGTAATGTGCTAGTTGTGAAAGAGTAATAAAAATAGATAAGATGGAGTTTCATTTTTAATGAAGCTCCATTTTTTTGGAGATCTATATAAGAATGTTTATTCAGTAGCTTAAAGTTCTTGAATAAATAAAGTGCAACGTCCAGCGCTAACTAATTTTTTTTGTTCGTTTGTTATTTTAATCTCCCAAACTTGGGTCTTTTTACCAATGTGTAAGGGCGTTGCGACAGCTATAATTGTCCCATTTGGTACAGCTCGTAAATGGTTTAAGTTTAATTCTAACCCAACTGCAACTTCTTTCGTTGTATCTAGTTGTGCATTTGCTCCTAAACTAGCCGCAGTTTCAGCTAAAACAGCGGATATTCCACCGTGCATAATACCATATGGTTGTTTGTGTTGTTCTTCAATCGTGAGCTCTAGTTCAACAGAATCTTTGGAAATATTCTTGTAGTGAATCCCCAGATGGTCCATTAATGTCATTTAGAAAACTCCTTTTTTGGGTTATTTTTTAGTTTGTACCTTAAATTTAACATAATTTGAAGAAAATAGGGGCAGAAAGCAAGTAATTTTTGTTAAAATGGGTTAAACTAGTAATGTGAATTTATAAAAAAGGAGACTTAAATGATGACTGAAAATTGGGAAACAATTAAAGAATACCGTGAAATTTTATTTGAAAAGACTGATCATATAGCAAAAATTACGATTAATCGTCCAGAGGTGCACAACGCATTTACACCATTGACTGTTTCTGAAATGATTGATGCTTTTACACTAAGTCGTGATGACGCTGATATTGGCGTAATTATTTTAACTGGAGCAGGAGACAATGCGTTCTGTTCTGGTGGCGATCAACGTGTACGGGGAAATGGTGGATATGTTGGAGAAGATAATATTCCGCGTTTGAATGTATTAGATTTACAACGCTTAATTCGCGTGATTCCAAAACCAATTATTGCAATGGTAAAAGGTTGGTCAATTGGTGGCGGAAATGTATTACAATTGGTTTGCGATTTAACGATTGCAGGCGATAATGCTAAGTTTGGCCAAACAGGTCCTAATGTTGGGAGCTTTGATGCCGGCTATGGTTCTGGTTATTTAGCACGTGTCATCGGCCATAAGAAAGCCAAAGAAGTTTGGTTTATGTGTCGTCAGTACACAGCTGCTGAAGCTTTGGAAATGGGTTGGATTAATACCGTTGTTCCAGTTGCTGATGTTGAAAAAGAAACAATGGACTGGGCTCGTGAAATGTTGAAGAAAAGCCCGACTGCATTGCGCTTTATTAAAGCGGCAATGAATGCTGATACAGATGGTTTAGCAGGCTTGCAACAATTTGCTGGTGATGCAACATTGTTATATTACACTTCTGATGAAGCGAAAGAGGGACGCGATGCATTTAATGAACGTCGTGATCCAGACTTTAATCAATTTCCAAAATTTCCATAAAGAATAAGCGAAACTGAGTTGGCCTTGGAAGGATCAAGGTGCTCAGTTTTTTCTAATTAATGAAAGGAGTTTGTGTAATAAATGGAGAATTGGTTAACAAAACGTATTCATTTAACTCCTGAAAAAACAGCTTTAGTATTTAAACAGAAAAAATGGAGTTTTGCTGAATTGCAAGTAGAAGTCAATCAACGAGCTAAGCGATTATTGACTCTTTCTTATCCTGAGGAAAGCCGAATTGGCGTCTTAGGGAGCAACTCACCTGAACTTTATTTTACTATTTTAGCGCTACAACAAATGGGTCACACAATCGTATTTTTGAACCACAGATTAACGAGTTATGAGATGGAGCAACAACTTATTGATGCTACTGTTGCTGGAGTATTATATCAAGCTTCTTTTGTTGGGAAAATTAAACAGCTTTCTATTCATTTACAAGAATGTAGCCATAGTTTTCAACAGGTGACTGAATTAAAGGAACAAACGAACTTTAAACCAGTTCCAGATTTTGATTTAAAAAAAGTGACGACTATTATGTATACGTCTGGGACAACGGGACAAGCTAAAGGGGTTCAACAAACGTTTGATAATCATTGGTGGAGTGCAATTGGCTCCGTACTCAATTTAGGTTTAACAGATGAGGATAGTTGGTTGTGTCCAGTTCCGTTATTTCATATTAGTGGTTTTTCAATTATGATGCGCAGTCTAATTTATGGAATGCCTGTTTATTTATTTGAAAAATTTGATGAAAAAGAAATTAATCAAACTCTGTTGTCAGGAGCAGGATCAATTATATCCGTAGTTTCTGTAATGCTTAAACGTTTGCTAGTTGATTTAGGAAATCGCCACTATCCACCACAATTTCGTTGTATGCTATTAGGTGGAGGACCAATTGATAGTGGAACATTAACGAATTGTCAGAAACTTGGAATTCCAGTCATCCAATCCTATGGCATGACTGAAACAGCTTCGCAAGTTGTGGCTTTAAGTAATGATATGGCTGTCAAAAAAAGCGGTTCGGCAGGTTTGCCTTTATTTCCAGTTCAATTAGAAGTAGTTATGCCAAGTCATGAGGTCTGTCTTCCTTATCAGCATGGTGAAGTCCGAATCAAAGCACCTAACGTGACAGTTGGGTACTTGAATCAGCCGCGGCGCTCTGAAACTGAATGGTTTTACACAGGAGATATCGGTTATCTTGATAATGATGGCTATCTCTATATTGTTAGTCGTTTAGCTGATTTAATTATTTCTGGTGGGGAAAATATTTATCCTTCAGAGGTAGAACAAGTTTTAATGGCACATCCTAGTATTAATGATGTGGTAATCGTTGGAAAAAAAGATACTCAGTGGGAGCAAGTCCCAATTGCCTTTTTAGTCTTAGAGCAAGATAAGGAGTTAGATATCCCTGGCTTAATTCATTTTTGTCAAAGTCAATTAGCTCAATATAAAATACCGAAAGAATATAAAGTTGTTAGTCAATTGCCACGTAATGCTAGTGGTAAAGTTTTACGCAGAAATTTAGTCTAAATTTTTTTAGTATATAGAGTGCCGAAAAAACGGCACTTTGTATGTTTACATAGAAGATAGGGGGAAGATTTTAATGAGTGTGATAGGAATGTGGTTTCGTAAAGATTTAAGGTTAACAGACAATACAGCACTAATTGCAGCACTGAAAGAGGCTCAATTAAAAAATGACAAACTAGTTGGGATTTTCCATCTAAATCCGCTTCAATTTAAAGTAACGAGTTTTAATCATGATTATTTTTTTACTGCGGTCGCGCATTTTGTTGAAGTAGCTAAAGCAGCTGGCTTGCCAATTCATTTTTTATATGGAGAGATAGAAGCAGCTTTTGAGGAACTAACTCAAAAAATTCCGACTTTAAACCAGATTTACTTTAATCGAGATGAACGAGGGTTTGGTGCAGAGCGAGATCGGAAAATGGAGTCATTTTTTGCAGAAAAAGGGATTGAATGCCATCATTTTCAAGATAGTCATCTGCATGGAGCAACAGAGAATCGAAAACAAGATCAGACGGCGTTTAAAGTTTTTACTCCTTACTATAAAAGTTGGGAAAAACTTAGAAAACCCAACTTTCAAAAAATTGATAGTCAAAAATTAAAAGAATTTGCTTTAGACAAACAAGAGCTATTTAGTGAAGGACAGGCTGAATTTACTCAGTTAATGCAATCGGTTGATGAAAAATGGGCGAGTGAAGTTGGGGCGTTAAAAGCGAGAAAGAGATTACGTCAATTTATTTCAAGTGGGATCGAGCAGTATGATCAAACACGTGATTTTCCAGCCCAAAAAGGAACGAGTCGGTTATCTCAGTTTTTAAGAACGGGGGAATTGTCCATTCGCGAAGTGTATCATCGAATTAAGGCCGAGGCCCCAGATAGTATAGGGAAAGAAACGTATCTAAAGGAGTTATGTTGGCGTGATTTTTATAATATGATTTATTTTGAAAATCCACAACAGCAAGTATTGGAAATAAAAGAACAGTATCGTAACTTACAGTGGAACAGTGATGAGCAACTTTTGCAGGCTTGGAAAACCGGCCAAACAGGTTATCCTTTAGTAGATGCAGCCATGCGCCAATTAAATCAAACAGGTTGGATGCATAATCGTTTACGGATGATTGCGGCTTCTTTTTTAGTTAAAGATTTATTAATGGACTGGCGTTTAGGAGAAGCCTATTTTGCAGAAAAATTAATTGATTATGATGCGGCTTCGAACATTGGTGGCTGGCAGTGGGCGGCTTCAACAGGAACTGATGCAGTTCCTTATTTCCGGATTTTTAATCCAACAACTCAAAGCCAACGTTTTGATGAAGCGGGAGATTTTATTTATAAGTATGTACCAGAGTTAAAAGGGATTCCACATGCTTATCTTCATGAACCAAGTAAGATGCCACTAAATATCCAACAAGAAAAGCAGATTGTCATTGGTGAGGATTATCCACAGCCGATTGTTCAGCATAAATTGATGAGAAAAAAAGCCTTGGAATTATTTAAAGGAATTGATCAGTGAAAAAATTATAGGAGAAGAAGCTTTAGTAAATTCCCTTGATGCAAGTGGCTTTTTCATAACTTATCGCGCAATAGAAGTGGATTTTATGTTATACTATTCAAGAATGGAAAATTGTCTATAAATTTAAAATACTCAAGGAGGCACTTTAGATGACCGAAAAAAAACCCTTTTATATTACGACCCCGATATACTACCCAAGTGGTAAGCTACATATTGGGAATTCATACACAACAATTGCCTGTGATGTAATGGCACGTTATAAAAGAATGCAGGATTTTGATGTATTCTATTTAACTGGAACAGATGAGCATGGTCAAAAAATTGAAAACAAAGCAGATGAGTTGGGAATAACGCCTAAAGAATATGTGGATACAATGGCTGATCACATGCAAGAAACTTGGCGTTTACTAGAAATTAGTAATGATAAGTTTATTCGAACAACTGATCCAGTTCATGAAAAAGTTGTTGGAGATATTTTTGAGCGTTTGTTAGCGCAAGGAGATATTTATTTAGGCGAATATACAGGTTGGTATTCAGTTTCTGATGAAGAATTTTTTACAGAAACACAATTGGAAGAAGTTTATCGTGATGCAGAAGGCAATGTCATTGGTGGTAAAGCGCCAAGCGGACATGAAGTGGAGCTTGTTAAAGAAGAGTCTTATTTCTTTAAAATGAGTAAATATGCGGATCGTTTATTAGATTACTATAATGCGCATCCTGAATTTATCCAACCAGAGTCACGTAAAAATGAAATGATTAACAACTTTATTAAGCCTGGTTTAGAGGACTTAGCTGTTTCAAGAACAACATTTAGTTGGGGTGTCAAAGTACCAAGCAATCCGGAGCATGTTATTTATGTTTGGATTGATGCATTGGCTAACTACATCACAGCATTAGGATACGGAACTGACGATACAACATTATTTGATCGCTACTGGCCAGCAGATGTGCATATGGTTGGAAAAGAAATTGTCCGTTTCCATACAATTTATTGGCCAATTATGTTAATGGCACTTGATTTGCCATTACCGAAAAAAATCTTCGGTCATGGTTGGTTATTAATGAAAGACGGTAAAATGTCTAAATCTAAAGGTAATGTTGTTTATCCAGAAATGCTAGTTGAACATTTTGGTTTGGATGCATTACGTTATTACTTGATGCGTGAGGTATCATTTGGTAGTGATGGTGTCTTTACGCCAGAAGATTTCGTTTCTCGCGTGAATTATGATTTAGCCAATGATTTAGGAAACTTATTGAATCGTACAGTTGCTATGATTAATAAATACTGCGGTGGAGTTGTGCCAACCTATGTAGGTGACGTGACTGCCTTTGATGCACCATTAAAAGCTGTTGCAGATGAAGTCGTTAAAAACTACCAAACTGAAATGGATCAAATGCAATTCAGTACAGCCCTAGCTGAAGTTTGGCGTTTAATTTCCCGTGCAAATAAATATATTGACGAGACAGAACCATGGAAATTAATTAAAGAAGAGGATAAAAAAGCTGAGTTAGATAGCGTGATGGTTCATTTAGCAGAAAGTTTACGTGTTTCAGCGATTCTTTTACAACCATTCTTGACGCATGCTCCAAAAGAGATTTTTGCTCAATTAGGCGTAACAGGAAAAGAAGCAGGTGAATTTAAAACTGTTGATTTTGGTCAATTCCCGACTGACGTTAAAGTTGTTGAAAAAGGCACACCTATCTTCCCACGTTTAGACTTAGAAGTTGAAGCAAATTATATCAAAGAGCAGATGGCTGCTGGTAAACCAGAAACAACAGAGGAGGAAGCTGGCGTGTGGAATCCAGAAGAAACAGAGTTAGTTTCACTAAAAGAAAAAGAAATTAAATACGAAGATTTCGATAAAGTTGAATTAAAGGTAGCAGAAGTAATTGATTGCCGTAAAGTTGAAGGTGCAGATAAGCTCTTGAAATTCCGCTTAGATGCTGGAGACAAGGATCACCGTCAAATCCTTTCTGGAATTGCTCAATGGTACCCAGAGCCAGAGGCTTTAATCGGTAAAAAAGTCGTGATTGTTGCTAATTTGAAACCTCGTAAAATGCGCGGTGAAGTTAGTCAGGGCATGATTATATCCGCAGAAAAAGACGGTGTTTTACAAGTTATCGAAGCACCAATTTCAGCACCAAATGGTTCTGAAATCGCGTAATTATATTGAGTCAGCAACCCTGCTAAAGTAAAATTATTAGCAGGGTTGCTGTTGCTCATACTATAATACCTAAAGTTATCTCAATAAGAAAGGATTGAAATGATGTTATTTGATACACATACACATTTAAACGATGAAGCTTTTGCTACAGAAATTCCAGAAGCAATCGCTCGTGCCAAAGAAAATGATGTCACAAAAATGGCAATTGTCGGATTCGATGAAAAAACAATTGAAAAATCACTAGAATTAAGTCGAAATTATGATGGATTATATAGTATTATTGGCTGGCATCCAACAGAAGCCTACCTATATACAGATAAAATTGAAGAAAAGTTAGTTGAACAATTACAATTGCCTAAAATAGTCGCAATGGGTGAAATGGGCTTGGATTATCATTGGGACACATCACCTAAAAATGTTCAAAAAGATGTTTTCCGCCGTCAAATGCGAATTGCTAAAGTGTTGAAACTACCAATTAGTATTCATATGCGTGATGCGATTGAAGATACGTATCAAATCTTGAAAGAAGAGCATGTAGAAGATATTGGTGGAATTATGCATAGCTTTAGTGGCGATGTAGATTGGATGGAACGCTTTTTAGATTTAGGGATGCATATTTCTATGAGTGGTGTTGTAACCTTTAAAAAAGCTTTTGAAGTTCATGAAGTGGCTAAACAGGTTCCCTTTGATAAATTATTGGTTGAAACAGATGCTCCTTATCTTGCTCCGGTACCTTTTAGAGGCAAACGGAATGAACCAGCTTATGTAAAATATGTGGCTGAAAAAATTGCTGAATTGAGAGAGTGCAGTTACCAAGAAGTTGCGAATCAAACAACGGAAAATGCTGAAAAACTATTTAGGTTACGCTAATGGATAAAATTAAAGAAATTATTGTAGTCGAAGGTCGTGACGATACAAGACGTATCAAAGAGGCAGTCGTAGCGGACACATTGGAAACACGGGGTTCTGCTATCGATAACTCAATTCTTGCTTTAATTGCAAAAGCTCAAGAAACACGAGGTGTTATCGTTTTTACAGATCCAGATTTTCCAGGTGAGAAAATCAGAAAAACAATTTCTCGTGCTGTTCCAGGTGTCAAACATGCTTTTTTAAAAGTTGCAGATGCCAAGCCTAAAGGCAAAGGTAGCCTTGGGATTGAGCATGCGACACCAGAGGCGATTCGTGAAGCTTTAGGAAAAGCTTATACAGAAACTATTTCGAAAGAATCACTAATTTCACGGGAGCTGTTAATTGATGCCGGTCTATTAGCAGGCCCGTTTGCTAAAAAAAGGCGTGAAAAATTAGGCGAATCATTAAATATCGGGTATACTAACGGCAAACAGCTTGAAAAAAGATTGCAGATGTTTCAAATTACCCCAGAACAAGTAATTGAGGCCATGCAACGAATCTTGGAGGATGAAAATGACCCAGCGTAAAGATATTGCAACACCTAGCAGAACTAAAGAAATCTTAGCAAAACATGGTTTTTCAGTTAAGAAAAGTCTTGGACAAAATTTTATTGTCGATCCTAATATCCTTGTGAATATTGTTGCGGCTGCAGGTTTAGATAAAGATACTAATGTTGTTGAGGTTGGGCCTGGAATAGGTGCATTGACAGAACATTTAGCCAGAGCCAGTAAAGAAGTAGTAGCTTTTGAAATAGATGATCGCTTACTTCCTGTTTTAGCGGATACATTAAGTCCATATGACAATGTTGAAATTGTCCATACTGATGTATTGAAGGCTAATTTGGCAGAGATATTAACCCCGCGCCTTAATTTAGAAGAACGCCTAATGGTAGTTGCTAATTTACCTTATTACATTACAACGCCAATTATTATGCATTTTCTAGAATCAGAAGTCCGAATTGATGGTCTAGTAATTATGACCCAGAAAGAAGTTGGGGATCGGATTACTGCTGCTCCAGGAACAAAAGCCTATGGTTCCTTATCGATTGCGATTCAATATTATATGGAAGCAGAAATTGCTTTTATTGTGCCTAAAACAGTTTTTGTTCCACAACCAAATGTTGATTCTGCGATTATTAAATTAACTAGACGTGAGCAACCTAGTGTCATTGTTAAAAATGAAAAAATATTTTTCCAAGTAGCACGAGCTGCTTTTGTTCAACGTCGTAAAACATTATGGAATAATCTTCTAGTCCGTTACGGAAAAGAAGAAGAGATCAAAGAGAAGTTAGTTAAAGCTTTAGAACTAGCGGATATAGATCCAAAACGTCGAGGTGAAACGCTAAGTTTAGCTGAATTTGGTCGATTATCAGATGCAATTGTTGAATTCTTTCCAGAAAATAATTAGATAGAGAAACTTGAAAAAATAAAAAATACATGTTATACTCAAGGTAGAAAAAAATCAAATGAAACACCGAACCCCCATACTGTTGTGAGTATGGGGGTTTTGTTTAATCTAAGTAAACAGATGCTGACCTAGACACCTCTTATTTATCTTTGCGGTTAAGCCAATAACCGAAAAACTCTGCCAGTAATGCAATCAACAAAGGTAAGATAAACGTTGTTAAAAAAGAATCAAATGAAGCACCTCCTCACATATTGGGATTGTTCCTGTGAGATAGGTGAGTAATTAAGTATACCAGAGTGAAAGAACTAAGGTTTTTCTATTTTCTATCTTTAAAACGCAGGAAATGAATAAATTACCTAATAAATCAGCGAAATTGAAAAGGATATAGAGGTAACTAGGGAAAAATAATTTGATTTAGTTACCTATTTTTTTAGAGACTACTAGTTTGTTCAATTTTAGTTTAATGACCAAAATAATAACTGTGAAGATATAAATTAGTACTTAGTATTAGTAGATTTATTTTTCATATTATTATCTTATGGGTCATAATGATATACCAAAAAATTGTTTTTTTAAGTGGTTTTAAGCCATATATAGCAGTCTTTTGCGAAAAAATCTTAGTTTTTTTAATTTTTTCTAATTTAAAGAATAAGTAGTTGCATCTAGCTATTTCATGTGGTATACTTGTTAAATTTGTCAGAATATGGTATACTTTACCTCAGTGAGGTGAATCTAATGCCAAATACATTAGCAAGTATCAAAAAGAACTTGGATTGTCAGTTAGGTAGAAAGATTATGTTGACCGCGCAAACGGGTCGCAAAAGAAAGACCGAACGAAAGGGCGTTTTGAGAGAAACTTACCCGTCTGTTTTCGTTGTAGATTTAGATCAAGATGAAAATGCATTTGAACGTGTTTCTTATAGTTATACAGATGTTTTGACTCAATCCGTTGAAATTCAATTTTTTGACGAAAACAGTCGCCAATATGCTTAATAGTAAGACCACGAGCTGATGAAGCTCGTTTTTTTTTACATAAAAACAGAGAATCTATTATTGTTAGGAATTACTCTAACAATAATAGATTCTCTGTTTGTTTAGCATATCAAAAATAATCCGCTAAAATTTTGGTCCCTTCGTTATTTAAAATCAAACCATGTGTGGTTGGTCTAAAAGGGCTTTTTTCAAAAACTTCTTCGCTACTTATCATGATATTAAATCCAGCAATTTCTTGTAATTGACTATGGCTAGCAGAATAAACTAATTTACCTAATTTAGACCAAACCATGGCGCCTGAACACATACAACAAGGTTCACAACTAGTATATAAAGTATAATCGGATAAATCGCTAATTTGGTTGGTATGACAAAATTCTCTAATCAAGCTCATTTCAGCATGGGCTGTTGGATCGCTAGACTTGTGGATAGAATTTTGTGTCTCAAAGACTATTTTTCCATCTTTTACCAAAATAGCTCCAAATGGTTCATTTCCAGATTTGGCAGCTGTACTTGCTAGTTCAAGCGCGCGTTTCATAAAATGTTCAACATTAGTCATAAAATTATTTTCCCTCCTTATAAGCTAAGCTATTATAGATTAATTTGTAGCTCAACGGGACAATGATCACTTCCAACAACTTCATTTAGGATAGCAGCAGAAACGAGTTTTTCTTGTAAACGTTCAGAAACAATAAAATAATCAATGCGCCATCCAGCATTATTAGCGCGAGCATTGAAACGATAGCTCCACCAAGAATAAGCCCCTTCTAGTTCTGGATAAAAATAACGAAAAGTGTCAATATAACCATTTTCCAAAAACTCAGTGAATTTGCCACGTTCTTCATCTGTAAATCCAGCATTTTTCCGGTTGGTTTTCCAATTTTTGATATCAATATTCTCATGAGCTACATTTAAATCACCACATACAATAACTGGTTTTTCAGCATCTAATTGATTTAAATAAGCCAAGAAATCTTCTTCCCAAGTCATGCGGTAATCTAAGCGTTTTAATTCGTTTTGTGAATTAGGTGTGTAGCAAGTTACAACATAATAGTCAGGATAACTAAGAGTAATGACTCGTCCTTCTTGGTCATGTTCTTCTTTGCCTAATCCATAAAAAACGTCATCAGGTTCATGTTTGGTAAAAATAGCTGTTCCCGAATAGCCTTTTTTTTCAGCATAATTCCAGTATTGATGATAGCCGGGTAGCTCAAGATCAATTTGGTCAGCTTGTAATTTAGTTTCTTGGAGACAGAAAAAATCAGCATCCAATTGGTTGAAAATATCGATAAAGCCTTTTTTCACAACAGCTCGTAAACCATTGACGTTCCATGAGATTAATTTCATACATACAGCTCCTTCATCTAATGTTGCGATTCTTTCAACTTTAATAAAGAAAATAAAGTTTCCTTCCTCTATTGTACTCAAAGGAAGATCAATAGTAAATTGAAGCGCTTATAAATAAGTACTCTTTCTTTATAAAATTTGGTAAACTAGAACTGTAAGTTAAACATAAAGAATAGGCTCAAAAAATAAATGAAATGAGGCAATTTAATGAAAAAAATTGGTATTATTGGTTTAGGTGGTATTTCTCAAAAAGCTTATTTACCTGTTATGATGGCAATGGGACAAGAAGTAGAATGGCATTTATATACACGAAATCAAGAAAGACTAACAGAAATTAGCCAACAATATCGTGTTGAACATACCTATCCAAGCATTGAAGCCTTAATTGAAAGTGGAATAACCGCAGCTTTTGTGCATACTGCCACTGAAACTCATGGTGCGATTATTCGCCAATTACTAGAGCATAATCTTCATGTTTATGTAGATAAACCAATCAGTGAGAATATAGCTGAAGTAAAAGAATTGATTCAGTTGGCTGAAAGTAAAAATTTACAGCTAGTGACTGGTTTCAACCGTCGTTTTGCACCAATGGTTCAAAAATTAAAAGCTGTACCTAATAAAAATATGGTTTTCGTCCAAAAAAATAAAGAAAATGGTGGCGGTAGTGTCGAACGTGGAATTTATGATATGTTTATTCATGTTTTGGATACAGCTACGTATTTATTAGATGAACCTATTCTAAAAAGCAGCTATCATCTAGTTGAAGAAAAAGGTCAGTTGAAAAATTGTATCATGCAGCTAATTACAGCTAGTACAGTTTGTGTTGCTTCGATGAATTATGTTTCAGGAGCTAATTCTGAAGTAATGGAAGTCATGTCACCAACTGGAACGCATCGCGTATTGAATCTGACGGAGTATTCAAGTAATGAACTAGGAAAAGAGATGATCCAACACTTTGGAGATTGGACTCCAACTCTAGAAAAACGAGGATTTGCTCCTTTAATTCGTGAATTTATTTCTGGATTATCGACAGGTGAACAACCAGTAAGTAC
Source organism: Carnobacterium maltaromaticum DSM 20342 (assembly GCF_000744945.1). NCBI lineage: Bacteria > Bacillati > Bacillota > Bacilli > Lactobacillales > Carnobacteriaceae > Carnobacterium > Carnobacterium maltaromaticum. The sequence continues at coordinate 2,712,458 of NZ_JQMX01000001.1, forward strand.
TGAATCTGCTTATATTAGCCATCAACTATGCCATCAAATTGTGATGGGTGACATTAAACATACTCTATAGAATAGAAATAGTTATTAGTGAATTTGCTAATAACTATTTTTATTAGACTAGCTTTTTTACATGCTAGCTCTTATGAGCCAACTCCTCGAGAAAAAGATAAAAATTCGAGATGGCAAAAAGCGCCATATCAATTTTTCCTATTTTCTTATCGGAGCTAAGCGGCTCAACGAGCTTTTTTTACATAAAAGTTTATCAAATGTTTATACTTATTTTAGGTGAGATTTATGTCTAATTGGTATGCTAAAGAGGTAGATTAACTAATTAATTTTAAACTTTATGTTAGGATAGATAAAAAGAGGAACTTAAACAAGGAGGTTCGGGATGACGATAAAAATGCGGTTTTTAATTTCTTATTTAGGCGGCATCATTGTGACGCTATTGTCTTTATTTTTAATTAGCTCAATCACACTTTTTGTTGTAACAGGGAGTGTTCCATCACCCAATAATTTATATAAAATGATTACCAGAGAACGTTCATTAAGTCTTGAGGAAGAAGGGGCTTTTTTAGAACTACGTTTATTGGCAAAAAATGAACCAGATAGCTTAAAAAATTTAGAGAATCCTGAATTAGTAAAAATTATTCAAGAAATTGAAAAGCAGAATTTAGCAGTTGTTATTCGTCAAGGCGAGGATATTTCTTATTATTCTAATGGACTTGTTGAAAAATCGCTTTTGGCTCATTTCCCAATATATGAACCCAATAATTTAAAAGTTAATGGTACGATTGATAATGCTGGTCGCTTATATCGCTACATGAAATTTGATTTTAAAGACAGTAGTCAGATGGCTAACAGTGTGATGGTTTTGAAAAAAGAAAATACCTTTGTGGAGTTCTTACAAAAATGGGGACTGCTGATTAGTGGCTTAATTATACTAATTGCTTTAATCTTTGTACAACTCTTTAATCGGTCGATTACAAAAACTATTATTGAACCGTTAGATCAGCTGAAAAAAAGCACTGAAACGATGAAAACTGGAAATTTGGAAAGTATAGAAGTTCCATTAGATAATGAGTACGCAGCCAATGAAATTAAAGAGTTAGCAGATAGTTTTGAAGAGATGCGTTTGCAAGTTAAGCAATCGGCTATTGAACAAAAAAGGTATGAAGAAAATCGGAAAGAATTAATTGCCAATATTTCTCATGACTTAAAAACACCAATTACCTCCATTATCGGTTATGTCGAAGGTTTGCAGGACGGGGTTGCTACAACAAAAGAAAAAGAAGCTCAATATTTAGCGACAATTCATAAAAAAGCGACAAGTCTAAATCATTTAATTGAAGAGTTGTTTCTTTATTCTAAATTAGACTTACAAAAAATTGGCTTTAATTTTGAGGAAGTCAATATCAGACAATTTCTTGTTCATATTAGTGAAGAATATCAGATGGAGTTGGCTAATCAAGGGACACATTTAAGCACTGAATTTGGTGAGGAGCAAGATGCCTATTGTCTTATTGATCGAGAACAAGTAAACCGGATATTAGGAAATTTAATCCAAAATAGTTTGAATTTTAGAGATATGGGAAAAGAATTCAATCAAGTTATTCTTCGTTTGACTCAAACAGAAAGTAAGGTTTGGATTGAAGTTGAAGATAATGGCATTGGAATTGACGAAGAGCAACAGGCTTTTATCTTTGATCGTTTTTATCGTGGTGAAAGTTCACGTAACATTGCAATGGGTGGATCGGGTTTAGGATTAGCTATTGTCAAACAATTAGTTGAAGCTCATGGCGGAACGTTGCAATTAAATAGTATTAAGGGCCAAGGGACAAAAATTGCCTTTTGTTTAAATAAACTAGTAGAGAAAGAGTGAGTGGAAATGAAAAAAGTTTTGCTTATTGAAGATGAACGAAGCATCGCTGAATTACAGCAAGATTATTTAGAAATTAACGGCATTTCCTCAGTTATCAGTGTAGATGGTCAAGAAGGGTTAGAGTTAGCTTTGAATGATAATTTTGATTTAATTCTCTTAGATCTGATGTTACCAACATTAAATGGTTTCGAAATTTGTAAAGAAGTGCGTAAAGTCAAAGATATTCCAATTATTATGGTTTCAGCAAAAAAAGAAGAAATAGATAAAATTCGTGGACTTGGTTTAGGGGCGGATGATTACTTGACGAAACCCTTTAGTCCAGGGGAATTAATTGCTCGTGTGAAATCACACCTTGCTCGTTATGAGCGTTTAACAGCTAGCCATCAACCAACAGAAACAATTGAAATTGATGGAATCAATGTTGATAAGCGAGCCAGAAAAGTCTTTGTATTTGAGGAAGAACAATTTTTTACAACAAAGGAGTTTGATTTACTCGTTTACTTAATGGAGCATCCCAACCAAGTGTTAAGTAAAGAGCAACTGTTCCAACAGGTTTGGGGAATGGAAATTTATGGTGGGGATGTGGCTACTGTAGTTGTGCATATTAAAAAAATTCGAGAGAAAATGAAACAAACAGGTAGTTCACCACTTTATATTGAGACTATTTGGGGAAGTGGCTATCGATTTAATCAGCAAAAATAGGGGAGTGATATGATGATGACTAAAAAATGGCGAATCAGTATGTTCGTAGTGAGTAGCTTTTTTCTACTTGCAGCTTGTGGGGGAAATGAGCAAAAAAATTCAGAAAATCAAACAACTATAGAACCTAAAGAATCACAAGTTGTAAATGATTCTTCTAATATAGAAGAGAATGAAAAAAATCAAGTCAGTTTTGATAACTATGAGTACGATTACGATGTCGTAACTTCTGCGACTAAAACAACCTTCGGGACTACTCCGGCAGCTAAGATGACTTATGAAGAAAAGTTGGATAAGATGTTTTGGTCTACACAACCGCCATTGGGCTTAATTGAAGGAAATTATTATCGAAATGAACGGCGTTTTGACGGTGATTATCGTGGGATTGTTGAAGTTGTAACAGACGATGATAGCAAGATTTTACATGTTGAATTCAATGAATTTGCTTCTGAAAATTATTATGAACCGAAGTATGCAGGGAAATCGAAACGACTTTCAGACTATGCTTTTTTCCAAGCCCAAAATACGCGAACAGATGAAACCTTAGTGACTGTTGTAAACGGAATTACCTTTTTAGAAAAACAAATGCGTGAAGAAAATCGAGTAGATGGCGCATTTGAAACGGTAAAAGGCTCCTCAACAAGTGCTCGAAATGGGTTTATGCCGATCGCAGCTGAAATGGCTGATTGGATTCGAACACCATATAAATCATACTATTATGGTTATGCAGAAGATTTTGGGAATGGGATTGTTGGCCGTTTACAAGTGACAACAGAAGATGGAAAAATAGATACAGTTAGATATGATGAATATTTTGCTGATAAAAAAGAGTCAATTAGTGAAGAAAAACTTCAACCTCTATACCGCCAATCAAAATATTATTCACTAGATTACCAGAAAATTAGTGGGGATAATTTTGTTGCTTTTTCTGATCAGTTAGGAGAGGAAATTATCAAATCTCAAAATTTTGAACAGCTAGATGAAAGTTTAATGCAACATCCTTCTTATGAAAATTATCAAAAAATAGCAAAGAATATTCAACTAAACTAAATTCAATCGCCATTTGTTAAAGATCGTATAAATATCATCCAAATGCTGTTAAAGTAGGACTTCTCATGTTAGAATGGGAAATATGAAAAACAAAAGTTTGTGAGGGAAATAAAATGATCTTAAATGAAATGATAAAAGAATTTCCAACGGTGCTGATAAAAGCAAATGAACCTCTGTCCTTCTATACCTACACTAAAACAGGTGGTCCGGCAGATATACTGGCTTTCCCAAAAACAGAAGATGAGATTGTTAAATTAGTTGCTTGGATAAAAGCACAACAATTACCCTTAACAGTGTTAGGAAATGCAAGCAACTTAATTGTTAAAGACGGCGGAATTCGCGGCGTAGTAATGATTTTAACAGAAATGAACCAAATGCAAGTGAAAAAAGAAAAATTAACCGTCCAAAGTGGCGCTAAATTGATTGATACCTCTTATCGTGCCTGGTCAGAAGGCTTAACAGGATTAGAATTTGCTTGTGGTATTCCTGGTAGTATTGGCGGAGCGGTCTTTATGAATGCAGGGGCTTACGAGGGTGAAATTAGCGAAGTTTTAGAGAGTGCTCTAGTGATTTCTGAAACAGGTGAAGTTACACGTTTAAGTAATGAAGATTTGGATTTTAGTTATCGTTATAGCTCTATCCAAAAACATCACGGAATTATATTAGAAGCTGTCTTCCAATTAAAAAAAGGAAACAAAGCTACGATTAAAACAAGAATGGATGAGCTAACAGCCTTACGTGAAGCCAAGCAACCTTTAGAATTCCCATCATGTGGCAGTGTTTTTAAACGCCCAACAGGTTATTTTACAGGTAAATTGATTCAAGAAGCTGGACTACAAGGTAAAATTTGGGGTGGGGCTCAAATATCAGAAAAACATGCCGGTTTTATTGTAAATATTAATGAAGCAACAGCAACAGATTACATCGAGTTGATTGCCTATATTCAGGAAGTTATCCTGACAAACACTGGAGTTAAATTAGAGACTGAAGTGCGAATTATTGGAGAAGATAAGTAGTAAACGAATATAAAAAAATAAACCTAGTGCTAATTTAAAGCACTAGGTTTATATAAGCATGGTCAGATTATTTAGCCATGAGGAATATCTCCAAATGGTGTTGTGATAGGGAATCCAGCTGAAATAGCAATAATATCTGCACTGTTCATAATGTGGTACCTCCTTTAGTAATAAAATAAAAACAAAATACTACTCTAATAATACAATGTAAGGTACAATTAATCAATAAATCTGGATTTAATGATAGAAAGGAAGTCATAATAGTGAGCACACTAGGGGAAATAATAAAAGAGAAGCGCTTAGCTAAAGGACTAAAGCAAAGTGAATTGGCAGAGGGAATCTGTACACAAGCGACTGTTAGTAATCTGGAAAATAAATCTAGAATGCCCACGATGTCTATTTTATTAGCAATTGCCAACCGACTAAATATTGAATTTAGTGAGCTTTCTGGTTATGCCTTAACTAGTGTTAATTCTCAGACTTCCCGTATTTTTAATAAAGTCAAACAATTATGTGCGGCTTATCAGCATGAAGAAGCCTATACATTACTAAAAAATGAAATAGATATAAAAAAAGTTGAAACAGCCTATGAAAGAAAAAAATATTATTACTATTTAGGATTAACAACATTAGCAGGTCATCACAATTTTATTGATGCCCATTATTATTTTAACTTAGTATTGTCAGACAAATCAGACAGTAAGTTAGATTTGATTGATGTTTTAGCTACAAACGGTATTGGAATAGCTTATGAATTAGAAGATGAACTTGACAAGGCACTAACTTATTATGAAAAATCTCTGGTACAATTAGATGAACTAATTGAGGATTTAGGAGAGATAAATGATAGTGCCGAGATTACCATTATTTATTTTAACAGTGCGAAATTTTATTCTCACATTGGAAACTACGAAAAAGCTGTCAACCTTTGTACATTAGGCATCACATTGCAGCAAATGAAACATACCAACTATGAATTAGATCGCTTATATTATGAAAAAGCCTTTAATTTAGCTAAGTTAGATCGGATAGAAGAAGCAACTGAATTTTATTTTCATGCAGCTTCATTTGCAAAGTTAACTGAAAATAAAATCATTAGTGAAGCGATTAAAAAAAATATGCGAGAATTTAAATTAGAAGGTTATTGCTATTGGGAATAAAGAAATGCTGAGTTGAAAAAGAAAATTACTTCTAATTAAAATAGATTATAAAAGTCAGATAGTTCATTATCTGGCTTTTTTATGTGCCTTTTAAGGAGTGTGTAGCCATAAAACGATTTGTGTAAGCGGCGTCAATTAAGTGTGTAATAAATAAGTCTAGTAAAACCTAGTCAAATCAAAGATTGTAACATTATAATCTTTGGCACGCTATTTGCTATATAGTATAGTGAGTAAGTCAATTGGCTAATCTATTTTAAGTGAAAGAGAGATGGAGGAGAAGGAAAATGGAAAAAAAGACGATAATGTTAGTTTGTTCAGCAGGTATGAGTACGAGTTTATTGGTAACAAAAATGGAAAAAGCAGCTATTGCTAGAGGAATGGAGGCTGAGATTTTTGCAGTGTCAGCGTCAGAAGCTGATGGAAATCTTGAAACAAAACAAATTGACGTAATGTTATTAGGTCCTCAAGTTCGATTTATGAAAGCACAATTTGAACCGAAAGTTGCTGCTAAGGGAATCCCACTAGATGTCATCAATATGCAAGATTACGGTATGATGAATGGCGAAAAAGTTTTGGATCAAGCCTTAGCTTTAATGAATAAATAAAAAGAAAGGAGTCAGAAAAAGGTAGAGAAAGCGAAAACTACTTAATGAACGCGGTTACAATTTTATAGGTAAGAAAGTAGTATCAATAAGGTGAAAAATGCTAGAAAAGGGTGGCCAAAGCGACATCCTAAAAATACATCTTTGGAGGAGAATATACATGAATGGATTAATGAATTGGTTAGAAAAATATATCATTCCAGTAGCTTCAAAAATTGGTTCTCAAAAACACTTAGTAGCGCTACGGGACGCGTTTATTGCTACGATGCCAGCAACCATGGCAGGTTCAGTAGCTGTTTTACTAAATGCCTTCTTCCGTGATTTCCCAACTGAATGGGGTTGGTTAGGTTTCGTTGAATTTATGAAGCCTGTGGTAGCGGTTAATGGGTTTGTTTGGACAGGTACTTTAGCAATTATGGCGGTCGTTTTCTCAATGACTTTAGGTTACAATTTAGCTAAAGCTTATAATGTAGATGCTTTATCTGGCGCTGTAGTATCATTAACATCATTTTTTATGGGTCTAACTCAAACTGCATCAACAGCTTTAACGCTCGATGGTGAATTACCTAAAAAAGCAATCAGCATGATTACAGCAGCTGGTGGAACTGTTACAGATGGTAATGTTATCAGTGCAGAAGCTTGGGGATTCTTTAACTTCGGCAAACACATGGGTGGTACAGGATTATTTACAGCAATTATTTTCGGTTTTATCGCAACAATTATCTTTTCTAAATTAATGCTAGCAAAAATTACAATTAAAATGCCTGACTCTGTTCCACCGGCAGTTGCTAAAGCTTTTGCTGCTATTATTCCAGCGACAGTGGCATTATATATCTGTGGAATTATTAACTATGGTTTCACAACCTTAACTGGTCAACCAATTATTGACTGGATTACAGAAACAATTCAAACACCATTATTAGCCTTATCGCAAGGTTTTGGTGCCGTAATTTTAATTGTTTTCTTAGTTCATTTATTATGGTTCTTCGGAATCCACGGTACAAACGTAATGGCACCAGTTTTACAAACCATTTATGGTAGTGCAATGACAACAAACATGAATGCTTATCAAAGAAAAGAAATGATTCCTTACAAATGGGTAGCAGGAAGTTTTGAAGCATTTGTTTGGCCAGGTGGAGCAGGAGTAACATTGATGCTCATTGTGGCAATTCTAATTTTCTCTAAACGAGCAGATTCTAGAACAGTTGGTAAATTAGCTTTAGGACCTGGTATTTTCAACATTAATGAACCAGTGATGTTCGGTATGCCAATCGTTTTAAATCCACTTTACATGATTCCATTTATCTTAGCACCTATGGCAACAGCTTCTGTTGCTTATGTTGCAACAATGGCAGGGCTGGTCAATCCGGTTGTGGTTAGTGTAATCTGGGTAATGCCAGCGGGAATCAGTGGTTTCTTAGCCACGGGTGGTGATTGGCGTGCAATTATCTTAACTCTAGTTAACTTAGGAGTAGCATTGGTTATCTGGATGCCATTTGTCTTAGCTGCAAATAAAGTGCCTTTAGAAGACTAAAGGTAGTTATAAAATAAGCGAATTAAAAAATTCACCCATGCTCAAATAATTGAGTGTGGGTGAATTTTATTGCAACTGAGAATAGAAACTAATTTTATGTTACAAATATAAGTTAGCAGTATTTTCGATACACCAGTATTAATGATTAATTTCAGTTTGCGAGTTATCGCGATCCTAAAATCTAACGAAAAAAAATAACCATCTAAACACTTTGGCAAGTTAGATGGTTTAATAGTACTATCATAGTAGTCATAGTCTTTTGAACAATTTTACTTTAAAAGAAACTATGTTGATGCATGGTTTCTTTTTCAATTCTTTCTATCACCCCTCCCTCCACCTTGCTATTATATTCATGCAAATATTCAAATCCTTACAGCCAAATCTAAAAAGTTAAAATAAATCTAAGCCTAATTGTTGTGGGGCTAAGTTTTCAAAGCTTAGGTCTAATTCTTTTTGTAAAGCTTTTGCATTTGGAGCCGCGTGCCCTCCAGAATTATTATTGAATATAACGGCAACTTCTTTAGCATCGAGTGCTAAGGTTTCTACATATCCTTTGAGTTCCTTAATTTCTGTTGGAGAATAATTATACAAGGTCCTTTTTTTTCGCCAATCGGGACTACTGGACTCCAACCAACCTGTAAAATTCCGACCATGCAAACGTAAAAGAGTCAGTGATGGATTGGTTACGTTAAGAACCATTGGAATACTATTTGTCTGAGTTTGAGGTTGATCAACTGTTGTTTGGATAAACTGTAATTCAGTTAAAAATTTAAGTGTTGCTCCATAATGATTTTCCGAAAACCAACTATTATTTCGAAATTCAATTGCGACAGGCAATTCACCCATCCAATACCGAATTTTTCGTAAATAATCGACATTTTCTTTGGTACAAGCAAAATAAGGCGGAAATTGAAATAAAAAAGCCTTAATGCGATTGGCCTCGAGCATAGGTGTGAAAGAAGCAATAAAAGCTTGAAACATCGCTTTTTCACTTGGAAAGTAATCTCCCCATTCTCGATGGGCAGTCATAGCTTGAAAAGCTTTTGGAATAAATTGAAAACCATCAGGTGTTTTCCCCATCCAATTAACAATATTCGTTTCGGGCTGAATGGAATAGAAACTAGTATCCATTTCAACAAAAGGAAAATGTGCTGTATAATTTTCTAATTCTTTATTTTTATCTACGAGCAAAGATTCGTGACCTTTCCAATTTGTTAAACCAATTGTAATCATAGCAACCTCCTTATAATAAAATGCTCCTTGAAACTGATAGCTCTGAAAGAAAAATAGGAAATGGAAGGAATGCTTTTTTTGTCATTTTTACCATTCATCTTTTTTCCGAAGAGTTGGTTCAAAAGAGCTAGCCTAATAAAAAGCTCGTTGAGCCGGTTAGCTCCAGCAGAAAAATAGGGAATGGGAGGAATGGCGCTTTTTGTCATTTTTTCCATTCATCTTTTTTCCGAGGAGTTGGTTCAAAAGAGCTAGCCATAATAATAGGACTCTTTTTCTTTATTTTAACCTGCATTCCCGAATTGTGTAACGATAATCACTCGAAAAACCGCTATAACGATTGATATATAGCGGTTTTTTTGTAGACTTATAACTCGTTATATAATATAATGTATAACGAGGAGTGTTGATATGGCAGTTATTTTTCAGACAAACAAGAAAACGGGCATTACTTATGCCTATCAGAATGAACCCTACTGGGATAAGGAAAAGCAACAATCACGCGCTAAGAGGACACTGATTGGAAAAGTCGATCCGGTTACAGGTGAAATCGTCCCAACACGTTCGTACAAAAAGAAACCGGCCCCGACTTCATCGGAAGTTAAGCCAGGGCCGATTCCAATGACACAAGTCCGAAGAATCTTCTATGGGGCAGGTTATCTGCTCGATCAAATTGGCAAGCAGACAGGCGTATACGCGGACCTTAAGGCCATCTTCCCGGAGCATTATAAGCAAATTCTGTCGATCGCCTATTACTTGATTCTCGAAGAGAATAACGCCTTGAGTCGTTTTTCCCATTGGCAAAAACTGCATCATCACCCGTATTGCCAGGATATTCCTTCACAACGAAGCAGCGACCTATTCCAAGCAATCGATGAGGAAGGCCGGATGGCCTTCTTTCAGAAACAAGGCAACCGCCGGATGGAAAAGGAGTATTGGGCATTTGACACTACGTCGATATCGAGTTACTCAGAGGTCTTATCGCAAGTGAAGAAGGGACGAAACAAGGAACACGACCGCTTGCCACAAATCAACTTGGCACTCTTGTTTGGGGCGCAATCCGGACTGCCCTTTTATTACCGCAAGCTCTCCGGAAATATCACCGATGTTAAAACGGTTCGGCAACTCATGAAGGAATTTGATGTAATGGGCTACAAAAAGGTCAACGTGATATTTGATCGAGGTTTTTACAGCAAGGATAATATCAACGCCTTGTATAAACACCACCAGAAATTCGTGATAGGAGTGCAACTCAAACTCAAATATGTCAAGGGTGTGTTGGAAGCGGAACGTGAGAACTTGAAACTTTGGTCAAACTTCGAAACACAGTTCACCACCTACGGTGTATGTCGCACAATAAACTGGGAATACGAACAGGAACGTCCGTATAAAGGTGATGTGATAAAATTGGAAAAGCGCGCGTATCTGCATCTGTTCTACAATCCTGAAAAAGCGATTAAAGATCAGGTAGACATGAACGACTATCTGACAGCCCTTCACCAAGATCTGAAGGAAAATACACTAAAAGATTATCGTATGAAAGATTATGATAAGTACTTCGAAGTTACTGAGACACCTAAACGAGGGAAGAAAATCACGCCTAAAGAAGAGGCGATGCGCAATGCGGTTAGAAATTATGGTTACTTCGCCTTGCTTTCTAATGAGGTCAATGATCCGTTTGAAGCGTTGTCTCTTTATCGCAGCAAGGATGTTGTTGAAAAAGCCTTCGGCAATTTAAAAGAGCGCCTCAACTTCAGAAGAATGCAAGTTTCATCCGAATTGTCCCTGAATGGGAAGCTTTTTGTGGAATTCATCGCCTTAATCTACTTATCCTACGTGAAAAAGAAGATGCAGGATGCCGAGCTATTTAACCAATGGACCCTTCAAGGTGTACTGGACGAACTGGACATGATTGAATTATTTGAGGCCCCCGGGCACGGTCGCGTGTTGGGAGAGGTTACGACGAAGCAGAAGGAATTATACGAGGCGTTAGGCGTTGCCCTTCCCTCGTTATAAATTCCGGGAATTCAGGTTTTAACGCATGAATCAATTTATAGGAACTGAAAGTTAAAAAAAGTATTAGCTAAATATAAAAAAATTAGTAACGAATCACTTTTTTTTGTCAAAATACAACAGTTATCTAGAAAATTAAAGTGAATGACCGTTTTTAAGTTCTGTATAGTGGATAATATAGGGGAAAATCTCAATTATACTTAGCTTATCAAGGTTCATAGTTGTATCTAAATATCTAAAAGCCCATTTTTATGAGCCAATCCGTCGAGAAAAGATACATTGTATGTGTTTTCTACCTTATTTAGTCAGTTCAATCAATCTTATAGTAATAATTAGGAGGAAATATGGAATGAAAAATAAGATCATTACGTTGTTTTTAGTCACAATGCTGGTTTTTCAAGTTTCAAGCCCAGCACTTATTTATGCGGAAGGAACGGCAACTGAAACCAACTCTAGCCAGCACGATGCTGAGATTCCTGCAACAGCAGAAAGTTCGTTGCCAACAGGAATTGCACCAGTTGAAGAACCTACTACGCAGGTAGAAAATGAAGAAAATTCAACTGAAGTAGATACACCTACTAAGCCAGAAGAAGTACCAACTTCAACTCAAGCTGAAGAAAATCAACCAGTAGAATCTAATGAAGTTAAGCCTGAGACTACTAACAAACAGCCTGAAACTTTAATAGAAAAGGCACCAAAATTAGCTATTACAGATAATTTATTTACGAATATAAAAATGTATAAAATCAATGGAGACGAAGTTAAAGAAAATGATATTATTCCGAATATGTCGGGAATTAAATTAAATATGACCTTTTCTTTTACAAATAAAAATTATCAAACAGGAGATACTTTTACGACTCAGTTGCCGCCTCAAATAGCGATTGCCAAAGATTTATCTGGTGATTTCAGTCCGATGACATCAGCAAAATGGGCGATTAATGCAGCCACAAAAAAATTAACAATTACTTTTTTAGAAGATAATATTGCCTCAGAAGAGTACAAATTGAGTTTAATTACTTCGTTAGAAAAAGTATCAAATAGTGCTGAAGAAAACCAAGAAATTATATTTACAACGACTCCAAATGAAACGATTTATCATTTAGAAGTTACCTCAAACATTGATTCAGGAAAAAGTAGCACAGCTATTACAGTAGGGGATTTTAATCCAAAAACAGCTAAAATAGAATCAATATTTAATTTGGATCGGACAGATAGCGCGAATCGTCGATTTACAGTTGAGCCTTACCAAAGTGATAGTAAATTAGTTTTTGATTCAGTAAAAGTTTCAACTAGTGATGTAGACTTTAATGGGGTACTAGTTGGAGAAAAAACGGAGTTGACGGAAGGCGTCGACTTTCAAGTTACGAAAAAAAATAGTGGAACTTATCAAGCAACAGCAGAAATAAAATTAACGAATAAGTTAAATAAAAAAGCGATTATTGTTGAATCTTCCCTCTCAGGAATTAATGGAAAATCTTATATAGATGATTCAACTAGTGGCAATGAGTACAATTATTTTTATTCATATTCTTACACATATGAAGATGGGAAAAATTCACAGTATTCATTTGCTAGTCAAAATTTCTACACGGTTCAGCCATTAACAACTAGTGGAAAAATCAATAAAGAGACAGGATTCATTGATTGGACAATTGATTATAATTTTAACGAACAACCGTTAACAACGATGTCGAAATTAACAACTGATCTGGCCAATCAAGGAGTTGAGTATATTCCTGATTCTTTAAAAATTGAAAAAATTGGATTTAACTATATTAGTGGAAATAACTATACAGTCATTGAACAAGGGGATGGTGCTGATCAGTGGGGAACCCCAAGCATCAACACTAATGGCACGATCCAAATGAATGCCAACGGTGCTACAAATCAAGCGTACCGTGTAACCTATTCAACTAAAATCACTGATCCTACTGAACGCGTGATTACGAATAAAATCAGTGATGGCACTACGCAAAAAGAAGCAAAAATTAGTTTAATTCCAAATTTACTCCAAAAAGAGTCAGGTAAAATTGATGTCTTTAACCAGACAATGGAGTGGAGTATTACAATCAATGCTGAAAAATATACCATGAAAAATCCTGTTATTCATGACTATTTTATTGATTCAGTGGTCAGTCATACCTCTTTAACCGTTAAGAAAAAGTTGTCAGAAACACAATTTGAAAACTTGACGGAAGGAATTGATTATAAAGTCACTCTTTTTGATGAAACAGGGTCGCCAGTGGGTGCACAACCCAATGTAAATGGGGCGCCAGCAAGTTTCAATGGTGGAGTTCGGATTGACCTTCTTGGGGAATACGCTCAATTGAAAGATACCCTAGTTGTGACTATCAATACGAAATTAAATACTTCAGAAGAAGAAACAGAAATTAAAAATAAAGCTACGCTAAATTATGGGGATGTTCCCGGTGTAATCGAGTATGAAGCTAAAGGGACATTTATAGATCCTTACTACACAGGCGGGCAAAAAATGGGTGAAGCAGCTGTCTCAGATGGTCAGTATTTATACCAAAATTGGTTGATTTTAGTGAACTCTAAAGGAAGTAACTTTAATCAAACAAGTCTATCGGATACGTTGCCATTAGGTAGTGAACTTGTACCAGGCTCATTGAGATTTGAGGAAGTAACTAGCCAGTCGATGTTAGATAACATGAGAAATTACTTGCGCTATGATTACAATTTAGTTCCAGTTGGAGATGATGTTTATCCAACAAAAATTGATACAGAAAACAATGCTCTTAATTTAGAATTTAATAAACTGGGTAGTAAACGTGTCTATGTTAAATATAAAACACGAGTGAAAAAAGATTGGTACACCTACAATCAATTGAAAAATAAAGCGGTAGTCAAGTATGACACCAAAACGGCAGAATATGAAACAACCGTTTATGCATACAACTATGAAATGGCTTTAACTAAGGCAGTTACTTTAGATAGTGCTAAAGAAAATGTAGCGAATTGGACAGTCACAACTAAAAGTATTTCAACAAACTTGCCAGTTGAAAATCCGGTGATTTCTGATACTTTGGATAATGGCAGTACGAATGCGGCTTACGATCCAATTTCATTTGTCGTTAAAAATACGGCAACAGGTGAAAAAATAAGTAGTGATCACTATAGCTTGAAAATTACGGGGAATACTTTTACAATAACATTTACAGATTATAAAGCTGAAAGTAATATTCAAGTAACTTATAATACAATTAGCGAATTTCCAGGTGGAGTAAAAAGTAAAGCGCAGGTTGATTCAGCTAGTTATGTTGGTTTAAATGCGTATTACAGACAAGCTGAAGCTGCGATTAATTTAGGTTTCTCCAGTGGGAGTGGTTCTGGAATTGTAAAAACCGCTGATTTAACGATTTTAAAAGTCGATAATTTAGACGAAAGCACATTATTAGCTGGCGCTACTTTTGAAATTTTAAAAGCTGATGGAACTGAAACTGGGTTGAAAGGTGATACAGATGCACAAGGTGAATTAACCTTTACTGGTTTGCCTTTGGGAGACTATCAACTAAAAGAAACCAAAGCACCAACTGGTTATGACATTAATCCAGAATATAAAACAGGTAAATTGATCAGTTTAACTGAGTCGATGCTTCCAATTAAAGTGACAAATGAACGCACCTTTTTAAATAGTGTTACTTTGAAAAAAACAGCTAAAGAATCAAATGAATCTTTAGCAGGGGCTGTTTTTGAATTACAAGATGAAACAGGCACTCCTTTAGAAAGTGCATTAACAACGGATGTGAATGGTACCTTAACATTACAAGATTTGAAAGTTGGATCGTATCAATTTGTTGAAACCAAAGCTCCAACTGGGTATAAATTAGATGAAACTCCATTGACATTTGAAATCAAAAAGGGCCAAACAGAGAGTGTTGAAGTGGCAATGACGAACGAGTTGCTCCCTGGTGGTGTCGTACTAACTAAAACCGATGAACAATCAGGTGAAACTTTACAAGGAGCCGTCTTTGAGCTTCAAAAGAATAACAAAGAAGTGATTCAAAGTGGATTAACTACTGATAATTTGGGTAAATTAGCTGTGGATGAATTGAAACCTGGTTCGTACCAGTTTGTTGAAACAAAAGCGCCAACAGGTTATGAACTAGATACAACACCAGTAGAATTTACGATTGCAAAAAATCAAAGTGAAGCAACAGAAGTCACAATGACAAATAAACTAACGCCTAGTGGTATTGTGATTACTAAAACTGACGATCAAACTGGTGAAGTTTTAGCAGGAGCCGTTTTTGAGCTGCAAGATAGTGAAGGAAAACAAGTTCAAAGTACGTTAACAACGGATGAATCTGGTAAAATCTCCGTCAATGATTTAGCTCCAAATGCATACCAATTGGTTGAAACCAAAGCCCCAGTAGGCTACCAATTAGATGCAACTCCAGTTCCATTTAAAATTGGAAAAGGTCAAACGGAAGCTCTAAAAATAGCTATCACGAATAAAGCTAATCCTAGTAGCGTTCTATTAACTAAAGTGGATAGTCAAACAGGGACGGTTTTACAAGGAGCGATTTTTGAGTTGCAAGATCAAAGTGGAAAGGTTCTTCAAAGGGACTTAGTAACTAATGCTTCAGGCAAATTAGCTGTTTCAGGTTTAAAACCTGGTTCTTATCAATTTGTTGAAACCAAAGCTCCGACAGGCTATCAATTAAATCAAGAACCGGTTGTCTTTACGCTTGAAAAAGACCAGACTGAAGCTGTTAACATAACGGTTTCAAATGAGTTGATTGCAGGTGTTGTGGTCTTAACAAAAATTGATGAGCGCAGTGGCGAAACATTAGCAGGTGCAGAATTTGATTTACAAGATAGCCAAGGGAATAAATTGATTCAACATATGGTAACCGATGCTGCTGGAAAATTAGCTATCAATGATTTAAAAGCAAATGACTATCAGTTAGTTGAGACGAAAGCCCCAGCTGGTTATCAATTAGACCAAGAGCCAGTTATTTTTACAGTAGAAAAGGGGCAATCTTCTGCGCTTCAACTATCTAAAACAAATAAAGCGAAACAGCAAACAGTTAGGGTCCAAAAGAAAGATGCTAAAACAGATGAATTACTAGCAGGAGCTATCTTTGACTTACAAGATAAGGATGGAAAAGTTATCCAGAAGAACCTGGAAACAGGAGAAAATGGAACCTTAGAAATCTCAGATTTAGCTAATGGAGACTATCAATTGGTTGAAACCAAAGCTCCAACGGGCTATAAATTGGAACAAACGCCAATGAACTTTTCTATTGCTCAAGGTAGTGATTTGATTACGGTAGATAAATACAATGATCAACTAAATAATAAGACTTTACCACGAACATCAGTATCAAAAAATAATACCTATACGCTACCTAAAACAGGAGAAAATCCTTCTGTTAAATGGATGGTTATAGGAAGCTTAGTGGTAATGACAGCTATGTTAGCTTATATAGTTCAAAGAAGAAAAGGGGAATTACTAAAATAATGAACGCTTAATTTTAGTAACCACCAAGCGAAAACCCAATCCTGAATTTTTGGATTGGGTTTTTTAGTGTTCAGTAAAATAAGGGTAACCTTTTATGTCAGATAATTAAGATTCGAAAATTATGTATAGTTAATAAATTCACTGTAAATGCCTTAGTATTTTATTAAATACTTAAAAAGTTAGGCGTGGCTAAAAATAATGTTTGACTAACCTTATATAGATGCTATAATAAGAATATCAAGATAAGGTTAACTTTATTCGCAAGCCCCTTAAAACAAAAAATGGAACTTTCCTTTTGGAGAATTTCTTATTTTTCTAAAGTAGTTAAAATTGCCAAGCTTAAAAGGCTCAACAAACTTTTTATCAAGGCTAGTTCTTATGGGCCAGTCCTTCGGAAAAAAGATAAATTCCTAAAAAAGTAAAAAGATACTTTTCTTGAAATTTCCTATTTTTCTGCCAGGCCTAAAAGGCTCAACAAACTTTTTATCAGGCTAGTTCTTATGAGCCAACTCTTCGAGAAAAAGATGAAATTTCGAGGTGACAAAAAGCGTCACATCAAATTTCCCTATTTTCTTGCCAGAGCTAAACGGCTCAACAAACTTTTTATCAGGCTAGTTTTTATGAGCCAACTCTTCGAGAAAAAGATGAAATTTCGAGGTGACAAAAAGCGTCACATCAAATTTCCCTATTTTCTTGCCAGAGCTAAACGGCTCAACAAACTTTTTATCAGGCTAGTTTTTATGAGCCAACTCTTCGAGAAAAAGATGAAATTTCGAGGTGACAAAAAGCGTCACATCAAATTTCCCTATTTTCTTGCCAGAGCTAAAAGGTTCAACAAACTTTTTATCAAGGCTAGTTCTTATGAGCCAACTCTTCGAGAAAAAGATGAAATTTTGAGGTGACAAAAAACGTCACATCAAATTTCCCTATTTTCTTGCCAGAGCTATACGGCTCAACAAACTTTTTATACGAGGAGTGTATATAGTGATTCAATTAAAAAATATTAATGTGTCCTATTTTGGACATAATGCATTATCAGATATTACAACAACAATACCGACAGGGCAGTCGATTGGAATTATTGGTCCAAATGGAGCTGGGAAATCGACCTTACTTAAATCGATGTTAGGTGTAATCAAAAAAGATTCGGGTGAAGTCTACATAAACGACCAACCTATTTCAGGATTCAAAAAGAAAATTGCTTATGTAGCTCAGCGGAGTGAGATTGATTTAACTTTTCCAATTACCGTCTTTGATACTGTTCTAACTGGAACATACCCAAGTTTAAAATTGTTTGTTTTTCCAGGGAGAAAAGAGAAAGAACGTGCAAAACTGGCTTTAGAAAAAGTTGGGTTAAGTAATCTTGCTAAGAAACAAATCGGCAACCTTTCTGGTGGACAATTACAAAGAGTTTTTATCGCTAGAGCACTTGCACAAGATGCAGATTACTACTTTTTAGACGAACCTTTTGTTGGGATTGATATGGTTAGTGAAAAAATCATTATCGATATTCTCAATGAACTTAAAGCACAGGGGAAAACAGTCTTAACCGTCCATCATGATTTGCATAAAGTCGTGGATTACTTTGACCACTTAGTCATCTTGAATAAAAAGTTGATTGTCTCTGATCAAATTGATAAAGCTTTTACGGCGAAATTTATCCAAGAAGCGTATGGTGATTCTCTAGGGGATATCGTTATAAAAGGAGTGGAGGGGTAAGTATGGATATTTTATTTTCAATTTCAGATGCAACGGGTCTGTCAGTCACAATGATTAACGCCTTGTTGTCATCGATTATTTTAGGTTTAATTTCAGGCATTATCGGAAGTTTTATTGTTTTAAGACAGCTTTCTTTAATGGGAGATGCTTTATCTCATGCCGTGTTACCAGGTGTGGCACTGTCATATATGTTTGGCGTTAATATGATGGTTGGTGCAACATTTTTTGGACTTTTAGCATCAATTTTAATTGAGTTTATTATCAAAAAAAGCAAAATTAAAACGGATACGTCAATTGGAATTATTTTGAGTACGTTTTTTGCACTAGGAATCATTTTGATAACAAAAGCCCATAGTGGACTTGACTTAAACCATGTTTTATTTGGGAATATCTTAGCTGTTACACCACAAGAAATAGGAACATCAGCGATTATTCTCATTTTAGTACTAGTTACAGTCACATTATTGTATAAAGAATTATTGATTACCTCGTTTGATCCAGTAATGTCAAAAGCATACGGATTGAAGAATAATTTCTATCATTATCTATTGATGTTATTATTGACAGTTTTTACTGTCTCTGCGCTGTCACAAGTCGGGATTGTCTTAGTTGTTGCTTTATTAATTACTCCAGCAGCAACGGCGTATCTTTGGTCAAATAAATTACTTCATATGATGATAATGGCATCAGCATTAGGCACAATCAGTGGAATTATTGGAGTACTAATTAGTTTTAGCTATGATTTGCCAACCAGTGCAGCTATTGTTTTAGTCGGAGCGAGTTTTTTCACCATCTCATTTATACTGTCACCAAAAAATGGATTCTTAAAACGAAGAAAAGAGGAGATAACGATATGAAAAATAAAATGATTTATTTAGTCGGATTAGCAGTTATATTGCTGACTGTAGCAGGTTGTTCTGCAGGTAGTAGTAACCAAGATAAAAAAAAGGCAGACTCGACAGGGAAAATTCAAGTTGTAGCAACCTATTCAATTATTGCAGATATGATTGAGAATGTGGGCGGGGATAAAGTTGATGTATACAGTATGGTTCCAGTTGGAACGGATCCGCATATTTATGATCCAACCCCTAGAGACACAGAAGCTGTTGAAAAAGCGGACATTGTTTTTTACAATGGCTTAAATCTTGAAACAGGTAAGGGCTGGTTTGATAAAGTTATTACTAATAGTCGTAAGGAAGATGTGACATTTGCTGTTAGTAAGGGTGTTGAACCAATGTATTTAAGCGAAGCAGGTCAAGAAACAGAAGAAGACCCACATGCATGGTTAAATGTTCAAAATGGGATTAAGTACGTTGAGAATATAACCGATGAATTAAGCAAAATCAGTCCAGAAAATGCAGATTATTTCGAAAAAAATAAAGAAGCCTATGTAGCTAAATTAACTGAATTAGACACGCAGGCAAAAGAAAAAATGTTGTCTATTCCTGAAGAAAATCGTATCTTAGTTAGCAGTGAGGGTGCCTTTAAATACTTCTCAAAACAATATGGGCTACAAGCTGAGTATATCTGGGAGATTAATACAGACAGTCAAGGAACACCAGGACAAATGAAACGAATTGTAGAGCGTATTAAAAAGGATGATGTAAAAGCATTGTTTGTGGAGACTAGTATTTCTCCAAAAACAATGGAGGCCGTTTCCAGAGAAACAGGCGTGCCAATTGTGGCAAAAATATTTACTGACTCTTTAGCAGATAAGGGTGAAGATGGCGATACCTACTATGATATGATTAAATGGAACATTGATAAAATATATGAAGGTTTATCTGGAAAAACAAACTAATTTAAAAAATTATACGGGAAAGACTAAGGGAAGAAAATGCCTTAGTCTTTTTTTGTTCGATACGTACATATAAGGCAGGATTAGAATCATTTTAGATCTGTTATAGAGAGCTGAAAAAAAGTAATTAAATTAAAACTGTGTAGATTATTTAAAACTATGTGTAAGCGCTATTTTTTTGTGAACCTTTATAGAATGGGAATAAACAGCGTATTTATTTGGCACGACTCTTGCATTAAATAAGAGGGAGGAGGAGTTGTGTAAAAATAAAACATGGTTTAATAGTAGGTTAGTTCCAGCTGTTAAAAGAATAAAACTATGTAAGGGTTTTCCTGCTTATTTGTGCGTATAAAATTAATTATTGGAGGTTTTTAATATGATGGAAGCATTATCTGCTTGGCTAGAGAAGCATTTACTCCCGATTGCGGCAAAAATTGGTGCACAGAAACACTTAGTCGCTTTACGTGATGCCTTTATTGGTACAATGCCAGCAACAATGGCCGGTTCAGTAGCGGTTATGATTAACGCAATAATTCGTGATTTACCCCCGCAATTTTTCTCAGGTTATGTTGGTGGAGATATTCCTATAATTAAGGAAATTATTTCTATAAATGGCTATATTTGGAATGGAACTTTAGCTATCGCTGGTTTAATTTTTGCTTTTTCTTGGGGCTATAACCTCTCTCGAGCATATGGTGTCAATGATTTAGCTGGTGGGATTGTTTCATTAGCTGCATCTATTGCAGGTATAACATTCTCATTTACTGGTAACTTGGCAACAAGTGTTCCAGCTAAAATGGTTGAAACAATCAATGCAGAATCAGCAACAACTGGTTGGTCAGCTACTTCTCAAGGAATTACAGCTACTGGTTGGGGTTGGATTCCATTAAATAATTTAGATAGTAATTTCTTCTTTACCGCAATGGTTATCGGTTTCGTTGCAACAATGATTTTTTGTAAATTGATGTTACGAGATATGACAATTAAGTTACCAGATTCAGTACCACCTGCTGTTTCCAAAGCCTTTGCAGCAATTATTCCCGCAACAGTTGCTTTATATTCAGTCGCTGTTTTTTATTGGGCATTCGCAAAATTGATTCCGAATATGACGTTCTTAGAATGGATTCAAGAAACAATTGCTAAACCTTTGCTTGGTTTCTCTCAAGGATTTGGTGCTGTAGTTGTTGTGACTATCGCGATTCAATTATTCTGGTTCTTCGGTATTCACGGTATGAACGTTTTAGCACCCGTTTTAGAAGGTGTCTTTGGTGTTGCACAACTTAAAAACTTAAATCTCTTCCAAGAAGGTGGAGTTGAATTAGTTAAGGCAGAAGGATATAAATGGGTTCGTGGTTCATTTGATGCTTATTCAATGTTTGGTGGTTCAGGAGGAACAATTGTCTTAATCGTTGTTATCTTGATCTTCTCTAAACGTGCGGATTACCGCGCTGTAGCTAATTTATCTCTTGGACCTGGTATTTTTAATATCAATGAACCAGTTATGTTTGGTTTACCAATTGTTTTAAATCCAATTTTATTTATTCCATTTATGCTTGCACCAGTTGTTTCAGTATCCATTGGTTATTTTGCAACGATGTTGGATTTAGTGAATCCAGTTTCTCAATCAATAGTTTGGGTAACTCCTCCGTTCCTATTATCCTTCTTAGCAACAGGAGCTGACTGGCGTGCGCCTATTGTCACATTAGTTTGTGTATTGGCTTCATTTGCAATTTGGGCACCGTTTGTTATTGCAGCCAATAAAATGGATCCTAATTTAGGTGAAAGTGAGAATCAAGAACAATAAAAGTGAAAATCGTTAAATCAGGAGAGTTTCTTGATTTAACGATTTTTTTGTAGTGCAACTATGAATGGCATAAAAAGCATGGTGGATCTTGATATTTTTTAAGTAAATCGGATTTGTTTAATTGAAGCAAAATAAAGAGTAGAGAAGAATCCCTGTTAATTTATTTAACTATTTATCATTTTTTTTTAAGATAACAACAAAAGATGATAAAAAAGAGCATGGAAAATTGCTGTATGGCTATATATAAATAGGAATAAATAGAGTACGATAGAGTAATTAAAAAACGAATTTTTTAATGTTGAATTGAATGACTAAAAAATAAATAGAAATTTTTTATTGGTAATAGTTCTAACGTTACTTATTTTATTAGCTGTGCTAGAATCTACTAAACAATAAGTTGATTATGGAGGTTATGTAATGAAAAAGGGAGTTTTGATTGGTAGTGGAGTGGTTGTTCTGTTGAGTACGGTTTTTTTTATTTTTATAATGATGAATAAAACAGAAACAAAAGAAAATATGGCTACTCTTACTTCCGCTTCTGGGATGGAGATTATGGGCTTAATAGATGAAAAAAAGGATGGAATTATTTATATAGGTCGACCAACTTGTGATAAATGTCAGGCTTTTCAGCCAAAGCTTGAAAAGGCACTTGCAAAGAATAATCAAGCTATTCTGTATTACAATACGGATGAAGGTAAGAAAACAGATATAAAAAACTTTGAAAAAATTGTTAATGTGACAGACATTCAATCTGTGCCAGCAGTTCTGGTAGTAAAAAAAGGCCAAGTAACGAATCGTCTTTCCAACTTCAAAAACCAGAATGAAATCAATCAATTTTTGTTAGAAAATAAAGGTTAGGGAGTTACTCTATTATGAGATTAAAAAAAGCAATTGGGTTATGCGGATTAAGTGGGCTCTTCTTTTTTTTGTTAAGTTGTCAGCCAATTCAATCCAATAAAAATTTTATTGGGGAGCAGCATAGTCAGGCTGAAAGCTCACCTGTGGAAATAAAAATAAAAAAGACAAACCAATATGGTGCTAACCGTAAAGGCGCCAAGGATAATGAGCAAAAATTAGAAACCTTCGTCGCTGAAAAGTTAACGGGAGATTATGGTATTTATACAAATTATTTAGATACGGATCAAAATGAAGAGGTTGCTACAGGCCATGAGGTCCTTAGTGAGTCAGCAGGACTAATGCTACGCTATGCAGCTTTGAAACAAGATGAAACACTATTTAAAAAAACATGGGAAACAACAGTCGCAACCTTCAATGAATCAACTCAATTCAGTTATCGGTTTAGTCCAAAACTGCAAAAAAGGTATCCAGTTAATGCAAGTGTCGATGATTTGCGAATTATTCGTGGTTTAGCAGAAGCTCAACAATTTATACCGGGTGCAACGTCTGAGAATCTTGTTACACAATATGGTAGTCGCTTTTACAAAAAAATGGTTAATCAAAACAAACTGGTTGATTTTCGAGATAGTCAGTATGATATAACCAATAAATCCATTACTTTGTGTTATATAGATGTAAAAACATTAAGTTTATTGCCAATCGCAGTTGAAGACAAGAAAGCCTTAATAGATGCACAAGAAATGATTTTAACAGAAGGCTATCTAGGGGATCAATTTCCTTTCTATCAAACACGCTATGATTATACCCAAAAAGCTTATATTGCTAGTGAAGAAATCAATGTTATCGAGTCACTCTTATCCATTTTGCATCTAAGTGAAGCGGGAAAAACGAAGTCACAAAGTATAGCTTTTATTAAAGAAAATGTTGAGAAAGGGACTTTATATAATCGCTATTCAAAAACCGGAGAAGTTTTAGATCAGAATCAGTCGGCTGCAGCTTATGGAATTTGCGCAATGATAGCTTCCGAAGTTGGGGATGAAGAATTGTACAATCGTGCGATGGATCGAATGGAAGCGAGTCAGATTCATGACCCAGCAAGTCCTTTGAACGGTGGATACGGAGATAGCCAAACGAATGCTTTATTTTCGTTCAATAATTTAATTGCTTTATTAGCCTATCAATATTAATTCTACAAGAAAATCTGATTCTATATATCAAGGCTAGTTCTTTTGAGCCAGTCCTTTGGAAAAAAGATAAATTCCCAAAAAAGTAAAGAGCAACTTTTACTGGAATTTGCTATTTTTCTGCCAGGCCTAAACGGCTTAAAAGAACTTTTTATCAAGGCTAGTTCTTTTGAGCCAGTCCTTCGGAAAAAAGATAAATTCCCAAAAAAGTAAAGAGCAACTTTTTCTGGAATTTGCTATTTTTCTGCCAGGCCTAAACGGCTTAAAAGAACTTTTTATCAAGGCTAGTTCTTTTGAGCCAGTCCTTCGGAAAAAAGATAAATTCCCAAAAAAGTAAAGAGCAACTTTTCCTGGGATTTCCTATTTTTCTGCCAGGCCTAAACGACTCAAAAGAACGTTTTATAAGGAGGTAAAGAAGTGAAACAACTAAAGAAGCTGTTACTTAACAGCGGGATAACTATTTCGACTGTTATTTCACCGTCGTTATTAGCAGTCTTTCTTGCAGCCATTGTAGCTGGGATTGCATTATTTATTCAACCTTTAATAGGAATTGCAGATAATGGTGACTTTTTAAGAATGTTGTACAGCAATGGCTTGTATCAATTACCAAAATATAGTGACCAATATTTCAGTTATTTTATTAAAGAGTATGGCATTATGCACTATTACAATGAACATGGTGCTAGTTTATTTTCATCAGAGCCACTTTTTATTCACTTAGCTGTGGTATTGAATAAATTGTTTTATAGCCAAACTATTTTTGATATCCGTTTTTTGAGCTTCATTTATTATGTTTTGTTTTTAGGTAGCATTTATTTATTAACAGAAGCTCTGACTTATCGAATCAAAGGTTGGAAAGGCTACTTCATTGCCCTTTTTGTAGTGATTATCTTTACAGATACAGCATATATAGCTTATTTTAACTCACTTTATAGTGAGCCAATTATGTTTATTATGTGTTTATATATTGTTTCTTCGACATTGTTGATGTGTCGGAAACGCTACAATGATGGTGTCCTATTGGTTTTGTTAACCCTTAGTTCGATGTTACTAATCACATCTAAGCAACAAAACGCGCCATTAGTAGTTTTTATTGCATTTATTTATATTGGGTTATTATTTATTAAAAAGACAGTGATTTCGCGAATGATGGTTGTTTTTAGCTTAGTTTTAGTATTAGTGACGGGTGTGGCAACTTATAAGTTAATCACCTCAGAATTTAACAAAATTAATCAATTTCAATCGATGACACGCGGTGTTTTACTGGAATCTGAGAATCCAGAAGCAACACTTAGTGACGGTGGAATTAGTGAACAATTTGCTTTATTAAAAGAAAATATTTATTTTCAAGAATATACAGCTATTGATGTAAATAGTCCTTATATGGTGGATAATTTTTATGAAAAATATGGATTCGGTTGGATTTTAAAAAATTATTTAGCCCATCCTAAAGAATTTTATGATATTTTGGATGTCGCTGCTCATGATATTCATGAAGTTCAAACCGTTGAAATGGGGAACTATGAAAAGAAAGTTGGGAAAAAAGCTAAAAGTCAGGCGACTTATTTTACTCTCTATAGTCGTTTAAAACGTACTGTCTATCCTAAAACGCTAGGTTTTTTAATTATTTGGACACTCGTCTATTTAGCTCTCTATTTTCCTAGCACATACCGAGCTTATCAACAAAATAATCCACGAGGCTTATTGCGTTATTGGTTGATTTTAGCTAGTATTGGCATGATTTTTGGAATTCTATTAATTTCTGTCGTGGGGGATGGAGACGCCGATTTGGCAAAACATCTTTTTTTAATAGCTGTTTTATTCGATTTTCTAACAATTATGACGTTAAGCGATATTTTATTCAATCGCTTATGGCAGCAAGAAACAGAATTTGATTCGCTGAAACTAAAATAAATGAATCAGGAGGGGGGATGCGTTAAATGATAAAGTGGTATAAGTTAATGGCAATAGGTTGTCTTTTCTGGTTAGTTAGTTGCTTTTCCTATCCGACATCCGTATTTGCTGATACAAAGCCAGACGAGAGTGAGATGAAACTATTACTTGTGTATGACAGTCTAGATACATCTGGTTCAGGTGAAGAAAAAATTAGTACTTTGCAACGTTTGCTCACTAGTTTTAATGTTGTGGTGACAACTATTTCAGTTGCAGAGTACCATGAAAACGAAATGTCTGATTTTAATGGAATCATTACATTGATTAATGCACCAGACTTGGCTATTGAAAATCCGTTTTATTTAAAGGATCGTGATGCTTTTACAGGATTAAAATTACATATTGGTGGTAATTTACCTATGAAATGGCAAAAGCAGCTTGGTATTGAATTGGAGCAAATTAATGGTGAACGAGGCAACTTAGTCAGTCTTAGTGAGAAAGCTAATGAAGTCATGGAAACGGAATTGACGGTTGAGGTTGCGGCTGGAATTTCGGAAGCAGCTGAAGAATTTGGACGAATAGATTTTGAGAACCACAATGAATTGAAACCTTATGGCATTTTAAATGGCAACTCTGCTTATCTTCCTTATCTAAAGCCAGATGGGTTGAGTTTTATTTTAACGAGCCAACTCATTCAAAAATGGTTGAAGCAAACTGGGACATTTAACCCTATGTTAGTTTTCACAGATGTGACACCTTTTTCAAACCTCCCTCTTATTAAGTATTTAGCAGATCAGTTATATGATGCAGGGATTCCCTTTGCATTAAGTGCAACAAGCGTTTGGCAAAATGTAGATTTAAAAGCAATGAAAAATTATACTGACATGTTACGTTATGTAGCGGCTCGAAATGGCGGGCTACTTTTAAAAACTCCTGAGGTAATGGGTGTTAGTAGAGAGCAACGCGATTTAGCAGCTATTATGCCGAAAACAATTGATGAACTAGTGGCAGATAATGTTTTTCCTGTAGGCATTAGTGCGCCGGCCTATTGGAATCAAGATACAGAATATCAACAAGATGGCTTGTCTTATAGTTCGACAGTTCTGTTGCTGCCTAACCCTAAGAAGCTTCAGTACCGAGATAAGACGACGACTGCTCCAATTTATGATACGACTTATTTTGGGTTGCCAGTCTCTTCACTAAAGGCAGTTGAATGGGGAGCAATAGAAAGGCATAAATTTAATACTCCGACAGCCTTGACTTATAAAATACCGGACACGAGAAAAGAATGGGATAACATCAATAAAGAGTTAAATCAGCTGCCTTTTTTATTTCGAGGAATAAATTTGAGAGAACACAATGTGGTGACAGAAACCAATCAAATAAAAGTGGAAAATGCGATTTTAACAGTTAATGGTGAACGTGAGTATCCGGAAACAATGGTGAAATCAGTAGCAGGAAAGCAAGCAAAAACAGTGAAAGATACAGGTAGTTTAACAGATTTTTTTAATTTACAGGACAAAATTTTCATCGTTATTATTAGTGCCACTTTATTTGTATTAAGTATCTTTTTTGTTATTGGCTATAATTTATATAAAGGAAAATATAGAAAGTGAGTGAAAAAATATGACGCTAGCAGATTATTTATTACTAGTCGCAATTTTTTCTATTTGGGGATTATTATTAGTTAATGTGGCCTTGATTATTGCGGGCTACATTTATTATATAAAAATAGAAGGAAAGGAACTTCCTGAAATTAAGGGTGTTCCACCGTTGGTGACAATTATGGTCCCGGCCCATAATGAAGGCGTCGTTATTGTAAAGACAGTGGAGTCATTATTGCGCTTTGATTACCCACAAGATCGCTATGAAATTATTGTCATTAATGATAATTCATCAGATAATAGCGCAGAATTATTAGCTGCAATTCAAGCCAAAAATCCAACTCGCCAGCTGCATATTATCAATACGGATGCTGTAGTTGGAGGAAAGGGTAAATCGAATGCTCTGAATATTGGTTTTAAACAGGCTAAAGGGGATTTAATTGCGATTTATGATGCAGATAATACGCCAGAAAAAACAGCATTACGCTATCTTGTAGCAGAACTGAGCAATGACGAAAAATTAGGTGCCGTAGTTGGGAAATTTAGAACTAGAAATCGCAACGCCAGTCTATTGACGCGTTTTATTAATATCGAAACGTTGTCTTTTCAGTGGATGGCTCAAGCAGGTCGTTGGCAATTATTCAAATTATGTACGATTCCTGGTACCAACTTTATCATGAGGCGAGAAATTATTGAAGCAATTGGTGGTTGGGATGAGAAAGCTTTGGCAGAAGATACCGAAATTAGTTTTCGAATTTACATGATGGGTTATAAAATCAAGTTTCAACCTAAAGCGGTAACTTGGGAGCAAGAACCTCAAACCTTAAAGGTCTGGTTTCGTCAACGGACACGCTGGGTAAAAGGCAATATTTATGTTATTGTGAAAAATGCACCGTTATTATTCAACGCAAAAGCACGTAAAATCCGTTTTGATATTTTGTACTTTTTATCCATTTATTTTTTGCTAATGACTTCGTTGGTTGTTTCAGATGTACTGTTGTTACTTAATTTGATGGGCTATGTGACGACAACATTGGCTGGTTTTAGTGGGTTGCTGTGGTTATTAGCAATCATTCTTTTCGTCGTAGGAACATTTATTACGATTACAACTGAAAAGGGTGAAATGACGTTTGGAAATTTGGGCATTATTTTACTTATGTATGTAACATACAGTCAGATGTGGTTAGCTGTTGCGGCATATGGAATGGTAATGTTTATTAAAGAAACAGTTCTAAAACGTGAAGTCAAATGGTATAAAACAGAGCGGTTTTAGCGAGAAGTGGAGGAAAGTTAGATGAAAAAATGGTTTTTAATGGGATTCGTTGTTATTTTTAGTATTGTATCAAGCTCAGTTGTAGTTTATGGAGCAGAAGCTGAACCACAAACGTTTATTACCAAATTTGATAATACAGATAGCTCCTTGACTGGGGTTTCAGCGACAACGAATTTATATTTTCAAATATTGGATTATTGGGAAGTCGATCAAGTCAGACTTAATTTGGACTATCAAATTTCTCAATTGACCAAAAATGATGTTTCGAGTGTGACGTTATCGATTAATGGGATGAAGTTCAATTCTTTTCGACCAACAGAAACAAGTCTTGAAAAACAGCACTTAGTGATTGATATACCTAAAGAACTAATTAAACAAGGTTCAAATGTATTAAAAATAGAAGGCGCAATTATGACGACCAACGGTGAAGATCAATGTAGTTTGACGGAGACACCTGCTGATTGGTTGCATATTTTTAAAGGCTCAAATGTTGGTGTAAATTATACAAAAAAAGAAATGCCAGAAACAATCCAAGCTTTTTATGAGCGGTTTAGTGGGATGGATTCTGTTGTTCATAAAGAGGTGGCCGTTATCGTTCCTGAAAAAGCCACTCCAACTGAATTAGAAACAGCAACCTATACCTTATCTGGATCTGCAAAAGCAAATGGACAAGATGATCAACAAATTCCAATCGGCACATTAAATGATTCGCATTTAGCGCAATTGCCACTTGTTGTTTTAGTAGCAGAGTATGATCATTTACCTGCTGACTATCAAACTAAAATTGATAAAAATAGTGTCAAAGAGCAAGCTATTCTAAAAGTGATAAAAAAAGAAAATCAAACGGTGTTAGTTATCACTTCTAGTGATAAGAAAGCATTAGTTAAGGCAGGACGGTATAGTGCAAACGAGGAACTAATGTCTGAAACACAACTAGTTAGTAAAGAGGTGTCTAAAGATTTAGATACGGCAACGTCTCATTTGAAAATTGAAGAGGATTTTCAAATGACAAGTACAGGAGATGAATTAAAAGGGCCTTTTCACCAAGAGCAAACTTACTTTATGTCGTTGCCAGCGAATCGTTCTTTAGCTGCAAATAGTCAAGTGAATTTGGCTTTTCGTTATGCTAAAAATCTTGATTTTGATCGTTCACTTATGACTGTTTCGATTGGTGGTATACCGATTGGTAGTAAAAAATTAACGAAGGAATATGCTGATGGCGATACAGCAACTTTTACCTTGCCGCCAGACTTAGATGTGTCAGGCAATTTTGCAGTGACCGTCAGTTTTGATTTAGAAATTAAAGATTTACAATGCACCCCTAGACAGGATGAGACTCCGTGGGCCTATATTTCTCCAGAGTCTATGATGAGGGTAAACACGAAAGATCGGACAGACTTATTGTTTGAAAACTATCCATTTCCATTTTTAAAAGATGGGAGTTTTAATCAAATAGCAGTGGTTTTACCGGAAGAGATGAATGCTGACTATTATCGTGGGCTGACGAATATTTTTAATTTACTAGGAAAATACGCGCAAGATAATACAGGTGAAGTTGTTTTTTATTCAAGTTCAGCAACGAAAGAAGAGCTAAAATCTAGCAATATTATTACTATGGGTTCAGCTCTAGATAATACGTTTATTAAAGGAATTAATGAGAAGTTATATTTTAAATACGATAAAGACGGAGCAGGATTTTTATCCAATGAAAAATTAAGTATTGAATCTAATTACGGACAACAAATTGGGACTGGACAGTTACTACACTCACCGTACACTGCTAGTAATGGGTTGTTGGTTATGACAGGAGCTACTCCGCAGTCCGTTTATTTGGCTTCCAAAGAGCTGTCGACTCAAGATAAAGTTCAAAAACATAGTGGAGATGCTTTTACTGTGGATAAAGATAATCGGGTTAATAGCTATCGCTTTAAAAAGAAAGGGGATATCGGAGAAGCAACGACCTTTGTTGATAAAGTTAAAAAGGAATCGAATCTTTTGTTATACCTTGGATTAGTGGGCTTAGTGTTAGCTTCAATTCTAATTGCCTTAATCTTAGCATTTAGAAAAAATCGTTTAGATAAGGAGGATAATGATGAAAAATAATAAATTATTATCCGATTTAGCCTTATTAGGTTTTCTATTATTAATGTTTATTATCGTCGTATTTACAACATTTGATCAAAGTAGTTTTGTTCAGAATATTATTTTTATGAACGTGGCCTTACTATTGGCGATTATCACATATTTTACAACAATTACAGCTGGTTTGATTTTAAATTTAATTTTTATCTTTTTACAAGGAAGTTATGCGTTATACCAATCTATTTCTACAAGTGAAACATTTGGAGCGAGCTTGTATTTTTGGTTAGTAATGACACCTCTTTTATCTGTGACTCTGTATATGTTTAGTTATCGAACACAGAAGCTACAAGCAGAAAATAGTCAGTTAGAACGCAAGAACCGTCAGCTAGGAATATTGGATGATGAAACGAGATTACGAACAATCCGTGCCTATAACCTGCATTCCCGAATTGTGTAACGATAATCACTCGAAAAACCGCTATAACGATTGATATATAGCGGTTTTTTTGTAGACTTATAACTCGTTATATAATATAATGTATAACGAGGAGTGTTGATATGGCAGTTATTTTTCAGACAAACAAGAAAACGGGCATTACTTATGCCTATCAGAATGAACCCTACTGGGATAAGGAAAAGCAACAATCACGCGCTAAGAGGACACTGATTGGAAAAGTCGATCCGGTTACAGGTGAAATCGTCCCAACACGTTCGTACAAAAAGAAACCGGCCCCGACTTCATCGGAAGTTAAGCCAGGGCCGATTCCAATGACACAAGTCCGAAGAATCTTCTATGGGGCAGGTTATCTGCTCGATCAAATTGGCAAGCAGACAGGCGTATACGCGGACCTTAAGGCCATCTTCCCGGAGCATTATAAGCAAATTCTGTCGATCGCCTATTACTTGATTCTCGAAGAGAATAACGCCTTGAGTCGTTTTTCCCATTGGCAAAAACTGCATCATCACCCGTATTGCCAGGATATTCCTTCACAACGAAGCAGCGACCTATTCCAAGCAATCGATGAGGAAGGCCGGATGGCCTTCTTTCAGAAACAAGGCAACCGCCGGATGGAAAAGGAGTATTGGGCATTTGACACTACGTCGATATCGAGTTACTCAGAGGTCTTATCGCAAGTGAAGAAGGGACGAAACAAGGAACACGACCGCTTGCCACAAATCAACTTGGCACTCTTGTTTGGGGCGCAATCCGGACTGCCCTTTTATTACCGCAAGCTCTCCGGAAATATCACCGATGTTAAAACGGTTCGGCAACTCATGAAGGAATTTGATGTAATGGGCTACAAAAAGGTCAACGTGATATTTGATCGAGGTTTTTACAGCAAGGATAATATCAACGCCTTGTATAAACACCACCAGAAATTCGTGATAGGAGTGCAACTCAAACTCAAATATGTCAAGGGTGTGTTGGAAGCGGAACGTGAGAACTTGAAACTTTGGTCAAACTTCGAAACACAGTTCACCACCTACGGTGTATGTCGCACAATAAACTGGGAATACGAACAGGAACGTCCGTATAAAGGTGATGTGATAAAATTGGAAAAGCGCGCGTATCTGCATCTGTTCTACAATCCTGAAAAAGCGATTAAAGATCAGGTAGACATGAACGACTATCTGACAGCCCTTCACCAAGATCTGAAGGAAAATACACTAAAAGATTATCGTATGAAAGATTATGATAAGTACTTCGAAGTTACTGAGACACCTAAACGAGGGAAGAAAATCACGCCTAAAGAAGAGGCGATGCGCAATGCGGTTAGAAATTATGGTTACTTCGCCTTGCTTTCTAATGAGGTCAATGATCCGTTTGAAGCGTTGTCTCTTTATCGCAGCAAGGATGTTGTTGAAAAAGCCTTCGGCAATTTAAAAGAGCGCCTCAACTTCAGAAGAATGCAAGTTTCATCCGAATTGTCCCTGAATGGGAAGCTTTTTGTGGAATTCATCGCCTTAATCTACTTATCCTACGTGAAAAAGAAGATGCAGGATGCCGAGCTATTTAACCAATGGACCCTTCAAGGTGTACTGGACGAACTGGACATGATTGAATTATTTGAGGCCCCCGGGCACGGTCGCGTGTTGGGAGAGGTTACGACGAAGCAGAAGGAATTATACGAGGCGTTAGGCGTTGCCCTTCCCTCGTTATAAATTCCGGGAATTCAGGCTATAAAGAGGATGCACAGGTGTTTATGTCAACTTCACGTCGTTTTAACTTACCTGTAACAATGGTTGTGATTCAGGTTAAGCACTGGAATGAATTGCAGCGAATGTTGTCGGAAGACCAAATTTCGGCTGTTATTGGACGTGTTACAAGTACAATGAAGCAGGCGATTCGAGATAATGATATTTTATATGTCTTAGAACGCGAAAACTTAACTTGGGGTTTGCTACTTTTTACAGATCAAGCAGGTGCAAGAGTTGTAACAGAACGGATTAAAGAATTTTTTGAAGAGTCAATTAGTGATTTTTCAGCTAAGAATCAAGTTCAAATTGAGATAAAATCTGGTGCAGCAGAATATGTACAAGAAACGATTAAAAGCCCGTATGACTTTGTTGAGGCAGCTATAAAAGAGTTAGAGTATGATGTGTAATAAACAGTTGGGAAAATAGAATGAGCCAGAAATTTAGCCTGATTCACTTAGACTTGTTGATTCTAAGTGAATCAGGCTAATTTTTATTTTTAAAAAAATACATATATCGTTATTAAATGTTTGACCTTTTTTAATAAAATAGATTAAAATAAGGATGAGATAAAGCTTTAGATAGATTAGTGGAGAGAAAGAGGAGTGGTTCAACATGCAAATGGGTTATTATATCCCGATTTTAGTTATTTGCTCGTATTTGATCGCTCTGTTTACAGCATATAATGTTGTTAGTGTGAATCGTTTATTAGATGATAAAAGTAGTTTGTATCGGAATGGTTGGATTTTGGTGAAAGCAATCGTGATGAGTGTTGGAATTGGTGCGATGCAATATGTGGGGTTAATGGGTTATTTAAATCACACAAATTTTAGCTACACACCATTTTTTGCTTGGTTCGCACTTGGATTGCTTTTTTTAGGCTGTTATTTAGCTTTTTTGTTAATGAGTCGTAAAAAAACAACTAAAAATGACTTATTCATAGCAGGATTGTTGTTAACAGGCGGGTTGCTAGGTGTTCATTATATGGGGATGCGAGCAATCGTTTCAAATGGCATTTCATATCATCCACTATTCTTAATGGGTTCAGTATTGCTTAGTTTCATTTCTGGAATGTACACTATTTGGATTGTTATCACTCAAAATAAGTTATTGACTGGACAATTACGTATTATCCAAGATGCTAAAAAAGCGATTGTTTTAGCGTTATTATTAAGCGCCGTATTTTATTTTGGATTAGTCGAACTTCAATTTGAAACGGACTATTTTCTACAACCAGAAATGGGACTAGAAGCTACTTATTTAGTTGTTACGATTAGCTTATTTACCATTCTTCTACAATTAAGTTTTCTTGGGGTTTCAGCTGTTAGTTTTGCCTTTGATACAAATCGTCGTGAAATTAGTAAGTTAAAAGATATGAGTTATTCTTTACTAAAAAGTAATCCGGATCCGGTATTATTAATTAATGCAGCGGGGGAGATTCTTAGTTTAAATGATGCAGCCCAGTTGCTTTTTTCAACGGAATTAGAGCAAGGGATTACGAGGATTGAAGAAGTAATGGAACCACAGCAATATTGTCGTTCAGTTAGTTATTTTACTGAAGCAATAAATGAAAGAAAAAATGTTCAATTTGAAACTAAAGTCACAACTAATGATGGAACGGTCAAGGAATTTAAGATTCAGATTGTGCCTATCATAATTGAAGAGCTAAAAATTACAGAAATATTTTTAGTTGGGGCAGATATTACGAAAGAAAATCAGGTGGAAAAAATGATTCGTAGTTTAGCCTATCATGATGGACTGACAAAGCTCCCTAATCGTTATTTTATGAAAGAATATATAGAAGATTGTTTAAATGAATTGAGGCAACGGTATGCGTTTCAAAAAAAGACAATCCTCAGTATTTATTATATTGATATGACTGAATTGAAAAAAATTAATGATCGCTATGGTCATAATATTGGCGATTTATATTTAACAAAAGTGGCACAGAGAATTCAACGGTATATCGGAAAAGAATACTTTTTAGCTAGGGTTGGAGGCGATGAGTTTGTCTTAACGTTTATCGAGGAATACGCTGGGGAAACGGAAGATGTAGGGGAAAACTTATTAAAAGTATTTGGTAAAGCAATGGTTATTGAAAAAATCCGATTATTTCCGGCAGCCAGTATTGGGCTAGTGAAGGCATATGAAGATGGTAGTGAATTTGAGGAATTACTGACAAAAGTAGATATAGCGATGTATTCTGCCAAACAGCAAGTTCGTGAAACAGGTAAAACATTGATTATTTCATATTCACAATATGAAAAGCAACTGCAAAATGAGTACCAAAAAGAGCTAGAGTTAATGAAGGGGATTGAAAAAAAAGAATTCTTGTTACACTACCAGCCTAAGGTTCATGCAGACACAGAAGAGCTTTATGGTGTTGAGGCCTTGATTCGTTGGCAAGTTCCTTGGGAAGACGATTTACGCTATCCAGATCAATTTATTCCTTTAGCTGAGCAGACAGGACATATTATTCAACTCAGTGAACAAATAATTGAAATGGCTTGTCATCAAATTAAAGTCTGGTTGAATCTAGGTTTTACAATCCCGGTTTCATTGAATTTATCAGCCAATGATTTCCATGGAGATGCTTTGGTTTGTCTAGTTGCGAAGCAGTTAGCTAAGCATCAAATACCACCTAATTTATTGGAATTAGAGATTACAGAAACTGTATTAATGGCTGATTTAGCTGAATCCCAAAAGAATTTGAAGCAACTCCATAAAATGGGTGTGCAATTAAGTATTGATGATTTTGGAACGGGCTATAGTTCTTTACGTTATGTGATTGATTTTCCGATTCAAAGTTTAAAAATTGATCGAAGTTTTACTGAGGCTTTAAATTTAGATGCGAAGGTAACGGCGGTGACTGAAACAATTATTCAATTAGCAGATAAACTGCATTTACAAGTTATTGTTGAAGGAGTCGAGACGAAAGAGCAATTAGCCACTCTTAAAACGATGGGGAATTTTATTATTCAAGGCTATTATTTTTCGAAACCTGTTTCTGCCAAGGATGTCACAGACAAGTGGTTGAAAGGGTAACCTATTAAAAAACCTACCAATTAAACTAATTTGGTAGGTTTTTTTGATGGAAATTTTATTGTTTGCGTTTGTATTGACGCATATGCTCAGTAATGCCAGTTAAGACAATTGGAGCTGGATCTTCGTCAGTGCTACTAATTTCTAATGTTGAACCATCTTTAGGAAGCTCTTCTTTAAAGCGTGTTTCATATTCCGAAATAGATAATTTTTTGCGATTTGTTAATAAGTCTTGATGTTCAGCAGTAGTGATGAATTCTTTAAAGCCAGGCTGTAAAGTTCCACTGAAAAATTCACCAACAGCGCCAGAACCATAACTAAAGAAGCCAATTTTATCCTCGGCAGCTAAGTTTGGTTGATGGTCTAAAAGTGAAATAAAGCTTAGGTAAAGTGATCCTGTATAGATATTGCCAATGTTACGACTATACAATGTGCTTAAGCGATAGTT
The DNA here is from genome assembly GCF_000744945.1 of Carnobacterium maltaromaticum DSM 20342. NCBI lineage: Bacteria > Bacillati > Bacillota > Bacilli > Lactobacillales > Carnobacteriaceae > Carnobacterium > Carnobacterium maltaromaticum. The sequence continues at coordinate 2,749,036 of NZ_JQMX01000001.1, forward strand.
TTCAGTTAATTGTTCTTGAACGTCACTAGGTGCAGTTTCAATAATCAAGTCTAAAGCTTTTTTTCCCATTTTAGTATAGGGTAAATGGAAGCACAAGGCTGCAAATTTTTCTAGAGGTTGTGAAAACTTCCGTTGATATTCTGCCCAAATGGTTTCAAAGAAATGTAAGTATTGTTCAGTTGAGTACTTTCCTTGTACACAAGCATATTCAGAGTAAGTTGGACGCCAAAAATCCATAATATCTTCTGTTAAGAAAACTTGGTCATTTTCTAAAGCAATACAGCGTGGATTTGTAGAAAGTAACATGGCAACAGCTCCAGCTCCTTGAGTCGCTTCTCCAGGCGTATCAAGTCCATAACGAGCAATGTCTGAACCAATGACTAAGACTTTGCTATCAGGATGTTGTGCAATATAATCTTTTGCTAAGTTAATGCCAGCAGTGGCTCCGTAACAAGCTTCTTTAAACTCGATTGAACGAGCGAAAGGCTGTAACTTTAAGAGACGGTGGATATAAATAGCGCCAGATTTTGATTGATCAATTCCTGATTCAGTCGCTAAGATGACTAAATCAATTTTTTGGCGGTCTTCTTCTGTTAAAAAATTAAGTGCTGCATTAGCACCCATGGTCACAGCATCTTGGGTAATCGGTGCAAAAGCCATTTTGTCTTGTCCGATTCCAATGGTGAATTTATTTGGGTCGATACCGCGCGCATTAGCTAATTCTGTCATATCAACATAAAAAGCAGGGGTATAAAAACTTAGTTTATCGATTCCTATTTTCATATGAACGTCCTTTTTGTTAATATATTTTGAAACACTTTAAGTTTAGTAGAAAATCTGGTAAAAAACAATACATTCGCTTGATTCTAGTCAAAATTTAGTTAAATCTTTAGTTCCTAACTGCTTTTTCGATTTAAATAGTGGGATTTTCGATTTGCTTGAGTCAAATCACTGGAAATTCAGAAATTTATACAATTTTTAAGAATTCCCATGCTATAATGCAAGTAGATTATAATTAAGGTTCATTTCATCTCGCAAACCACGGGAGGAAAAAGCAGAATTCCAATAGAAGTAAAAAAAACACTTTTTCGGGTATTTTTTATTTTTATAATGTGGCTAAAATTGCGAGTTCAATAGACTAAAAAGGGAGATTGCTATGAGAGAAATAGTTATTATAGATGCAGTGCGAACACCGATTGGGAAATACCGTGGTAGTTTGAAAGATAGCTCAGCAGTTGATTTAGGCGTAACAGTAGTAAAGGGTGCGTTAGAACGTGCTAATATCGATCCAGAGAGTGTTGATCAAGTTATCTTTGGAAATGTTTTGCAAGCTGGTTTAGGTCAAAATGTAGCTCGTCAGATATCAATTAAAGCAGGAATTCCTTATCAAGCTGTTGCTATGACGATTAATGAAGTTTGTGGTTCTGGTTTAAAAGCAATTATGTTAGGTAGACAAGCTATTCAACTGGGTGAAGCAGATGTTGTCGTTGTTGGTGGGACTGAAAACATGTCACAGGCCCCTTCTTTGGTTGCCAGTACAGCGGTCGGAATGGAGTTAAAATCAGAAGAATTAATCAATAGCATGTTTCATGATGGCTTAACAGACGCTTTTGGGGAATATCCAATGGGCGTGACAGCTGAAAATGTTGCTGAGAAATTTAAAGTTAGTCGAGAAGAGCAAGATTTGTTTGCGTATCAGTCCCATATGAAGGCTGCCGCAGCTCAAGAAAAAGGGTTATTTAAGTCTGAAATTGTTCCTGTTCAATTAGCTGACGGAACTTGGTTTACTGAAGATGAAACGATTCGTGGCAATTCAACAGTTGAAAAATTAGCAACTTTAAAAACGGTTTTTAAAGAAAATGGAACCGTGACTGCTGGTAACTCATCAGGCATTAACGACGGCGCATCAGCCTTGATTTTAATGTCTAAGGAACGAGCAATTGCAGAAGGAATTCCTTATTTAGCAACAATAAAAGCAACTTCTGAAGTTGGGATTGCTCCTGAAATTATGGGTTATGCACCTTATTATGCTGTAAAAAAAGTCTTAGAAAAAGGCGATTATACGATTGATCAAATTGATTTATTCCAATTAAACGAGGCCTTTGCTTCTCAGTCGATTGCTGTTGCTCGTGACTTAGAAGTACCAGCGGAAAAGTTAAACATTTATGGTGGAGCAATTGCATTAGGTCATCCAATCGGTGCATCAGGCGCACGAGTTGTGACCAGTTTGCTTCAAGAATTACAACAAACCAATACTAAAGTTGGGATAGCTTCCTTATGTATCGGTGGTGGACTAGGTGTGGCAATGGTTGTTGAGCGAGATTAATTCAGCCCATTAACATTTGATAGGAGCGTAAGAAGGCTATCAACAGTCAATTAAAGGAGAGATGTAATTTGGATTCGTCTATTTCTAAATTTTATCAAAAAAACCGCTCTGAGCGTATTCAGCTTTTGGTGGAACGAGGTTTTTTAACGCAGGAAGCGGGCCGTCAATTATTGAACAATCCACTGTTAAGTGATGCGATTGCGGATAGTATGATTGAGAATCAAATCGGTCAATTTCCCTTACCGTTGGGAGTGGCTTTGAATTTTTTAGTCGATCAAAAAGATGTCATCGTACCAATGGTTGTCGAGGAGCCTTCTGTGATTGCTGCTAGTAGTAATGGCGCAAAAGTGATTCGCCAATTAGGTGGGTTTACGACAACTATTAAAGAACGTGCTATGATTGGTCAATTGATTTTCCAAAATTTGGTAGATGTTCTAGCTGCTGAAAAATTAGTGCAAGCTAGAAGCGCTGAGATTATTGAAATTGCTAATTTAGCGTATCCCTCAATTGTGAAACGTGGCGGCGGAGTGAAGCGCGTTGAAACGCGGGTGATTCTAAATGAAAACTCTGAGCCTGAATTTTTAACCGTTCATTTGATTATTGATGTTCAAGAAGCGATGGGTGCCAATATGATTAATACTATTTTAGAGGCGACTGTTGGACCGATAACGGAATGGATTCAAGGCGATGTATTGATGGAAATATTGAGCAATTATGGCGATTGCTCTTTAGTAACGGCGACTTGTGAAATTGATCCAAACCAACTGACAACTTCGAGCTATGATGGACAATGGATTGCTCAGCGAATTGTGGAAGCGACACGTTATGCTGATTTAGATCCGTACAGAGCAGCGACCCATAATAAAGGGATTATGAATGGGATTGATGCAGTTGTGTTAGCTTCGGGCAATGATTTTCGAGCGATTGAAGCTGGAGCGCATGCCTATGCTAGTCGAAATGGACGTTATCAAGCAATGTCTAATTGGAGTATTAATGAAGTCGGTCATTTAGTGGGAGAATTGACGTTACCTATGCCTGTAGGAATGGTGGGAGGCGCCATTAGTGTATTACCGTTAGTTAAAGTTAATCAACAACTTTTAGCAATTGAAAAAGCGAGTGAATTAGCAAGTGTTATTGTTTCTGTTGGTCTTGCTCAGAATTTTTCTGCCTTAAAAGCCTTAGTTTCTGAAGGCATTCAAAAGGGACATATGTCCTTACAAATGAAATCTTTAGCGATTCATGCGGGAGCAACAGAGTCTGAAATTGAGGAAGTTGTAGCGCAATTAAAAAAATCAAAAAATCAAAATTTAGCACAAGCTCAGAAAATTTTGGCTGAAATACGATAGTTGGATATAAATAGATTGAAAAGCTGATTGGGAAACCTTTCAGCTTTTTTATTTGGAGTAAAAGATACCCATTCTCATTTTCTATGAAATTAGTGACTATTTATCTAATTTTAAATAAAATAACATTTGATAAATATATTATACTTAGTTTTAAGTTCTTACTTATAACCGATTAGATAGAAATGAGGAAATTATTGATGAAGATTGAAGATAAATGGAAAGATGCTTATTTATATTATGTGACATTTAGAGTGGAACAATGTAATTTATTCCGCGTAATTGATAAGACGCTTGTCTTATATGAGGAATTAGAGATAGATAAAATTGCAAAAATAATTAAAAGAAACTTTAATGATGTCATGAGGTTCTTTCGGTTGATGTTTACCAAGAAGTTCTTTGATTAAAGAGTGTAGATAAGAATTTCGCGATGGAATAGGTGTACTTAGTGACTAGGCACTTTTTTATCCTTGTATCAGCTTTGGTAAAACGATAAACTAAAGGCAAGTAATACAAAGTGAGGGAGGACAAACAATGACAAAAATAGTGTTTTTTGATATAGATGGTACCTTATTAGATAAGAAGCGAAGAATTCCTGCGTCTGCAAAATTAGCTATTTTAGAATTGAAAAAACAAGGGATTATTCCGGCGATAGCAACTGGTCGCCCACCTTTTCTAATTAAAGAAATTTTAGAAGAATTAGCAATTGACACACATATTAGCTTAAATGGTCAATATGTTGTGCATAAAGGTGAGATTGTGTACCAAAACCCAATGGAAGCCCATTTAGTCGAGCGCTTAGCCCAAGCAGCTGAAATAAACAAACAAGGCATTGCCTTTGCAGGCTCAGAAACGATAGCAGGAAATTCACTAACTACAACAGGAAGCCGCAAATGGCAGAAAAAATTAAGTCGAATTTTGCCTTTCAGTCCACCGACTTTTTTAATAAATGCGGCTTTTAAACGTTCAGATAAAATCCATGGCAACCGCCCTGTTTTGAAAGAGTATTATGAGAATCGTTTGATTTATCAATGTATGTTACATGCAACTGAAGAGCACGATGACTATTATAGTCAAGAATTTCCTGACTGCAGTTTTATGCGCTGGAATCCGTATTCTGTGGATGTTTGTCCAAATAATGGATCAAAAGCAGTTGGAATTACTAAATTAATGCAATTTTTAGAATTCCCAATAGAAGCATCAGTCGCTTTTGGTGACGGGCTTAATGATCAAGAAATGTTGAAAATTGTGGGAACAGGGGTATCCATGGAAAATGGTCGTGAGGAATTAAAAGCGATTGCTGATTATATTACCGATAAACCAGAGGACGATGGCATTCTCAATGGATTACGGTTACTTGAGATTATTAAGTAGAGTCTAGCTCTACTTTTTATTTTTTTAGCTTGATTTAAGCGGTCTTGTTTAGTGGGAAAGTAAAAAACATTTTTGTTATTTCTATTGTTTGTATTCTTGATTTGAAAGGGTTTTTGAGAATTTTTTTGTTATAATATGGGTTTTTATAAAAAGGATAGGTTGACCTTCAAATTATTCATCGGTATACTAATTATAGCTATTCTTATTTAGGAATGGAAATAATTAACGAGGTGATTATTTGTGACAAAAAATCTAGACAGCCACAAATCGAATTTAACTACTGATGCAGGCGCACCAATTGGGGATAACCAAAACTCAATGACAGCTGGTAATCGTGGTCCAGTTTTAATCCAAGATGTTGCACTTTTAGAAAAGTTGGCGCATTTTAACCGTGAGCGTATTCCAGAGCGTGTGGTACATGCAAAAGGTGCCGGTGCCCATGGATATTTTGAAGTGACGAATGATTTAACGGAATATACAAAAGCTGATTTCTTATCTGAAATCGGGAAAAAAACACCTGTATTCACACGTTTTTCAACGGTTGCAGGTGAAAGTGGTTCTGCAGATACATTGCGTGATCCTCGTGGCTTTGCAGTAAAATTATATACTGATGAAGGAAATTATGATATTGTCGGAAATAATACGCCGATTTTCTTTATTCGCGATGCAATCAAATTTCCAGATTTTATCCATACACAAAAACGTGATCCTCAAACACATTTGAAAAATCATAATGCTATTTGGGATTTCTGGTCATTGTCACCAGAATCTTTACACCAAGTGACGATTTTAATGTCAGATCGCGGAATTCCTGCGACGTTCCGTCATATGCATGGTTTTGGAAGTCATACCTTTAAATGGACCAATGCTGCTGGCGAAAGTGTTTGGGTTAAATATCATTTTAAAACAGAGCAAGGAATTAAAAATTTAACAGCTGAAGTGGCTGAAGAGTTGGCTGGAAGTAATCCTGATTACCATACAGAAGATTTATTTAATGCCATTGAAAATGGAGACGCACCAGCTTGGAAATTGTGTGTCCAAATTATGCCTTTAGCCGATGCAGATCATTATCGTTTTAATCCATTTGATGTAACCAAAGTTTGGTCACAAAAAGACTATCCATTAATTGAAGTTGGTCGTATGGTCTTAGATCGCAATACAGATAATTACTTTGCAGAGGTAGAACAAGTAACCTTTACGCCAGGCAATATTGTACCAGGAGTTGATTTTTCACCAGATAAATTGTTGCAAGGTCGTTTATTTGCTTATGGTGATGCTCATCGTCATCGTGTTGGGGCAAATAGCCACTTATTGCCAATTAATCGCCCGAAAAATGAAGTTAAAAACTACCATCGTGATGGAGCAATGCGTTCAGATGCGAATGGTGGAAGTTCCGTTTATTACGAGCCTAATAGCTTAGGTGGACCAACTGAAACGCTAGCAAATAAACAAGCTAGTTTTGAAGTTCATGGAATGGCGGATTCAGTAGCGTATGACGATGATGACCATTATACTCAAGCTGGTGATTTATATCGTCTACTATCTGAAGATGGTAAAACACGCTTGATTGCGAATATTGTAGGACACATGCAGCCAGTTGAAGATGAAGCGATTAAAGTTCGTCAAATTCAACATTTCTTAAAAGCTGACCCAGAGTATGGAACGCGTGTTGCAGCTGGTTTAGGGATTAACATTTAAAAATACTTGAGGTAGATTAACTCTAAATTAAAAAAGGCTGAACAACTAGATTTTTCTAGTTGTTCAGCCTTTTTGTTTGATACTTATTTGAGTATTCTTATTTTTCGACAGTACGAGTATCGATTAAAGTCGTTTTATTCCCTTCGATAATCAAAGCTGTACCTGGTGGAATTGTTTCTTTTCCCAGTTGGAAGTCAGTTTTTGAAAAGTTTGCAACGACACTTAAATCAGCTCCAAAATCTGTTCTTTGAACGAGACGGTCTTCTGATAAATAACTGAAATTAGTCATTTCATGTTGGAGCGCTTTTTCTTGGAAAGGAGTCCACGTCTTGGCATTTTGGACAATATCTTCTTTTCTATCTTGCCAAGTTGCTTGGTCTAAATGAACCATCGGTGGAGTGTTATACAAGTACTCTTGTAAACGACGTTGACCGGTTAGTCCTTTTATTTTATAGCTATCCCATTCCCAGTGGTGTGAAGTAATAACAGAGCGGTTATAAACTAATTTATAAAGAGGGACAGAGTATAAAGGGTCCGTGTAGATTGGTTTGTATTCATCTTTAATTGGGACTACTTTATTGTATTTAGATGGAATTCCACCGTCAACAGCAGCGTAATCACCCACATAATACTCACTCTCTTTATTCTGACGCATATCAGGGTCTGACCACATAATGACAGGCGTTTCTAAGCCATGAGCATAGACCATCCCTTCACTGGCAAAATCATTCCCTGTTTCAGCACCAACTACCATTCCTAATGAATTGAGATAATTCATTCTTTTTAATCTAGCATCAACATCATCTGCTTGAGTTGTTTTATGAGTAGGATCATAATCGTTATAGATTTCGCCAGCTGCATCCGTATCTAAGAACCAAGAATTGAAGGGAATGTTATTGGCTAAAATCCCAGTTACACGCTCTTTTACGTCAGGGAAAATTAACGTAGAATTTAGTTTACGGACTTTGCCTAAGAAACCAGGGATTTTATCGCCTTTTTTATTGGTAATAGTAGCATCTTCATATAATGTTGGATTTGGGAAAGAAGCCGTATTCCAATCAATGCTAGCATCTTCTTGAATGGATTGATAAGAATCATAAGGTCCAACTAAATAGCCTTTATCATTGGCTTCAGCAACCATTTTAGGATTCATTAAACCATTTGCCCAGTTAGGCAAGCCAATCCAAGCCTTGTTGATTCCACTTTTTTTCATATCGGTTAGAACATTAGTTGAAGCTTTTTGTCCCCATTGTTCAAGTGGTTTTGTAACATCTGTACCTAAAGTACCAGCCATTAAATGTTGATTTAATGTGTAACGTTCTTGCTCGGTTAACTTATCAACGCCTTTTTCAATCAGTTTACTAGCAACTTCATCAGGCTTGGTGAAAATCTCAGAGTTGTAAAATTCCGGATAAAGTAGTACATAGTTTAGTGAATTTAAGAAAACATTTTGTTCATATTTATAAGCTTCGCCAGCTTTGATAGCAGGTAAAATACTTTGGTATTCTTCATCACCATCTTCGCCATATTTGGCTAATAGTTCGCCAATCCATTTGAAAATCGGTTCATCTATTTCAGCAGCTAAAGCTTGCCATTTTACATCGTCACTAGTCAGTAGTCGGTTGTTCCAAAAGTAGATTTGTAAAGCACCATTCATCTTATTAATTTCAGGGTTTTCTTGCGCTTTTTGTTCTAATGTTTTAAATTTATCCAGTGCAACCCGGTCTTTTTGATAGGTTTTTGCAATCGCAACTGGATCATTATCGGTTAAATAGATACGATAATTCAAAGTTTTATTTGGGTCGAAGCCTACAAAGGTATGACTCGTTTCAAAGCTTAAATGTGGTTCGGTAGTAGCTATCATTTGGCTATTGAAGGTATTATCTAAAACGAACGTTGTGGCAAAGTTTGATTGATTAATACTGAAAAAGCTCATTGAGAAAGCTTCAAGTAAGTCGATTTCGTTATTTCCCAGGAAATACTTAAGCCATTCTGGTTGGTTATTAGGAATCGATTTCCCTTCAGCAATTGGGAGTGTGTAATTTTCTGCATCAATTTTAGGCCAACTAAAGGTATTATCTTTTTTTGCTTGATTGAGTATCTTGACAGCTAAATGATCTTTTTCTTTTTTTAGTGTAATTTCAACGTGTTCGTCAGGATAGCTCCAACTAATTTCGCTAGCTGTTTCTTGATAATCGGCTATTTTTCGTGGCTGTTGAGGTTGTGCCACAATTTCAGTTTTGCCATTGGTTGTCAGGCTTAATTGAAAGGTTTCAGGATCAACTTTGTAATCAAAATCCTTTTTAGCATAGCTTTTATTTTTTGAAAATTCTTGTTCAGTTACTTTTAAGCTAGGTTTATTTGTTTTTGATTGACCAGTAATGCCGCAACCAGTCATCGTTAAACTTAGTAAAGCTAGTGATGTAACTATTTTTTTGAAATTCACTATTTATTCCTCCTCCTCGATTAAATACCAGTATATAGGAGGAATGTTACAGAAATATGGCGCTATAAAAAACGAGGAATTAAATGAGCATCAGCCCTTTTAATTCCTCGTTTCATGCTCTGTGTTCTTATCTGAATTTACGGTAAGCAAAACCTATTGTGCCTAATAGTGTACTTATAAATCCTAAAAGAATAGGCAGATTGGAGTCTTTTTCACCGGTTTGTGGGAAATCACTAGCATCAGTTGAGCCTGATTCTAGCTTTGGAAAAATAGCTGCGTCAGTAGCTGGTTTTTGTTTTGGATCATTTGTTAGTTGCTCAACTTTAGGTAGTTGAGTCTCAGGAACAGTAGTTTCTGGCGTTTCAGTCGGTGGAAGAATTGTTTCAGGAACTTCAGGAACTTCAGGAACTGGAATAGGTTGACCAAAGTTAAAATCAAGAGCAAATTCACCTTGATAAGGTTCATGTTCAACAGTGACTTTAATGTCTTCGCCTTGGGCATTTTTTCCCATTCTTGAGTAGGTAAATCTTTGATTATTTAATTCAGTCAGTTCAAAAGCTGCTGCATAATTCATACCTAAAGAGACGTGAGCTCTAAGTTTATTGCCACGAAGAACATCATAGTAACCAAAATCTCCCCGCGGTTGCCCAGTAGCTTTGTCAAAAAATTCATAACGATTAGAAGTTGCTTCATAACGAGCCAGACCTAAAAAACTACTATTATAGGCAGAAACATCTTGCCCAGTTTCATCATACACAACAGTTCCTTGCCATTTTGTATTCGCCAAAATATCTCGACCAGGTAGATTCTGGTCAATTGTACCAGTTTCAGTAACTAGTTCTGATAAAGGCGTGGTAAATTCTAACTCACCTGCATAAGGTACATGGGCAACATCGACTAAACCTTCACTACCATCAAGCAGTTTCCCCATTCGTTGGTAGGTAAATAAGTCAGTGTTTAAGGTCAAAATATCAACAACAACATTATAATTTCGAGTTTGGGAAATCAAGACTCTTTTTTTCTGATCTTGCGTTAAGAAGTAAATGCCACTGTCACCACGAGAAAGACCTGTTGCAGCATCGTAAAATTCATAACGGTTTGTAGTCGCATCGTATCTTGCTAAACCAATAAAACCCGCATTTAAAGCTGTTACATCATTGCCATTTTGATCGGTGACTGTAGTCCCTTGCCAATTTGTAGAACCTAATAAGTCTTGACCAGGTTTGCTTTCTTCAGGTTTTTCTATTTCAGGGATCTCAGGTTCTGGATTTGTTTCGCCAAATGTAAAATTAAGAGGATATTCTCCTAAATAAGGTTCATGTTCTACAGTTACTTTGATGTCTGCTCCTTCAGCGTTTTTCCCCATACGAGTATAGGTAAAACGTTGGCTGTTTATTTCAGTCAATTCAAAAGCGGCCGCATAGTTCATACCTAAAGAGACATGAGTTCTTATTTTATTTTCACGAATAACATCATAATACCCATAATCACCGCGAGTTTGTCCACTGACTTTATCAAAAAATTCATAACGATTGGTTGAAGCCTCGTAGCGGGCTAGACCTAAAAATCCTCCATTATAAGCTGAAACATCCAAGCCATTTTCATCATAAACAACAGTACCTTGCCACTTAGTATCTGCTAAAATATCTCGTCCAGACTTGCTTTTGTCAATTTCACCAGTTTCAGTAACTAAATCAGTTAATGGCGTAGTAAAGTCTAAAGTTCCTTGATAAGGTATATGCGCAACATCGACTAAACCTTCGCTACCATCTGCAAGTTTTCCCATCCGACGGTAAGTAAAGAGTTCATTATTTAGAGTCAAAATATCGACAACGACATTGTAATTTCGCGTTTGGGAAATCAGGACCCTTTTTTTCTGATCTTGCGTTAAGAAGTAAATGCCGCTGTCACCACGGGAAAGACCAGTTGCTGCATCAAAAAATTCATAACGGTTTGTAGCAGCTTCATATTTTGCTAAACCAATAAAGCTTGTGTTTAAATCTGTTACATCATTGCCGTTTTGGTCGGTAACGGTAGTCCCTTGCCAATTTTGTGAACCTAATACATCTGAGTTTGCTCGGTTAGTATCAGCGTGCCCTTCAATTGGAAGTAGTAAAGGTAGCGTCAGAATCAGCACCAATAATAAATTAAAATACTTTTTTAAGCTAGTTTTGTTTGTCATAGTCAAGCTCCTTTTTATTTTTTAGTTATCTTAGCAATATCTTAGCATAGAGCTTACGGAGAAGGCATAAACACAAACTAAAAAAACTATAAACAATTTATAAACTTTTAGTTTAAGGCTCTGACTAGTTTAATAACCAGCAGTCTCTTTTTTGTTGAAATCTAGCTAAATTTCTAGTTATGCGTTAAAATAAGTACGAATGAAAATTAGTTGATTAATAAAATAACTGAGCATGTAGTAAGGAGAGCAGCGTATGGAATTTTATACATTTGATTATTTAGTCAATCAATCGCAAAGCAATAACTATTTAAAGTATTCTCTTATTTTTTGTATCCTTCTTTTTTTAGCATTTGTCATCATTAAATATATGCGAAATCGAATTCAAACTAAGTATCGAGATTTAAGTTTAATTTTATTTTTAAGTCTAGTTTTTATCATTGGTGTACAATTTACCAATTATTCACAAGGTCAATCGAGTATATCCCAGTCAGGACAAATGGTTCATTTCATTACTCAAGTAGCGATTAATGAAGATACTGAGACGAAAGAAATTAGTGTGAATTCAACTTCTCTGACAGATGAAATGGTGATTAAACTAAAGAACGAGTATTATCAGGTCGATTTTAATTCGGATTTTTCTGCATACAGTTTAATGAAAGTTCACATTGTTGATTCAGATATAAAAATTAACGGAACGAACCAAAAATAAAAGGGGGAAAGTCAGATGGATTTATATTATTCAGCTATTATTAAGTTAGGTCTCGGCTTTATTTGCCTGATTATTCAAATCAATTTATTAGGTAAAGGGAATTTAGCTCCTAGTTCGGCTATGGATCAAGTTCAAAATTATGTGTTAGGGGGCATTATTGGAGGGGTTATTTATAATGAAAGCATAACAATCTTGCAATTTTTCCTCGTGTTAGTTATTTGGACGATTTTAGTGCTAGTAATGAAATTCGCTAAAAATAATAATGTGTATATTAAACGTCTGATTGATGGAAAACCAATTACCTTAATTTCTAATGGAGAAGTGTCTGTCAAGGAATGTTTAAGATGTGGTATCTCGGCTAATGATTTGTCTTTTAAGTTAAGAGCAGCTGGAATTTATGAAGTTTCAACGGTCAAAAAAGCTGTTATGGAGCAAAATGGACAATTTACCATTATTCAATATGGAGATGAAAGTATTAAATATCCAATTGTGGTTGATGGCCAGGTGAATGAGGATGTTTTAGACCTGATTCAAAGAGACCAACAGTGGATTGAAGGAGAATTAAACCAGCGTGGCTATAGCATGGGTGAAATTTATATGGCAGAATATATTTCTGGTGAGATTCGTATTTATCCATATGCAGAAAAATAAGATTTCTCTATACGGGCAAGCAAGAAAAATATAGGCTACAATCATGACTATTTTTATTCATGATTGTAGCCTATATTTTTTATTTAATCAGCTAATGGAAAGAGTAGCTTAAATTGAATCATTTGTTTTTTTATCGAGACATCTAGCTCAAATTGATGTTGTTCAATAATCGTATTTACAATCGCTAAGCCTAAACCTGTACCAGCTAAGTTTTTATTACGGGACTTTTCCTCTACATAAAAAGCTTCCAAAAGTTTACGTGGCTCAAAAGTATCGGAAAGAGATGTTTTATTTTGAATTGAAAATTGTAAGCCAGTTTCATTTTTTTCCCAAGTGATAGTGATTTCAGGTGCAGTCGCATATTTTAAAGCGTTGCTTAACAAGTTATCAAAGACTCGAGCTAGTAAAATCCTATCAGCATCAATCAAACGATGTGCTGGAACTTTATCTGTGAGGTTGAATGTGATTTTTTGCGTATCTGCTGCGAGTTGAAAATCACTGAGCCGTTCTTTAAATAGCTGTTTTACATCGATTTTTTCTACTTGTAAATCTTGTTGCTCTAATTTAGCATAGTCAAGCATTTGATCAACAGTTAAACTTAATAAGTCAGCCTGTTTTAGAATAGTAGCAAGGTAGCTACCATCGTCTAAATCGTCAATAATTCCATTTCCGTATGCTTTAATTAAGGCGATTGGAGTTTTTAATTCATGAGTTAAATCAGCAGTAAACTGTTTTAGTTGTTGATTTTTATTCAATAGACTTATTTGATAATGCTCTAAATCAGCACTCATTTTATTAATATGAATGGCTAATTCACCGATTTCATTGGGTGGAATATCCTCAACTTTAATAAAGTTTAATTTTGCTATCTGCTCTGTAACACGTTTAAGTTCGGATAAAGGTTCCGTAATTTTTTTTGTAGAAATATAAATAATAAGTAGTGCTAACGTTAAAATTAATCCTAAAGAAATAAAGGTGAAGGTGTTGATAATCGTTGCAGTTTCCGAAAAATCAACTAGCGAGATTCCGACCAAATAAAGTTGATTGTCTAAGATTTGTAAATGAACTAAAAAGCTTGATTTTTGTTTGCCCTGGTCGTAGAGTTTTTGAATGGATTTCGGTGAGGCTTGCAACTGTTGAATGGTATCATCAGTTACCCAAAAACGATTTAAAGCAACTCTTTCTCTTAAGAGAGCTATGTGCAAGGATTCATTTAAATCATCAGTGCTTAACCCGTTGAAATCAGCCGCAATAATGGTGACTTGTTCATTTTCAGCCAATTCTTTTAAATTTTCAGGTGTTCGCTCTGTGCTAGTTGATTTTTTTAATGTGGATGTAACAGTAGCAACTTTATCTTCCATTTGATGCAGATAGTAACGAGGTAAAAATAAAGTGTTTACTAGAATAACTAGCAGAAAACTCGAAACAATTAGAGTTGTTAACATCAGAAGGAGTTTGGTACTGATTTTATAAGGTTTATGCTTCAATACTATAGCCAACTCCTCGTTTAGTGTGAATAATTGTATCGCCAACTTTTTCTCGTAAACGTCGAATATGCGTATCAACTGTTCGATCGACACCTGAGTAATCCATACCCCAAACACCGACTAATAATTGTTCTCGAGTTAGAATATGGCCTCTATTTTTATAGAGTAGCATCAATAAATCAAATTCTTTCTTGGTTAAATCTAGTGGGACTTCATTTTTCCAGACTTTCATAGTCATGGGGTCAATGGTTAAATCGGCTAAGTGAATGGAATCCGTTAAGTTAAGTAGCTTTTTGACACGTAAGATTAGTACTTGAGGATGAAAGGGTTTAGTTACAAATTCATCAACTCCATTAGATAATGAGTGAAATTCATCTTCGCCTTGATTTTTAGCCGTTAACATTAAAATTTTGATTGGACTTTCTTTTTTCATTTGGGCAGCGACTTCCAAACCGTCCAGCTTAGGCATCATCCAGTCTAAAATCGCAATATCCAACTGTTCTTGATAAAAAACTTCCAAGGCTTCTTCGCCATTAGTTGCTGTAAAAGTAGTAAATCCAGCTTTTTTCATGTATGCACAAAGAATTTGTAGCATTTCTGGATTGTCATCAGCGATTAAAACATTCATGATTAAGAGGCTCCTTTTAATAGGGTTATTATCTTTTTACTATACAGCAATGCTAATTGTTTAGCCACCTTAAGCTAAAATTAGATGGTGTCAAATTTATCTAATTTAAATTGTTCGATAAGCTCAATTAGTTTTTCTGCATACTTAGGATCTGTCGCGTATCCACCAGCTTTAAGAGCGTGAGCAGCTTCTATATAATTTTTTGCTGTTTTAACCGGAGCATAACTAGCGCCTTCTAAAAAGACAATATGATCAACCATAGATTCTTGAACAGTGTCGTATTTTTTAAAAGCAGCATCAATGGTGATTCGTTCCCCATCCTCATATTCGTCGGTAGGTAAGGTTGTACTTTGATCAGATTCTTGTGCTTTAATCCCAAATAAGTTATTTGATTCTTGCGCCAATTCACTATTTCCCCAATCAGATTCCAAAATTGCTTGTGCAATGGTAATGCTAGCAAATAAGTTTGTTTGAGCTTGCAAATTTTGAGCTTCATCGGCAATCTTATCAATAAAGACAGTTTGATACTTTGTTGAATATTCTTCAGCTGCAACATATTCGTATTCTTTTGGTTGGCGATTTAAAAACAGAAAGGCTCCTATAATACTGACAGATAGTAGTAGACTTAACATGATTTTTTTATTTTTTTGAGTAATGATTAATTTTTTTTTCATATAGACCATCCTTTTTTTATTATTGATTAGAGTATACAAAAGAAATGTTACAAGATTGTGGCGAAATTTCATTCTAATCGCGTTTCTTTTTTTTGAAAAAAAAGCTATAGACCAATCCAGACAAGGTTTTTGAAAAAAAAAATTTAGTGTATGAGAAATTCCATTTTCTATGGAAAAAATAAGATTAGGTATTTATAAAACTTTATTTTATTTTTAACAAAAGTAAATCTTAAAATGGTAAAATAACTAAGCAATCCTATTTTTAGGATTTGAAATATAATCGTTAAGATTATGGAGGTGGATCAAGGAATGAGTAAAGAGACAATTTATAACTTTTTATATAATAACGCTACTGCATTTGTTGATTATTGGGTGGATACTTATTATGTTCATACAGAAGAGCATAAGTTACGTATAGATGAAAAAAACTACTTAACAGGATATAAAAGGGAATGCTTGTACTTATTTCAAGCGCAACAAGAAGCGATGCTTAATGATTCTGATATCAATTCTCTTTGTTATGGTATTGGTGAAGATCGAGCAGCCATGTCAACGCCTTATAAAGAAGTCTATCTTAACTTTTTTAAGTTTAATGATACAGTTATTGAGTTCTTAATCAATGCACAAAAATCAAATCAGATAGTGATATCAGATGCGGATGTAATTGATTATATGAAAATCCAAAAAAAGCATGAGGTAGATAATCACTATGCTTTATTTACAGGATATATGGGGTATACAACTAGTTTATTCGACTAGTTATTGTTATTATTTTAAGATTAAAATCCATAAAAAAAAAACCAACTTCGTGTTTTTTTTTATGGATTTTTTTTGTTATTAATGGTATTTTTAAAATTAGAATGATTCATAATTAATAATAAGTATAAATAGTTAGTTGAAAGATAGTAAACAAAGATAAGGTGGTTATGTAGTTGTCTTATGAAATTGGTAAAGGGTTAAGTCGACAGTATTTGTTATTGAGACAATTGCACAATTCGTCAGTGCCGTTAACTAAAAATGACTTATCAAAGGAATTAAACTGTTCCAGACCAACTTTAAATAACACCTTGATATTGGCAGATAATCTGATTGACAGATACGGATCAATTGAAAAGAGTAGTGATGGAATTATATTAAAAGAAAAAAAAAGCATTAATGACGCTTTTATAAAAGCTATAATCTTGAAAGAAACTGTTTTATACCAATTTGTCTATTCCATTCTATTTGAAAAAATTGTATCCATTGAAAGTTGGGCTTTTGACCATTTTATGAGTACTTCCTATGTTTATAGTAAAATGAAAAGTATACGCGCTTTTTTAAGAGAAAATAAATTGGAATTAGTAACTGGTGGGGAGTTTATTACTATTGAAGGTTCTGAACACCAAATCCGTTTTTTATTCTTCCAATTATTTAAACACACGTCATTGATTGATGAAGAGTGGCTTTTTTCAAAATATAATGTCAAGGCCATTGCCCAGCTAAGTCAAGATTTAGCAAAGGAATTAGGTATTTATTTTTCCCCCGTTTGTGAGTATCAATTTTGTATAGCAGTGGCTATTAATTTACAGCGCTCTTGCAATGATTATCATGGGGAACCTTCTGAGCGCCAATGGGAATCGTGGAAATATTATCAAACTCAATTCAATTTTAACAATGCATTTTCAAATTTTGAAAGAAAGATTGGTAAAAAAATTGAAGAAGCGGAACGGATAAATATACTGTACAGTATTATTCAGTTACCTTTCCGTTATTCTTCTTATGAAAATGCTATGAGCCGCATTAAAAATATTAAGGCATTGGTTCCAGAAAGTTATCAACTTGCCAAAGAACTTTTTGCTCTATTCCATGAAAATCCTAAAACCAATTATTTTGGATTTGCCTATTTATTGGATATGTTTGCCGTGTTCTCAGCTATCGAGCTTTATCAAGATATCTCTGTTGTTAAGCTATTTTCTGATGAAGAAAATGAACAATTATTTGCAAATAAAGAACTTGTAAAACAGGTTGAAGACTTAATTAGTGAATATGAAGAAAAATCCGATTTTTATTTTTTAAAGGTAAATCGTCAATATTTATTAAAATCCATTTTTCAGATGAATCAGTTTTCAGAAAGATTACGTGGGATTAGTAAAGTGATTCGAGTAACGATTATTTCTGAAAAGGGATATAGCCAAGAATTAAAGCAAGGTGCTAAATTTTTACAACAATTTACTCAAAATAGGATTGAGCTGATTAATTCTTTAGAAGTTTATTTTGATGAAGCACATTTGAATGTGGACTTGATTCTATCTGATTATTATCCAGTTAATATAAGCTCTAATCTGCCAATTTTTTTATGGAATAGTGAGCCAACGGAAAAAGATTTCAGAATGTTAAAAAAGCAGATTGAATTATTGCTTGAAGGTAAACCTGATTTGGCTAATGAGTAAGTTAGCTAAATCAGGTTTTTCATTCTGTTAAAAATAGCTTAATAATGGACAAATGGAAACGGATTCGGATATACTATGGGTGATTAAAGAATGGTTTAATGCTAGTGTTTTTGGAGAATCGGGTCCAGATAGACAAAGGGGGATTATTTTATGGAAAATAAGTTCGCACCATGTTTATGGGTAGATAATCAAGTGGAAGAAATGACAGAATTGTATACAAAAGTCTTTGAAAATGGGAAACCATTAAAGACATTGTATTTTTTGGAAGATGCACATGGTAAGATTGGAGATATTTTAACACAATCGGTTCAGTTAGCGAATCAAGAATTTATTTTGTTAAACGGTGGCCCAGAGTTTAAGGCAACACCGTCAATTTCCTATATGGTTACTTGTACGTCAGAGACTCAGCTTCAAGTTCTTTGGCAGGAACTGAGTGAAGGCGGGAAATTATTGATGAACTTGGCTATCTATCCAGGAGTAGGACAATTTGGTTGGCTTGAAGATCGTTTTGGCATATCTTGGCAGTTTTCTTTAGATCAATCTAGCTCTAGTCAAAAGATTACACCTTGCTTTATGTTTTCTGGTGAACAATATGGCAATGCTAGTCGTGCTGTAGCAGAATGGATTGAGGTATTCCAATCAGGGGAGATCTTAGAACATTATTCTAATGAGGATTCAACGACTAAATTAGCTAAATTCACCTTGCATCAGCAAGAATTTATGGCGATGGATAGTGCTGTTGATCATGATTTTACTTTTTCTTTGGCAAACTCCTTTTATGTTTATTGTGAGAATCAAAAGGAAATTGATCGATTATGGACAGCTATTACTAGCAAAGGAACAGAAATGCCCTGTGGTTGGATGGGTGATCGATTTGGTGTCGCTTGGCAAACCGTTACAAGGGATATGGATACAATGTTAGATCGAAAAAATTTAACAAAAGCGCTTGCTGTAACGCAGGCAGTCTATGGGATGATGAAGATAGATAGTGAAGAACTCAGAAGAATCTATAATGAAGCCTAGTAGTAGGCTGACGAAATAAAATAGGTGTACCTAAAGTGAATGTTCACTTTAGGTACACCTATTTTATTCTAGAATCAATTTATTTAACTACAGACCAAACGGCTGCGTTACCTGGTTTTTCTCCTTGTGTCCACCATTTAGCTTGATACGTTACTTTATTAAAAGTAACTTTATCGCCACTGTTGTATACCATTGAAGTATTCCATTCAGTCACGACATTTGGGGTCATAAGTTTCCAAACTCCAGAAGCGCTTGGTTTATCTCCCTTAGTCCACCACTGTGCTTTGTACTCTAAACCGTTGTAACGAACTACTTCTCCGCCAACATACGTTTTATTTTGTTCCCAATTTGTTTCGGGTGTTCCTTCGGCTTCTTTAGTTGTGATTGTTAATTTTGCACTTGCATCAGATTTATTTCCGGCAGCATCAACAGCCACAATTTGGTATACATAAGCAGTTGCAGGAGTTAAATCTTTATCTGTATACATTAACTCTTTTGTATTGCCAACAACTGAGCCATTACGAAGCACTAGATAGTGACTTACGCCAACGTTATCAGTTGCAGCAGTCCAATGAATCATAGTTGAAGTATCAGTTGTCATATGAGGAATTAAACCACCAGGAATAGTTGGTTTTTCTGTATCAACAACAGGTTTTACAGGTGTTTTAACAGCTAAGTTAGCACTTAAGGCAGATTTATTTCCAGCAGCATCTAACGCACGAATTTGATAGTTATAGTTTGTGTTAGGGGCCACAGTTGTATCTGAGAATGTTAAGCCTTTAGTTTCACCAATAACTTTTCCATCGCGTAAGATTTCATAGTTTGTAACGGCTACATTATCAGTTGCAGCATCCCAAGCTAAACTAACCTGGTTAAAAGCTGTGTGAGTTGCAGCTAGTTTTTGTGGAGTAGTTGGAGCTTCTTTATCTTCAACAATTTCGCCACTGCCTTTAACGTTAACATCCATTACTTGATAGAAAGCATTGGCTGTATCATAGATATCCCAAACAGCAACAATTACATGATAACCTGAACGATCTGTAGGGATATTTACTTCTTGTGTCATTAGTTCATTTGGTTTTGCACCATTATCCAATTTAGTTGTGATTTTTTCTAAAGAGTCACGTTTCAATGGCTCATTTGGATTCCAACCTTGTTTTGTCATGAAATAAGTCCATTTTTCGGTACGATGTTGTGCAGTTAAAAACCAAGTAACATTTAATTTACCGGTTGTAATATCAGATTTATGCCATCTGTTTTGATTTTGTTCATCTAATGGAGAAAAGGCTGCTAAGTCTCCACTAGCAATTTTTCCATCTTTAGGGCTGTTTGTAGCATTTGGAAAGCCCTTAGGCGCCTCAATACTTTGCGGCTCCCATTGTGCTTGTCCTACATTTGTATTTAAGCCGATTTTATTTGTTCCTTTATATGCACGACTTTCTGGTTGTATTACGTAACCGTGTGCTGATGCTTGTTGTGCAAACGTCATTAGACCTGCTCCAACAGCAGCTATAATGAGTAAAGATTTTGTCATTTTCATTTTGTTGCCTCCAATAATTCATTTTCCTTACTTAATCAACTATAGAGGATAAAGGTTATGTTGTTTTCTTTTATATTTTACAAGTGTGTAAAATTTAGCGTAAAAAAATGATTTTTTGGCATATAAATGTGAAAATTGTCCTATAAAATGTCTAAATTGTGTCTAAATATATATAGTTGTCGTTATGTATAAAGACGAAGCAATAAAAAAACTGAAGATAAAGTCAGAAATTGGACTTTATCTTCAGTTCAAGCAGAAAAGAATTAGTTTGTTTCGGTTAAATAGCTTAATGCTAATTTTTTATAAATCTCAATAGATTGTAAATAGGCCTCAATTTCAACATATTCATTTGGTTGATGAGCCATTTCTCCAATCCCAGGTCCTAAAATAACAATAGGATATTTTTTCTTGGCTTTCGTAAATTGTGAGCCATCTGTATAACCTGGCCCACCAAAGGGTTTAATTTGATTACCAGTCACACTTTCAACTGTGGAATAAACAAGTTCAACAAAAGCATCATCTTTTTCTGTCCGGACAGACTCTAAATCATTAATGACCTCTATAGTAGCATTTAAATTTGGAATCGTTTCTTGTAACTCCGTAATCATGGTTTGAACATCTTTTAAAATAAGTTGATGATCTTGTTTGGCAATTGTGCGGATATCAATTTCAACGGTGCAAGTATCAGGGATAACGTTGGTACCATTGCCACCATGAATTACATCAATACTTGATGTTGAAGCACCAACCAGTTCATCCACTTCTAAAGAGAAGTCGAATTTTTCTTGGAAACGAGTTAATAATTTTAACATATGTTCAACAGCATTGATTCCTTCGCTGGGCATTGAACCGTGAGCGGTTTTTCCCAAAGTCGTAATTCGTAACCACAAAGCCCCTTTATGAGCAATCACAATTAAATTATTTGTTGGTTCACCAATAACTAGTGCATCTAAATCAGAACCATAACCTAATTCAACTAATTGACCGGCTCCGATTGCAGAAGTTTCTTCTCCGACTGTTGCTAGCAATTGAATTTCACCAGCAAAAGGTAGTCCTTGCTCTTTTAATTCAATCATTGCGACAACTTGCGCGGCTAAACCAGCCTTCATATCACTTGAACCGCGTGCATAGATTTTTCCATCTTCTTCAGTTGCACTGAAAGGAGGATATTTCCAAGGGATTTCTCCTACTGGAACGACATCCATGTGCCCAGTAAAGCCTAGTTTTTTACTATTTTGTTGTTGCTTGCCTTTAAGAGAGACGATTAATTGATTACGACCTTTGGCATATTCAACCTGCTCTGAGGCAATACCATATCTGTCTAGAGCGGTTGTTAAGTAGTCTGCGACAGCTTTTTCATTGCCATTTGTTGAATCAATTTTTAGTATATCTTTTAGTAAGGTAATTGCTTCTTTTTTATCCATTTTGTTTGCTCCTTTGGTTTATTTTTTTTATCTATCTATAAGTATATACCTTTAAAAAAAGGAGTCAATGAAGAGTAAAAAAAGTAACAAGTTAAATAAAGCGCATAATTTAGGAAGTAGAATCTAAGCTTTTCGCTAATTTCCCTAAAGTAATAGGGTTTTGTTTGAAATTATTTTGTGTGGTTACTCACAAAATATAACGAGTGTTAAAAATAATGATAAAAAACGTTATTTTTAATAGTTGAGTGCTTTTTTATATGCTATACTAAATAAGTATCACGAGCAAGTACATACTTGTTTGAAGGTTTTTATTAATTCAAAAAAGGATTTGGGGGAGAAAGATGGAGTTTTTATTTACATTATTTATTATTTTAGTTTTAACGAAAGTAGCAGGTCATTTTTGTTCAAGAATGGGCATACCATCTGTAGTTGGAGATCTACTGATTGGTATTATTATTGGGCCAGCACTATTAGGTTGGGTATTGCCTACAACATTTTTGTTAGATTTTGCGGAAATTGGAGTCATTTTATTAATGTTTATGGCAGGTTTAGAAAGTGATTTAGGCATTTTAAAGAAATATATGAAGCCATCTATTATTGTCGCAACATCAAGTGTTTTCGTTCCAATTACACTATGTTTTGCAATTGGAATGCTGTGGGGATTTGTTCCTGAAAATGCACTGTTTTTAGGACTGTTGTTTGGTGCGACTTCATTAAGTATTTCAGTTCAAGTTTTAAAAGAATACAAAAAATTAGATAGTAAAGAAGGAGCAACAATTTTAGGGGCAGCAGTTTTAGATGATGTGTTAGTTGTTATTCTACTAAATATTGTGATTAGTATGTTTGATGAAAATAGTGCTACTTATCCATTATGGTTGCTATTAACGAAGAAAATTGTCTTCTTTATTATTATATTTATTGCCTACAAATGGCTTGTGCCAACGATCATGCGTTTATCTGAAAAAATGCTTTCTTCAGAAGCCGTGATTGCAGCAGGGATTAGCATCTGTTTACTATTTGCTTATTTTGCTGATTTTATGGGCATGGCAGCAATTATTGGTGCCTTTTTCGCAGGAATTGCAGTTGGACAAACAAAATCAAGAAAAATTATTGATGAAAAAATTGAAGCGGTTAGCTATGCATTGTTTGTTCCAGTCTTTTTTGTTAGTATCGGTTTAAATATGACCTTTGTTGGAATTAATGAGCACATCACGTTTATTTTAGTCTTAACGCTGATAGCTGTCCTTTCTAAGCTGATTGGTGGAGGATTAGGAGCTAAGTTAAGTGGATTTAGTTGGTCATCGGCAACGATTATTGGAGCTGGTTTAGTTTCTCGAGGTGAAATGGCTTTAATCATTAGTAAGCTTGGATTGGATTCAAGTTTGCTAAGTAATGAGTATTATTCATCTATTATTATGGTCATTATTTTAACTACAATTATTGCGCCATTCTTCTTGAAATACACCATTATTCAACAAAATAAAAATTAATGAGATAGTGGGAGAAGCTCCTTGTATACCATTAGTTCTTATTTGAGGGTAGATAAAAGGTGCCACATTGCTAGAAAAATCAGCAATGTGGCACTTTTATTTTGAGTTAGTTAATGAGTGAGAGAGCGATTAAAATAAGTAAGGTAGCCACTATAATACCGATAATCCAATTCTCATATTTTACGATGGCTTTGTTGCTTGTAGGGATATCTTTAACACTATCTTCTAGTATTGTTATCAGAGGATAAGTTTTTTTTAACTGATTTTTATAGGGTAAAGAATAGCGTGTGAGAAAAATAGTAGCATTTTCCGGATTTTCTGCCAATAAATCACGAAGTTCCCCGTAAGAAACGATTTTCCATTGAATTTCTGGTTTTGATTCTGCAGCTTTTGTCAGCACTATTTCAGCCTCATTCGCTTCATCGAGCATTGACACTTGTGAGCTTAATTGAAAATCAACCCGCTCCATAGATTTTAAAATATAACCATTCATGAAATTTTCCTCCTTATATAAAAAGTTCGTTGAGCCGTTTAGACCTAGTAAAGTTGAAAGCTTTTTTAGTAAATTGTCTACTTTATAATTTAGTTAGTAAAACTTTTTATTGTATTTAAAGCAAATAATAAGATAATTAAAAAAGCAAAAAGATAAATCAGTCTTTCAGATTTCCCCTTATGTTTATAGACATTCAGTAGGTACATTCCTAAAGTAATTAAACAAATAAAGCCATAAATGATTAGTACAGCATTAGCAGGAAATTTAAATAAGATGGTAACCGTGATAGTGAGAATGGATACAAGTAGAATTGAAAGAGTTGTTAATTTTGCTTTTTTCTCCATTTTTTTATTAGAAATCATGTTAAATCCTCCTTTTTTGAAAGCGGTATCTTATGTAGTTGTTTTAATTATACCGATAGTTATTTAAAGTGTAAAGTCTATCAGAAAATGTTTCACCCTATTTTTCTTATATTGAATTTGGATAAATGGTTCGCTATACTAAGAGATAGAGATATATTTTTTATTTGTTCGAGGGAATACTAAAATAGAGAATTAAGCTGATAATAGAAGGAGGAATTTAAATTGACTGAATTAAAAACATTAGTAAATTTTCGTGATTTAGGAGGATACAGTACTGGAGATGGTCGAGTTCTGCAACCTAAGCGTCTTTTGCGTTCAGGTGAAGTGGTTGGGTTGAGTAATCAGGATGCAAACATTTTAACAACTAACTTTAAATTAGAACATATCATTGATTTACGCAGTGCCGAAGAAATTTCAGAGAAGCCAGATGACTCATTAGAGAATGTTGCCTATACAAATATAGACATTATGAAAAAAGAAGAAGATAATGTAGCTAGTGAAAAAGGAATGCTACATAATTTAAATCCAGATGCGTCAATTACTCGAATGCACGATCTTTATAAAGATATGGTGATTAATGATTATGCAATTAAGGGCTACCAAGAATTTGTGAACTTATCGATTGAAAATGAGCAAGGCTCAATTCTATTTCATTGTTTCGCTGGAAAAGATAGAACGGGTATGGGAGCTGCTATTTTGTTGGGAATATTAGGTGTTAGTCGACAAGATATTATGCAAGATTACCTTAAAACAAATATCCAACGTGTGGCAGCAAATCAACTTATTTTAGCTGAAGCGAAAGAAAAAGGTTTAAATGACTCACAACTAGAAGGACTTAATAATTTGATGAGTGTCAAACAAGATTATCTTGAATTTGCTTGGCGTACAATCGATCAAGAATTTGGTTCATTTCAAGAATATATCTTAAATGGGCTGAAAGTTTCTCCAAGTGACCAAGCTGCGCTAAAACATAACTATTTAGATTAATAAAGATAAAGAGACCCATTTTTTGTGGGTCTTTTTTAATGCTTTAAATTTGCCTAGTTGATTCTTTTTGACTAAACTAAAGAAAGAAGTGAATGGAGGAATTAAGATGAAAGGAAAAGTTAAAATAGGAATGTTAATCATTGTTGGTATAGTTATTTTAATGGGCTGTTATCATAAAAAATCCGATTATTCTTCTGAATCAAATGTGAAACTTGAATCAAATCAAACACCTGCAATTTATCCGGAAAATCAAGAGCAGGCGAATGTACTTAAAGACTTTCCGGATTTATTTAAGGCGGCTGTAGAATCAAATGAGTCAGTTAAAGATATAGGGATGTATGTAATTCCTGGTTTATTGAATACAACATCAGTTACGAGTAATGAAGCGAATACGATTGTTGATTGCAAGTCTATGACACCTCAAGGAGTGACAGTTGTTGAAGGCTATGTGTTGATTTCAGCTTATTGTCATGACCATGAACACAATTCTGTTCTTTTTGTATTAGATAAAGACAGTCATAAGTACTTAAAAACAATTGTGTTGCAAGACCAACCTCACGCTGGAGGAGTCACCTATGATCCTAAGGGGAAAAATATTTGGGTTTGTGGGCGTTATGAAGACAAGGCTGAAATTGTAGCCATTTCATTAGCTAATTTAGAAAAATATGATTTAAATCAGAAAGTTCAACCAATCGAGTATTCTCAGCGTGTAGAATTGCCACAACTAAAACGAGCATCTGTTATTACTTATTGGAATCAAGCTATTTATGTGGGATATTTTGCTGATCATGAAGAAGGTCGATTAGAAACATACCCTGTGGATGAAGGTGGAAAGATGGCTGGAAAGTTAACGAAAGAGCAACGAATCCGGACGACAATTGATTTAGATAAAAGTAATGAGAAGGATACGGTTGTAAGAGAGCTACAAGGAATTACTTTTTTTAAGAACCAATTTTTTATTACTCAATCCTATGGCGCTTTGGAAGATTCTAAATTACTGAGATTCACTTATGATGCAGAAAAGGAAGTTTTTTTGGATAGTGATGTTAGTAAAATAAGTGATTTTCCAGCTCATGCTGAACAGATTTCAACGTATCAAAATGAATTGTTTATTATATTTGAATCTGCAGCTAAACCTTATCGAGGCATTGAAAAGGTTTGGGTTGATCGTGTTCTCAGTGCCGATTTAAATAAGTTGATGGATTAAAAGATAGTTTAAAATTAAATGCTACAAAAGAAGGGGAAGTGACTGAAGATGAAAAAACCAAGAATTTTTACAATGTCCTTTGCAAGTGTATATCCACTTTATATTAAAAAGGCGGAGAAAAAAGAGCGGACAAAAGCTGAAGTAGATGAAATTATTTTCTGGTTAACCGGATATAATCAAGAAAGTTTACAGGAGCAAGTGGATAAGGAAGTCGATTTTGAAACATTTTTTGATGAAGCTCCACAAATGAATGAGAATGTTTCGTTGATTAAAGGCGTTATCTGTGGGTATCGTGTTGAAGAGATTGAAGATGAATTGATGCAAAAAATTCGTTACCTTGATAAATTGATTGATGAACTAGCGAAAGGTAAGAAAATGGAAAAAATTTTAAGAACTTAAAAATCAGAAAGCCACTTGAAATGCTATTTTGAGTGGCTTTTTTGTCTCTTTAAAAGTGAAATTAGAAGTAAATGATGTAGCGCCTAAAACTTATCCTTGACATAAATCGATTACAGATGTAAACTGTTGTTAGTTGGTCGTTTACATTCGTAATCCAAAGAATCAAAAATAGATACTAAAAAGGGAGCGGTTAAAATGAAAAATACATTTAAAATTACAGGGATGACATGTGCTCATTGTGTAGCCAAGGTTGAAAAAGGTATCCAAGAATTAGCGGGTGTAGATAAAGTTAAAGTGCATTTAAAAAAAGGAACGGCGACGGTTACTTATCAAGAGGAACAATTATCTAATGAAACAATTAGTCAAAAAATTGCTGAAGTAGGCTATCAAGCCGAGGTGGTTTAAAATGGAAAATACACAAAAAAAGCAAACAACGATGGAAACTTTAGCAATTACAGGAATGACCTGTGCGAATTGTTCACAAACAATTGAAAAAACATTAAATAAAGAATCTGGGATTACATTAGCTAACGTCAATTTAGCAACAGAAAAAGCCACAGTTACCTATAATCCTGCAGAAACAACATTACCAAAAATTATTAAAAGTATTGAAGCTGCAGGGTATGGAGCAATTGTCTACGATGAAGAGCACCAAAAAGAAGTGGCTGCGTTAAAAGAGAAGAAGAGTCAAAGATTAAAAATTGATTTTATAGTTAGTGCTATTTTAAGTGCTCCAATGGTTATCTCAATGATTTTTATGTTGGTAGGGTGGCATAATCCGATTACAGGTTTCTTTGAAATTCCGGTTGTTCAGTTTATTCTAGCTACACCTGTTCAATTTATTATTGGTTGGCGTTTTTATAAAGGAGCATACAAAGCGATTAAAGCGGCTTCTCCTAATATGGATGTTTTAGTTGCAATGGGAACAACGGCTGCATATGCTTTGAGTATTTATAATGCTTTTATTGCTAACCGTCCCCATGATTTGTATTTTGAAAGTAGTGCTGTGATTATTACGCTGATTCTACTTGGAAAATATTTAGAGCACAATGCTAAAAATAGAACAGGATCTGCTATCAAACAATTAATGGCGTTGCAAGCTAAAACGGCTGTCGTTATTCGAGATGGTGAAGAAATTACAGTACCTATTGAGTCTGTTCAGTTATATGATTTGATTCGAATTAAACCAGGTGAACAGATTCCAGTAGATGGTAAGATTATTGAAGGAACAACTTCGTTAGATGAAAGTATGCTGACAGGGGAAAGTTTACCGGTAGAAAAAACAGTCGATGATACTGTTTTTGGCGGGACTGTAAACACGAATGGAACGTTAGTCCTTCAAGCGACTAAAATTGGAAGCGAGACAGCTTTATCGCAAATTATTCGAATGGTGGAAGAAGCGCAAGGCAGTAAAGCGCCGATTCAACAAATTGCCGATCGAATTTCAGCAATATTCGTACCAATTGTGTTAGTCGTTGCTTTAGGTACTCTGATTGTTACCGGTTGGTTAACGGGTGATTGGGAATTGGCTTTGATTCATAGTGTGGCTGTTTTAGTTATTGCTTGTCCTTGTGCGCTAGGCTTAGCAACACCAACTGCGATTATGGTGGGAACCGGCTTAGGAGCAAAAAATGGAATTTTGATTAAAGGTGGCGAAGCTTTAGAAGGAGCTGCTAAAATTCAGGCCATTATTTTAGATAAAACTGGAACTATTACTAAAGGAAAACCAGAAGTAACTGATTATGAAGTGCTACCAGGTGAAAATTCTGAGGAACTATTAAGTTTTATTATGGCTTTAGAGAAAAATTCGGAACATCCTCTGGGTAAAGCTATTTATAACTATGGCAAGAAAAAATTGAATGGTGAAGAGCAGACTGTTGAGAACTTCAAAGCGTTGGTTGGATCTGGAATTTCTGGTGATATTAAAGGCGAAACTATGTACATGGGTGCGAAACGTTTAATGGATGAAAATCATAGTGATTATTCGCATTTTTCTGAAAAAATTACAGCATTAGAAGGTAGCGGGAAAACGGCTATGCTTTTTGCAAAAGGTGATCAATGTGTGGCTATGATTGCAGTGGCAGATCAAATTAAAGAAACATCTAAAGAAGCAATTCAAAAATTAAAACAAATGAACGTCGAAGTCTATATGTTGACTGGGGACAATCGTCTGACTGCTGAGAGTATCGGAAGCGAAGTTGGAATTGATGCTGCACATATTTTTGCAGAAGTATTGCCTGCAGATAAGGCAAATCATGTCGTATCTCTTCAAGAAAAAGGTTTATCTGTTGCAATGGTAGGGGATGGAATTAATGATGCTCCTGCTTTGGCAACTGCAAATGTTGGTTTAGCGATGGGAACAGGAACAGATATTGCCATGGAAGCAGCAGATATTACCTTAATGAATGGCGATTTAAATAATATTCCTAAAACGATTCATTTATCAAAAGTTACATTGCGAAAAATTAAACAGAATTTATTCTGGGCGTTTATTTACAATACAATTGGAATACCATTTGCCGCTATTGGCTTATTAAACCCAATCGTTGCTGGAGGCGCAATGGCCTTTAGTTCGGTTAGTGTATTGTTAAATTCTTTAGCTTTAAATCGTACGAAAGTTTAAGTTACTGATTTTAAATTAATAAAAATAAAACTTATAAAACAGCATGAAATCCATTCTTAAAAAGAGTGATTTCATGTTGTTTTTGTTTTACTATTAGGGCTCATTTACTGAAGTAAATGTAGTAACAAGTTTGAAAATGAATCAAAAGCGTAGCTAGTGCAATACTTTGTTTTTATAAAACCTTAGTGATATACTTTGATGTATAGAGTTAGCGGATTCATAATACTAGTTCACACTAATGAAAAGGATGATGGCAATGAAACAGATACAATTATTAGTTGATATTTTAGTACGAGCTCAGGAACGTTTTGAAGATACTCTTAGTCAGATGACTTTAGATGAAGCCAATACAGTTCCAACTCCTTTGATTAAGTCGGTTACTTGGTTAATGTGGCATACTGCACGAGAACTTGATTATCAAATTTCTGAATTAAATAAGAGTCAGCCATTGTGGTTGAATGATGGCTGGACAGAAAAATTTGGATTGGATTTACCTGATGATACTGAAGATTGGCATCACACTCCAGAAGAAGCTGCTAAAGTACTAAT
The DNA here is from genome assembly GCF_000744945.1 of Carnobacterium maltaromaticum DSM 20342. Taxonomy (NCBI): domain Bacteria; kingdom Bacillati; phylum Bacillota; class Bacilli; order Lactobacillales; family Carnobacteriaceae; genus Carnobacterium; species Carnobacterium maltaromaticum. The sequence goes on from NZ_JQMX01000001.1 coordinate 2,779,080, forward strand.
TTCAGATAAAAAGCTATTGCTAGATTATTTGAATGCCAGTGTAGTATTTACAACTAGCTATTTAAAAACACTTAACGAAGAAAGCCTTGGCGAGATTATTGATAGAAATTGGACTCCTACCGTTACACGTGAAATTCGGTTAGTATCAGCGATTGATGACGCTGTGATGCACTCTGGTCAAGCAGTTTATACAAGAAGATTAGTTATTGCTAAATGACTATCTTGCAATCACTGTTCAACGATGGGATGTGAAAAATGACTACTAGAGAAGAAGTTTTATCTTATGTAGAAAATAACTACCAAACTAAACCAGAAATGACGTTTAAAAAATTCCCAACATATTGTATTTTAAGACATAAAGACAATAATAAGTGGTATGGACTTATTATGAACGTATCCAAAAGGAAAATTGGTATAGCAAGCGATGAACTAATAGATATTCTTGATGTAAAAGTCGAAACTGAATTAATAGGCGCATTATTACAAAAAGAAGGATATCATCCAGGGTACCATATGAATAAAGAACGTTGGGTATCTATTGATTTGAATTCTATTTCAGAATTCACAGAAATTAAAGAGATGATTGATAACAGCTTTAAGATGACTAGTTAGAACAGCGGATTATTTGCTACTATTTTTTAGAAATCGGTATACTTTATTAGTGACTTTAACATATAAAACAGCATGGAAATCATTTTAAAAATGATTTCCATGCTGTTTTTATTTAGGATTAGTCTACGTTACTCTAAAAAACTTTAGCAATGTCTTTTTTCTATAGAGACTATAATTTATTGATTATAGTAAGGAAGGTATAAAACAGTTGATTAACTTATAAAATAGAGTAAATGTTGTTTTAATATACATAAGGGTATGTCTTTTTTATTTATTTAACTCAATCACTAACTTAATGATTTCTAAAATAAGTGTATAGGTCGTTAAACTACTAGATAGACTACTATAAGATACAAAAGACTAACTGTCTTATTTGTTATTTATTTTTCAATTATATTTGAGAAGCTACGCGTATTTTAGCAGTATTATTTATGTTAATATTCATTACAAATTTATTTTAGGGAAGTCTATTAGCGAATATTTTATCAAATAAATAACTATTAGAATCCATTCGTTTTCTGAGTATGAGCTGTTATAGTCGTATTAATCAGATTTTGATCATGCGTATATATAACGGTTGAAGAGAATTGTTCATTTGTTATGTATGTCAAGTGATATCATTTCTTTATTTTAAATAAGTGTGTTAGTATGTCGTTAACAATAGTTTTTAATATTTTTTATAAAAATATATTTCTAAAAAATAAATAAATTATAGGGATTTAGTTGTATGGTTTTGTTATTTTAAGGGAAACGTGAATATGATTGTGAATACTTTACGAAATATATGAGCATTAAAGAAGTATTAAACACTAAATAAGGGCATGCTTTTAGTAGAAAGAGCTAATATTCCCTGTTTTGTGAAGTAGTGATCATTTTGTTTTTTTATGAAAGCGATATCATATAGTGAGAATTTTTTAAGTGGTTTTGGTAGAATTAAGTCTTTAATAACTAGTAATTCATACAAAATCAGCACTAATAAAAAGTCTATTATTCATTAGCTAGTAGTTGAATAGCGTAAGTAATTAAGAAGAAAAATTATATATCGAAGCCTTTATTAAAAATGATAGTTGTCTTGGTTTGACGCTACAATTTGAAGGGCCATAGTAAATGTAAGAAATACAGTTTACTATGGCTCTTTACTTTATCATGATAATTAATATTTTAGTAAGAAAGAAAAAGATAAATTATTAATTTTCAATAGTTAATCATAGGAAATAGTTTTTAGTATATTTGCAATATTTATTTCGGAAATGTCTTTATGATAAGGGGTGAGATGCATGAGTAAGAAATTAGTTAGGTTTGTTTTTATTCTATCTTTTATAATTTCTAGTTTTTTAGGTATATTTTTAAATTACACTATGCAAGCTGAGTCAGAATCTCTTAACAAAGAAAAAGTTGAATTGATAAAAACGGGAGATATTTTAGCTACAGTTGATTATCACGAGACGGATAAAACTACTTTTTGGAGGTTAGTAATAACAAAATATTCAAGTATGGAAAATCGTATTCTTTCTGTAGGACTATCGTCCCAAGGTGAAGGCATAGGTACACCACAATTATCGGATTTACCAGATACTATTATTGCTGGTGAAGGGAATCAATTTAAAGAAGCAGTACTATCAAAGGAAGAAGCTTCATATACATTTGAGTTTTCAACTACAAAATTACCAAACGATGCAGCAGGCCAAGTTCTTATTAATCTTAATTTAACTCAAATCGATGATAATGGAGTTAACAAAATTATTCTTGATGCCAATACAGATGGAAATTTCCAAATTATTCCAAAGACAATTGACCAAACTAGTGAAATTCCAAAAGAATCGACAGGAAACTCACAAATTGCTGAAGATAAAAATATATCAAATTTTGAAGAAAAGGTCATTCAGAAACAAGAAGTTACTAGCGATATAACTCCTTCAGTTCTTAAAGCAAACGATAATGACATATATCCAACTTTTTATGGTCAGTCGCTTTTCTCCTTGATTCAACCAGCATTTGCGAATCCAAGTGTATTGGACCCTTTTAACTATGTCACTGATCTTTTGGGGAAATACCCTACTCACAACAGCGTTACAGGACAAGGAGCTGAAGTTCGGAATTATAATTACGGAGTTGCAGATAGTACACCATTAATTACAGGTAGAAGTAGGCCAGCTATTGCGAAACCTTCTACAATGTCCGGTCAAGCATTAAATTTCACTACAGGCTATCATGATTATTCAGGTGCTTATTTAAAAAAATGGGTAGAACCAGCTAAAGATCAAAATGGTGTGATTACTGACCCTTCGCTATTCAATGTATATCTAGAAGCCATAGGTGATGGTACTGTTGATAACTCAAAGCACATTGATATTGTAATAGTCATCGATAAATCCAGTACGATGTCTGGAATGCTTGGATCAACTACAAAAGACGTTCAAACTCAAGCGGCTGTCAGAAACTTTGCAGACAAAATGTTTGGTGCTGGTTTAAGTGCAAAAATTGGATTGACTAGCTTCGGCTCAACAAGTAACGCAGGTGATGGCGGTACGCCCTATTCTGATACGGAACTTTTAACAGCATCTTATTCAACTATTAACAATAGTAGTGTTCTTTCTAAAGCACCGTTAGGATATAGGCCAACTGCATTAGGTATACAAAATGGCTTAGCTGCTTTGTATGGTAACGGTTCGAGAAATTCTGCTGACAAATACCTAATCGTGTTAAGTGATGGAGCTCCAACCAAGTATTATCGGCCCGTCCAAGTAAGAAGTAAACCGGTGGGGTCCCCACCAAGTGCTTTCTCTAACTGGGGAGATTTTTTAGCAACAAACAATGGTACGACGCCTGGCGTGAGTTCTGGACCACTGTTTAATTACGATGGTTCATTCATTGCAAATAATGAAAAATACCCAAATAAATTTGGACCGGTTACGTCTGGTAATCCGAGCTTTCCAGCAACAGATGGTGTTTCTGACTTTGAATACCAGTGGACAGGCTATCAATGGGCAGGGACAGGAGATACGACTTCAGCGAAAGATGGAATGGTTTATACAATAGGCTATGAAAACTGGTTGCTTAATCAAGATCCTCAGTATGCTAATCTCTCCTTATATAACATTGGAGTAGGACTTGGTGGCTCAGACAACCTTTCAACTATGGGAAGAAATACGCTGAAAAATTTGGCAAAAGATCCAACTCATTATTCTGGGGCCGATGCTCAAAATCAGGTAGGTGGTATGCTAGCCCGAATTGCTTCAAGTATTACGAAAACAGTAAAAAATGCTCATATTATTGATCCGTTAGGAGACGGGGTTACACTTGTAGGAAATCCTATAGTCAATTCATTTTCAGTGGCCCCTAGTGGTAAAACCGCTTGGAGTGATACATCAATAAATGATCCTAAACAGTTTGTCGTGCTAACAAAATCAGCGGGAGACAGAGGATTAGAGTGGAGCAATATCTATCTTGGTAAAAATGAAGGATTAAGTTTTTCTTATCAAGTACAAATTTCAGAACCGTATCAATCTGGATTATTCCAGCAAACAAATGGAGAAACTTATGTTGAAAATGGGACTACGATGAGTGGACCGCCCTATGATTCAGCTAACCGACTTCATTTCGCTATACCGTCTGCTAGATACAAAGCAACAACTAGTATTACAGTACAGAAAGTCTGGTCAGATAGTACTAATATGTGGGGACTTAGAACACCAGTAACTCTTCAATTGCAACGAATGGTTCCTGGAGGGAGTTACCAGAATGTGTCTGGTGAAACTTATACGATTCAGCCAAGTGCCACAGGGACGCAGTTACAAAATACGTTTACAGGACTAGATAAATTTGATTCTACCGGTCAACGTTACACGTATCAAGTGATTGAAAATGCAGGACCCACGGGGTATGCTACTCCCACATATTCAAATCAAAATTTAACAGTTACAAACGCATTAATAACAACCAATCTAACGTTTAAAAAATTAGATAATGATGGACTAACTGCCTTACCAAATATTGTATTTGAACTAAGGGCAGCTAATGGTCGGAAAATTCAAGCTACATCTAATTCAAGTGGAGTTGTAACCTTTACAGGGATTCCAATTGGGACTCATTCGATTGCAGAGGTTACTGATTTAAATGGCTATCAAGCTTTGCCATCCTTTAAAGCAACTGTAAGTAAGGTTTCAGATACTCTTCTTTCGACTACGTATAATATGGCAGGAGTGCCAGCTGAAATGTATACCTTGTCTGGACAAAATTTAACTGTTATTAATAAATATGAAAAAGGGAAGTTTAGCTTTAAAAAAGTTGGAAATGATGGAGTTACGCCATTAAGTCAAGTTACTTTTGATTTAATGCAAGGAGGATCCGTTGTTCAGGAAGTAACTTCAACAACTAATGGAACAGTTCTTTTTAATAATATTTATCCAGGAAATTATACGCTTAAGGAGGTTAGTTCCGCAAATGGTTATAATTTGATTAGTGATATCCCACTTGTTGTTACAAAAAACAAAAATGATGGGGAGTTCATTGTGCAGGGTCTTCCAGAAGAGAAAAAAGTTCAAAATAAGTTAAAAAACTTTAACCTTTCTCTAAATAAAGTAGCAGTAGACAATCTACAAAAGGGAATAGCAGGAGCTGAATTTTCACTTTACTATCGTGGGAATTTTGTTGAAAAACAAGTATCAGATGTAAATGGAAAAGTTGATTTTAATCAAAATCTCATTCCTGGAAGAAACTATACAGTTAAAGAAACAGCTGTACCAGAAGGCTATTTACCAATCACAGGTGTATTCACGATTCAAGTGAAAACCAGTGGTCAAGTAATAGTTGATTATGCTGGAACGGTATTAACCAATAGTCAAATGAGTGTGGGGTTAACTAGTGGGTCAGGGAACAATACGATTCAATATACAGTGACGAATGATCCAAAACGGCCGCTACCAAGAACTGGGGGAATGGGAATTTATGTGCCCATTACTACGGGAGCAATCGCAATGTTGGTCGCAAGCTTTATCTACATCTATCGAAAATGTAGAAAGGGGGGCGTAAGACAATGAAGACAAAAACATTCCTCTTATCATTCTTTGTAATGATTAGTATGGTGATAATCGTTTTGACTTTGTTTATCTCTTTCCAACAAGTTCAAGCAGGTTCTAAAGAAGCAACGTTCGTTCTTCATAAGCGGGTGTATCAGAATGAAAAAAACATTCCTGTTATTCAAGAGAACGTTCAGTTGCAAGAAAATTCTCCAAAATTAAAGGACTCAAAAGGGATTAATGGAGCCATTTATGCTGTTTATAATGTAAGTAGTGAGTATTGGCAACTGGCTAGTGAAGGAAAAACAAATGACGAAATAGTAATAAAGTTAAAGGAAAATGCCCATACTCTTATAACAGATACTAAAAAAGTAGCGGAGACGGTAACGGAAACTGATCCACTATTTGGTGAAGGTGTGGCAAGGATGAGTTTACCTGAGTTAGTAATGGTGGAGGGTCAAGAGAAATATGGTGTGTACTTGTTTAATGAAGAAAGCTCTCCTATATGGGATGAATTGGAGCATACAGGTGTCTTCATTGTTAGTTTACCAATTAATGAAGTAAATGAAGTGGACCCATTTATTCATTTATATCCTAAGAGCTCCATTCATAATCAAGTACAGTTAACAAAAAAATTGAATGAGAAAAAGCAAAATTTTTCATACGGTGAACCAATTGAATATGTTATTGAATCGACTATTCCTACGAACACAATGTATTTATCAAAATATACATTGTTAGATATCTATGATGAACCATTGGATTATGTGTCAGGTTCTCTTCGGGTTTATATAAACAATGTAGAAAAAAAAGACATCTTTACTTTTATCGAGGATATAAAAAATAATAAGCTGTCCTTGGAAGCTACAGGGGAAATTTTGCGAGAAAGGGGGATTACAGCTGGTTCTAAAGTGAAAGTAGTTTATCAGTTGAGGTTATCAGACTCTGCTGTACCAGATGTACCATATGACAATGCAGTCCGTTTATCCACATTATTTGAAGGAAGCCAACTGCCAGAAGTTATTTCCGAAGCACCTTCAGTTGAGAACGGTGGAAAACATTTTGTGAAAAAAGATATGAACGAGCAAAGTAAAGGGCTAGCGTTAGCAACATTTCTTGTGAAAAATTGGGAAGGAAGCTATCTGGTTGAAAAAAATGGAACTTTTAAATGGAGTAGTAATAAGAGCGATGCCTATCAGCTAACATCAGATGAAAACGGTAATTTTTCTATTAAAGGATTAGCATATGGGAGTTACAAGTTAGTAGAAATAAAAGCCCCTGATGGCTATAAAATTCTAGATGAAGAGATCTCTTTTACTATAGAATCGGGTTCTTATCACATAGGATATCAAGCAACGAGTCCGTTGATGATTGTAAATGCAAAAATAACAAAGGAATCAGAGGTACCTGACGTACCAAAACAGTTACATGGAGAGAATCTTCCACAAATGGGTGATGTAATCTCTACAAGTATTATTGTAATAGGAAGCATACTTTTATGTACTACAATTTTTTATCTGATAAGGAGGAGAAAGAAATGAAGAAGAATAGAATTAGTATGTATAAATTGGTAGGCTTAGTTATTTTTTCATTACTAGTGGTATTGGGATTTGGTGAAAAGTTAGATGTGAAAGTTGAGGCAGCAGAAGCCAGAACGATTATTTTACACAAAAAGAAATTTTCTGAGACCCAAGCAAATGTTCAAAATACTGGGCAACAAATGCCTGTATTTGACAGTGTAGATGGATTGAATGGAATTGAATTTAAAGTTTATGATGTTTCAACAGAATTTTATGATGCTATAACAGCTGGAAATACAGTAGAAAATGCTCAAGCGGTGGTAGCAACTACAGATATTAGCGGGAAAACAGCTGTGGCTACAGGCTTAACTGATGCAAATGGTTCAGAGGATGGCTATTTATCATTCAATTTACCCTCTGTCGATGATAATGGTAAAAATTTAGTGTATTTGGTCACTGAAACAACAAAAGAAGGGGCAAATAAAGCTGCAAATATGGTTGTAGCATTTCCTGTGTATGAGGTGACAGGAACATCCGATGGTAAACTGCTATACGGGGATACCGAATTACAGACCATCCATTTATATCCTAAAAATGTGGTTATTAGAGGGAGTCTAATTGTTGAAAAGAAATCAACAATTCCTGATTTATCTGTAGATGGAGCAAAATTTGTGATTCATAGAAAAGGAGATTATGGTATTTCAGGTACGGAATATTACAAAGTATTAAAAGTAGACGGTATCATTGAGTGGACTACAGATCCTGCTTTAGCAAAACAATTTACAATAACTTCAGGTTCATTTTTTGCAGATGGTCTAGAATTTGGAGACTATTATTTCACAGAGGTAGTTGCTCCTGTTAATCATGGAATTATCAATGCTCAAACAGTGAACCATCCATTTACAATCACAACTAATTCACTAAATGCTTCATTTACTGGAGCAGATGCGGTGAAAAATGATGGTATGGCTATTGCGAAGGTGACGGGTAAAAATACAAATAATGATTATGATTACAATATTGGTGAATCAATCCCTTACAAGATTACTGTACCCATCCCGTTGGGAATTGCAGATGAGCTTTCTGACAATACGAATCGTTATACGAGCTTTGAAATTATAGATACTCATGCTTCTCAACTAACTTTTGAATCTACTGGTTATGTCCTAAAAGCAGATACGACAACAATTAATAGCAGTGCCTATACTGTGATACCAACTGCAACTGGGTTTACAGTCCAACTAAATGCAGGTTTTCAAGCATTGTTGGCAGGCAAGAATAATCTTGTTTTTACCTACAACATGGATTTGAATGGCACCTCGGTTCTTGAGCAAGGTTATGAAAATGCAGCTACAGTAACGACTAATTTATCAACTGCTTCAACAACATCAGAATCAGTTATGACATATGGTAAACGATTTATTAAAGTGGATGCAGATAATAATAACATCCCTTTGGCAGGAACAACATTCATTGTTCGATCATCAGATTCAAATACAGCTAACTATTTAAAACAGGTAGTTACGACAGGACAAGTGACATCAACAACATGGACAGGTAATTCCAGTGAACGAAGAGAATTTTTGACAGATTCTACAGGTGTGATTGATATTGTTGGGCTAAAGGCAGGAACATACTGGCTAGAAGAAGTAACTCCTCCAACAGGTTATGTAAAATTAACCAATAGAATATCCTTCACGGTAAATGCAAATAGTTATTATGATGGGGAGTCAATCCTAACAACAAACGTTGTCAATAAACACAAAGGGACGCTACCTGTTACTGGTGGAATGGGAATTTATGTCATTATTGGAATAGGTGTTTTGGCAATGATTCTTTCAGGTGTTTGGTATGTAAAGAGAAGAATAGCTTAGATTAATAGTTTGTTGAGACAGGGGGAAGAATAATGAAAAGCAGAGTAAAGCTATCCTCAATCTTTATTGGAGCACTTTTTCTATTTGGCTTATTATTGGTTCTTTACCCCTTTGTTTCTAACGGTTTGAACAATTATCTTGATGATAAATTAATTGAAACGTATCAAAATCAAGCAAATAAAAAAAATGAAACAGAGATGGAAGCGGCTAAAAAGAAGTGGGTAGAGAAAAATGAGCAATTGTTAAAGGATGCAAATAACCAAGTGATTGGTGCGGATCCTTTTTCAACTAAGAAAAAAGAATCAGAAAAGCCAGAGAAAAATTTTTATGAACAGCAAACAATTGCTTACCTTAATATTCCTAAAATTAAAGTAAAAGTGCCAGTATTTAATGGTACCAACGATCTATTACTGGAAAAAGGAGCTGGCTTATTGGAAGGGACTTCTTATCCTATCGGAGGAATGGGAACACATGCTGTACTTTCTGCCCATAGGGGATTAGAGACTGCCAAGCTGTTTACTGATTTGCCCAAATTAGTCATGGGTGATACGTTTATTATCACGATAGCTCAAGAAAAACATGCTTATAAAGTAGATAAAATTTCGGTTATTGAACCAGATGATATCGAACTGTTGCGTGTGGTGGATGAGCAAGACTATGTTACTTTAATGACATGTACGCCGTTTATGGTCAATTCCCATCGTCTATTGGTTAGAGGACATCGAATACCTTATACAGAGGAACTGAAGGAGGACGTTAAAAAATCAGAGCATGAAAGAAATAGAGGACAATTATTGCTCATTACATTCTGCTTGATCATTTTTTGTAGCGTTATTTTCTTTACTGTTAGAAAAATCAAAGTTGGAAATAGATAGGCTGGCAAAGTTGTTTATAAAAGAGTAATTAAAAATAATTTGTTGCATTAAATATGGAAGTTCCATATAATTTCGATTCCAAAATGAATGGAACTTTTGGGAGTAGTTGCTTTTTTAGCTGCTCTTTTTTTGTTTAAAAATATTAAAACTTAATTTATGTTTTTAAGATAGGTTAAAATATTGTAGGATTTTGTTAGCTCTATCTATATCCTTACATAGAAAATCAAATATAGGGATGTAAGCTTAATCTCTTATTGGAAAACTCTATAGTAAACAGATATAATTAATAATTTTTTATAAGTGAATAAACATTTTCGAAGTAACGACCATATTGTTCATTTCTATCAAGATGAGTCGATAGTTATTAAATCATACGTAATTCATAATAACTTTGAAAAAACAGACAATTGTATGCTACTCTTAATTATAATAACGTTACAAGTCAAATTTAATTGGAGGGATTAGATGTTTGAATTTCAAAATGTTTGGTTTAAAAAGCAAGGACAATGGATATTGAAAAATATTAATTGGCAAGTAAAGGCCGGTGAACGTTGGGGTATCCTTGGTTTAAATGGTTCTGGAAAAACAACGCTCATGCAATTAATTAATGGCTATATGTGGGCCACCAAAGGTCAAATTACAGTACTAGATGAGGTGTTTGGAAAAACTTCTTTGCCTGATTTACGACGATCCATTGGTTGGGTTAGCTCGGCTTTGCAACAACGATTGTATGAGCATGAAACAGCTGAAGAAATTGTTGCAAGTGGGAAATTTGCTACCATAGGGTTACATGTTCTAGCGACTGAGGAATTAATGAATGAGGCTAAAACGCAATTGATTGCTTCTGGTGGTGAACATTTAATAGGGAAAAAATATGAAGTCTGTTCTCAAGGGCAACGACAATTGATTTTAATTGCTCGAGCGTTGATGGCGGAACCGAAATTACTTATTTTAGATGAGCCTTGTACTGGATTAGATTTAGTCGCTAAACGTAATTTGTTGAATCATATTGATATCTTAGCTCGCCATGCCCCACAAACGACGTTACTTTATATTACCCATCACACAGAAGAACTATTGCCTAGCTTTGACAAAATGCTGCTTTTAAAGTCTGGCGAAATTTTTGCTAAAGGCGCAACGCAGGAATTAATAACGAAAGACTCATTAAGTGCTTTCTTTGAAGAAGAAATAAATGTTGAATTGCAAAAAGATGGACAAGTTACCACGTATTTGAATCGCAGACTTTAAGGGTTAGGCTACTTGTTTAGATGAGAGCTATGGTACAATAAAGGTAGGTTAGAGTCGAAATCCAGTTCTTATGAGCCAACTCAACGATCTTTTGATAGAGCTAACCGGCTCAACAAACTTTTTATCAAGGCCAGTTCTTATGAGCCAACTCTTCGAGAAAAAGATAAAAATTCGAGAGGACAAAAAACGTCCTATCAATTTTTCCTATTTTCTTGTCAGAGCTAACCGGCTCAACAAACTTTTTATTAGGGAGACGATAAAATGCAGGCAATTAAAATGGAAAAACCTGGTAGTTATGATGTGTTAAAAGTAGTAGATATAGACATGCCCATAGCTAAAACGGGAGAATTACTCATTGAAGTCAAAGCTACGGCAGTGAACCGAACAGATATCGTTACAAGAGAAAATAAAAATTTAACTGCGCCTTATCCTATTTTAGGTGTTGAAATTGCAGGAGTAGTCATTGAAAATCATAGTCAGGATCAACGTTTCCAACCGGGGGCTAAGGTTTGTGGACTAGTGAATCATGGCGGTTATGCTAATTATGCAGTTATACCTAGTGAAAGAGCGATGTTGATTCCAGAAAATTTAGATTTTGAAGAAGCGGCAGGGTTACCAGAAGTTTTTTTAACGGCTTATCAAACTTTGTATTGGTTAGGTGAACTTAAAGAAAACGAAACAGTCTTAATTCATGCTGGTGCTAGTGGAGTTGGAACTGCCGCGATTCAATTGGCTAAACAATTGACTAATGCCAAAGTGATTGTCACAGCAGGATCTCAAGAAAAGTTGGATTTTTGTTTACGTTTAGGTGCGGACTATGGCATTAATTACCGTACAGAAGATTTTGCTAAGGAAGTTTTAGCTAAAACGGATGGACAGGGTGCAGATGTCATTTTAGATTTTGTTGGAGCTAGTTATTGGGACCAAAATTTAGCTAGCATTGGCACGGATGGTCGCTGGGTTCTAATTGGAACACTTGGTGGAACTATGATTGAACAAATCAATTTAAGAGATTTAATGCAAAAACGAATCAGTCTAAAAGGAACGTTATTAACGCCACGTAGCGATGCCTACAAAGCTAAGTTAACAAATGAATTTATGGAAAAAGTTTTTCCTTATTTTATGGATAAAAAGATTAAACCAATTATTGATACTGTTTTTCCACTAACAGATGTTCAACATGCGCATCAATATATGGAAAACAACCAAAATATTGGAAAACTTATTTTAAAAATGTATTAACCAAAAAACAATCAGTAAACACAAGCTTACAGGCTTAGTTTACTGATATTTTTGTGTGAAAGAGCAGATACAAAAGAAGGAGTAGTGTGCTATAATAAATGGCGACAATCAAGGCATAAGGAAGTGAAAAGAGTTGGAAAAATGGTTAAAAGAAGATGAGCGAATTGATCGTTTAGTTCGGGCTAATTTAGATATTATTCAAAGTCCAACGGTTTTTTCTTACTCATTAGACGCGGTATTATTAGCTCATTTTGCTAACTTACCTTACAATAATCGTGGGAAAATTGTTGATTTATGTGCTGGAAATGGTGCTGTAGGTCTATTATTAAGTGAAAAAACGCAAAGCCCAATCATTGGAATCGAACTTCAAGAGCGTTTAGCTGACATGGCTCAGCGTAGTATTCAATTAAATCAATTAGAAGAGCAAGTCTCAATTATACAAGCTGATTTGAAAGATGCAACAAAATGGATTGCCAAGGATTCTGTCGATGTAGTGACCTGTAATCCACCTTATTTTTCTTCTCCAGTGACAAGTAAGAAAAACCCTAATCCACATTTAGCTATTGCTCGTCATGAAATTCATACGAACTTAAATGAAGTAATGGCTGTTACAAGCGACTTATTGAAAATGAATGGCAAAGCTTATTTTGTTCATCGTCCAGATCGTTTAATAGAAATTTTAGAAGCAATGAAGCGAAATCGTTTGGCTCCTAAGCGTATGCAACTTGTTTATCCAAAAGTGGGACGCGAAGCGAATATTTTGTTGATTGAAGGAATTAAAGATGGAAAAGAAACAGGTTTTCGAGTGATGCCCCCACTAGTTGTTTATAGTGAGGAAAATACGTATTTACCTGAGATAAGTGAGATTATGTATGGAAGCGAAAATTAGTTATTTTTATGTACTTTGCTGTAAGGACGGAAGTTTTTATGGTGGGTACACGACAGATTTAAGCCGTAGAGAAAAAGAGCATAATGATGGCATTGGAGCAAAGTATACGAAACCGAGTTATCGCAGACCGTTAAAAATGATTTATGCAGAGGGGTTTAGTAGTCGAAGCGCTGCGACCAAGGCTGAGTATGCGTTTAAGAAGCAAACTCGTGCTAAAAAAGTTCAATTTTTACAAGCGGCAGGGGTTGAATTTCCGCTTAACCCAAAGCAAAAATGTCTAGTTAATTTAGATGGAATCGAGGAGGAGTCTAGTAATGCAAAGTCAAAAGAGCTTTCAGGATGAAAGTAGAGGAATGTTGTATTTAATTCCAACGCCAATTGGCAATTTAGAAGATATGACAATTCGTGGCATTCGTCTCTTAAAAGAGGTGGATTTAATTGCTTCAGAAGATACCCGAAATACGCAAAAATTATTAAATTATTTTGACATTACAACCAGTCAAATTAGCTTCCATGAACATAATACGCAAGAACGAATTGGACAGTTAATTGAAAAATTAGAAGCAGGTTTATCGATTGCACAAGTTAGCGATGCTGGCATGCCCTCAATTAGTGATCCGGGGCATGAATTAGTTGTTGCATGTATCGAAGCCGATATTCCGGTTGTACCACTTCCAGGAGCCAATGCAGGTTTAACAGCTTTAATCGCTTCAGGTTTAGCTCCCCAACCTTTCTATTTTTATGGATTTTTACCAAGAAAGAAGAAAGACCAATTGGCCGCCTTAGAAGAGCTAAATCAGCGTCCTGAAACCTTGATTTTATATGAATCTCCTCATCGGTTAAAGGAAGTGTTAAAAGCGATGATTGGTGTTTTTGGTGAAGATCGTAAAATAGTTTGTTGTCGTGAATTAACGAAAAAATTTGAAGAATTTATTCGCGGAACGTTAGTAGAAGCTTTAGAATGGGCCACGGAAAATGAAGTTCGAGGAGAATTTTGTTTAATTATTGAAGGCAATCATCATGGAAGTCTCCTAGCTGAAACAGATCGTTCTTGGGAAGCTCTTAGTTTAAAAGAACATGTAGAGCTATTAATGACTGAACTAGATGTGCCTAGTAAAACGGCAATTAAAGAAGTGGCTAAAATTCGTGAATTAAAAAAACAAGAAGTCTATGGTGCTTATCATGAAATTTAATGAGCTGAATCCTTCGCAAAAAGCTAAAGGGAAAATGTGTTTTAGTTACAGTGGTGGAAAAGACAGCATGCTAGCTTTACATGAGCTAATTGAAATAGGTTATCAACCAGTTTGTTTAGTAACAGCGATTAATTTAGATGTGGAGCGTTCTTGGTTTCATGGAATTAGTGAACCTTTATTAGAAGCAGTTGCTGAAAGTTTAGGGATTCCTTTGTTGAAAATTCGTAGTGATGCAAGATCGTATCAAACTGAATTTATTAAAGGTTTGGAAGAAGCGAAGGCTTTAGGGGCTGAGTATTGTGGATTTGGAGATATTGATGGAGCCGAGAATCGGAAATGGGATGAGGATACGGCAACTGAGGCAGGACTGATTCCGTTATTGCCCTTATGGCAGAGAGATCACGAAAAGTGTGTAGCTGATTTTTTAAATAAGGGCTATAGTGCTGTGATTAAAACGATTAGTAAAAGTTATTCCATTCCTCAAGAGTTACTAGGTAAAACTTTAAATACTGAAATTGTTACTTTTTTGAGAGAAAATGAGCTAGATGTCTGCGGTGAAAATGGTGAATATCATACTTTTGTTGTTGATGGACCTTTATTTAAAAAGCCAGTTGAATTTGAAACGATTGGAATTTATGAAAATGAGTATTGTTATTCATTAAATATTCAGTAAAGCCAGGAGGTATAAGATGGAGTTAAGGAGTGAAGATTTAACTGTACAAGTTGGTGATTTTACCTTTAATCATCGTGCTGCCGGAATTTTGATTCAAGAAGCGGCTATTCTTTTGGAATATTATGAAAAAGAAGACTATTGGGTGTTACCTGGTGGACGTGTTAAAGTTGGAGAAGACTCAAAAATTGGGGTAGAACGTGAATGGCTGGAAGAGTTAGGGCTGGAAGTTAATGGAACACGCTTAATTGCACTAATTGAAAATTTCTTTGTCAATCACAGAACAGGTAGTCAACGTCATTTTCATGAAATTTCGATGTATTATCAATTGGAAAGTAGCACGAAGATTCCTTTTCAAATTGGACAGAAGTTTCATGGGGCTGAAATTGATAAATTAAACTATAGTTGGGTTCCTTTAACCGAATTAGTGAATTTGAATTTTCGACCAGAAATCTTAACAAATTACTTAGTAAATTTACCTGAGTGCCCTGTTCATCTTATTAACCACGAATAGAGCCATGAAAAGGAGAATAGATATGAAATTAAATGCAAATAATGAACAAGAGACTCGCGCAATAGCTGCTAAATTAGCTGAGTATTTAACTGCTGGAGATGTTATTCTATTGGAAGGTAATTTGGGTGCAGGGAAAACAACATTTACTAAAGGACTTGCCGAAGGTTTAGGAATTAAGCGAGTGATTAAAAGTCCCACGTACACAATTATTCGTGAATATACAGAAGGTCGTTTACCTTTGTATCATATGGATGTCTATCGTTTAGAAGAAACTGGTGGTACTGAGTTAGGTTTGGAAGAATATTTTCAAGGTGATGGGGTTTCAATTGTCGAATGGGCCACTTTTATTCCAGAGGATTTACCCAAAGATTATTTAAAAATTAATTTAATTCCAACAGGTGCAAATTTAGAGCAAAGGGAACTAATTTTTACGGCTACAGGAACTCATTATAGCCAGATGTTAGCAGAACTTGAAAAAGTTTTTTAAGAAGGGGGATTCGATATGACGCAAGAAAAAATAGATATTGTCCTTCGTGAAGCGTTACCTGAAGATGCAGGAGAGATTATTCGTTTCCTAGAGTCAGCAGCAGTAGAAACAGGCTTTTTATCAATGGGAGCGGAAGGCTTGAATATTAGTTCAGCAGAAGAAGCGATTAATTTAGAGCGAATCTTAGAATCTGAAAATAATATTTTATTGGTCGCACTATTAGGTGATAAAGTGATTGCTACAGGATCAATATCAGCAAGTAATAAACCGAAATTACGCCATATTGGTGAAATTGGAGTAGCAGTTGCTAAAGACTACTGGGGATTTGGATTAGGAACGAATTTAGTGGATGAGCTAATTTATTGGAGCCAAGAGACAGGGATTATTCGTCGATTGGAATTAACGGTTCAAGCTCGCAATCAACGAGCTATTCACGTCTATCAGAAACTAGGCTTCAATGAAGAAGCTATTATGCCACGAGGTGTTTTTGAAGATGGTGAATATTTAGATGTCTGTCTTATGAGTAAAATGATTGATGGAATCGATTAAAAAAGGAAGAATAGCAGTTAAGTTTCTGCTGATTCTTCCTTTTTTGCTAACCAATAATGACATTTTCTTCTGGGTACTTTATTTTTGTATTTGCTTGATTTGTTCGTTTTATAATGGATAATAAGAAAGTAAACATGCCTATACGTCCTGTAAACATTAGAGCCATTATGATAATTTTGCCGATTGCTGTAAGTTGGGGTGTTAATCCTAAGGTGACTCCAACTGTACCAAAGGCTGAAAAGACTTCAAATACAATATACTCAATGCCAAAATCAGGTGGAATCGTTTCTGTGATACTTAGAGTAATGATAGCCGTAGTGATGACAGTCATTGTAATGAATAACAAGACAAAAGCTCGATTGATTAGTGTCGGATTAATCGAACGTCCTGAAAATTGAGTGCGCTCTTCACCTTTAAAAACAGAATAAGCATGCATCACTAGAATACCAAGAGTCGTTGTTTTGATTCCGCCAGCTGTTGATCCGGATGATCCTCCTATATACATTAAAAAACAGCTTAATAAAATACTCGCTTGTGATAAACCTGAAAAAGAAACACTATTAAATCCAGCTGTACGAGGCGTAACGGTTAGGAAAAAAGTATTCATTAACCGCTCGCCAAATGTTAAATCTTTTAAGTGCGATAAGTTTTGTTCAGTTAGTAAAAAGAATAAAAAACCACCAATTAATAAAATAAAAGTGACTCTTAAGGTTAGCTTAGAGTGAAAAGAAAGACGCTTATTTTTTCGATACGTCAATAAATCACGCCAGACAATAAATCCAAGTCCGCCAGCAATAATCAAGAAACTTAAAACGCCAAGTACCAAAGGATTTTTTTGGAAAGACTCTAAGCTATTTCCGAATAAATCAAATCCAGCATTACAAAAAGCGGAAACGGAATGAAAGAGGCTGAAAAAAGCTCCTTTAGCTAAACCGTAACGAGGAATAAAATCAATACTTAAAAGGCAAGCAGCCAATAATTGCAGACCAACTGAAAATTTTAGAATATAGATAATAAAATTAACGCCTCCGGAAAGTTGGTTCGTATTTAAGGCTTCTTTCATAATAATTCGGGTACGGAAATTAATTTTTTTACGTGATGCAAGGAGAATAATAATCGTAAAAGACATAAACCCTAATCCACCAATTTCAATTAAGAGCATAATAATTAATTTACCCGCTAAACTCCAATGTACCGCTGTATTTAAAGTGGTTAAGCCGGTTACACAAACAGCAGAAGTGGCTGTGAAAAAAGCATCTAACAGATTCGTTGCTTGATTTGATTGTGAAGCAAAGGGCAACGAAAGTAGGATACCACCAATAAAAATAGTACTTAGGAACCCTAGTGCCAAAAATTGAGAAGGTAACAGTTGCCAACGAGGCCTCTTTAAACGACGTTTTTTATGAATGGGACTGACCTTGTATTAGAAGTATAAATTATGTTCTAATACATTTTCCTTTCTGACTTTAAATGTTGAAGTCGAATTTAACATCATTAGACATGTTTGACTAATTTTTTTAAAGGATCTGTACCAAATTGATCTTCTAAGTGCAGTAAAATATTAGCACATGCATTGCTGTCGTCTAAAGCATGATGATGATTTTCTAAATTAATTCCTAGGTAATCACATACCGTATTTAGTTTATGATTAGGCAATTGCGTCAAAAGCCGTTTACTTGATTGAACGGTACAGAGTGTTTGGAAATGAGGACGCTCAATTCCATAGTAATCCAAGCAAGCATTTAAAACACCTTGATCAAAGGGTAAATTATGCGCAACAATTAAGCGATTCTCAATGAAAAAAGGCTGCATATTTGCCCAGATTTCTGGGAATTTAGGTGCATCTTGTACATCGGCTTCATGGATGCCATGAATTTGAATATTTCGCCAGAAAAAAGGTGTTTCAGGTTTAATTAGTGTGTAATAATTGTCAACAATTCGACTGTTGCGCACGACTGTCATAGCAACAGAACACGCGCTATGTCGTTCATGATTGGCTGTTTCAAAATCCAGTGCAACAAAATTCATTTTCTTCACCTCGAACAATAGTTTATCTGTTTAGTATAAACTTTTTTTGGTTGAATTGCTAGGTACGATAGGAGGGCTAATTTTATTTATCGGTAGTACTGATAAACGTGCTAAAAAATGGTAAACTATACAAATAGTAAGTGAAAAGAGGGAGATAAAAATGGAGGAAACGCAATTTGATTATTCAGTGAATGCCGGTTGTCCTGTAACTTATACATTAGAAATTATTGGTGGTAAGTGGAAAAGTGTGATTTTATACCATTTAACTTCAGGAACAAAACGATTTAATGAAATCCATCGCTTAGTTCCTAGAATTACTACTAGAATCTTGACGTTACAATTAAGAGAGCTAGAAAGGGATGGAGTCATCAAACGAAAAGTCTATCCAGAAGTACCACCTAAAGTTGAATACACATTATCTGAATTTGGTACAACTCTGAATCCAATTGTATTTGCGCTGAAAAAGTGGGGCGATGAAAATCAACCTGAAAATTATTACTGTTAGTAGGTAACAAAAATGTTCCTATTGAACAAAAATGTGCCTACTTGTTTTTTGTAAGTGATGTAGTAAGATAAATGAGTAAAGAAAATATCGACTACTACTTACAAAGGAGACGAGTAAATGAATACAACAGACAAACAACAGGAATTACTGACTATTATGGATTCGCGCCGGGCAATAAAGTCATTTGATCCAACAAAAAAGATTTCGGATGAAGATTTTGAGTTTATTTTAGAGGTTGGAAGACGCTCGCCAAGTTCAGTTGGATATGAGCCATGGCGTTTTCTAGTACTGCAAAATGAGGAGATTAGAGAACAGATTAGGGAAGTTAGCTTTGGTGCTAAAGGACAATTGCCAACAGCTAGTCATTTTGTCATTATTTTAGCTAGGAAAGATGCACGCTATGATTCGGACTATATTGATCATTTGCTTAAAAATGTGAAAAAAATATCACCAGATATTGTAGAGCAAATGAAAGGTGCCTATAAGAGTTTTCAAGAAGTGGATATGAAAATTTTAGATGATGAACGTAACTTATTTGATTGGGCGAGTAAACAGACCTATTTAGCTTTAGCAAATATGATGACTATGGCTCAACAAATTGGCATTGATTCATGTCCGATTGAAGGCTTTAACTATGAAGCTGTGACAAAGATTTTAGTTGAGAATAAGTTAGTAGACCCAGAAGTATTTGGCGTTTCAGTAATGGCTGCATTTGGTTATAAAGAAAATGATCCGGAGTTTAAATCCGTTCGGCAACCACTAACTGATATTGTTCAATGGATAAACTAAATTTTAAGGCGCCCACTTTTGTTAGTGGGTGTACATAAAGGAATCTGATAAAAAAACAACAATTATATGGCTCTTTTCCTGATTAAACAGAGGAATTAAATTTAAAAAATGAAAACGCTTGACATGTAATGCATTACATAAAGTATAGTTAATTTGTAGAAAAGAAAACGCTTAATAGGAGGAAATTTTATATGTCGAGAAATGCATTAAAGATTGTAACTATTGGTGGCGGTTCAAGTTATACGCCAGAATTAATTGAGGGCTACATCAAACGTAAAGATGAGCTACCTATTAAAGAGATTTGGCTAGTAGATATTGAAGCAGGTAAAGAAAAATTAGCCGTTGTTGGTGAAATGGCAAAACGGATGGTCAAGGCAGCTGGTTTACCTTGGGAAGTTCATTTGACATTAGATCGTCGCGCAGCATTGAAAGATGCCGACTATGTATCAACTCAATTCCGTGTTGGATTATTAGATGCTCGGATTAAAGATGAACGTATTCCTTTATCACATGGGATTTTAGGGCAAGAAACAAATGGTGCAGGTGGAATGTTTAAAGCATTCCGTACGATTCCAGTTATTTTAGATATTATTAACGACATGAAAGAATTATGTCCAGATGCTTGGTTAGTCAACTTTACAAACCCTGCAGGAATGGTGACAGAGGCAGCGATTAAACATGGTGGTTGGAAGAAAACAGCTGGTTTATGTAATGTTCCAATTGGACATCGTAAACAAGCTGCTGAAAAACTAGGCTTACCAGAAGAAGAGTTATTCTTCAAATTTGCTGGGATTAATCATTTCCATTGGCATCGTGTTTGGGATAAAGAAGGAAAAGAACGTACGGCTGAGCTGATTGATTTAATTTATGGACCAGAAAGCAATACTGAAAGTCACTTGAAAAATATTCATAATGTACCATTCCCTTATGAGCAAATTAAAGATTTAGGCTTATTGCCATGTGGATATCATCGTTATTACTATATTGAAGATGAAATGTTGGCTCATTCTGTTGAAGAATTTAAAAATGGAGAAACAAGAGCACAAGTTGTAAAAGAAACGGAAGCTCGTTTATTTGAACTTTATAAAGATCCTAACCTAGACTATAAACCAAAAGAATTAGAGCAACGTGGTGGAACTCACTATAGTGATGCTGCTTGTGAACTGATTGCGTCAATTCAAAATGATAAACGCACAGATATGGTTGTTTCAACTGAAAATAATGGAACAATTACAGATTTACCATATGATTGTATCGTTGAAGTTTCTGGACCGGTAACTGGACATGGACCAGAGCCTTACAATTGGGGTTCATTCCCACCAGCAGCTCGTGGAATTATTCAAGTAATGAAAGGAATGGAAGAAACAGTTATTCGTGCAGCTATTGATGGCGATTACGGTGCTGCTTTACATGCCTTCACTATTAATCCATTAGTGCCAGGTGGAACAATGGCTAGAACTTTATTAGACGAATTATTAGTTGCTCATAAAGAGCATTTACCACAATTCGCTGATAAGATTAAAGATATTGAAGAAAATCAACCAGAAACAGTTGCGTATGTAACTGAGTTGATGAAAAGTAATTAATATATAAATTAAAGTAATGCTGAATAATTAAAGAGAATTGATTGAGGACCTGTCCTTGATCAATTCTCTTTTTCTATACAAGCTAAAGGAGATAGTGCTAGAATAGTAAGAATAAAACAGCCTGCCCACTTTTTACACGATTATATCCTGTAAAAGAAAGTGTTTTCTTGGAAGCGTTTTAATATTACTATATAGCTACAGAGAGGAAAGTGAATCGAAATGGTATTGGAAAGACGTGAAAAAGAGATTGTCACAATCTTGCTAGCTAGCGAGTTAACCACAATTTCAAAAATTGCTGAAACCATGCATTTATCGAGTAAGACAATTTCACAATCTTTAAAGATTATTGATAACTATTTTGCAGGAAGTGGCGTGTCCTTAATTCGCAAGCCTAAAGTTGGGATTTCATTAGTTGGAGATCGAGATCAGCTGAATCAATTAATGCAATTGACTAATCAACAGGCAATTCCAACGACAAAAGAGGAACGAGTTCAATATCTTTGTTTTAAAATTATTGAACAAACGAGTTACTTTACTCGACAGGAATTACAAGATTCTTTATTTATTGGTAAAACAACTCTTGAAAAAGATATGAATAAGGTGAATGAAATCTTTGCTTTATTTGATGTCACAATTGAATGGATTCCTGGTAAAGGTTCTTTTCTAAATCTTATGGAGCATGAAAAAAGAAAGTTAGCAGTCGATTTGATTTATTATTTCTGGAGTCAAAATTGGCAAGTTGTTAAAACTGAGGAATCTTTTACTCATACAATTGAAGGTGTTCCAGATTTTGCTAAAGGTTTTGTCAATTTGCAGATGCTGAAAGAAATTGATGAGTTGTTACAAGACTATTTTTCTAAATCTCAACCAGAAATGAGTGACATGAGCTACCATTCTTTGTTACTTCATCTCTTAGTTGCCATTGAACGTATCAAAAATGGTCAGCTTTTAATGGATGAAGCACTAGAAAATCAATTTCCTTCTAACTCTGAGTTAGCTAAATTTATTAAAGTATTAGAAAATCATTTTGAGATTCAGTTACCGGTTTCTGAGATTATATTTATTAATAGCCATTTAAATATGAATAAATTGACTGCTTCTGAATTGATTTATGAAAGCCCTAACGATAATTTTGTCAGAGAGATTATCAAAGACACTATCGTAAATTATGATGAGGCTTCATTGGTGGGGTTAGTCACCCATATTAAATCAGTCATTGAACGGATTCGTAAAGATTTACCTATTGTCAATCCTTTTATAGCAGATGTTAAGCAGAGTTTTCCCATTTCTTTTGAGGAAGCAATTCAGTTGAAGCAAAAACTAGAAAAAACATTTGAATTGACCATTCCTGAAGATGAAACAGCCTATTTAGCGGTCCATATACAAGCATTTAAAGAACGTAAGAAAGAAGAAAATATAGATAAAATAAAAGTCTTATTAGTTTGTAGTAGTGGCAAAGGGACATCACAATTGTTAGCTGCAAGAATTAGAAGGAAATTCCCTAAGCTAGAGATTTCAAGGATTCTTTCGATTCAGGAACTAGCTCGAACCAAAATTACCGAAGATTTAATTTTATCAACAGTTAATTTAGAAATTGAAAATCATACGATTTTATATGTTTCCCCAGTATTAAGTCAAATTGATCAGAATAAAATCAATAAATTTATCGATGAAAAAAAGGAAGTCGCAAAAGGTACTAAAACTTTTGCTCGCTTGATTCATCAAGATTTAGTTTTTCTTGATCAACCATTAGCTAATTTTGAAGCAGTTATTCATTTTATAGGGAAACAATTAGTTAGAAAAGGATACGTTAAAAAGGGAATTATCCAATCGGCCATTGATCGGGAAAGTCTGTCATTTACTTCTTTTGGCAAATTTGCAACCCCTCACGGAGCACCTGAACTAGTCTTAAAATCAGCGATAGCCTTTTTAAGACTAAAAAAAGAAATCAAATGGGGAGATGCGAAAGTTAAATATATTTTCTTTATTTGTATCAAAGATGAAAGCTCCCATGATTTAGAAGCGATTTATGATCATTTACTAGAAATTATTGATAGTGGCGACAAAAGTTTTTTAGCTAAAGGCAATCAAGAACAATTATTAAGTTATTTGAAAGAGGGAAAATAAATGAGCGTAGAAGATGTATTAGATATCAAACAAGTAGTGATTGATTTAGAGGCTTCAAGTCAGGCAGAAGTTATTGAACGATTAGCAAATGAATTAGATAAAAAGGGGGTTCTTAGCAATAAAGAGGCTTATATCCAGTCGGTTTTGGAACGTGAAGAACATTCGACTACTGGAGTTGGAAATGGAGTTGCAATTCCTCATGGAAAAAGCGACACAGTAACTGAGGCAGCAATTGCTTTTGCAAAATTAAATACACCAGTGGAATGGCAGTCACTAGATGATCAGCCAGTAGTCATTGTGATTATGCTAGCGATCCCTAATTCAGAAAAAGGCGAAACCCATTTACGTTTATTGTCAGAAATTGCAATGAAATTAATGGATGATGAATTTATAGTAGCTTTAAAAGAAGAAACTGATCCAGCAAACATTATCAAGATCTTAAAATAAGAGGAGGAAATCAACATGAAAAGAAAAATTATTGCCGTAACAGCTTGTGCAACAGGAGTAGCTCATACTTATATGGCAGCCCAGGCCTTAAAAAAAGGGGCAAAAGGATTAGGAGATATGATTAAAGTTGAAACACAAGGCGCAACAGGTATTGAGAATGAATTGACTGAAAAAGATGTTCAAATTGGAGAAGTTGTCATTTTTGCAGTCGACACTAAAGTTCGAAATGAAGAACGTTTTGCAGGGAAGAAGATATTAAGAGTTCCGGTTGCAGCACCAATTAAGGATGCAGAGAAGATTATTAAAGAAGCATTAGCCTTAGTAGATATAGATAGTTAATAGGGGGAAAAAAGATGAGAAAAGTTGGAAATAGCATTAAAAATCATGTATTAACAGGTATCTCTTATATGATACCACTTGTAATTGCCGGAGCCGTAATTATGGCGATTTCACGTGTGGGAGGATCGATTTATGGTATTACAGATATATGGGATAGCGGGTATGCAACAAGTTCAAGTAGTATTGTTCGTTTACTTCATAGCCTTGATGGTTTTGGTGGAATTGCTTTAGGCTTAATGTTCCCAGTAATTGCCGCTTTTATTGCCTATTCGGTGGTAGATAAATTAGGAATTGCACCTGGTTTAGTTGGTGGAATGTTAGTTAAAGAATTGAATGCGGGTTTTCTTGGAGCAATTGCTGCTGGACTGATTGCAGGATATGTTTGTCTTTTAATTCGCAATCATGTCAAATTACCAAAGTCAATGGCTTCAGTAGTTCCAGTTTTTCTTATTCCTGTTTTAGGTACTTTGGTGACTGTACTAATGATTAATTATGTGATTGGCGTTCCATTTGCGGCTTTAAATATAGGGCTTGAAAATTGGTTAAATAGTTTAAGTGGCGGAAACCAAATTTTAATGGCAGCAGTTGTTGGGGCAATGGTTGGTTTTGATTTAGGTGGCCCAGTTAATAAAGCTGCTGTAACAACAGCGATGGCGCTATTAACTAGTGGTGTCTATGCACCAAATACAGCAGCACAAGTTGCAATTATTATTCCACCAATTGGGTTAGGATTAGCAACTGTGATTGGAAAGCATAAATACAATACTGAGTTAAAAGAAGCTGGAAAGTCATCAATTATTATGGGATTAGTTGGGATCAGTGAAGGTGCAATTCCATTCGCAGTAGAAAGCCCTTTAAAAGTTATTCCTTCAACTGTGATTGGTTCAGCAATCGGCTCAGCTATGGCAGTTGGTCTTGGTGCAGTTAATCAAGCTCCAATTAGTGGTTTTTATGGTTGGTTTACGGTAGAAAAATGGCCGATTTATATTCTGTCTATTGCAGTAGGTTCATTATTTGTAGCGATATCTAGTGTTCTTTTAAGAAATAAAGATGCAGGCATTGAAGAAGTATCTATGAGTTTAGATGAAGAATTTGATGAAGATGCATGGGAAGAAGAGTGGCAAAGTTAATGACAAATGTACACATTGTAAATCACACACATTGGGATCGGGAATGGTATTTTACATCAATGGATGCCTTGGTTTTAAGTGATCAATTATTCAGTGATGTATTGACTGAGTTATCCTGCAATCCGGAAGCTAGTTTTGTTTTAGATGGCCAGCTTTCAATTTTAGATGATTATTTGGACTTGTATCCAGAAAAATTACCTGAAATTAAAGCTTTGATTGAAGCACAACAATTATTTATCGGTCCATGGTTTACGCAATCTGATGCCTTCTTTACTTCGGGAGAATCAGTTTTACGGAATGCGATGATTGGAATTTTTGAAAGTAAGAAGTATGGCGATTTTATGCCAATTGGTTATCTACCGGATACATTTGGATTCAATGCTCAAATACCGGTTATTTTAAATGAAGCTGGCTTAGAAAATATTATTTTGTGGCGTGGAGTTAGTTTAGGTAAACATGTCAATTCTCCTTATTTCAAATGGGAGAGTTTAGGCGGAGGAAATCAGGTCTATGCTTTAAACTTTCCTCAAGGATATGGAACAGGAATGCTGCTTGAACCAACACTGGAATATGTTGAAGGTAGATTGGATAAGGCAGTTGATTTTATTAAGCAATTTACAGATTCTAAAGAAATTATGATTCCTTCTGGTAATGATCAATTAGGTATCATCTCAGACTTTAACAATAAAGTTGCAGAGATTAATCAGTTAGGTAAGTATGACTATCAAGTCAGTACGTATCAGAACTTTTTAGGTTTGATGAAAGAAATGGATTTGGAAACGTATCGTGGTGAATTTAGAGAACCAGTCTTGGCACGTGTGCATAAGACTATCGGTTCTGTTCGGATGGATTTGAAGCAAGAAATTTTTCATTTGGAGCACAAATTAATTCGCAGAACTGAGCCATTACTAGTCATTGCCCAGCAACTAGGGATTGATTTAAGTAATCGTTTGTTGTTAAAGACTTGGAAAAAATTGTTAGAATGTCAGGCTCATGATAGTTTAGCAGGTTGTGTATCAGATGCAGTTGCTGAGGATATCGCTCATCGCTTAAAAGAAGCCAATGAAATTTGTGATAGCTTAGAAAATATTGTTTTGAAAAGAATTTCTGAGTCCTTAGCACTTTCGGAAAATGAATTTTTAATGTTGAATACTTCACCTGTTGCTTTTTCTGGTGAGAAAGTGGTTAAACTTCTTTCAAGAACTAAAGACATTGAAATTCCTAATTGCGCTGTAGTTATTTTAGAGGCTGAATATATTGAAAGCCGAGAAAATATTATGGAGGAAACACCGGCTGGGAATCGCTTTATCACTGAGGCTGGTTATTATATTTTAACTTTACGGGTGACCTGTGATTTGCCAGGGCTGGGGTATAAAGTTTTTGCTTTTGAAAATAGCCAGCAAAAAACAGATACTTTTCAGGCTGTTTCTGGAACTGAAATTGTTGAAGGAAATTATAAACTTACATTTGAGAACAATCAGTTGGTGTACCAAGATCCACAACGGAGCATTACAAATTTTATTGCTTTGATTGATGATGGAAATGCTGGAGACACGTATGACTTTTCTCCGCTTCTTGATGATAAAGCCATCGAATTAGTCTTTTCTGAGTGTAAATGTGAAGAGTCTAAACTGTCTAGCCGGATGATACTAACGGGAAAATTAAACTTACCTTATGATTTACAGGAAAGAATGAATCAAGCTAAAACGACTAATTTTGCGTATCAATTAAGCTTAGAATTAAATGCTACAGGTGAAATTAAAGGTACTATTCAATTTGAAAATACCATTCTAAATCATCGCATCCGCTTAAAAGTGGCTTTAAATCAAACCATTAATCGAGCACTTTCTGGCGTTCCATATGGTTTTATTAGGAAAGAAAATCAGATAGTCGTTGATTGGGAAAAGCATTTTTCTGAAATGCCAGTCAATATTGAACCTTTTGAAAAAACCATTAGTGTCTTTACCCAAGAGGACTCTTGTTCAGTTTTTACTCATGATAGTAAAGAATACGAATATCAGGACTCAGAGTTGTTGTTAACTATATTAGCTACAACGGATACTTTAGGGAAGCCAGATTTGCTATATCGTCCAGGTAGAGCTTCAGGAGATACAACAAAAAAAGGTCATATTATGATGGCGACGCCACTTGCTCAATTGAAAGATAAGCAAGTCAAGAGTTCATTTGTTTTGAAATTTGATCAAAAAAAGATAAGCGAAAAAGAAATCGCTGATTGGCGCTATCAATTGGAGCAGACATCAGTTAGTTATCAACGTCAAAATCTAAACTTTTTCATCTATCGCATTGATAATAAAATTCAAAAGCGAATTGAGCCTTTAGGATTGAAAGAGCGAGAATTTAGTGTACTTTCATTCTCTGAACATGCAGGTGTTTTAGTTAGTGGAATTCACAATTCTTATTATGGAAATGGATTTGTCATTCGTTTTGAAAATCCAACAGCTACTGAAATTGAATTAAATTTGGTAAGTCTTTTCCCAAATAGGCAAGTTGAACGTGTCAATGCAGTCGAAATGATTCAAGACTTCTCAGGAAAAGTGCCAGCTTATGGCGTAGCGAGTTTTTTAGTCAAAATCAAATAGTTTTAACTGGCTAGATCAACTTAGATCTAGCCTTTCATTTGTCTAGTATAGGAGAGAAGTGTATATGATAGGAAAAATTACCAATAGAATTGGAATTCCAGCAAGTTTATTTTATGGTTATATAGGGTTGGTTTTTTTCATGATTGGTGCAGGTATTGAAACAAGTTGGTTTTCGGCTTTTTTGGTATCCTCGGGTTATGAGATTCAACTTGTTTCAGTGATTTTTAGTTTATATGGTCTATTTGTTGCTATATTTTCTTGGTTAACTAGTTTTTTTGTGAATATTTTTTCTGTTAGAAAAGTGATGATTGCAGGATTGATCATTTATCTGGTTAGTGCTGTCATTCTAATTGCAGGAATTTATTTTGAACTGCTTCCGGTGATTGCTGTAGCTTATACTTTAAGAGGGGCCTCCTATCCATTATTTGCTTATGCTTTTTTGATTTGGATTACTCTCAGATCAGAATTTAAAAATTTAGGGAAAGCGACTTCTTGGTTTTGGTTTAGCTTTAATTTAGGTCTGACAATCATTAGTCCATTGTTGGCTTCATTATTACTAAAATTTTCTAATTCAATAAATATTTTAGCCGTTGGAATGGTTATGGCTTTGCTTGGTAGTTTTTTATCATTAAAAGTGAACCGAGACCATTTACCAACATTTAACAATAATAAAAGTATATTATATGAAATGCAGGAGGGGATAATGATTCTTTTTGAGTATCCAAGACTGGCAATTGGCTTAGTTGTAAAAGCCATTAATAATATTGGTCAGTTTGGTTTTGTGATTATGATGCCTATTTTTTTAGTAAACCATGGTTATTCCTTGTCTCAATGGGGGATTATTTGGGCGACCACGTACGTAGTAAATTCATTTGCCGGAATCCTTTTTGGAAATTTAGGAGATTATTATGGGTGGCGGAAAATTGTGTGTTATTTTTCAGGAACATTGACAGCCTTGTCTTGCTTTTTAATTGGGAGTGTTGTTTTTTATTTTCCTGGTAATTTTTTCTTGTTGATGTTGGCTTTTATTGTATTCTCATTTGGGATTGCTGCATTTGGTCCATTGTCGGCTTTAATTCCAGCAATGGCCTTGGAAAAAAAGACAACTGCGCTATCGGTTTTAAATTTAGGTTCGGGACTCAGTAACTTTTTAGGCCCCGTTTTGGTGACAGTCCTCTTTCAAAAGTTTGATGGATTTTTCGTCTTAGCGGTTTTTGCCGTTTTATATTTATTAGCGAGTATTTTGGCCATATTTTTAAAAACACCAGAAGAATTAAAGAAAGTCTATTCTTTAAAAGAAGGTTAGTATAATGGTCTTCACTTTATTGAAATCTTGATTTAAAGGAACGACTTGTTAAATGAATTTGTAGCAGTAAAAAAACCAAGGAGTGGACTCTTTGGTTTTTTATTTTCTAGTATTTACATAAATTTAACTCAAAATCCATTTTAAATCCATTCTTTTTTGTTTAGGATTCAAAATGAAATCGACCTGTTAAAAAGCTGTAAATCCAATGTTTTTTCTGTAAATTTTAAAAAATAAACTAAAAAATATGGTTTACTAAGGGTGTAAGAAAACTGATTCAATGGAGGGGAAAAATGAAACAAGTTGAATTACAAAATATTTCCAAAACCTATCATTCACAAGCGAAAGTTTTAGACGAAATTGATGTTACGATTCAAGCAGGTGAATTTTTTGTATTAGTAGGACCATCTGGTTGTGGGAAAAGCACGATGTTAAGAATGATTGCTGGTTTGGAAGATATATCTGATGGAACATTAAAAATAGATGGTGAGGTAGTCAATCATTTGCCACCCAAAGAGCGGGATTTAGCCATGGTTTTCCAAAATTATGCCCTTTATCCACATTTAACTGTGGAACAAAATATACTTTTTGGGCTAGCGGCTAAAAAAGTAAAAAAAGAAGAACAACAAAAGCGTTTAGCAGAAGCAGTTGAAATGACTGGTTTAGGTTTGTTTTTGAAAAGAAAACCCAAAGAATTATCTGGCGGTCAAAGGCAGAGAGTTGCGTTAGCTAGAGCTATCGTGAGTCAAGCTAAGCTTTGTTTGATGGATGAACCCTTATCGAATTTAGATGCAAAACTACGTGGTCAAATGCGGATTGAGATTAAGCAATTGCAACGGAAATTAGGTATGACCATGATTTATGTGACACATGACCAAGTAGAAGCGATGACAATGGGTGATCGAATTATGGTTTTAAATGCTGGGAAGGTCCAACAAATCGGTGACCCTTTGACTTTATATAATGCGCCAGTTAATGAGTTTGTGGCTTCCTTTATTGGAACACCAAAGATGAATTTTTCAGTCGCTCATGTAACACAAGAAAATCAATTGTATGTAACTGAAGGACTATCAATTCCTTTACAAAAAGAACAGCTTGAACTCGTTGACTCTTTTAAAGAAGTTAAGGTAGGCATTAGACCAGAAGGAGTACAGCTCGCAACGTTGGATCAGGCAATGGGCTTGGTTAAAGTTTTAAATGTGGAACATTTAGGGGATGAAACCCAGGTCATTTTTGAAGTGAATGAGTCTTTATGGACCGCAAAATGGGCGGGTCAACATATGATTCAAGTTGGAGAAAGTCTTCCTATTAAGCTTAATCTAGCGGCATTGAAATTTTTCGACTCTGTAACGGGTGAGTTACTAACTACGAATTCAATGATAGAAGCAAATGGGAAAGGAGTTCGATAGTTATGGAAAGCCAAGAAATAGCTCCACTTTATTTTGAACAAGTGGAAAACTTTCAGCGCTATAAAAAAATAAAACGAATAAAAAATAGTTTGATTGGTTTTAGTTTTTTATTGCCCTCCATTTTACTGTTTGGAATATTTATTTTTTATCCTTTAATAAAAACGATTTACTTGAGTTTTTATTTAACGAATCCAGCAGGAGAAACAACACTTTTTGTCGGTATCGAAAATTATACACGTTTATTTCAATCGCCACTATTTTTACAAAGTTTGAAATCAACTGGTTTATTTGTCCTTTATACAGTCCCAGGAACTATTTTATTCGGTTTTATTTTAGCTATTTTAGCCAATGAGAAATTGAAAGGGATTGGGATTTTCCGGACTTTATTTTCATCAACGATGGGAATCTCGGTAGCTGCATCGTCTGTCTTTTGGATTTTTTTATTCAATCCAACAAATGGGTATTTGAATAAAATCGTACATTTATTTGGTGGAACAGATATCGGCTGGCTAACAGATCCTAAATGGGCCTTGATTTCTGTGGCGGTTTCGACGATTTGGATGAATTCTGGTTTTACATTTTTAATTATTTTAGGTGGGTTACAATCGATTGATACTCAGTTGTATGAGAGTGCCAATGTTGAAGGTGCTGGCTATTTCTATCAACTAAGACGCATTACAGTTCCGATGCTTTCTCCAACTTTATTCTTTATCTTTACAGTGTCAATTATTAATGCGTTTCAAACATTTGGACAAATTGATATGCTGACAAAAGGTGGGCCTAGTAATGAAACGAATCTATTAGTCTATTCAATTTATCGAGAAGCTTTTGTTAATTATCAATATGGATCAGGAAGTGCTCAAGCAGTTATTTTGTTTATTCTGATTTTGGTGATTACAGCTTGTCAGTTTAAGTTTAATGAAAGGAAGGTTCATTACCAGTGAATAAAACCTTTAGTACCAAAGCGATAGTATACCTATTTCTAATTATAGGGAGTCTGGTTGTTTTTACACCGATTATTTTAGCCTTTTTTTTAAGTTTTATGACAAGCCAAGATTATATGGCAGGAAAAATAATACCAACAGAATGGACTTTTGATAATTATAGTACCGCTTTTCAACGGTTGCCCTTAGTAGGTTATTTGCTGAATAGCCTGATTGTTTCCACTTTAATTGTGATTGGACAATTACTTTTTAGCAGTTTAGCAGCTTATGCGTTTGTTTTTATCGAATTTAAAGGGCGCGATGCTATTTTTTATTTATTTATTGCAACGATGATGATTCCTTTTGAAGCGTCAATTATTCCTAACTTTCAAACGATTAAAGCATGGGGATTAATCGATAGTTATTCAGGACTAGCATTGCCTTTTTTAGCAACTGCATTTGGGACTTTTTTATTACGTCAAACGTTTAAACAAATTCCAAAAGAATTACGGGAAGCTAGTGAAATTGTCGGTATCGGTCCATTTCGTTTTTATTGGCAAGTTGTTTTACCAGTAGCAAAAACGAGTTTAGTTACGCTAGCAATTTATGGTTTTCTAACCTCTTGGAATATGTATTTATGGCCATTGTTAGCTTCAACAAATGACTCTGTTCGAACAATTCAGATTGGCTTGAAACAATTACAGTCGCAAGAAACATTAAATGAATGGGGCGTTATTATGGCAGGAGCAATGATTGTTGCCATTCCAACTTTAATTTTACTTTTTATTAGTCAAAAACGGATACAACAAGGATTAGCTGAAGGCGCAGTTAAATAAAACTATTGGAGGAAATTATGAAATTCAAAAAGATGATGGCAGTTGCATTAATTGGTTTAGGAACAGCGAGTGTGTTGGCAGCATGTGATAGTGGAAAAGATACAACAACAGCTTCTGAGAAGGAATCTAGCGAAAAAACAACTGAGAAAACGACAGTCAACTTTTGGCATTCAATGTCTGGAGTGAATCAAGAAGCGCTAAATAAAATCGTGACAGGTTACAATAATTCACAATCTAAAGTTGAAGTTAAAGCGGAGTTCCAAGGAACATATGAAGAATCATTGCCAAAATTCCAAAGTGTTGGCGGAACAAAGGATGCACCAACAATTGTTCAAGTCCAAGAAATTGGTACAAAAATGATGATTGATAGTGGCTTCATTGAACCAATGCAAAAATTTATTGATGCTGATAATTATGATACTAGCGATTTGGAAGAGAACATTGCCAATTATTATAAGGTCGATGGAAAATTTTATTCGATGCCATTTAATTCTTCTACTCCAGTGATGTACTACAATAAAGAAGCATTTAAAAAGGCGGGTCTAGATCCTGAGAATCCTCCGCAAACCTTTGAAGAAATAGAAAAAGCTGGTTTAGCAATTAAAAAAAGTAATCCTGCTATGAAAGGTTTTGCTTTACAAGCTTATGGTTGGTTATATGAGGAGTTGTTGGCAAATCAAGGCAGTTTATTAATGAATAATGATAATGGTCGCAGTAAGACTCCGACAAAAGTAGCGTATGATAATGCTGCGGGACGCTCGATTTTCGAGTGGGCTGAGCAAATGATTAAAGATGAAACTTTTGCTAATTACGGAACAAATGCAGATAATATGGTGGCAGGATTTATTAACGGCGATGTTGCCATGTTTCTACAATCGTCAGCTTCTGCTGGTCAAGTGATTGATGGAGCGAAGTTTGAAGTCGGCGAAGCGTATCTTCCTTATCCCGAAAAAGCTGAGCGTGAGGGCGTTGTAATTGGTGGAGCGAGTTTATGGATGTCTAAAGGGAAAGAAACGGCTGAACAAGAAGCTGCATGGGATTTCTTGAAGTATTTAGCTACTCCAGAAGTGCAAGCAGAATGGCATGTTGCAACAGGATATTTTGCCATCAATTCAAAAGCATACGATGAAGCAATTGTAGCAGAAGCCTATAAAAAGAAACCACAGTTAAAAGTGGCGGTTGAACAATTACAAGCGACAAAAACATCTGCGGCAACACAAGGTGCATTGATGAATATGTTACCGGAAGAACGAAAAATTATGGAAACGGCTTTAGAGCAAGTTTACAATGGAGCTGAAATTGAACCAACATTTAAAGCAGCAGTAGAACAAGTCAATCAAGCCATTGAACAAGCTAATCGAGCAAATAAAAAATAATTAAACATCCCTGCTGCAATCTGAATCAGTGTTTGTAGTAGGGGTATCTTTTATCACGGCTAGTTTTTATGAGTTAGCCTCTCGGAAAAAAGATGAAATTTCGAGGTGACAAAAAAGCGTCACATCAAATTCCCCTATTTTTCATTCGAGCCTGAGCCAACTCAACAAACTTTTTATTTAGGCTAGTTTTTATGATCCAGCCCTTCGGAAAAAAGATAAATTCCCAAAAAAGTAAAGAGATACTTTTCTTGGAATTCCCTATTTTTCTGCAGGTCTAAACGGCTCAACAAACTTTTCATTAAGGAGATATAGATATGTCTAAAACAAAGATTTACGCTCATCGTGGTGCCTCAGGTGAGTATCCTGAGAATACGCTTTTGAGTTTTAGAAAGGCAATTGAGGCAGGTGTTGATGGAATTGAATGTGACATTCACTTAACCAAAGATGAAGAACTGGTTGTAATTCATGATGAAGAGGTGAAACGAACGTTTAAAGGGGAAGGGTTTGTTAATGACTATACACTAGATGAGTTACGAGCACTTACTTTAGCAGAGCGCTATCAACAGTTTCCGTTATACGATCGGAGTTGGGAACTAGAAAAAATTCCAACACTAGAAGAGGTCTTAAAGTTGCTGCAAGGAACTGAAATTGAATTGAATATTGAATTGAAAACGACAATGTTTCCCTATTTTGGTTTAGCTGAAAAGGCAGTCAAGCTAGTTAAAAAGTATCAGTATGAAGAACAAGTTGTGTATTCTTCTTTTCATTATCCTAGTTTAGCAGCAATCAAAGAAGTTGATACTAGTGCTAAAATAGCTTGGCTTGTAGCGCATCCAGTTCCTCGGATTTGGGAATATATTCCTGTGTTATCATTAGATGGTTTACACTTAAGTAAAGAAATTGGTTTAGGTTCTGACTATGCTCAGTTGAAAGGGGCGTGCCAAAATCTTCCTATTCGTTTATGGACTATTAATAGTAGCCAAGATATGAAGGCTAGTATTGGCCAAGATAGTACGGCACTGATGACTGATTTTCCTCGTAAGGCGTTGGAAATTCGAGCACTGTTTAGTTAAGATGAGGAAGCAACGGTTACTATATCCACTACTTTTCTTCATAATGTTGTGTGTAGCTATTGGCTGGACAAAAGAGCAACCAGAATCGAGAGAACCCAAGACTGCGCTTAGCATCATCTCTCACCGCGGGGCAAATGATCGACAACCAGAGCATTCAATATCGGCTTATCAACAAGCTATTCAGGATCAAGTAGACTATATTGAAATTGATCTGCGTATGACCAAGGATCGTCAATTGGTAGCTCTCCATGATGAGACTATCAATCGAACGACTAATGGTACAGGTAAAGTTGAAAATTTTACGTTAGCTGAATTGGAAAAATTGACTTTGGTTAGCACTCAAAAAGAACAAGAAAAAATCCCTACACTAGTAGAGATTTTAGAAAAATTTGGTAAAAGTACTCGCTATTACATTGAGCTACGTGAATCGACAAAAGGCCTAGATATGGTGGAACCCCTGATTCAATTATTAGAAAAAAATGATTTGGATGATGAAAATTTTGTGCTCTTACAATCCTTTTCTTCAGAAAGTCTGATACGTGCTAGGCAGTTAGCACCTAATCTATCTTTAACTTGGTTAATGAAAGCTGGAGACTTTGATTTGAACTCAGCTGTGAAGTCTGATTTTGCTACGATTGGCATTGAATCTCGTGAGGTGACTGATAATGTAGTTCGACAAATACATCGAGCGGGAAAACAAGTACATGTCTACTTTATAAATAAAAAAAGTGAAAAAGCTGAGCAAAAAAGACTTTTAAATAGTCAAGTCGATGGCTACTTTACTGATTTTAACCTATTCACGAAAAAATTAATCAATCTTGAATAAAGAAACACTGAAACCGAGTTTAGAACTCAGATTTCAGTGTCTTTTTTAGCCGTTATGGTGAATAAAAAGTGAAAGCAGGTAACAAATCTCATCTTCTGGAATTAAGATTGAGTATTTTTCTTCAAGTGGTTTAACTAATTGTTGCAATGTTTGATATTCTTGCTGATAAAGGGTTTGAAAACTTGTTTTCTCTGGAAAAGGCTCTAAGGCAGCCCCCGATATTAACCGATCAATCAAGCAAGAAATATGAAAAATAGACCCAAAAACAACTTTAACATTTAAATTAATTTCCATTGTATCTGCAACAGTTTGGATAAACAATTTAGTATCTTGGACAATAGTGTCACTATCGACATATTTTAAATCTTCTTTTAAGGTCTCACCAATAGTGGCATAGGAAAGCTCGATATCAACAATTTCTTGAATACGAGCAATTGTATTTGTTTGAAATAAATCATAAAGATGAAATTGTGGCAGATCCGTTTCTACTGTTAATGAAGTGACTACACAAATAATCGTATATTGTTGCTGCAATTTTTTGATATGCTCCTCAATACTTTCCGCATGGAGAAGTGTAATCGGTAAAATTTGAATGTAGTCTTCTTGGAATTGGATTTTCTTTTCCAGAATATTTTTCATGAGTTTTGCAGTGCCTTCGCCAGTTAAGCAAATGGTTAGAATAACCGTTTTTTGTTCAGAGTGTCTAATAAAGCTCGGTTCCTTTTCGGCGTAGGGTTGTAAATAGAGACTAACTTGTTTTGTATCTCGATAAATTTCATCAAGAGAATGACCCATAACTGCTTTTCGCGTGGCTTCCAGAACATGTAAGGTACTAACTAATGGGAGTGTTCGGCAACGAATGGCCAACTCTTTTTGAATCTCGTTGCTGATATTATTTAGAGATCCCATATCAACTAAAAATAAACAATCTTCTTTTGTGTTACTTTCAATTAAAAAGGTTTTTAAACGAGCCATAACAGTTGCGGGGCTTTCATCAATCTGCATGTTGATTCCAATGGCATGTTGGACACCTAGTAATGAATTTACCAATGTTGACATTGAAGTTGCAGTGGAAGCTCCATGGGTCATAATAATAACGCGCACAAATTTTTGTTTGGCACTAGGCTCTTCCTCGTTATATACGAAAAACATGGCAATAAAGCCAGCTTCATCCATAGGAATGTCAATATCTAAACTAGCATTTAATAATACAACACATTCTAACGCAACTTTAAAGGCCTCGGGGTGTTTTTTTTTGATTTCAGCTAGTTTTGTATTTTCTAGATGTTCACCACTTCGCACGCGAGTATAGGTTGTATAAATATGAACCACCAATGCATGCTTGACCTTTGTTGAAATTTTAGTTTTTAACAATTTTTCACTTAATTCTAGCATTAATTGACTGGCTTCTAAAACACTGACTGGAACAATATTTTTAAGTTGCTGGAAATCAACGGGCTTATCAATCACCGTTGAAAATTGTTGAAAGTATTCTTCAATATTGGTATCAATAATTTTGGCTAGTGCCTCTTGATTTATTTCTAAGTGTTGCATTTCTTGAGAAGTTGAGTCAATCAGCTGATAGACGGATTGGACCGGTTTATTTTCTTGTAGCAATTTAACTTTATTTGTA
Source organism: Carnobacterium maltaromaticum DSM 20342 (assembly GCF_000744945.1). Taxonomy (NCBI): domain Bacteria; kingdom Bacillati; phylum Bacillota; class Bacilli; order Lactobacillales; family Carnobacteriaceae; genus Carnobacterium; species Carnobacterium maltaromaticum. The sequence goes on from NZ_JQMX01000001.1 coordinate 2,816,701, forward strand.
CCATTAAAAGTTAAGTATTTACCATGAAGTTGACTTAGTTTTGTCCAAATATCTCGAGTCTCAACTTGTAAGTAAAGTCCATTTAAGACATGGGTTGGGAGTTCTGGGCTATGAATAATTAGCTCTTTTTTGTGGGCAACAATGAAATCTGCATAAACTTTAGCACAAGCGAGTTGAATATCATTTTTTAGTTGTCCAATATTATTCGGGCAATTATAGGACAATAAAGCACGCATTGAATTTTGTGAAACTTTAATTGGAATGCCTAAACGATCGGCTTCCTGATTAAAAAATAAAGTGATTAAGCTTGCTCGTTCTTCAATGGTTCGTTCTAGGAGATTTGGAATTTTGATGACCATTGGAATCCGGCGCTGAAAAGTTTTTAATAAGGCTGATTCAGGTGCTTCAGTTGTAGCTGCAAGAATCTGAACTTCAGCTGAGCGTTCAGAATTCGATTCACCTAAACGTCTATAAAGCCCTCGATCAATAAAAGTAAAAAACATTTCCTGGCCTTCTGGTGGAAGTCGGTGGATTTCATCTAAAAAAAGCATACCACCATTGGCTTCTTCAATTAACCCTTTTTTTTCCTCGGTTGCTCCAGTATAGGCATTTTTAGCAACACCAAAAAGCTGCCCCATAAGTAGTTGTGGGTTGTTGGCATAATCAGAACAGTTAAAGTGAATGAAGGGATAATGTTTAGTTGTTTTTTTTACGGAGCACGCATATTCATAAATTAAATTGGCAAACATTGATTTTCCAACACCAGTTTCACCATAAAAAAGCATATTTAATCCTTTAGGTGGATATAAAATAGCCGCTCTAGCTTGTTCAATCATCATTTGTAAAGATGGATTATCAAAAGAAAATTTTTCTAGTTGAGCAACTTTAACTAATGGAAAGTAAAGGACCGGTTTGCCAATTTCTTTTGTTGCACGTCCTTCTGCCACCAATTGATTTAAATCAGAACTAACATTTGCTCTAGTCAGACCTAAGCTTTCAGCAATTTCTTGTGTGCTTAGTCCAGTATTTCCTGCACTTTTTTCTAATTCTTGTAAAATAAGTTCAATTCGTCTCATCACTATCTCCCCCTATTGATTGAAAACGCTTTAAATAAAGTATACCGAAATAAAATCAGATAAGCAAAGTGAATCTGTTTCTATGTGTTTTATTGCAAAGAACAATGTGACTAACTTGTGAAACAGTATTATTTTTTGTCTGGTTAAAAGCTACTATACCAATGTTTATGTGTATTGGCATGAGAATTGCTTTTAAATAAAGTATAACCGAAAAGTTAGCTCTTTTGAGCTACCCGTCTCAACGAGCTTTTATACGAGGCTAGCTCTTATGAGCCAACTCTTCGAGAAAAAGATAAAAATTCGAGATGGCAAAAAACGCCATATCAATTTTTCCTATTTTCTTGCCAGAGCTACCCGTCTCAACGAGCTTTTATACGAAATAAAGGAGGACTGAATTACTATGGAAGAGCATTTAGAAAATGAAGAGATTATTATGTCTTTAATTATGAATGGTGGAAATGCAAGAAGTTTAGCGATGTCAGCAATCGAGTCTGCTAGTGCGGGTGATTTTGAAAAAGCCAAAAATGATTTAAAGGAAGGAGGTGCAGCAATCAGCCAAGCACATCAAACTCAAACTGAGCTAATCCAAGAAGAAATCAGGGGGAATGGGACAAAAATCTCGTTATTAATGGTACATGCTCAAGATCACATGATGAATGCTATGACAGTCATGGATATGGCAGAACAATTTATTCGCTTGTATGAAGAAAATGCAAAGTTAAAGGAATTGGTGACAAAATGATAAAAATTACGCTCGCATGTGCTGCAGGAATGTCCACGAGTTTATTAGTCAGTAAGATGGAAAAATATGCTTTAGCAAATGAAATTGACGTGGAAATTATTGCTGTACCCGAAAAACAATTTGAAAAATATGCGGATTCTACCGATATTTTATTGCTTGGACCACAAGTTTCGTTTTTATTAAAGAAATGCAAGGCAGCCTATGAACCTAAAGGGATAAAAGTAGCCGCGATTCCAGTTGTTGATTATGGTCGTATGAACGGTGAAAAAGTTCTGAAATTAGCCTTGTCGTTGTAACTTGATTTTATGAATCGGAGGGAAAATAATGGATAAATTTTTAGATGTACTACAAGAAAAAATGGGACCAATTGCGTATAAATTAGATTCAAATCGTTATTTATCAGCTATTAAAACTGGTTTTTTTGGTGCTATGCCGATTTTAATTATTGGATCAGTATTTCTACTATTTGCTAACTTGCCAATTCCTGGTTACGCTGATTTCATGGCCTCAATAATGGGCGAAAACTGGACGACTTACTTTATGGTTCCGTATGATATGACCATGAATATTATGACAATTTTTGTTGTATTTGGAATTGCAAAAGATCTAGCTCATCACTATAAAGTGGATGATTTAGCAGCTGTCGTAATTGCAGTTGTTGCCTTCTTTATTCTTACACCAACGATTGCTGATACAGGTGGCGCAAATGGAATACCTACATCTAATTTAGGTGCTAGTGGTCTATTTGTTGGGATGATTACAGCTATTTTAGCCGTTGAAATTTCAAGATGGGTGGAGCAACGTGGGTGGACAATTAAAATGCCCGATTCAGTTCCTTCAAATGTAGCCCGTTCTTTTACTGCACTTATTCCTGCATTTTTCGTGATAGTTATTTTTGATTTAATTCGAATTGGATTTAGTTTCACAGCCTATGATACTGCCCAAGCATTTATCTTTCAGATTCTTCAAACACCGCTAACAGCATTAGGTAGTTCATTACCAGCAACCATTGTGGTCTTGCTTTTTGAAGGTTTACTTTGGTCATTTGGTATTCATGGATCAAATATTGTTGGTGCAGTAATGCAACCAATTTGGTTATCTTTAACTGCAGACAACGCAGCTGCTTTTAGTGCTCATGAAGCCTTACCACATATTGTCAACTATCAATTTTATTCTAACTTTATTAAAGTAGGTGGTGCAGGTGGTACATTAGGTTTAGCTATTCTATGTGTCTTTGTGGCCAAATCAGCTCAATTCAAAACACTTGGAAAACTAGCTATTGCCCCTGGAATTTTTAATATTAACGAACCACTTATTTTTGGGATTCCAATTGTATTAAATCCTGTAATGATGATTCCATTTATTATTACACCCGTCGTCTTAGTAATTGTTGCCTATTTTGCCATGGCAACAGGATTGGTTGATTTTACCAACGGGACCAATTTACCTTGGACAACGCCACCAATCGTCTCTGGTTTCTTATTAAATGGTTGGCGAGGGGCTCTGTTACAAGTTGTTCAAATTGGTTTAAGTATGGCTATCTACTTCCCGTTCTTTAAGCTAGAAGATAATAAAGCTTACCAGTTAGAATTAGAGGGTGCTCATGAGAATCAAACGCCCGAAGAAGCACTCGCTTAAATAAAGAAAAAGCATGAAAACAAGTTGAATTCTTGTTTCATGCTTTTTTATTTAGTCTTTTCCATAATAAGAATAAGGATCGGTTGTTTTTCGCTCTGCTCCATTGAAAATAAAGCCAACAAGATTGGCACCAACTGTCCTTAACAGATCAACGGCTTTATCCACAGCATCTTTATAGGCAACATCATTACGAACAACTAGTATGGTACCATCCACCTTAGTTGCCATAATTTGCGCATCCGTTACGGCTACAGTAGGCGGTAAATCGAAAATGATCAGATCAAAGTTTTTCTGAAACAATTTGATTAAGCGGTCCATCCCATTGGAGCTTAAAAGTTCAGAAGGATTTGTTGGTGTCGGTCCACTAGTAATTAAAAATAAATTCTCTATTTTGCTGCGATGAATCACTTCTTCAACAGATAAATTTGGATTGTTAAGCAAACTAGTTAAGCCTTTTGTGTTTGGTTTTTTGAACACACGATGGATACTCGGTCTCCGTAAATCAGCATCTATTAGCAAAACCCGGTGTTTTTGATCCGCAAATACTGTTGCTAAATTTGCTGAAACAGTTGATTTTCCTTCTCCTGGACCTGAAGAAGTTACCCCAATAGTTTTTAAATTCATTCCATTTTCAGAAAATTGTAGGTTGGATCGAATCGTTCTAAACTGTTCAGAGATAATTGAATTTGGATACAAAGATGTTATTAACTTAGGTGCTTTAACAACTCGAGTCTGTTTTTTTGAACGAAAATTTAGCATAATATATTCTCCTATTTCTTAAATCTTGTTGAACGGGTTAGGGCTAGATTAGAGGATTGTTGACCTGCTCCATCTTCGACAATAACGCTAAGTGTACCTAAATGAGTTAAATCAAGATGATTGATTAAATATGTTTCATCTCGTACTTTTAAATTTAAGAATTCTAATAAGAACGAAAATCCAATCCCCATCATTAATCCAATAATTGTCCCAATCAAAATATTTAGTGTTTTATTTGGTCCAACTGGCTGTAAATTAACTTCGGCAGATGAGATAGAATGAACATTATCAATCCGCATAAGCTCACCGATTTTTTCCTGAAAGACGTCTGAAATTAAGTTAGCTAATGTAGCTGCTCGTTTTGCATCGGAATCAATAATTTTTATGGCGAAAACTTTAGAATTAGGCTGTGTTTCAATCGTAATCTTGCTGGCAATTGCTTGAGTAGACAGAGGTGTCTCGAGTCTTTTTTGGACTTCATTTAGAATAATAGGTCCTTTTAAAATATCTTTATAGGTACTAATCATTTGAATATCTGTTTGTAAGTCGTTGAATTGATTAGCAGTTTGTTCGTCACTTTTTATTGGATTGACTAGTAGTTGATTGCTAGCGGTATAGGTTGGTGTAATAAAATAAAAACTAAAAATAAAAGCACAGAGCGCACCTAGTAAAGTTGTTCCCAAAATTAAAAAAAACCTTTTTCTTAACAGGTTAATTATTTCAATCAAACTAATTGTTTCTTCCATAGAATCCCCCTATTTAAACATCGTTTTAAACTTTTCGAAAACGATTAATCCAAAAGATACCATGCTTTAGTTAGAAAATACATTTATAAAAAGTCCGTTTATCTAGTAAAAAAAAATAATGCTTATCTAGTTGTTTAGAAAGGTAGGTATGGTAATGAAATCATATGCAAAAAAGATATTTTTTAAGAATAAGTACTTTTAATAGAAAAAATAAAACTTGACGAATGACGGCGTTTACATAAAATCGAGGTATTTAATTAATAATGTACAGTTTTAATAATGAAAAGACTAGACAATTAACTTAGTTAGTGTTAAAATTTGTTGTAATCGATTTCATGCTATTTTATAAAAGGCCTTTTATAAAATGAAAAAACAATTGGGAGGTTGTAAAATGAATGGTTTTATTGATAAATTAGGAGAAAAAATTATGCCTGTTGCTAGTAAGCTTGGGCAGAATAAATATTTGACTGTTTTACGTGATGCATTTATGTTGTCATTTCCAATAACAATGTTTGGGTCAATTGTTGTGGTTCTAAATAATTTACCTTTTTTTAATGATGCAACGAAAGGAACATTAAATCACTTATTTAGTAATGGGCAAAGTGCAACAATGGGAATTATGTCTATTTTTGTAACATTTGGGATAGGATATTATTTAAGTAAAAGCTATGAAGTAGAAGCTATTTTTGGTGGTGCAGTTGCGTTATCTTCATTTTTAATACTCACACCCTTTTTTATGATCTTAGAAAATGGCGAAGAAGTTAGTGGCGTGTTGGCTTTAGACCGCTTAGGTGCCAAAGGGATGTTTATTGGTATGTTAGCTGCCTTTATCGCAACTGAAATATATGTGCGTTTTGTCAAAAAAGGACTTGTTATCAAAATGCCTGACGGTGTTCCTCCTGCAGTGGCTCGTTCATTTGCAGCAATGATTCCTGCAATTTTAACCTTAACAATTTTTGCCTTATTAAATGCTTTTGTTATTGGTGTTTTTAATACGAATTTACATGATGTTGTTTATGAAGTTATCCAAAAACCATTAGTTGGATTAGGAAGCGGATTACCAGCAACGTTGATTGCGCTATTTTTTGTACAATTTCTATGGTTCTTTGGACTACACGGTCAGATTTTAGTCAATTCCGTAATGGATCCAATCTGGAACACATTGATGTTGGATAACTTAGAAGCCTATAAAGCTGGGCAACCATTGCCACACATTATTACAAAACCTTTTATGGAAATTTTTACAGTTGGTATGGGTGGTTCGGGGATGACATTAATGGTGGTAATTTTAATGGCCTTCTTTATGAAGAGCCGCCAGTTAAAAGATGTTGGGCGGTTAGCCTTAGGACCGGGTATTTTTAACGTTAACGAACCAGTTATTTTTGGGATGCCAATGGTGCTAAATGCAGCGATTTTTATTCCTTGGATTATTACACCGTTAATTGTAACAACCTTCAATTACCTTGTGATGGCAGCTGGTATTGTGCCAGCTCCAACAGGTGTTTCTGTGCCGTGGACAGTTCCAATTTTCATCAATGGGATACTGGCAACGAACTCAATTTTAGGTGGGGTCTTACAATTGGTTGATATCGCTATTGTTGGGGTTCTATGGTTCCCATTCCTGAAATTAATTGATCGTAGCAATCTAAAGCAAACGCTTTAAAAGAAGGAAATTTATGGTTGTATGTCAACTGGTGTTGATGGAACTTTGTAAAGAGAATAAAAGTCAGTTTATTTAAGCAGCTTGAGAAGAACTCTCAAGCTGCTTTTTAAGTTGTATACAAGCTGATAAAATTCATCTTTTTTAGAAAGAAATTAAATTAAAGGACATATAAATAGAAGTTTAAAGTCATTGAAGTGACAGCACTAACTGCTTTTAGACTAGGATCTGTTAAATTTCTTTTAATATCTCTATAAATGAATCAAATGTAGGTGTATTTAGAATGATTTTTTGACTATCTTCTCGATCAATAAACTCTAATAGCAAGTCATAAATATCGCCGGTATCTTCATAGTCCTCTTTCTTTATAGCAAATAAAAAAATGAAATGAACCTTTTCACCGTTTCCCCAATCAATACCATTTGGCATTATGGCTACAGCGACTTTTGATTTAATAGAAGTTAGTGACATCGGATGAGGAATAGCAAGAACACGATTAATATTTGTTTGACTAATTTTTTCTCTAATCCAAACACTTTCATAAAAGTCATCAGGAACAATACCTTGCAATTTCAGTGGCTCAATCATTTTCTGGAGGAGTTCTTTTTTTGATTGGACTGAAGGGTTGTAAAGGAAAAAATCCTTAGAAAATAAGTCGAAAATAGTAGACGTTTGGGTCTTTATTTTCTCCATAAAAGGCTCTACTTTTTCAATCTCTTTATCCAATTGCCCCATATGAATATAGACAGAAGGAGTCTCCATTTTTTCTAAAGGAACGGTGGTAATGACGAAATCAATTTCAGTTAAATCGTACTGTTGCAATTCAATATAGGAAAGGCGGTCTACAATGTCGATTTTGTCTTGATAACGTTTGTTGATTTTTGCTTCAATAATTCTACTCATGGTGCGGCCTGTGCCACAAATAAGAATAACGCGATGTTTTCTATGATTGATAGTAGCACTGCGTTCAATGGCACCTGCAATATGCAAAGCAATGTAGCCAATTTCATCTTCTGAAAAATATAATCCATAGTGCATTCCAATTGTTTCTAGGTGCGTCAAACATAAATCAAAAGCCAACGGAAAGGAGTTTTTGATGGTGTCCAGTAATGGATTGCTACGACCAGTTTCAATTAGATTCATATTAATAAAGCCTTCTACATGAGAAGTTAAATCTTTTATCAAAGTAACATCTTCCCGCCAATCATAATTCGCTGTTTTTTGAATGATTTCTAAAAGTTCTGCAACGATTTCATGGGCAATCGTACTGGATTGTTCGACTTCTTTCTCAGTTTCCACTAATCTTGGCGCATTTATGGATAAGCAATAATTAAAATAATTACGCTCTTCTTTCGTTAATTTTAACTCAAAAGAATGTTCAATTTTGGTTAAGAATTGATTCATTATAACTTGTGCATTTTTTTTTAAAACTGGGATACGAACTGGGAAAGTAGTTAACGTTTTATTGTCTACTATTCTACTTAGAGCCAATGCAAAATTGGACAGAATGGTTTTATGATAGTAATCAGAATCTAAAAGTTCTAATGCTGCAAGAGATTCAAGTTCTAGGGCTTGCAATAACTCCAAATCAATTGTATCAAATAATGAAAGTTCCATTTCTGTAAAGCCGACTAAATATTCTTGTAAATCTTTCACAATCAGTAACTCGTTGATCGCTTTTCTTTTAGAAAATTCATGGCCAATAATTTCAAATCCTATATTCGGTCTGTTGACGATTTTGAGTCCATAGGGGATGAGAGCATCTCGAATAGATTTTAAATAGGAATAAAATGTATTTTTGCTTACAAATAGTTGTTCTAAAAAACGATCTAAAGAGACTGGTTGCGCTGCTTTAAATAAAGTAAACAATAAAAATGATTGCCGTTCTTCAAGTGAGGTTAGGTTAAAATCATTTGAAGTTAAACTGTCATTTCTCCAAGTCGTAAAAGCCTTTTGATTTTGAATATCAAGAGAATATCCTTTTCCCCGTAATAAGGAAACGGTAGCGCCTACATTTTTTAACGTATCGTTTAAATTATTTATATCTGTTCGAATTGTGCGATCGGATACGGAAAAAGTAGAAGTAAGTTCTTTCATAGAAATAGAGTCAGAATGCTTGAGTAGCATTTCTAAAATATCATCGAGCCTTTGATAAGATAATTTGGACATAATAATTTCTCCTTTCCGTCGTATGTAAGTTCAAGTCTATCATACATGATTTTTATAAATATTGGAATGAAGCTATTTCCGAACTTTTTCCAGTAAATCTGGAAGTGTTTTTGGAAAGTTAACTTTCAATCGATTTCCATTTGAAATGGAAATTGGAAGTGTTTACATTGTTTGGTAAATCCATTAAATTTAATGTATTGAAACAAAGAAAGGAGGTCATAAGAATGGACTTCACAGAAGAAAACATTCTTTTGGATGTTGTTGTTGCCTCGCAAAGCGAGTTATTCAAATCAGTTGCAAGATATGCAGAAAAGTTAGGATTTGTAAAAGATGTGGAAAAAGTATATGAAGCATTTGTAGAAAGAGAAAGTGAGTATTCTACTGGTTTACAGGATGGATTTGCTATTCCTCATGCGAAATCTCCCTATGTATTAGCGCCAACTGTCTTGTTCATTCGTTTAGAAAATGAACTTGAATGGGAGACCTTTGATGAATCTAGAGTGAAAAATATTTTTGCTTTGCTTGTCCCAAAAGAAGATGAAGGGACTCTTCATTTAGAAATGCTGAGTCGATTAGCAACTGCTTTAATGGAAGATGAATTTATCAGTCAGGTTCAAAAAAATACGAATAAAGATCAATTAGTTACAGTAATTAAAAATGAAATGATTGGAGAGTCTACGTTATGAAAATAGTCGGAATTTCAGCATGTCCAGCGGGATTAGCTCATACGCCAATGGCTGCTAAAGCACTAGAAAAAGCAGGAAAAAAATTAGGTTATGATGTAAAAATAGAACAACAAGGATCATTGGGACAAGTCAACAAGATTAGTCAACAGGAAGCAAATGAAGCCGATTTTGTTTTATTAGCAACAGATCAAAAAGTAATTGGACTTGAACGATTTGATGGGAAACCGCAATTGCGTGTGAGTATTAATACGTGCATTAAGGCTCCAGAAGCTGTTCTTAAAAAATGTATTGAAGCCGTTAAAGAAAGACAAACAGCAAATTAATGAAAAGGGGAAAATAAATAATGAAAAAGAAGTTACAGGAAATTAAAGGCCACTTAATGAGTGGGATTAGTTTTGTTCTTCCATTGATTATTGGTGCATCATTAGTTGTCGCTATTCCTAAAATGATTGCTTTAGGTATGGGAATTACAAGTCTAGATCCTTATGCCGATGCAGAAGGTTTTAAACATATCCTTTACGCGATTGAGCAAGTTGGTTGGGTCGGAATCGGACTTATTAATACAGTATTAGCAGGGTTTATTGCTTATTCAATTGGAGACAAAGCAGCATTAGGTGCAGGATTTATTGGTGGGGCAGTGGCAACAAATACCAATGCAGGTTTTCTTGGTGCCGTAATCGCAGGTTTTTTAGCAGGTTATTTAGTCAAATGGTCTAAAAATCATATTAAATTACCAGAATCCTTTTCTGGCGTAATGCCATTAGTGATTTTGCCTTTAATAGCAACTCTCTCAGTAGCTATTGTAATGGGAGCTTTGTTATCGGAACCTTTAGCTTGGATTAATACAAGTCTTGTAGAATGGATTCGTAACATGATTGCTAACGATGTAAATAAGGTTCTTTTAGCTTTAATTATGGGTGCGATGATTGGCTCAGATCTAGGTGGTCCAGTGAATAAAGCTGCTTGGATGGCAGGAAATGTTTTATTAACTGAAGGTTTATACTTGCCAGCAATTATTGTAAACGTAGCCATTTGTGCAGTTCCTCTAGGTTATGCGCTAGCAACTGTTTTCCATAAGAAACGTTTTAATGCTGAGCTTTTAGATGCTGGTAGAAATAACTTTATCATGGGATTTATTGGGATTACAGAAGGTGCTATTCCATTTACTTTGGTTAGTCCTTTAAAATTAGTGCCGATTAATATGATTGGTGGTGCTCTTGCTTCTGGACTTGGAATTTTGTTAGGTATGTACGATAAAATGCCGCCAGTCGGTGGAATCTACGGCTTCTTTACTGTTGGAAATGGCTGGGCTTATTTAATTGGCCTCTTTGCTGGTGCAGCATTTATTGGATTTGTGGCGCCGCTATTCGTGAATTTCAATAAAGATGAAGAATTAGAAGCACAAGATACGGATTCAATTGATGTAGAGATTAGTTTTGAAAATTAATTAAATAAAAGGGCATTAGCGATGGTTTTCATCCGTTGGCTCATGCCTTTTTCTATCGAATTTTAAATACGTTAGGAGCATATAAATGAAAAAAACAGTACATGTTGTCCCACATAGTCATTGGGATCGAGAATGGTATTTTACAACGAGTAGATCAAAGATTTATTTAATGCACGATTTGAAAAAAGTGTTGGAACAGCTAGAAGGAGAAAATGGATACGATACATTTGTTTTAGATGGGCAGGCGTCTTTGTTAGATGATTATTTAAAATGGCGACCACAAGATAAAAATAGGATTGAAGCGTTAGTGAAAAGCGGGAACTTGATTATTGGCCCTTGGTACACACAAACGGATCAATTAGTTATTTCAGGAGAAAGTATTGTTCGGAATATGCAGTATGGGATGCAGGTCTCTGAAGAATTTGGACCGTATATGAATGTCGGCTATGTGCCAGATTCATTTGGACAAGCTGCTAGTATGCCTCAAATTTATCAAGAATTTGAAATTGAAGATACGATGTTTTGGCGCGGGGTAAGTGATGACGATGTGGAACAAACAGAATTTAAATGGCGTGGCGAAGACGGATCTGTAGTAACGGCATTTCAAATTCCTAGTGGGTATTATATTGGCGGAGCGATTCCAGAAGAAAAAGAAGCATTAGCTAAATTTTTACACGAAGAGCCTTTTAAAACAACCTGGAAAAGAAGTTCAACAAATCAAGTTTATTTTCCTAATGGATTTGACCAAGCTCCCGCTCGTGAAAATTTACCTCAGTTAGTCAAAGAAATGAATGAATTATACAAAGGAGAGTACGAACTACATTTTTCTACAATTGAGCGCTACATTCAAGCTGTGAAGAATCAACATCCTGAACTTGAAGAAATTGCTGGTGAGTTAATTAATGGAAAGTTAATGCGTATTCATAAAACAATTTTCTCTTCTCGTCCAGATTTAAAAGCGTTAAATACGCAAGTTCAAAATTATTTAGTAAATGTATTGGAACCTATTTTAACAATTTCAATGAAACTGGGATTTGATTACCCTGTTGAAACAATCAAAGAAGTTTGGAAACTAATGTTCGAGAATGCAGCGCATGATTCAATTGGTTCTTGTGTATCGGATACAACGAATGAAGACGTCTATATGCGTTATAAACAAGCGCGTGATATTGCTATGAATTTATCTGAGTTAACGATGCGAGAAATAGCCACGCAGATACATCAACCAGAGGAAAGAGAAATAAGTTTGACGATTTTCAATCCTTACGCTAAAAAACGAAATGAAGTTATTGAAGCGGAAGTTTATCTTCCTCAAGAAACTTTTTCTATTTTAGATGCAAATGGCGCGCCACTTGAATACACGATTTTAGCTATGGAAGATCAGACAGCCTATGTGTTGAATCAAGGGAATATTTTAAATCCAACGAAAGAGAGTTACCTGCCTAAAAAAGTCTATAAAGCTAAAATTGCCTTTCAAAGTTCAGTGATACCAAGTATGGGCTATACTCAACTGACGATTGATTTAGCCGGCGATAGTTATACTAAGTTTGCTACAAAAGAGACGAATCAAATTGAGAATGAATTCTATCAAATCACGGTAAATGAAGACGGATCATTTGATATTTTGGAGAAAGCTACTGATACAGTGTATAAAAAACAAGGAATTATTGAAGAAAACGGAGACAATGGAGATTCATTTAACTATTCGCCACCAGAAAAAGATTTGGTCATTCAATCTACAGAATTCTCTCCGATAATTAACGTAAAAGAATCCGATATCTTTAAATCAATTGCTGTTCATTTTACAATGATGGTTCCAGCAGATTTAATCGAACGTGAAAAAGGTATAAGAAGTAAAGAACTTCCATTGAGTTTAAGGGTAGCATTAAAGAAAAATTCAGAAATTATCGATTTTACTTTCCAAGTAGATAATCGTTTAGTAGACAGTCACCGTGTTTGTGTGCTATTTGATACGGGTATTCAGTCGAAATTCTCCACTGCAGACCAGCAATTTGGGACAATTAAAAGACCAGTTGTTTTTGAAAAAGAAATGGCTTTATGGAATGCACATAAAGAAAAATGGAACGAGATGCCAATTGCTATCGAAACTTGTCAAAGCTTTGTCAGTCTATTTAATGAAGAGCATGGGCTTGCAGTCATACCAAAAGGCGTAAGAGAATACGAAATCATTGGAGAAGACTTTGATACGATTCGTTTAACGCTTTTTAGAACCTATGGCTTTATGGGGAAAGAAGATTTATTGTATCGTCCAGGTAGAGCGTCAGGGGAAACTGTCATTGAAACTCCAGATGCACAATGCCATAAAGTGATGACCTTTGAGTTCTCTGCGTATTATTTTTCGGATTCATTCAATCAAGCGGCCGTTGCAAATAAAGCCAAAAAAGCAACGAGCCCCTTACAAGTGTATCAATATGCAGAGTTTTTAAACTCTAGACTCATTTTTACATTAGGTGATGAACCCAAAGAGTTGCCGACCCATTATAGTTTATTTGAAATTAAGGGGGATCTGACGTTAAGTATTGTGAAAAAGGCAGAGAACCGACCGGGTTATATTATTCGCTTGTATAACGGCCATGTTAACGAAACTTTAAACACAGAAGTTGTATTCAATCATCCTGTTCAATTAGTAGAACAAGTGAATTTAAAAGAAAAGCGGAAACGAGAGTTGTCTATTTCAGACCAAAAAGTACTACTAGAGGATATTTCTCATGCTAAATTTATTACGTTATATGTAGAATAATTAGTCAGAAGTATTTTTTATACTGAATTATGTTGAAACGACAGGTAGATGAGATAAATAAAAATAAATTGGCTGGTAAGTCTAGGGACGGGTTCCTAAAACTTATCAGCCAATTTTTTAATGAAAATAGGACAATCAAATGGAATTGAAAATTTGTTAGCCACATTTTGTTATTTTGCTAAGTCGTGTACAACAGGTTTAAAATTAGTCAAAATAGTAATGAATAGAGTACTAATACCAATAGATAGAATAACGAAAGCTGTTTCTAGCAAACCAAAAGTAATATAGTTGAAAAAAATAATGATTAAATTTGTTAAAAGTAGTCCTTTTGAAATTGATAAACGAAAATATTTATTGAAAATAATAGGTGGAATCGTGATTCCTCCATTAGATGCTCCAACAGAATAAAGTGAGTATACTCCTAAGCTGAATAATAAGCTCCCAATAATTAAGGAAATAAAATGAGACGATAGTAAGGCAAACATAGGCACGAACCCCAATATAATTGGAAACAATAAACTTCCTATGACAGATTTGATGAAAACTAGCTTACCCAAAAATAATGCCGCCATTACTAGCATAGTTAAGTTAATGGACCAGACTGTTAACGAACGATTGATTGAAAAATTAATTTCTACTAAGTGTCCAATCGAGCCTACTCCTGCAGCTGCAATGTCGTGGGGTAATAAGAACCAGTTTAGTCCGATACTAATAAAAATGAGTCCTAACAGAATCATAGGCGTTTTCTTTATTTCTTTAATCATAATATGTTCACCTACCAAAATAATTTTGTTAAGTATATCACACGAAAAACATAGTTACAACTTATATTAATTATAATTTTATTCGAATCTACACTGAGCCAAGGAGAGTGGAATGCCAAGGATTATGTTAAATTATTCTAGCAAAAAGTACATGAAACAATAGTTAGGATAGATGTGAGCTTTATTTTCTTAGTTAACTTATGGGGAATGTATTCTTAATACATAATCTTATTTTTGATTTCTAGTTTTTTTGTTCTAATTTATCTTATCTTTTTTGTGCGGGTTTAAAGCAATTTTAACCTGATTTTGTTATACTAGAAAAAGAGCTTTATAAGTAGAAGGAGCGAAATGATTATGTGGACATTACCATCAGATATCAGTGAGGCAGCTAAATTAAAATTAGAGGAGCATTCATCTGTTTTAGTTAGCTATGTGAGAGAGTTAAATGAACTTGATGCACTCACACTGTTTAAAAAGGGGGCTAAGAAGTATACTGGTCAACGTATTTTTTGGCAAAATCCATCTAAAACAGTGACACTAGCAGGTATCGGTTGTACAGAGCGTTATAGCTCAAAAGCTGGAAATGAAAGTTATACTGAATTAAATCAGTTTAAAGATAAATTGAAAAAGCAAACAGTTAGTAATGAAATAATTTTAGGGACTGGGGCATTATTGATTGGTGGTTTTAGCTTTGATAGTCTGGCGAAAGCAGATGCAAATTGGGAAGAATTTCAAGATGCTTATTTTTCATTACCAACGTATTTACTTACAACTACAGCGGAAAAAAGTTATATAACCTTTAATTTTTATGTAACACAAGCAGATTTGATAGAAAAGCCACTTAGAATAATGAAACAATGGGAAGAACTTTTAGCGACACCATTTGTGACTGAGACTGAAATAGCGGCAATTACGAAAAAAGAAGAACTAGCAACGGATTCATGGTTAGCGGCTGTCTCTGAAACGGTTGATGCAATCAAGGCATCAAAAGAGTTGAATAAGGTTGTTTTATCAAGGCAGATGTTGTTAACTCATGAAACAGATGTGGCCATTGAGGCTGTTTTAGAAAAGTTAAAAAAAACACAACAAAATAGTTATTTCTTCGTAGTGGAAAATGGAGAAAAAACATTTTTAGGTGCAACTCCTGAGCGATTATTATCTGCTGAAGGAAATAAATTTTATTCTGCTTGTGTAGCTGGTTCTGCAAAACGTGGCGCAACTTTTGCGGAAGACCAAGCGATTGGCGATCGTTTATTGGCCGACCATAAAAACGTTCATGAACATCAATTAGTTGTCGAAATGATTCGTCATACTATGGAAGGTTTTACAACAGATTTAGCCATTTCAGGTGGACCAACTTTATTAAAAAATCGAGATATTCAACACTTGTTTTTAACATTGGCTGGAACAAAAAAAGAACATTTTTCATTTTTAGAGGCAGTGAAAGGGATGCATCCTACACCGGCACTAGGTGGAGTACCAACAGATTTAGCGTTAGAAGTTATTCGTCAAAAGGAACCTTACAATCGAGGTTTTTATGGTGCACCAATTGGTTGGGTTGATAGTTCTGATCAAGGAGAATTTGCAGTCGGAATTCGTTCAGCATTAATTATGGGACAGCAAAGTTTGTTGTTTGCAGGTTGCGGAATTGTAGCCGGTTCCGACCCAACTGAAGAGTTAAATGAAACGGCAATTAAATTTCAACCAATGTTACGAGCTTTAGGAGGAATGGAAAATGAATGAAAAAAATCAAGCACTAACAGATTATTTAGTTACATTTGTTGAAGAATTAGTTCAAGCCGGTGTTAAAGAGGCAGTAATTAGCCCAGGTTCACGTTCAACACCTTTGGCACTATTGATGGCAGAACATCCAACATTGAAAGTTTATGTTGATATTGATGAACGTTCTGCTGGTTTTTTTGCGTTAGGGATTGCCAAAGCCTCTAAAAATCCTGTTGTTTTATTGTGTACGTCTGGAACAGCAGCTGCGAACTATTTTCCAGCTGTTGCTGAAGCCAATTTATCTAGTATTCCATTAATTGTTTTAACTGCCGATCGTCCACCTGAACTTCGAGGTGTAGGAGCTCCACAAGCAATGGAACAAGTCCGTTTGTATGGAGAACACGTGAAAAGTTTTGTTGATATGGCCTTGCCAGAAAACTCGCTAGAAATGTTGCGCTATGCAAAATGGCATGGAAGTAAAACAGTCGATATTGCCATGACAGTCCCTCGTGGACCTGTGCATTTGAATTTTCCTTTACGTGAACCTTTAGTACCAATCTTAGATCCATCGCCTTTTACTCGTCAAAATATAAATGAGCATGTGCATATTTATTATTCTCATAAAGTGATTCCGACTGGAACAATTGATAAAATTATTGAAGCTTGTGCAGGCAAAAAAGGGTTAATTATTGCCGGGCCATTAGCAAAAAAAGAGTTTCCAGCGAAGTTAGCTGCATTTGCTAAACAAATTGGTTGGCCGATTGTAGCTGATCCTTTGTCAGGACTACGTACCTATGGTGGCATAGACAATACGGTTATTGATCAGTATGATGCTTTTTTAAGAAATCCACTTGAAGTCACCGACTTGGTCCCAGAAGTCATCATTCGTTTTGGCGCTATGCCTGTTTCGAAATCTTTAATGAAATGGGTAGAATCTTTTGCTGGAATTCCTTACTACTTAGTTGATCCAGGTGAGGAATGGAAAGATCCAATGAAGGCAGCGACTGATTTAATCCATTGCGAGGAACATTTTTTAGTAGATGAATTTACTGAGCGATTTACACAGGTAACAGACTCAAGCTGGTTGACTAGTTGGCAAACGGTCAATCAATTGACAGCGGAAATCGTACAACAGAGCATTGATGTTGCTGAGTCAATTGATGAAGGGGAACTGATTCATTTATTACGTAAGCATTTACCTAACAAATCGGGTTTATTTATTGGCAATAGCATGCCGATTCGTGACGTAGATACTTTTTTTGCTAAAACAGAAAAAGAGTTAACTTTACTAGCCAACCGTGGTGCTAACGGAATTGACGGCGTCATCTCGACGGCGTTAGGTTGCGGAACGTTCATTCAACCGATGTATTTAGTTATTGGTGATTTATCTTTTTACCATGATATGAATGGGCTGCTAATGGCTCAAAAATATGGAATTAACTTAACGATTCTAGTTGTAAATAATAATGGTGGCGGTATTTTTTCTTTCTTGCCACAAGCAGATTTACCAAAATACTTTGAAACGTTATTTGGCACAGAGCTAAATTTAGATTTTGCAAAAGTGGCAGATCTATACAGCGGGGGCTATCAACAAGTTTCTGATGGCGAACAATTACATGAAGCTTTAGATCATGCTCATTTTCATAAAGGCTTAGATATTATTGAAATTAAAACCAATCGCTACGAAAATGTAGCTGTTCACCAAGAACTTTTTGCTAATGTTACAGAAGAATTAAAGGCATCAAAGCGATGAAAATACAAATTCGTGGAGTTGAATATAGCTATACGGTTAAAGAAGGTACTGATTCAAAACGGATTCCATGGCTAATGCTTCATGGCTTTACTGGTACCAAAGCAACCTTTTCAGAGGTTACAGAGGCTTTAGTCACTGAGACGATCATTAGCTTAGATTTGGTTGGACATGGTGAGACAGCTTACCATGTCGCTGAAAAACGTTATTCTATGGAAGAGCAAATCTTAGATATTGCTCTTTTTTTGGAAGAATTAAAGCTTCCTAAAGTTTTGCTTTTAGGCTATTCAATGGGGGGACGAGTTGCGCTCGGTTTTGCAGCTAACTATCCAGATAAAGTGAATAAACTCATTCTAGAAAGTAGTTCACCAGGTCTTAAAACTAATCGGGAACAAGAGATGCGTCGAGAGCACGATGCTAAATTAGCCAAGAGCATCATAAAAGATGGTTTAACTAAATTTGTTGAAAGTTGGGAGAACCTGCCACTATTTGCAACTCAAAAAAAATTATCTACCGAAATTAAAAGTCGAATTAGAGATGAACGTTTAAGTCAGAATCCGATTGGATTAGCTATCAGTCTCGAACAATTAGGCACTGGAAGCCAACCTAGTTATTGGCAAGAATTAAAACAGATCCAGTTCCCAGTCTATTTATTGATTGGGGAAGCAGATCTAAAATTTAAACAACTAGCTGAAGAAATGGGGACACTTTTTCCGCATTCTAAACTAGTTGAATTTGCTGGAGCAGGACATGCTCCGCACATAGAACAGCCGATGCTCTTTGCTAAATGCTTACAAGAAATTGCGGATAATCAGTTGTAAGGAAGGTGTGAGTTTGACATGGAAATAGTTAAAGTGACGCTTTATCATATTGAATTGCCACTATTAACACCATTTATCACAAGTTATGGGGCAATTAAAACAAAAGCTTTTTATTTAATTGAGGTCGAAAACAAATTAGGCAATAAAGGCTATGGAGAACTTGAAGCTTTTGAGATTCCTGATTATACAGAAGAAACGCGGGAAACGGCTGGCTTAATCCTTGTAAATCACTTATTGCCTCTTATAAAGGGTGTCATCATCGAACATCCACAAGAGGTAAGAGCATTGTTGGCACCCATTCGAGGCAATGAAATGGCAAAAGCAGCACTTGAAACAGCTATCTGGGATCTATATGGAAAAGAGCAAAATCAGTCTATTCAGCACTTAATCGGAGCGAATCGCTTGCGTATTCCAGTTGGAGTTAGCATCGGTATTCAACCGTCGATTGAAGTTTTACTACAATTAGTCGAGGGGTATGTTGCAACCGGCTATCAACGAGTTAAGTTAAAAATTAAACCGGGGTTTGATCAAGAACCTATTGCCGCAGTTCGAAAAGCATTTCCAGAGTTAACTTTAATGGCAGATGCAAATTCAGCCTATACAAAGGAAGATTTACCTTTGCTTAAAGCTTTAGATAAGTATGATTTAGCTATGATTGAACAACCTTTTGGCTTTCGAGATTTTGTTGATCATGCATGGGCACAAAGTCAACTGAAAACGAGAGTATGTTTAGATGAGAATATCCGCTGTTTAGGCGATGTTCAATTAGCTCACCAATTAGGCAGTTGCCAGAGTATAAATTTAAAAATATCCCGTGTTGGTGGGTTACAGGAAGCTTTAGAAATTGTGGATTATTGTCAGTCTCATGATATACTCGTGTGGTGTGGAGGGATGTTAGAAGCAGGAATCGGAAGAGCATTTAATTTAGCCTTATCTTCTCGGGATGAATTTTCTTTTCCGGGAGATATTTCTGCCTCAAATCGCTATTTCGCTGAAGATATTATCAAGACAACTTTTGATTTAGTCGAAGGAGAAATAACTGTTCCTTCTGGCGATGGAATTGGAGTTGAAGTCGATTGGCAAGTAGTGAATAACTATTGCCTAAAACAAACAGATTACGTACTAATAGATTAATTTTTAAGCATAGAGGGGATAATAAAGTGTAAAAACTTCTGTTTATTCTCTGTATGCTATTTTTATTTAATTTTTTAAGTAACAGAGAAGCATAAGCTTGTGAAAATAAAAAATCGAGATGAATCATTGTTCATCATCGAGCAAAAGAGTTTTGATGAAATAATTAAATAACTAACAACAATAAAAATAGGTTGTAACCGTTTTTATTGTTGTTGCTTTGCGGTTTTGTACTTGCTATAATGACGATGCAAGATGAGAATGGACTAAAAAAATATAGGGGGCGTTTTAAAATGAGTAAGATTGTGTTAATAGGAGCAAACCATGCGGGGATTGCAGCTTCAAATACGATTCTAGATAATTATCCAGAAAATGAACTCGTTATCTTTGATCGAAATACGAATTTAAGTTATCTTGGTTGTGGAACAGCCTTATGGGTAGGTAGACAAATTGAAACACCGGATCAATTATTTTATACATCGAAAGATGCTTTTGTTGAGAAGAAAGCCAAAGTTCATATGGAAACTACTATTACAAAAGTAGATTTTACTGATAAAAAAGTTTATGCGGTAGATACGGCGAATAATGAAATTTGTGAATCATACGACAAACTAATTTTAGCGACTGGTTCTGTACCCATCAAACCAGCAATACCAGGAATAGAACTAGAAAATGTTCAATTTGTTAAATTATTCCAAGACGGACAAGCGGCAGATTTGGCATTGAATGATCCAGCTATTGAAAATGTAGCCGTTATTGGAGCGGGTTATATAGGTGTTGAAATGGCAGAAGCTGCGAAGCGCCGTGGAAAAAATGTGCGTTTATTTGATATTGATACAACGAGCTTAGCGGGTTACTATGATCCTTGGTTTACAGAAGACATGGATAAAAACTTAATGGACAATGGGATTGAACTAGAATTTGGTCAAAAGGTGTTAGAGCTAAAAGGGACGGATAAAGTCCAAGAAGTTGTTACGGATAAAGGTTCTTATGCAGCTGATTTAGTTTTATTAGCGATTGGGTTTAATCCAAATACAGAACTAGGAAAAGATGCGCTTAAACTTTTCTCGAATGGCGCTTATGAAGTGAACTTGAAGCAAGAAACCAGTTTACCAGATGTTTATGCTGTAGGAGATTGTGCCACTATTTATAGCAATGCTTTAGAGGCAACTACTTATATTGCGTTGGCGACAAATGCGGTTCGTAGCGGAATTGTTGCTGGACATAATGTATGTGGAACGCCTTTAGAATCAATCGGAGTTCAAGGTTCAAATGGAATTTATATTTTTGGCTATAACATGGTTTCAACAGGTTTAAATTTGAAAGCAGCGAAACAAGCTGGATTTGATGTGGCTTATACTGAATTTGAAGACTTGCAAAAACCTGCTTTTATCAAGAAAAATAATGAGGTTAAAATTAGAATTGTTTATGACAAAACCACTCGTCGTATTTTAGGTGCACAGTTGGCTTCCAAAGAAGATATTTCAATGGGAATCCATATGTTCTCGCTAGCGATTGAAGAAAAAGTAACCATTGATAAATTAAAACTATTGGATATTTTCTTCTTACCACACTTCAATCAACCTTATAATTACATTACAATGGCAGCTTTATCTGCTAAATAGAATTAAAATTGACAGGAAGACTGGAATGACCTATGCCAGTCTTTTTTTGCTGGGATCATTGACAGACTGTTGTCTAGTTTACTCTGTTATAATAAAAATGAAAAAGGAATCAGAACAGGAGAGATAGGATATGGCAACGGCATTAAAAGAGGTATACAATAATGAGTTTATTAATCATTTCTCAGCTTTAGTTCAAGAGAAATCAGCTAGTTTTAATGCAACAAAATTTAAACAAGAGGTGTTGAATGAGGACTGGGAGGATTTAAAGTTAAAAGAAAGAATGCGTCGTATTTCTACTGTTTTAGGACGATGCTTAAAAGGTAGTTACTCTGATCAAATTGCCTTATTATTTCAATTGGAACAAGAATGTCAAGGCTTTCCTTATTTGTTTTTCCCTGATTTTGTTGAAGTATACGGGCAAAATGAATCGGATTGGGAGTTATCAATGGAGGCGATTAAACGTTTTACCAAAGGCTCTTCTTCTGAATTTGCTATTCGAACGTTTATAGTGAAAAACCCAATCAAAGTCATGAGCTTGATGAAAGAATGGGCAACAGATGAAAATGAGCATATTCGACGTTTAGCTAGTGAAGGCTGTCGCCCGAGGTTGCCGTGGGGCCAAGCTTTAGGCCTTTTTAAAGTCAATCCCGGTCCAGTATTGGATATTTTAGAATTATTAAAAAATGATGACTCTTTATATGTGCGGAAAAGTGTTGCCAATAATTTAAATGATATTGCAAAAGACAATCCTCAAAAAATAATTGAGCTTGTTAAAGCGTGGCAAGGTCAGAGCCAACAGACAGATTGGATTTTACGTAAAGGCTGTCGAACATTAATAAAACAAGCTGATCCTGAAATTATGCGCTTATTTGGATATCCTGAGGTAGAAAATCAAATTAACATGGCAGAAATTAATAGTCAGCTAAGTGAATTAGAAATGGGGGAAGAATCTGAATTTAGCTACCAATTTACAACAAAGGGTGATTCAGATTTACATGTCCGTATCGAGTATGGCATCTATTTTATTAAGGCTAACGGTAAGGCAACGCGAAAACTATTTTTCTTATCGGAGAAAAATGTTAGTGGGGGTCAGACAATTTCAGGCAGACGCACGCATAAATGGAAAGATTTAACGACTAGAAAGCATTATGCTGGGGAGCATAGGGTTGTTTTACTATTAAATGGAGTTGAGTTTGCTGAAACAAGTCTGTTTTTGAAAGGTTAGAAAGAAAAGTTGCTAAGTTCCAGGCTTAGTAACTTTTTTTGCTAAATTAATCAAGGATAAGAGAAGTTACTTACTATTTGTAAATAAAAGTGGTATAATCAATAAAAAGAGGTGAAGGAAATGAATGAGGAGTTGATGGATAAAGCAACGAGCCAAAAATGTACGCAGGTAGAACATGTTTTTTCGATTTTAGATAAGAAGTGGATGGGGTTAATTGTGGAGGTATTGTTAGAAGGTCCGCAGCGCTATAAAGATATAGCTGCAAAAATCCCAACTATTAGTGATCGAATCCTTGTTGAACGATTAAAAGAGTTAGCAGATAATGATATTCTAGTTCGGGATGTTTATCCAGATTCACAGGTACGGGTTGAGTATAGTTTAACGGAGAAGGGCTATAGCTTAAAAAATGTAATGAGTGAAGTTCATATTTGGGCAGATAAATGGATGGATTAATGGGGAGTCAAGGTTGTTTAAATGGTATAAATAAAAACCATGACAGAAATGTCATGGTTTTTTGATGGTTCGTTAGAATTAGCTTAAAACATAAAACGTTCTTCTGAACAGCCTAAAGCATTTAATTTTTCGAAATATTTAGGTTTCCATTTACCAGCTTCGTCTTTTACAAAGGCAAACAGTGATTTTTTTGGTGCTAATAGATGCATTTCTCCAGCTTCTAAAGCTAGTTTTACATCCATGATATCACCTTTTTTATTGACAATTCGGATGGAACAATCTTCAGCATCGGGGGTGCTTTGTAGTTCGGCTTCATCAAGTAAACGTTCACTCCATATAAAGTCTAAAATTTCTTTTCTGATTTGTTCATCCATGATGAGTTCGCTCCATTTCGTTAATTGTTAATAGGATTTATTTGTATTTTTATTCACAAAAGTAGATAAAAAAAAGTATTTCTAACTATAAAGTAAGTATAAGATAAAAGTCATTAAAGTATTACTATCCTATATTCTACACAAAAAACAAAAAAAAGCTAGCTTTTTTTGTTTTTTTTTAGAAAAAAATTTACTGTTTTTAGTTGTTTAAAGGTTCAAAATCGATTATTCTTATTTTTTAAAAGATATCTCATTGTTATATAATAATAGAAGAAGCCATCAAAAATAAATTTTTTTGATGGCTTCAAAGTCATTAATTAGTTGAAAAACAATTTGTGAAGAAAATATTACAAGACAGCTTTAGCTAACGCTTGTTGAATTTCGACAATATGACGATCTTTAGAAAAGGTTAACGTAGCAGCAGGTTCTAATGCAGAGGAAATAAAAATGTGTAATTCTGCATCTAAATCAAAGTGACCAGTTGTTTCAACAGTAAAGCGACTGATGCTACGATAAGGGTAACTTTTATAAGATGTTTTCTTTCCTGTCACACCTTGTTTATCAATAATAATTAAGCGTTTTTCAGTGAAAATAACCATGTCTCTAACTAATTTATAAGCAAGTTCGATATCTTCGGTAGGCAATAAAACATCCGCTAATTTTTTTCGTACATCATTGATATTTGCATCACTAGCATTGTTGATTAAACCGCTAAATAATCCCATATTGGCACGTCCTTTTCTTTTTGTAGTTTCTATTCTCTATTTTAATGAATTCTAATCAAAAGTACAAGAGTAGTTATCTTTTATTGAGTTAGAAAACAATTTGTCATTTAATTGATTACTATCGCATTTATTTCTGTTATAATCAATGAATAGTTATTGAGAATGATTCTCAAACAGATGATAATAAATCTAATTTAGGAAAGAAAAGCAGGTGGTACTTTGGAAGCTGTAAAAGCAACTGGGATTACAATGCAGTATGAAAAAAAGCGAGTGATTGAAGATTTAGATATTGTTTTGCCCTTAGGTAAAATTACAGCCTTGATTGGACCGAATGGCAGCTGTAAGTCAACACTATTAAAGGGTGTCACACGTTACTTAAAACCAGTAGCTGGTGAATTTTTTGTAAAAGAAAAATTGGTTCAGGAATATGATCCAAAAGAGATGGCAAAATTAGTCGCAATGTTGCCTCAAAATCCATTAGCTCCAAGTGATATTACAGTCTTAGACTTAGTTAAATATGGTCGTTTCCCTCATCAAAACACATTTGGTCGCTTCACTAAAGAAGATCAGATGCAAGTTGATTGGGCTTTAAAGGAAACAGAGTTAGAAGAATTGAAAAATGAACCTGTTGAATCTTTATCTGGTGGGCAGCGGCAAAGAGTCTGGATTGCAATGACGTTAGCACAAAATAGTGATATTTTATTATTAGACGAGCCAACAACTTTTTTAGATTTGGCTCATCAATTAGATATCCTAAAATTATTAACACGCTTAAATAAAGAAATGGGAAAAACAATTATCATGGTTATTCATGATTTAAATATGGCTGCTAGATTTGCTGATTACATGGTTTGTCTAAGCGATGGAAAGTTGTTATATCAAGGTGAAACTGCGGATGTATTCACTCATGAAATGCTAGTAGAAGTCTTTCAAATCGATGCAGAAATTACAACAGACAAACGAACTGGAAAACCAATGATGTTATCTTACGATACGATGTAAAGTGGAGAGGGAGAAGAATGTGAGACTGAATGTAAAAGGCTTGGTTCATAGAACCCTCTTAATTGAAAAGTGGGTGAGGCATCTTTGAAGCAACTACATGTAAAAGAAACAAGAAGTGCTAGGCAATTGAGTTTAATTATGGTTTTGATTGTTTTATTTGCTGGATTAATACTTGTTTCGCTTTTAAGTTTGAAATACGGCACAGAAACAATTTCTTTAAAAACGATTGGCGAAAGTTTTACTCACTATGATGTGCAAGATAAACTCCACCAAACCGTTCGTTACTTACGGTTGCCTCGTTTATTGGGAACCCTTTTAGTCGGTGCTTTACTGGCTTTATCTGGTCAGTTGATGCAAGCCGTTACGCGTAATCCTTTAGCAGACCCTTCAATTTTAGGCGTGACTGGTGGAGCTAGTTTGGCAGTTGCAATCACATATGGTCTAGGTTTTAATTTGGGTAGTCCATTACGTTCGGTTGTTGCAATGCTAGGAAGTCTGTTGGCCATTGGATTGATTGTTAGTATGACTGGAAGCCGTAACAAGGGCATAAATCCAATTAAAATGGCTTTGGCTGGAACGGCGATGTCAGGCTTTTTTTCAAGTCTGTCTATTGCAATTGGTCTTCAAACGAAAACAAGTCGCAACTTAAGTTTTTGGTTAGCAGGTGGTTTTTCTGGAACGACCTTTCTTGATGTTCGGATATTATTGACTATTTTGTTTGTCTGTTTGCTAGTTACTTGGTGGATTAGTGTCGAAATCAACTTACTATCTTTAGGCGATGAAGTTGCTTCAAGTCTTGGTGGATCATTATTGAAAGCCCGTTATCTAGGTCTTTTAATTATGGTGGTTGCAACTGGAGCTAGTGTAGCCATTGCAGGGAATATTGGCTTTATTGGATTATGTATTCCACACATTGTGCGTTTAATTTTAGGTGATCGTTTTCAAGGGACCTTTTTTGTGACATGTTTAACAGGTGGATTATTATTGAGTCTAGCAGATTTAGTGGCGCGAACAATTAACCCACCTTTTGAAATTCCAATTGGTGCCATTACAGCAATCATTGGTGCACCTTTCTTTATCTTATTAGCTCGCAATTATAAAGGAGGGCGCTAAAAATGAATAAACATAAAGTTAAAACAAGTTTATTTGTCGGTGGTCTGCTTTTAATTAGCTTGATTTTAATTCAATTGAATTTAGGAGCGATTCGAATTAGTCCATTGGAGACTATCCAAACGCTAATGGGAAAGGGTTCTGCACGTAATCAATTAATTCTTTTTGAATTCCGTTTGCCACGAATTGTGATAGCTTTGCTTGTTGGTATGGGATTAGCGATTAGTGGCGCAATTCTACAGGGTATTACTCAAAATGATTTGGCAGACTCCAGTATCCTAGGCATTAATGCAGGAGCAGGACTAGGAGTAGTTTTATATTTATTTTTCAGTACAGGAAGTACGGCCAAACTAGGTGTACCGCAATTTTTATTTATCCCACTAGTCGCTTTAGGTGGTGCATTTTTTGCTGCAAGTTTAATTTATTTAGGAGCATGGAAAAAGGGCATTCATCAACTACGTTTGTTATTAGTTGGGATCGCTGTAACAGCGTTATTAAATGCGTTTATTTTAATTTTTCAATTGCAAATGGATGAATTTAATTTTGAAAAAGCAATGGTGTGGTTAAGTGGAAATTTATGGAATGTCAATTGGTCTTTTATTCTCATTATTGCCTGTTGGTTAGCCATATTACTCCCATTAGTTTATTGGTTTACGATGCGTTTAGATATTTTACGTTTAGGTGACCAAATTGGCCAAAGCTTAGGTTTGGAAGTGGAAAAGACAAAAGCTATTTTGTTATTTTTAGCTGTAGCATTGGCTGGGATTTCTGTTGCAGGTGGAGGTGGTATTGCGTTTGTCGGATTGTTAGCACCACATATTGCCAAAAGACTTGTTGGTGGGCGCAGTCAGTCCTATTTACCTGTTTCAGCAGTAGTCGGAATGATTTTAGTATTAGGAGCAGATATTGTTGGGAAAAATCTATTTGCACCAAATGAAGTCGCTGTAGGATTAGTTGTAGCGATTATCGCAACACCGTATTTTATCTGGTTAATGATGCGGACAGTTTAAAAATAGAAGAATGGAGTCGATAAAGAGATGAAAAACCAAAAGATTAAAGGTCTCGTGTTTATTTTAGGGGTACTAATCGTATTAACGGGTTGTGGTTCAAATACTTCGGATACAGAAAAAGCACAGGAAAAAGAGGCAACTGGAACGCATCTTTTCAAAGCTGCTAATGGCGAGATAGAAGTACCGAATAATCCCAAAAGAGTAGTTGTCCGAACTTATATGGGGCATGTTTTAGCACTAGATGTACCAGTTGTTGGAGCGACAGAGTGGGATTTAGCTTCACCTTTTATTGATAAAAAGGTGCTAGATAAAATTAAAGATGTTGGAGTTCCTATGAATGCGGAAGAAGTTTTAGCTTTAGAGCCTGACTTAATTATTACAGATACAGAAGATGAGGTCGCTAGCTTAGAGAAAATTGCGCCAACGGTTCTATTACCTTATGACACCGTGCGAAATATCAATGAATCTGTAGATCTTTTTGGCGAGTTATTAAATCGTAAAACTGAAGCTGAAGCTTGGAAAAAGTCATTTAAAGAAAATGCAGATAAAGAGCGAGCTCGTTTAGCGGAAGTTAATTTTCCAATGGATGCAACTGTAGGATTATATGAATTACAAGATAGTAAATTATTTGTTTTTGGCTCAAATTTTGGTCGTGGTGGCCAAGTTTTAACAACTGGTTTAGGCTTGAAACAACAAGACAATATTCAAAAAGTGAGTGATGGTGATGGCTGGAAGGAGCTTTCATTAGAAGCTTTGCCAGATTATGCTGCGGACTTTATGTTTTTTACTAGCTACACAGCTAATGGAACTGAAAGTGCTGAATTAACTGCTTTAAAGGCTAATCCAATCTGGAAAACAATTCCCGCTGTAGAGAAAAACCAAGTGATTGAGCTGCCTTTTGAAAAAATGTATTATTATGATCCAATTGCGATTCAAGCTCAGTTAAAGTTAATTACGGATAAATTGATTGAAACGCAAAAATAAAGGTAAAAAAAGACTCAACTTTATGAGTTCATTCTTCTAGAAAAAAGGAAATTTGAGACGGGAAAAATCCCCTATCAAATTTCTTTTTTTATTTATAGTCCTACAAATTAGTTAAAAAATAAAGTTCATATAGCTTTCTTTGAAGAAATGAAAAGAGATTAATCCAAGAACTATTCCGAGTAGTATCTTCAAAGAAATGAAATTCGGACGTTGCACTGAGTTCGTTGGAATCAGAGATGATAATATCCGCTTCATGACTACTTGAAACGAATTTAATTGATTTGGCACTAAAAAAATGATGGATTTCACTTTGAATAAAGGATCCTCCGACTATATCTCTGGAGTATTGCACGTACAGATAAAGAACTTTTTCTTTATGTATTTGAGACAATGTGACTAGAACCGAACTAACAAGTTCTGTTGTGAGATCAGTTATTAAATCAGGAGGCATTGAGTAAGTAGAAAAAGCATCATCTAAATCATTCTTAAATGTTTGACTATTGTCTGTGATAATTTGAATTTCGCTATCCAAATGATTGAGTTGAGTCATCATCGTGGGATTAAAGTGAGAATAAATCGAATAAGAATGAGTAAATACAGTATAGTACATAAATTCAAATAAGCTGTCATTGCTTTTTTTTATGTTATATTTTTTAAAAAAAGCGGGGATAAAACCTGAATAAAAGTTTGTAATTGGATTATTGAGTAATGTAAATTGCTCCCCGATGTTTAGCTTGTCTTGTTGTGTATCAATTGAGCTATTGATTGTTCGAATAATCAAGTTAAAGTGTTCGCGCTCATTTACTTCTTTTTCAGAACCAACGGCAAGTGGAAAAGTCGCTGGAAAGTGAGGAATATTTTTAGATACATCATGTTGTTTCATAAATATCTGGACAATTGAATATAGAGGTTCATCAAAGGGTTTGTTCAATTGATTATGCCTGACACGTTTATCAATGATTGCTAAAATAAATTCAATACGTGTTTTTGCGGATCGTGTACTGTGCTCTAATGGACCGGTATCAGCTTTAGAATAAGCCAACCTGACAGAATCTTGTGTGAGATGACTAAAGGGCCAGCTGATGTTTTGGTAGGAGGGTAAGAAAAGCCAAATGTACATAAAACGAATAGTTGACTCGGATCCGTGCAGCGAGAAAGATTGATTTTCAACAGATTTATTAATGGATATTGAAACGGTTTTTAAGATGGCTTTTAATTGCTTAATTAGTTTATAGCAATAGTTTTCAGAGATGATAAGAGCTTCACAAATCTGATAAATTGTCAGGGAATGAGACGAAAAAAAAAGCGCCAACAATTGAAATTGTGGTGAAATATTTAAGTAGTGCGACTGTAATTTAAATGAAAGGTGAGCAAATTTTTCTTGCGTTAAGGGAGTCAGATAATAATGGGACGAATCGGTTTGATTAATTTGAAAATAGCTCGTTTTTCCATTCTCTTTTAAGAGACTGTTCAAATCAGCAATATGTCTTCTAATCGTCGTTTTAGAGAACTTAAAAGTATCTGCTAGATAATTAATTTCAACTTGTTCGTGTCTTGAAATATAATTGAATAACTGTAATTTATTGAAGTCTTGTTTTTTTAAAAGAGCATAAAGCATCCGAATCAGTCCTTTTATAAGATTATTTAATAAGCTTGTTTTTTTTTAATGCTGTATATAATGGTTGATTTTAACATAGAATTATCAAAAGTCTATACTTAATTTTAATTCTAATAGTAAAGAAAGAACGATTATAAGAATCAGAAATGTTGTTATAATTGAGTGGTAGAAAGAGTATTGTACATAAAAATTAAATTAAATAATCGTTTTTTTACTAAAGTGGAGCAACTGGAACCATGTTAGGATAAAAAAACAAAAGTTAGTTACTGTATTATAAAAAAGGAATCTTATCGGATAGGAAAAACCTTCTTAATTATTTTTAGAAATAAGGGTATAAATCAACTGTTCTATTTTTGCTAGGAACTAAAAACGACTAAAGTTAGTTGGTTTGATTTTTTGAAAAAATAACTAAAAAGCTATTTAAAAGATTGTGGAGGGAAAACAGAATGATTGAAGAACATTGGATTGATTTAATTTGTTACAGTATTCATTTTACGAATAATAGTGGCTCTAGTTTTTGTCGCTCAATTGCGTTGCCGAATAACTTTCCTGAAGATAAAATCAGTACTTTTTTTAAGAACCATTTTGAAGGACATGATATTAAAATTATTGATATTTCTGAAATAAATGATGTGTGGTTATCTAAGCATGCCCATTCCCCTTTTATGAGACAACCTAGTGAATGCGATGAATTAAAATGGAATTTATAAATGTGACTAGTTTAAATAATGTAGACGTGGAGGAGTAAATAGTGAAACAAAATAGAAAACATAAATTTTTATTATTCATAGTTGTCTTATTTATGATAGTACCAAGTGTTAACGAACCTTTTAAAGTATTCGCCAATTCTAATGAGGAAGAATTGGACGTATCTTCAGTAGAGAACGTTACACAAAATGAAGCAAAGGAACTAGCTGTAAATTCAACAGAACAAATAGAATTATTACAAGAAAAAGCAACAATGGATGCGAGCATAGATTTACCAAATGTGCCAAATGACCAAGAAAATAGTGAAGAGCAAGCAGTTCAAACTCCTGATGCAAGTGAGTTAAAGCAATTAGAGATTCAGCAAGTAGAAATTGAGAAAGAACAAAAAAGCTCAGTTGAATCATTAGACTCTTGGATGCCAGATAAAAACTTACAGACTGCTGTCGCCAAAACCTTAAAAATAACTGTTTCAGAGCTAACCA
Source organism: Carnobacterium maltaromaticum DSM 20342 (assembly GCF_000744945.1). NCBI lineage: Bacteria > Bacillati > Bacillota > Bacilli > Lactobacillales > Carnobacteriaceae > Carnobacterium > Carnobacterium maltaromaticum. The sequence continues at coordinate 2,847,889 of NZ_JQMX01000001.1, forward strand.
AAGAGCAAATGCAAAGGTTAGGATCAGAAGCTTCAACTGGCCAAATTACCGCAAAAAATGTTGCAAGCTTGCAAGGGATGGAATATACAACAGGAGGAACAGGAATTGTTCTACAGACAACAAATGGAACAATTAATGATCTTTCACCTATCGAAAATGTCAGACTTTTGCAATTAATTATTACAAATAACGATGTCAGTAATCTGTCTCCTTTAAAAGGGCAAAGTTTAGGACTTCTTAGTGCGGAAAATAATAATATTTCAGATTTAAGTCAACTAAATTTTAGTAATATGAAAATTTTGGCTGTAGACGATAACCATATTTCAGACTTATCGATGGTGCCTAATTACGTAGGGATGGTTTTAGCTCGGAATCAAAAAATCGTTAACGCAGAAATTCCTAGAAATGAAAATATCAAGATTGATAGTGTGAAACATGTTTTAAACTACGATTTTTCTACTAAAAATTTCTCTAATATAAGCAATAACGGTCTGTTCATACCAAATGCTAGCCCCTATTTCGGCTCTATTACATGGGAGAACCTAGATCTATCAGTAAGCAGCATCCAGTATGAGTTTGACCGACAATATTCTTTTTCGACAGATTCAAGAAAAAACAATAAAGTTTATTATTCTGGTGTTGTTGTTCAGCCATTTTCCAATGAGATTAAAGCTGCTCCAGTTACAGTGAAGTACCTGGATGAAAAAGGCACTGAGCTTGCTTTGTCTGAATTATTGACTGGTAAAGTTGGAGAAGCTTATGAAGCAACTGAAAAAATAATTAATGGTTGGGTAATCAAGGAAATACATGGAGAGGCAAGAGGGGTTTATACAGAAGAAGCACAAGAAGTAGCCTATATTTATGAACGTGTGGAAGGCGCCCCAGTTACAACCTACTATCAAGATGAAGAAGGCAATGAATTAGCAGCGCCAGAATTATTGACTGGTAAAGTCGGAGAGCCATATGAAACAAATGGAAAGCAAGTTAATGGCTGGGAAATTATAGACATACCGGGAAATGCTAATGGGGTCTATACAGAAGAAGCACAAGAAGTAGTCTACCTTTATGAACGAAAGAAAGCTGCTCCAATTACAGTCAAGTATCAAGATATTGATGGGAATATAGTTGAGCCAACAATTAAATTAGCTGGAGATATTGGAGAGCCTTACACAGTAGAAAAGAAAGAAATTGAAGGATATTCCATTAAAGAAGTGATAGGTAATCCAGTCGGAGTCTTTAGTGAAGAAGAACAAGAAATCCTATTTATTTATAAAAAAATCCAAGAACAATCTGCAAATATAGTTGTCCGATATCAAGATAATCGGGGAAATAAAATTGAAGAGGATACGATAGTAGAAGGACTTATTGGAGAAGTCTATAATATCGAATCGAAGGCAATTGATGGCTATACATTTAAAGAAGCAAAAGGAGATGTTTCTGGACTGTTCTCAAAGGATAAACAAGAAGTCACTTTTATTTATGTAAAGGATAATGCCAATTTAGCTCTCACGCCAACGTATCCTGCTAAATTAGTAACTAAAAATAGTCTTATTCCTAGCTTAGATAAAGGAATGAATAATAAAACAACATTTCCTGCCACAGGGACGAAAAAAAATAATTCCTTCATGATTGGATTCATTATGTTAGCTGGAACTATCCTAATTTATTACCGAAAAAAATACACAAAAATGAAATAAAAGCCAAGTAACTAGTTAGTTTCATATAGAAATGGAGATTAAACAATGCGCAAGAAAATATCAATTTTATTAATAATAGTATGTGTACTTCCACTTATAAATTTAAAACTAGTAATTGCAGAAACAACATCTAAACTAGTAGGAATTGAATTAAAGTACCCAGAGAATCAAGATTTTATAGTAGCAACAGCAGACACCGTTGATGTAGTAATGAATTTGGAACTGAAGGCAATGAAAAAAGGGGAAACGACACTGATTGAATTCTCTAATAAAGCTTTTAACTATTCATTAGAGAGCTTTGAAATTTCTGGAAATTATAAAGTCGTGCCTAATGAATTGGGTATAGAAATAATTGCATTAAAAGATGTTCCTGCTAATACAAGTAAAATTACGATACCGATGAGATATAGCACTAATGTGGAATATAACCAAAACCAAAAAATTGATTTCAGTCTAGATGGCAGTAGTATCTCAGTTGATATTATGGTGAATAAATATAAATCTTTTGTTGATGAATCAGAGTTAATAAAAAAAGTAGCATATGGCATAAATGCAAAAGGAAATGCTGTTTGGGGAGTCTTTTTAAACTATAATGAAAAGCCATTAACTGGAACTAAAGATATTCCTTTTGTGCTAGGTGATATAGTTGGTGAAGGTCATGAATTAATAGCCAATACAATTGCTGTGTACAATGTGAACAAACCAATCAATGAAGATGGCAGTCGAAATTTAAATAATGATGGTTACAATTATGATATATCTGCATTATTACAACAAAAATCAACAATAACTGCAAATGGATTCACATACACAGATGATGATTTTAATGGTTTTCCAAAATTAGATGGATTAAAAGAAAAGAACACCAAAGCTTACTATATTATATATGAAACAAAAGTGGTAGACTCTGATCAAGAGTGGTTGAAAAATGATGTGTATTTAGAAGGAATTATAGCTGAACCAGGAAATGGTGGGGATCCACTTCCGTTTACTGAAAACTCCAGTGCCAGTATATCAACTATATCTTCAGGCGGAGGTGGAACTGAAGTAGGTTCCATTGAATTTATAAAAGTAGATAGTGAAACAAAAGCGCCATTAGCTAATGCGGAATTTGTTATTAAAGATGGAGAAGGCAACATTGTTCAAACTATCCTCACTAATGAAGATGGCAAAGGAACAGCTCTAGATTTATTGTATGGAAGTTATACATTAGAAGAAACCAAAGCGCCAATAGGTTATACGCTAGATGAAACACCCTATCCATTTGAAATTAATGATTCTGAAAAAGTCATTAATTTAGGTGAAGTAACGAATCAAAAAATAATGCTTCCAGCACCAACAGGCTCCATTGAATTTTTAAAAGTAGATAGTGAAACAAAAGCGCCATTAGCCAATGCGGAATTTGTTATTAAAGATGGAGAAGGCAACATTGTTCAAACTATCCTAACTAATGAAGATGGTAAAGGAACAGCTCTAGATTTATTGTATGGAAGCTATACTTTAGAAGAAACCAAAGCACCAATAGGTTATACGCTAGATGAAACACCCTATCCGTTTGAAATTAATGATTCTGAAAAAGCCATTAATTTAGGTGAAGTAACGAATCAAAAAATAATGCTTCCAGCACCAACAGGCTCTATTGAATTTATAAAAGTAGATAGTGAAACAAAAAGTCTAGATGGATTAACAATAAAAAACACCAAGACAACTAATTTACAAATGAATTTACCTCAATCGGGAGAAAATAACAAAGTTGGACAACGTATAAAAATTGTAGGTTTGCTACTAGTTTTTATTTCAATCTATCTATATGTAAGCAGATTGAAAAAGAGAGTTAATTTAAAATACTAGAAATAGTTTTATATGTAAGAAAGCCCTCTGTTAATTTCAGAGGCTTTTTTATTTATGTAATAAGCCCTGATTATGATTTTTCTAGGATAAGGAAGCCCACAGGTTTTTAATGCAAGGTGGATAAGCCAATGATTGATTCTGATGAAGTCAACTTTTTAATGATGAAAATTAGTTTGAATATAAAAGCTGTCATAACCTCTAATATTAAAGAGATATGACAGCTTTATTTAGAAATATTTTTTAGTTTGCTAGATTATAAACCTAGTAGGGAGAGTATATCGTCCTCCTGCATTTTAAGGTGCATCCCGAAGAGACCAAGTAATAGCAGCAACATAATTTCCAGCAAGGTTGCCTGATGGGACATAAAGACTAGGCCCACCATATCGGTGGAAATTCCCATTTTTATCCATAAGCCAAGGATAGCTTATTCCTCGATCATCAGTATCAAAGAAAATTATCCAAGACCCAAGACCTGTATCTGGTTCAGCGACTAAAATAGGCAATTCAACATTAGATGTATCAAAAACAGCTTCTTTTGAAATGGGAGCTGCCTCTTCTTCTTCAGAGAACCTATCTGAGTATACTGCGCTAACTGGAAACGAGAAAATAGCCCCTTTTAATTTTTTTTCACCATCACTAAAGTCAGAGATAGAGGCTGTTAATGTCCAACCAGCTCCTGTTCCTCGAACATCGGTTACTTGTGCAGCTAACGTGTAACCCCGATCTAATAGTCCAGTATCTATAGGGGGGGTCTCTCCATTAACTTCATCTCGGGCAACAATGGCATAGACTTCTTTTCCATAAGAAGAAAGGGTAATCTCGGAAAATTTAAAACCTGTAACGGCATCAATTGTTAGGGATCCGATATGTTTTGTAGGGTGCCATATGTCTAGCAGTAATTCATGCGGCTCAGTAGGTTCTCCAGGTGTCAAACCAACCGAAGATTTAGACGTATTGTTTTGTGGTGGTAAAGTTTCACTTGGAGTAGTGTCATCTGCTTGTACAGAAAGTGTCGGAAGTGCTAAAATTCCAACTCCTATTATTAAAATGAATTTTTTTATTGGCATCATAACGTCCTCCTAAATTTTAAGGTGCATCCCGAAGAGACCAAGTAATAGCAGCAACATAATTTCCAGCGAGATTACCTTGAGGAACATAGAGACTAGGTCCACCATAGCGATGGAAATTCCCATTTTTATCCATATGCCATGGGTAGTTTATTCCTCGGTCGTCAGAACCGAAATGAATTAACCAAGAACCAAGTCCAGTATCAGCTTCAGCAACTAAAATAGGTAGCTCAACATTAGGTGTATCAAAAATGGCTTCTTTAGAAGTAGGGGGAGCATCTTCTTCGTCGGAGAACCTATCTGAGTATACGGAACTAACTGGAAAAGAAAAAATAGCACCCTTTAATATTTTTTCACCAGCAGTAAATTTAGAAACAGAAGCTGTTAATGTCCAGCCCGCGCCGGTTCCTCTAACATCAGTTACTTGTGCACCTAAAGTGTATCCTCTGTCACCTAGACCAGTATCTATCGGAGGCTTCTCCCCATTAATTTTATCGCGTGCAACAATAGCGTAGGCTTCTTCCCCATACGAGGAGAGCGTAATATCAGAAAAATAGAAACCTGTCACAGCATCTAGTGTTAGGGATCCGACATGTTTTGTAGGGTGCCAGATGTTCAGTAATAATTCATGCGGCTCATTAGGTTCTCCAGGTGTCAAACCTACTGAAGATTTAGACGTATTGGTTTGTGGTGGCAAAGTTTCACTTGAAGTAGTGTCATCTGCCTGTACAGAAAGTGTCGGAAGAACTAAAAGTCCAACTCCCATTATTAAAATAAATTTTTGTATTGGTATCATAATTGTTCTCCTATTCTACAGTGATTGTTATACTATCCTCTATTTTACTCCACCAATGGAGATTGTATGTGTTGTAAAGTACAGTCTCACCTGAAGATAAGGCTTCTAATTCGCCTGTTTTCTCATTGATAGTTGCTACTTTTGGTTTACTGCTTTTCCATGTGCTAGCAAAATAGAAGGAATTATTGCTAGTGTAGAAAGGATCTTGTATATTGCTATCAATCACAGAGCCTTTAAATTGGTCTTTTTCGCCTATTTTGAAGTTTGTTTTTAATGTTTCTTTGGTTTCCCCACCAGAATTAGCCCAAGTTAATTTTCCGTAGTCAAAATTGCTAGTTTTATCAAATAAAATCGAATAGCTCGTTCCTACGGTTGTTTTGCCCCAATCACCAAGTGGATTATTCATGCCCAACATACTTGGGAAAACACTTATTTCAACGAGGTCGCCTTTTTTCAATTGTTGCGTAAAGAATTGATTAGCAACAGCTATATAACGTGATTTGCCATTTGTCATAAAATCAGTTCCAATCAAGTCCTGCGTTTGATCTGGTTTCATTCCATAGCCATGAACCGTATAGGAGCCATCTTCTGGAATAAGATAAGTAAAGACATCTCCTCGATTATACCAAGCATTTTCAGGAACATATTCATCTCGATCAATGTCAATCATGCAGACCATCGGCTCTCCTATAGTTAAGCGGGTACTTGTTTCTGTGGTACAACCGTGATCATCTGTAATAATAGAAAGTTCATCAAAAATATCAGGGTTTTGTTTAGAGCTAACTCGAATTGTTGTTCTACCATGAGCTTTTGCTGTGACTGTGCCAAATTGATCGACTTCAGCAATGTCAGGGTCATTACTACTCCAAACTAACTCTTTCTTTTTCACAGACTCGGGCATAATGGTCGTATCTAATTGTAAAGGCTTATTTTGATAAACAAGCTTAGGCTCTATTTTATCGTTAATGATGATGGATGAAACTGTATTTTCTTCATTAGGACTGTCATCAGTTCCAGCTGTGATATACAAATTATAGTTTTTAATCCAATACTCGCCTTTAGATGTATTTCTCCAACGGTTATTATTCAGACTAACTAATGTATCGCCAGCTTGAAGAACAGGAGCGCGATCTTCTTGGTCTTCTTTTTTGACCGCTTGAGCAGTAAAATTCTGTAAATCTAAATCATCAGGATAGGTGAGTTCAATAATAATACTATAGCTTTCATTAGCAGGAAGTGTTCTTTCTTTTGTAGGAATATTTCTCATCCCAGCTTCTTCTTGTTTACCTTCAGCAATTAAATCAGTGAAAATAGTAGGATTAAAACTTTCTGATTCAAGTTTTCGATTTAGGTAATAAATTTTATAGTTAATATTATTTTGAACGGTAAGGAAAGCGACATTCTTTAAAAGTTCTGCGGTACTTTTAGTTTGAAAATTAGCAGCTAAATATATAGTATTACTCGTGTTTCTTTCTTGTTCTATCTGGCCCCAAGCATCACTAGTTGAATTAACATAACCTCGGATGTGATCAGTTGGTTCTGCAGTAGTAACACTATAAAATGCCCCTGTAGTCACAAAAATATCATCATAGCTTACGTAAAAATAGCCTTGATCTCCAGAAGAGGTTCCCCATGAATTTTTCACAATAAAGGCGCCCTCTTGCTCTGGTTGAATAGCAAAATTTGTTTTGCTAAAGGTATTGTCCCAACCAACAATCGTTACGGTATGATCAATGGCTGGTCGCCCAAAAGCTGGATAATTTGGAATCTTATTAAACTCAGCATTAGGAACATAACTTGCCTTCGTTGTATTATTATAATATTTTTTAAAGCTTGAGTGAGATATGGTTTCAGAATTGTAATTATACGTAACGGCTCCACTTTCTTGAATAAATTGTTTGATTTTTTCAATCTTTAATTTTCGTTCTGAATCTGCTATTTTGTAGGAATTAAACGGAATTTGTTTGATTTCATTGATAGCCACATCCGTTTTATTCGCTTCAAGTCCATCAAATTTTTCTTTTAATAGTGGTTGGTTTTGGCTAACCACACTAGGCATTGCAAAATCAATCTCTGCTGTACCACGGTTGCCTAATATATTTTGGAAAAGAGGGTAATTATGAAAACCGCCATTGTTTAATTTTCTGTTTGTTATTGCATCTTTTGTTTTATTTAAGATGATTGTATTTGGATTGAATCCGTCTGAAAATGCATTTTCAGCAGAATAAAAATTATAAAAGTTTGGTGATAAGATTTGTTGCGTTCCAGTTTGTTTTTTGTAGTTAGCCGTGATAATATCGGTACTTGAATAAGCCCAACACAAGTCTCCAACTTGGTTTCGGACAGGTATTTCCTGATTAGTACCTCGTGGATCAAGTTTATCAGGCAAACTTAATCGTTTTTTAGGTCCCAATTTAGATTGTGGAACATTAGGTTCATTGCTATTCAATGAGCCTTTTGAATCCTCACTATCTATTGGCCGGATGAGAATTGGTTCAGGTGGAGTTTCGGATTCTGCAAAAACGTGTAAACTTGTTCCACATAAAAAGTACGTGCTAAGTAGTAAACCAACCATTATTTTTTTCATTTTTTAATCTCCTCCAAAAATTATTTTTCAACATTTAATTAAATGTTAGTTCTATCATACTATGTTATAAATATGTTGTATATGCGTATTATTTTTAAATCTATTTTAAATAACAACTCCTTGTTGTAAGGGGTTGCTATTTTTTTGGAAATAGTAAGTATAAATAATTTTATAGCGAGTATGACAGCGGTATAACTAGCACTTAAGTAAGTCAAATGAACTAAATCTAAACGATAAAGTAATGTTTGTTTTTTATAGAATAACACTTAAAAAATAAAATGTTTTTTTATTTAATTTAAAAGAAGTAGATTCTTAGAGTAATAGTCCAAACAATAAATTAATGGGAATATTATTAATGTAAATAATAAAAGAGCAACAAAATCAAGAGGTAATCCTTGATTTTGTTGCTCTTTTAGTTACCAATCAAAAAGTAATCCATAAGGCAAAGCTAGCATTTCGCGAGCATAGCTTTTAAAAGTCGCTGAGCTTTTTGAAACAGCAGGCAATCCACTGGCATAGACATTTTCACGTCTAGCTAACATCAAGCCACGATACATATGAAAATCACTTGTGACGATTACGGTTTTTCCTAAATCAGTTAATTTTTTTGCATTGCTAATATTTTCTTCCGTTCGGCTAGATTGACTTTCTTTGATAATTCGTTGAGAGTCAATTCCTTGCTCCAGGAGGTAACGAGCCATTACATTTGCTTCCGTGTCCGTTTCATCAGGGCCTTGTCCGCCTGTAACAACCACTTTTGTTTGTGGGTTTTCAAGTAGATAGGGAACTGCTGCATCCAATCTTTCCTTTAAAATAGCACTAGGAACTGCTGGATTCCCACGGACTTGAGCCCCTAAAATAATCATGGTATCTGCATTTTTTTTTGGAGTTTGCTGGGTACCCGAGTAAATCAGCCCGCCTATTATAAGCAAGAAAATTAAACCTAACCCAAGCAAAGTAATCAGTAAACGTTTTAGTAGTTTCATTATCATCCGTCATTTCTATAAGATAGTTTCCTTTATTATAACCTTAGATATATAAGAAAAGTATAAGAAAGTCTGATTTTTTTGTCTAAAGTCGAAAATTTCACGAACTAAAGTGGGCAGTGGAAAGTATGCCTAAAGAATCAAATGAATAGTCCATTAAAATTTGTGAAAAGATGCTCAAATTGTTGAATTTTTCTACTGAAAGGGTTAAAATAAGTAGGTTCATGCAAAAGCTATTTTGCACATAAAATGATTTCTTCACGTAAAATTAAAAATTCAAGTAGTATAAGAAAAGAGGAGCAACGATGAGAAGACAGAAAACAATGGATGGCAATACAGCAGCTGCCTATATTTCCTATGCTTTTACTGAAGTAGCTGCAATTTACCCCATTACCCCCAGTTCAACAATGGCTGAATTAGTTGATCAATGGGCATCGGATGGCAAGAAAAATTTATTTGGACAAGAAGTAAAAATTGTTGAAATGCAATCAGAGGCGGGAGCTGCAGGCGTTGTTCATGGCTCGCTAAAAACGGGAACCATGACAACCACATACACTGCTTCACAAGGATTATTATTAATGATTCCAAATATGTATAAGATTGCAGGAGAGTTATTGCCAACGGTATTTCATGTAGCAAGTCGTGCAGTGACGACTAATGCATTGAACATTTTTGGTGACCATGGAGATGTCATGGCGGCTCGTCAAACGGGCTTTGCCATGTTAGCTGAAGGTAGTGTTCAAGAAGTTATGGACTTATCAGCAGTCGCTCATTTATCAACTTTAACAAGTTCTTTGCCTTTTATGAACTTTTTCGATGGGTTTAGGACAAGTCATGAAATTCAAAAAATTGACGTATTAGAATACGATGAATTAAAAGGTCTTATGGATAAAGACGCTCTGACCGCTTTTAGACATAATGGGATGAACCCAAATCATCCAACGGTCTCTGGGACCAATCAAAATCCTGATATTCATTTCCAACAAAGAGAAACGATTAATAGTCATTATGACCGCTTACCTGAAATTGTTGAAAAATATATGCATGAAATCAACCAACTACGTGGAACTGATTATGAGTTAGTTAATTATTATGGAGCAGCTGATGCGACAGATATTTTAATTGCTATGGGCTCTGTCACACCAGTCATTGAGCAAACCATTGATTATTTAAGACAAAGTGGAAAAAAAGTCGGTTTATTAAATATTCGCTTATATCGACCTTTCCCGGTTGAGCATTTTCTAAAGGCTGTACCGGAAACAGTTGAACGAGTTGCTGTTTTAGATCGAACAAAAGAGCCTGGTGCAGGTGGAGAGCCATTACTTTTAGATGTGCAAAGTGCTTTCTATGATTCAAAATTCCGACCAACTATTATTGGAGGACGTTATGGATTAGGGTCTAAAGATGTGACACCTGCTGATATTTTAGGGATTTTTGATCATTTAGCTACTGAAACAGAATTAAAAAGTCGATTTACAATTGGAATTGAAGATGATGTGACTTATTTATCTCTGCCAAAAGGGGAAGAAGTTGATTTAACATCTGCTGGTACGTATCAAGCAAAATTCTGGGGTTTTGGTAGTGATGGAACTGTTGGAGCTAATAAATCAGCGATTAAATTAATTGGGGATCATACAGATAAATATGTACAAGGTTATTTTTCCTATGATTCGAAAAAATCGGGCGGCTTGACGGTATCTCATTTACGTTTTGGTGATAATCCAATAAAATCAACCTTTTTAATTGAGCAAGCTGATTTTATTGCTTGCCACACAGCGGCTTATTTATCTAAATATGATTTAGTTAAAGGTTTAAAAAAAGGTGGAACGTTCCTCTTAAATACAGTTTGGGATGATGAAAAATTAGCACAAATGCTCCCATACAAATTAAAGAAATATCTAGCTGAAAATGAGATTAAATTTTATACGATTAATGCGGTACAGTTAGCCAATCAAATTGGTTTGGGACGACGGATTAATACCATTATGCAAACAGCCTTTTTTAAGGTTACCTCTATTATGCCGATTGCGGAAGTTGTAGAGTTGTTAAAAGCGGACGCAATGAAAACCTATGGACGTAAATCGCAAGAGATCGCTGAAAAAAATTGCCAAGCCATTGAAATGGCTGCAGAAATGGTCCATCAAGTTGAAGTGCCAAATACATGGTTAACAGAGCCTGAAATAAGTGAAGAACGAGATACCAACCACTTACCAAAATTTGTTTTTAATATTTTAGAACCGATGAATCGTCAAGAAGGCGATTCGTTAAGCGTTGGAACCCTAATAGAACATGGCATGACTAGTGGAGAAATTCCAGTTGGAATGGCAGCTTATGAAAAACGTGGTGTTGCTTTAGAAGTACCGGAATGGATTCCTGAAAACTGTACGATGTGTAATGAGTGTGCGTTTGTTTGTCCCCATGCGGCAATTCGCCCATTCTTAGCGGATGAAGATGAAATGGAAGAGGCACCAGCTGGTTATATTGTTCGAGATATTCGTGGAGCTGACGGATTACAATATCGTATTCAAGTTGCAGTTGATGATTGTACGGGTTGTGGTTTATGTGTAGCAGCTTGTCCAGCTAAGGAAAAAGCGATAAAAATGCGTCCTTATGAAGAACAAAAAGAACAAGCTGTTAATTGGGCTTTCTCAATGACTTTAAAAGCTAAGAAAAATCCATTTAAGAAAAATACAGTTCGTGGCTCACAGTTTGAACAACCTTTAGTTGAATTTTCTGGAGCATGCTCTGGTTGTGGGGAAACACCATATGTTAAACTTTTAACTCAGCTATTTGGCGATCGAATGATGGTGGCGAATGCTACAGGATGCTCTTCTATCTGGGGCGGTTCAAGTCCAGCAACTCCTTATACAACGAATAGTGCAGGCTGCGGTCCAGCTTGGTCAAATTCATTATTAGAAGACAATGCCGAATTTGGTTTTGGTATGCATTTAGCTCATCAAACACGACGTGAAGGGATTGCGTTAAAAATGGGGCAAGCTATTGAAACTGGAACGATTAGTAGTGAACTTGAAGAAGCCTTTACTGAATGGTTGACGGGAATCAATGAAAGTGATGGCACCCAAGAAAGGGCAGCTAACTTAAAATTCTCATTAATCCAAGAAAAAACAGGAAATCCGATATTTAGAAGCAATCTATGAAGAAAAGGATCTCTTTGTTAAACCTAGTCAATGGATGATTGGGGGAGATGGTTGGGCTTATGATATTGGTTTCGGTGGAATTGACCATGTTTTAGCTAGCGGCGAAGATGTAAATATGCTTGTAATGGATAATGAAGTTTATTCAAATACTGGTGGACAAACATCTAAAGCGACACCAACATCGGCAATTGCTAAATTTGCAGCTAGTGGCAAGTACGTATCTAAAAAAGATTTAGGGATGATGGCGATGAGCTATGGCAATGTTTATGTCGCTCAAATTGCTTTAGGAGCAAATCAAGCGCAAACGATTAAAGCTATCGAGGAAGCTGAAAAATTCCCTGGACCTTCATTGATTATTGCCTATACTCCATGTATTGTCCATGGCTTAATTGGTGGTATGGGGAATGCTCTAAAAGAAACAAAAGAAGCGGTAGAATCTGGCTATTGGTCGCTTTATCGTTTCAATCCAAGTTTGGCTGAAAAAGGGAAGAATCCAATGAGTTTAGATTATAAAAAACCAGCTTTTGCTGATATGAAAGACTTTATGCTGACTCAAACACGCTTTACTTCTTTATTTAAAGCCAATCCAACAGTAGCTGATCATTTATTTGATAAAACGGTCAATGATGCAAAAATTAGATTTTATAATTATGCGCGACTGTCAGGACAAGAAGAAAAAATCAGAGCTAAATTAGAAAAAGAATAAATTCAAACGGTGGCTTTCTATTGAGAAGGTCACCGTTTTTATGCTTTTTTATTATAGACATTCATTATTTTTATTAGAATACAAATTTAAAATGAAAGAAGAACGTAGTATATAGTTAAAGAAAAGAAAGGAGAATAGAAGTAAAACAAGAGCAAATAAAAATCAAAGGAGAAGTGAGCGTGAGTCAGAAAAACTATCAAAAAAGTGTCCGTGAAGATATCCAAGGATACTATTTTAAGGGATTTAATTCTTTTAGAAAAACAGTAGAAAATACTAAAAAGGGTGTTTTTAGGGAAACAGATTATGCAGAGGAAGCTAATTTTAAATTTGCTGAGTATCAACTTAGCAGTTTAACCATTGAATTAAAAAATCATGCTACTTTTATTTCAGAATCTGAAGAAGAGGAATTTGTTTTAATTGGCAAAAACACGCTATATATTCAAAATATTAGTTACTTGGAAGGTACGTATCAAACTATAATTCACCGAATCGGTCAAAAACCGGTTAAAACCCGAGAAAAAACGGCAGATATTATGACCCGTTATTTTAATCAACAAGGAATCAACTATTAAACCATTCAAAGTATTGGAAAGCTATTAGAGATTACTAAATATTGTCCCTATTTACTTGGAGATATTTGTTTTTTACCTGATTTTGGTCGAAAACAGGCGGGAACTAGTTGGCTAGCATTACACCATGTAATCACAGGCCAAAGTCATTCTGTAACCAATCAAACTTACTTATTTTGTCGAAATAATTATCGAATCATTATTCCGATTAGTTATAAAAGCTTTAAAAAAAGAGTTGAGAATGCTACCTTGCTGTATCATGTTCAGAAGTCAGCTTTTAACTTGTTTAGCCAATTTTTTGAAATTGAATGGCTTATGAAGAAAGAGCAGCCTTTAAATATCATTCACCAGTCTCTTTTAAAAATACAGTATAAGTTGCCGAATTATAGCTTACCAGAGCTAATTGAATATTTAAAGTATAGTTGGATTAGTGATTCTTTAAAGAAAAATTTTGGTGTAGAAGATCCTTATTTACATCAAGTCAGAGCGTTGCTAGATATTCCTTTAAGGTTGGGGAGGAAGGAGAAAGAAAGCCAAAGGACGAATTATCTAGAAGAAAAAGAAGAGTTTAAAATGTAATCCTTAAAAAATTGTTGTATTTTAATAGTGTTCAACGTATAATAATGCAGAACTAATAAAATAATGAACGACAGAGATCGTTCGTTTTAGGAGGAAAAGCAATTATGAATAAACAAGCGACACATAGTCAACAATCAATGAGCTCTTACCAGAAAAAGGTACTTGCATCATCATCAGCAGGACTAGGATTAGAAAGTATGGATATTATGTTCTTAACTTTTGCTCTGACGTCAATCATTGCTGATTTGAATGTAAGTGGGGCTGCAGCAGGATTGATTTCCTCCATTACCAATGTGGGGATGCTACTAGGTGGCGTTACTTTTGGTATCTTGGCAGATCGTTTTGGCCGGATCAAAATTTTTACTTACACCATTTTAATTTTTGCTTTTGCTACTGGAGCTATGTATTTTGCTTCAAATATTTACTTAGTCTACTTATTTAGATTCCTTTCAGGTATTGGTGCAGGAGGGGAATATGGGATTGGTATGGCAATTGTTGCTGAGGCCTTTCCAAAAGAAAAATTAGGGAAAATGACTTCAATTGTCGCAATCACTGGGCAAGTTGGTTCGATAATTGCCGCAATCATTGCTGCAATTATTATCCCACGATTTGGTTGGAACGCGTTGTTTTTATTTGGTTTATTGCCAGTTGTTTTAACCTTCTTCATCCGCAGTCACTTAGACGAAAGTGAGGAATGGAAAGCGAGCCAAATTAAGGAAAGTAGTCAACCATCTGCTTCTTTAAAAGAATTATTTAAAACACCTAACTTGGCCCGTCAAACAATTTCGTTGATGGTGATGGCTGTCATTCAAATTGCGGGCTACTTTGGTTTAATGAACTGGTTGCCTTCAATTGTCCAAAAACAATTAGGTTTATCCGTTTCAGGTTCGTCCTTATGGATGATTGCCACAATTATTGGTATGAGTTTAGGAATGCTTCTATTTGGTCGGATTTTAGATACATTAGGAGCACGTTTAGCTTACTCAGTATTTTTACTAGTTTCTGCTGTCTCCGTATTTCTTTTTGTTTTTGCTACGAATCAATGGACAATGCTATTAGGTGGAGCTGTAGTTGGATTTTTTGCCAATGGAATGTTTGCTGGTTACGGTGCGATTGTCAGTCGATTGTATCCAACTCATATTCGTTCAACAGCAAATAATCTGATTATTAATACTGGTCGAGCAATCGGTGGATTTTCATCAGTCGTGATTGGTTTTCTACTTGATAAGTACAATTTAATGGCGGTTATGCTCTTTTTAGCGACATTATACTTGATAAGTTTTTGCATTATGTTAAGTGTCAAAGGTCTAAAACGTGAAAATTATTTTAATCCAGATTTTACTGGAGAATAAATTAAATAGAATGAAAAAAATCCGTGTAAGTCAGCTACTTAAAGCTGGGTTACATGGTTTTTTTTATACAAATAATTTAATAAGGTACTTATATTTAAAATTATCATTATAAAAAAATTATAAATCAATTAGAATTGATACGATAGTTTTTTTATTATTTTGAGAAAATTGGAGGAGAAAATAAAGATGATGAAGAAAAAAAAGTTCCAAAATTTAATCAAATGGATTTTAATCTATACAATAATTGGTGGAGTTGGCTCACAATTTTCGCCAATAATTAGTTCCGCAATAGAATCAGAAAATTTAAGTTCAGATAATTACACGAAACTTGTTAAAGCACTAGAATCAAACGAACAAAGTGTAAACGCTTTAAATGAAAAAGCCTTTGATGAGAACATGGCAGCGCAATTGGAAATCAAAGGACTGAAATTTGAAGATTTTTCAAACACAGAAAAAAATGAGCAGGAAATTCGTGTAGTTATCCAGTTACTTAACGAGAGTGCCAGTGATACTAGTCAGCCTCCAACTGGAACAAAAAAATCGATTGAAAAAATAGAGCAGGCGACAGATGATGTCATTCAAAATCAGCAAATAATTAAGACGAAAGTTGAGAAAATAACTGGAAATAAAGCACAACGAAGCTTTGGGTATTTATTAAATGGTTTTTCAATCGATGTTAAATACAAAGACATTGATACGATTCGTGATCTGCCTGGAGTAGCAGATGTTACCGTTGCGACAGTCTACTATCCAACTTCCGTTGAGGCCAATCAGTTAGCTAATATTAATCAAGTTTGGGAGGAGTATCAATTAAAAGGTGAAGGTATGGTTGTTTCGATTATTGATACAGGGATTGATCCCAGTCATAAAGATTTACGTTTATCTGACACAACAAAAGAAAAAATTAGCCTTGAAGAAATTCAAATAAACATAGCTGAAATGGGGCATGGTAAAGCTTTTACTCGTAAAATACCTTATGGGTATAATTATGCTGATAATAATACAACCATCATTGATGAAAATCCTACAACAAATATGCATGGCATGCATGTAGCAGGGATTGCTGCAGCCAATGGTATTGGAGCTGATAGTACAACAGCAGTTTTAGGTGTAGCTCCAGAAGCACAGTTACTAGCAATGAAAGTTTTTTCAAATTCTAGTGGGGCAGTCGCCTTAAATGACGATGTAATTGCAGCCATCGAGGATTCTGTAAAATTAGGAGCTGATATCTTAAATATGAGTTTGGGCTCAGTTGCAGGAAACCGTGACAGTAATGATCCTGTTCAAATTTCAATTCGTGAAGCAGCAGAAGTTGGCGTCCTATCTGTGATTGCAGCAGGAAATAGTGGTTTAAGTACAAGTAATGATACAAATGTAGCCCCACAAAATAAATTTGGAACGATCGATACTGGAACATTAGGCTCACCAGGCGTAACAGATGAAGGACTAACCGTTGCTTCATTGGAATCATCCGTCCAAATTAGTGGACGCTTGGCAATTTATACAGTAAATGAAGCCGGCGCGAAGGTTCCTTATCTAATGGAAACACCTGCTTCATCAGAAGGGAAAATCCCTTATTTTAAAGGAGTAACAGCTAATATCACTGGTTTAAGCACACCACATCCGATGATTGACCTAGGAACAGGGACAGAAGTAGATTACCAAAACAAAGATGTCGCCGGAAAAATTGTTTTAGTAAGACGTGGTTCGATTCCCTTTTTAGATAAGCAAGTGCTAGCTAAAAAATATGGAGCAGCAGCAGTTTTTATCTATAATAATCTCCCTAATTTGGCTGCCTTAGAAATGCCTATTGCTGATCCAAATTTCATAACTTTGGGATTAACAAAAGAAGATGGCGATAAATTCGCGGAATTAATCTCGGAAAATCCCGCAATAAATTATAGTTTTGAAGCAGATAAGTTTCTCACGGAAAATCCTAAAGCTGGCAAAATATCCGATTTTTCTTCATGGGGACCGACACCTAGTTTAGAATTCAAACCAGAAATAACCGCTCCAGGAGGACAAATTTATTCAACTGCGAATCAAAATAGTTACCAAACAAATAGTGGTACATCAATGGCAGCACCCTTTGTAGCGGGAACAGAAGCTTTAATCTATCAAGCGTTAAAGGCGGAACAGAGTCCTTTAACAGGTTTGAATTTGATTGAATTTGCTAAGGCCTCCCTTTTAAATACGGCAATACCAGTCATGGACCAAAAACATTCAGACGTGATTATTTCCCCTAGAAGACAGGGAGCTGGACTCTTACAAGCAGATCAAGCTATTAAAAATAAAGTCTATCTAACAGATGCTAAAACAGGTAAAGCCAGCATAGCTTTGAAACAAATCAATCAAAGCACCAAAATAAGCTTGCAGTTGAAAAATGCAGGAAAGCAAGACGCAAGTTATAACTTTCATGATTTCGGTGGCGTTTATACCGAAGATCGAACTGCTACAGCAGAAGTATATGAAAAGAAAATTGATGGAGCTGACATCAAAATAGCGTCATCCGAAATCAAGTTAAAAGCCGGGGAAACCAAAACAATTCAACTTACCTTAGAATTGCCAGATACATTTTCCAAAAATCAATTCGTTGAAGGATACATTGGATTAGCCAGTGAAACTCAGCCAGACCTCGTCATACCTTACATGGGATTTTATGGAGATTATAGTGAAGCCGCTATTCTTGATACACCCGTTTACTCAGGTAATTCCATTCAAGGCAAAGGCTTTTTTACAGATAAAAGTAACACCTTTTTAGGTTTGGAAAAAGGGACAATTAATCCCAATTTAGTCGCTATTTCACCAAACAAAGACGGACGCAAAGATGAAGCCAAACCAACCCTTTATTTTTTAAGACACGCCAAAACAGCAATCTATGAAATCGTTGATTCAAATAAAAAAGTGATTCGACGTTTAAATGAAGACCATAACGTGATTAAAGATTACTTTAATTCAGTTAGTAGTGCCTTCTCATCTCATACAGTTACTGCAGCCACTTGGAATGGAATGATCTATAATCCAAAAACCGGTGGGAATGATGTTGTACCAGACGGTCACTATCAAATGAAAATTACCGTTCAAGGTATGTCAGAAAAAGCCGGCACACAAGAAACATTCTTGCCAATTAAAGTTGATACAAAAAATCCTGTTATCAGTCAGGCTAAGTTTGTTACACCAGATAGCCTAAGCCTTAAAATCGAAGATCAATTAAGTGGAGCTGATTTGCGTTCGGTCGCTATTGCAGTTAATGGTCAAATTGAAACCTATGATTTAAGTGCAACAGAAAATGAAGAACTAACTGTTCCTTTAAAAAATACACAACAGGCAGCCAACGGCAAAAATCAAGTTGAAGTGGTCGTTTCCGATTATGCAGGCAATATCGGTCATTTTAATGAGTTCATTTCATTTGGTACAAAAGAAGAGTTCGTTTTATTTAACTTATCAGACAATGCCTTGATTACTACAGCTAGCAATAGCTATTCAACTGAGAAAAAAAGTTATACTGTGAAAGGCTATTATCCAGCTGGAAAGAGTATCTATGTCAATGGTTCTTTAATTGACAATCAAGCAGGTTATTTTGACATGGAGGTTCCACTGACTGAAAATTCGACCGAATTGATTTTTAGTCAGGAAGCAAATCAGCAAACGATAATAAAAAGAGTCGCTATTAGAGCGAAAGTAACGCCCCCAGAATTAACGATTGATAGCCCAACTGAATCTGTGGTTATTGATGAAAATCATTACCTAGTTACGGGGAAAACAGGAAGTTCGACGAAGATCTTAGAAGTGAGTAATCAGTCAAATGGAGTCAAGATAAATAGCACAGATGCCATTCAAGCAGACGGTCAATTTTCAACTGAAATTTCGCTAGTAAATGGACAAAATAGCCTTATGGTCACTGCTTTAGATGAATTTGGAAACAAGACGATTAAAATAATTAGTCTGCGTACAACTGGGTACAATCAACCAACTATCTTAGCTTTAAGCAATCTGAATGTGGTTGGCTTCACGCAAGTTGGCGTTGGAAATCCTAATTACGATGAGATTTCAAAAGAATATACGATTAAGGGTCGCTTAAAAGAACCCGTTGAACAATTTACAATTGATGGGAAAGACGTTGCCTATGATCCCATTGAATTAACGTTTTCTTATCCAGTTCCGTTAAAACAAGGGAAAAATACAGTCGCTTTCTACCTACAAGATTCAGCAATCAATGCTGAAAAACCTTTGGTAGACGAAGGGTATACGTTATTGCTTGATACGGTGTTGCCAGCTTTAGATGTTGAAAACTTACAAACAGACAGTCAGGGCAATTATCAAATTTATACAAATCAAAATCCATTCCTTTTAAAGGGGTTGATTTCAGATAATTTTTCAGGTTATCGTTTGTATATTAATAATGAAAATGTCCTGACTGATGCGAATTATTTTATTTTTGATGAAAAATTCTTTGCAAATCGTTTGGCAGCACCATTTGAGTATCCAGTGAATGTCACAGAAGGTGAAAATAGTGTTCAAATAGGATTACTTGATACACTTAATAATCTGACTAAAAAAGCAATTTCGATTTTTTATCGTCAAACGTCACCATTAGCACCGATTGTGACAGCCGATACAACAAGTTTAACAAATAAAGCCGTGAATCTAACGGCAACCTCGGAAGCTGAAACGTTGATTTATTACTGTCTATCTGGTGAAGAGTATCAGCTATATACAGATCAAGTTGCGGTTACTTCAAACCAGAAAGTTTCTTTTAAAACGCTGGATAAATATGGAAACTACTCAGAGCCAACCATTTATGAAGTGAAAAATAGTCAACAAGTAATTGCTTCACAACCTAAAATTGACGTTAGCCCACGTGAAAAGCTCACAGAAGCCGTTCAAATTAGTTTAGGTTACCAAAAAGAGTTGACTGAGCGAGAACAGACTTTTACTCATTTGCGCTATAGCTTGGATAATGGACTCACATATAGTGAGTATCAAGCACCTTTCAAACTAGAAAAATCGGCAGATATTTATGCTCAAAGCTATGATGATGCCGGCAATCAAAGTGAGATTATCAAAGAAACAGTGCTTTTCGAAGAAATTGTAGAAGAAAAAGAGAAACCAGAAACGGAAACGACTAACCCAACGATTCCAATCTTAAAACCGGGGCAAGAAGAAGTAAATTCAATCATAGAGTCCACTAAGGTAAAAGAGTCTGCTACTAATCTAGTTCAACCAACTATGGCGAACGAATTAAATGATAAAGACCAATTACCTAAAACCGGAATTGATGTTAAGCAAAGTTATTCTATTTTGGGACTGTGGATAAGTTTTTATAGTATCTATCTGTTGCTAAAAAATAAAAAAAAATCCTCTAACTTATAGAATAACTATCTAAGATTGATTCTAGTTGGAGAGTATAAATAAACTAAAGAAGCCCATGAAGACTATTTTGATGATAGTCGTTTCATGGGCTATTTGAAGTCAGATAATATACTACTCGTTCGTTTCATGTTTTAATAACCATTCTTTACGTGCGGTACCTCCACCGTATCCTCCTAAAGCTCCATTTGTATTTATAACTCTATGACAAGGGACAATAATGGAAAGTTGATTAGCGCCATTGGCTCGGGCTACTGCCCGATAAGCCAGTGGATTATTTAGATTTTCAGCGATTTTTTTATAGGTGGTTGTTGTGCCAGCGGGAATTCTTTGTAACGCATCCCAGACTTCCGTTTGAAATGGTGAGCCTAGATAGCGAATAGGCGTTTTAAAATCAGTTAACTCACCATCAAAGTAAAGTGTTAACTCCTTTTCAATCATTTCTAAAATCGCTGTTTTCCCAGGCAGAATTGCAGCATTGAGACGAACCCTTAATTTTTTTACTTCAGTTTCTAGTCCCACTCTGTCAACAAATTCCAGTAAGAATAAATGGTGCTCATCTGAAATAGCCAACATAGAGCCTAATTTTGTTTCAATCCATGCGCTAGAAAGTACCTGAATTTTTTTGGATCGTTGGGGTACATCTCCCATAGTTTTAGAAAAAGCATCACGAAACCCATTACTAGATTCAAAGCCACTAGCTAATTGTGTATCAATTAACGATTCACCATTACGAATATGTTTAAAAGCTAAACCCATTCTTCTTGAACGAGCGTATTCAATAAACGTCATGCCAAATTCTTTTTTAAATTGTCGGCGTGCAGTATTTGCGCTAATGGCTAAGTTATCAAAATCCTTATCTGTCCATTTTTTTGTAGGATCCTTTTCAATAGCTGTTACAAGTAATTTGACATCATCCGAAAGATTAGAGGGATGTGTGAGGGGATGACACCTTTTACAAGGTCGATAAGAAGCTAAAAGTGCTTCTTTAGCAGTTTCGAAAAATTCACAATTTTCTTTCAGTGGTTTTTTTGCAGGACAAGTAGGACGACACAAAATCCCTGTCGTTTTTACCCCAACAAAGAAAATACCTTCATAATTTGAATTTTTTTCGACTAACATTTCATAGTAAGTATCAATTTCTTTTTGGTCCGTAATCATTTGCTTTCAACTCCAATCGTATTTATTTCAGGATTTTCTAGCGTTTTGTTGGAAATAGTTCATTGTTGAAAAATAGCTAGCCGGTCCATAACTAATTCGTTTAGCTCCCATATTTTGTAGTTCAGACGATGAAGGCAATCCTGGAAGGATCATAACATTTACAGGAAGTGGGGAATGGTGGATAAAATAAGCTAACCACTTTTTATCCACCAATCCAGGGATAAAAATACAATCTGCTCCAGCATTAGCATAAGCTGTCGTCCGATTAAGGTCCTCAATCATTAATTCTTGATTGACTACACGATTCTGAAAAAAGATATCAGTCCGAGCATTCAAAAAAATAGTTTTGTTTTGTTTTTTTGCGGCATCCTTAATAGTTTGAATTCTAGCACTTTGTTTAGCTATCGTCCATAATTGAGGAACTTCAGTACTTAAATCTTGGTCCTCAAAATTGACACCAACAATATCTAAGGTAAACAGTTGCATCATATTTGCTTCTAATTGTTTTAACTCGACAGCATAGCCAGCCTCTATATCTACGGTAAAGGGCTTTGTTACGTGAGAAGCAATTCGTGAGATAAACCAATAAAATTCAGTAAAAGTCATCTTTTGGCCATCAGGAAATCCCCAAGATTGTGCTAAAGCATAGCTACTGGTGGCAATTGCTAAAGCACGACTTTCTTCTAGCGCCAGTGCAGTTGCGACATCCCAACAGTTATACAAAATTAAAGCCTCTTTCTCATTGTGTAGCTGTTTAAATTGGTCATACTTAGTTTTTAGAATAGTAATCATCTCCTTGGTTCGATTACCTTCACTATACGTCAATAGCTAAAGTAAAATACCAGAAAAATTAACACGACCATTTTTAGTAAGATTTTAATAAAAATAGCAGTGTATCTCTCAATACCTGAATGAGTTACTCAGTTGAGATGGATACACTGCTATTTATTTTATAGTTAAATTGAAAACATTAATGGAAAAAATGACTTTCATTGATTTTTGCTTGTAGTTTTTTGATGTAGACTGAAATATAAGGTTGGAAAATAATTCCAAAAATACCAAAGACTAGACCGAAAAGCAATAGAACAAGCGCATAAAACCAAGCATTCGGCCAATAAATACCGCCGACAGGTTCACGTAATAAATTAACAGCATAAGTGAAAGGCAATAAAGGATTGATAAATTGGAAAAATTTACCAGAAAGTTGAATTGGAAAATTCCCTCCACCAGCTGAAATCGAAAGCACAAGTAAGATAATCCCTATGCCTTTTCCAAGATTGCCAAAGACGGCTGCTAAAATATACAAAATTGACATGAAGACTAAACCAACAAAAATGGTCATTGCTACAAACCAAGTTTTTTCAAAAGCATAGGTATGAAGCAGATAAAGATTTCCTAATGACACAATTAATGCTTGGAAAAAGCCGACGGATAAGAAACTGAGCATCCGTGCTGAGTATTGTTCACGTTTAGAGAAGCGTTTCTTATCTTTATCGGAAAGAACGAAGTCTGTACTCGCAATATTAGAAAATAGCAAACCACCAACCCAAAGACACAAGGCTGTGTAGAAAGGTGCACTTGCAGAGCCATAGTTTGGCACAGGATACCAAGCTTTTTGTTTCATGGTGACTGGATTAGAAAGAAAATCACTTTCTGATTGTGCATCAGCTTTTAATAGTTTAATCAATTCGTTTAAATCAATATTCTCTTGTTGATCACGAATGAAGTTGCCAGCCTTTTCGATACCAGAACGAATCATGGGCCAATCATTTTTAATTAGACTACTAGCTGAATTCAATGCATTCTCAACATCAGGCATTTTTTCATTAACCATTGCTAAAGTTTTGGTAATATCATCTTCAATACCTGGTAAGTCATTTTTAACAAAGTCATCTGCCGCGGCTAATTTTTGTTTCAGTGTGGGAAAATCATTTTGATAAAAGTCAGCCGCTTTGTTAATGCCACCAACGATTAAATCCATGTTGCCATTCAATAACGTATTAGCTGTATGGATTTCATTTTTTAATGCAGGCAGTTCTTTTTGATACTTTTCTAAATAGGTAACAGCATTTTTAATTGTTCCCGTGGTACTAGCTAAAAGACTTTCCACGTTAGGGAGAATGGTTGTGTTTGCTGAATTCAAAATCGTATCAGCGTGACTTAAAGCCTCGTTTAATTTAGTTAATACGTTTTGGATACCTTGACTAATTGCAGCATTATCAATTGCATTCAGGTCATTTACAAAGCCTTTTGCAGTGGCGCTAATTTCATTTAAACGCGTTTGAATTTCATCTACGGATAAATTTGGAAGTTCATTAAGCAAGGCTGTCACTTTTTGGTTAAGCTCGTTATTTCGTGTTTGCAAGTCTTTTAATTGATTGATAGTAGTTGTCAATTCATTGCTCCCACTAGCTTCCTGCAATTTTTCTAAGTTATCAATTAAGCCACTTAACATCGTATTGGCTGTGTCTAAATGTGTGCTCAAAGAAGTTAAACTTGCGATAATTGCTGCCTTATTATCTTCCGTTACGACTGTTGAACTTAAATTATCCGCCAGTTTTCCAATGGACGAAGCAACGGATTTTAAAATAGTTAAACCAGTGTCAATCGCTTGTTTGACGGGCTCTAAAGCAGATTGGATTTTTGCAATAACTTCTTTAGTCGATTCGACAGTTTGGGAAGCGTCTTGTCCTAGTTCAATAACGTCAGGCATAATAGTTTGTACTTCCTGAATAACTGTCAAAGCTTGATTAGCTTCATCGATGCCTTGATTCAAAGTTGCAGCAATTCCATCAAAATCCTGATCGATTTGAGCAATTTGGCGTCCAGCATTTTGAATTTGAGGAATATTTTTTTGCAAATCAAGAATCAATGAACCAGTTTGATCAAGTTGAGGCATCAAACTATTGACCTCACTAATCTTAGCTGTCATCTGGTTCACTTGTGGTAAATACTCAACAAATTCATTTGCTTTCGTTAATTTAGCCTTAATATCAGGCATTTTTGTTTGTAAATCAAGAATTTCTTGTGTATAGGTGTCGATTTGTGGCAGATTTTTCTCTAAATCTAGCACTAAACTTGAAACTTTTCTGATAGAAGGTAAATTTGTTTCTAAATCAACTCCGATTGTATTAAATGCACTGACAACAGTTTGACTGACCGTAGCTACAAACTCTTTCGAAATAGTTTCTTGTAAGGTTGTAGCGCCTTTGTCCGTAATTTTAGGTGCAATCGCATTGATTTTTTCATTGACGCTGTATTCAATTTTTGGTTTTTTTAAATCGCCTTTAACAAAGCTCAATAAATCGCTTGAAAAACTTTTAGGAACATAAATTCCGGCATAATAGGTTCCGTCTTTAACGCCTTTATCAAGCTCTGCTTTGGATTTAACAAAGACCCAACCTAAGCTATGATTATCATGTAAGGAATCAATCAATTTATCCCCGATATTAATACTAGTATCTTCAAAATCAGCTGTTTGATCAGCACTGTAGACAGCTATTTTCAATTCACTTGTGTTGCTATATGGATCCCACAAAGCAGCAATATTAAACCAAGCATAAAGAGAAGGGATAATCAGTAAAGCAATAATTAACGCTGTTGCAAAAGGGTTTTTAAAGATTCTTCGCCAGTCGAGTCGATAGAGTTCAAAAACATTTTTGAAATGTCGCATAGTGTATAAGTCTCCTTTTTGTGTAAAATAAATTGAGGCTAGATAAACACTTTAAATTTGTTATGTAGAACAAGATTAATAAGTGTATTAAAATAAAAAAGGCTAGGATAAAAAAATCTTAGCCTTTTTGTAAAACTATATTTCTTTGTTTTGTTGTGCAAGTAAGTCGCGAATTTCTTTTAAGTATTCCTCGGTTGCATTAATTTCAACTTCTTCTTCAACTTCTTCAACAGGTTTTTTCATTTTAGCAACAAATGTGTTAATGACTTTGATAAACATGAAAATAGAAAAAGCAATAATTAAGAAATCAATAATAGATTGCAAGAAAGCTCCATACATAAGTTTTGCATTTAAAATTTTAATGGATAAATCACTAATATTGCTACCACCAGTAAGAGCGACAATAATTGGCGTGATGATATTTGTAACTAATGACGTAACAATAGCACTAAAGGCTCCACCAATAACAACCCCAACAGCTAAATCTAATACACTGCCACGTAATGCAAATTCTTTGAACTCAGCTAACATATTTTTAAACATATAAAATAACCTCCTTATAATAATTTCAGATACGTTTTAAGTATAGCTAAAAATGGAATGGAATTAAAGAAATAAGACCTATTTATTAAAATATATATAGTGAATTCTAATTGAAAAATAGTTATTTGTCCGGGCTGTAGTGAACGACTTTAATTAAAGGGGATTAATTAGAATATAAAAGAACGAGATAGCGAACGAAAAAGAAAATTTATGTTAAAATGTATCAAATCAATTTGGTTTTATACCTATTTCCGTTATAATAGAAATGTAAAGGTGAAAGAAACCTATCCAGTGAGAGGAGAATGGAAAATGAAAACTAAAAAAAGTAGATTCAGTCTAATGTTCTTGTTAGTTATGAGTATTTTTGTTATCAGTGCCTGTGGAAATGAAAGCAATGGTGCATCTTCCTCTAAAGGTAATGAATATGATACAGCGATGCGCGAGGGTAAGCAATCAATTGCTGAAAAAGATTATGCAGGCGCAGAAGAGGCTTTCAATGAAGCTTTGGGTTTTAAAGAAAAAGATGCTGTTGCAACAACCTTTTTAAATCAAACGAAAGACTACATTGCTGCAGAGAATAAATATACGAATGGTAAATTAGAAGAAGCGAAAGTAGCCGTTGAAAAAGTCGTTACAGAAAAAAAT
The DNA here is from genome assembly GCF_000744945.1 of Carnobacterium maltaromaticum DSM 20342. Taxonomy (NCBI): domain Bacteria; kingdom Bacillati; phylum Bacillota; class Bacilli; order Lactobacillales; family Carnobacteriaceae; genus Carnobacterium; species Carnobacterium maltaromaticum. The sequence goes on from NZ_JQMX01000001.1 coordinate 2,874,629, forward strand.
GGTTCTAAAGACTTAGTTAAAGTCGGTAAAGAGCTAGAAACTAAAATCAACAAATTTGAAACACAACAAAAAGAGTATCAAGCACTTTATGACAGTAGTCAAAAACAATTTGATGCTGGAAAGTTAGATGATGCGGCTGGAACAATTGAAGAGTTGTTAGCAAAAGACTTAAGCAACAACCTATTTGCAGACTTAAAACAACAAGCAACAGAATTAAAAACTAAAATCAATCAAGCTCAAGCTGCAAAAGTTAAGGAAGAGCAAGCCATTGTACCTGATTCTAAATATAAAACAGAACGTAATTCTGAATTAGCAGGTAAAGAATTCACTGCTGCAACAGGAAAAGATATTAAAACAGCTACAGATGAAGAAATTGCTGCTTGGTTGGCTACTAAGAATGCAACACAATCAAGTGGAACGACTGCAACGGATAGCTCAGCTAATGCTGAAAGTAGCTCAACAGATTCTAGTCAACCAGAAGTTTCCCTAGATACAGAAAAAAATAATGTTTTAACTGCGGTGGAACAATTGACCGGTCTTAGCAGCCAAGACAATCAGTATTATATAACAAAAGAAAGTGCTGATTTATTCCAAGTTGAAATTCGTCATGCACACACAGTTGATGGAACAGAAATTTCAAATATGGTTGGCATGTTCCAATACACTCCTTCAACTAAAGGATTAACAAAAATGGATCCAATTACGGGAGCTTATGCACCATATAAAAAATAGTTTAGTTTGATCAAAGAAAAGGTTGAGACGTATGTCTTAGCCTTTTCTAGCTATTGGACAAGAAAGAGGGCTAATTTAAAGTGAATTGGAAAGAAAAACTAGATCGAAATATGAGGAAATTTTTAGTAGGACGTTATGGTGTTATGGACCAGCTAAATCGAGGTTTGCTACTTATCAGTGTTGGGTTAATTTTTTTATCAATCATTTTCCCACAACGATTTTTAACAACAATTGCATTGCTAATACTGGCCGTTAGCTATTATCGTATCTTTTCTAAAAAAATTTCACGTCGTTATAAAGAAAATCAGCGCTACTTGGACTTTATTCGCCCAGTGCAACGCTTCTATCATTTACAAATGAAAAAAATAAAGGAACGAAAAGAATATCGTTATGTAAAATGTCCAGAATGCCATAAAACTACAAGGGTACCTAAAAATCGTGGGAAGATAGTTATTACCTGTCCTAACTGTCATCATAAGTTTGAAAAAACAACTTAATGCATAAAACTAGTAGCAGTACGAAAAATAATCTCTATAATTTAAAGGACTGATGAATCATCAAATGATTCCATCAGTCCTTTTTTTGTTTTTAGCTAATATAAGTTATTTCAAAACCAATCCTGCATTTAAATCATCAATTAATAAAAAGTGTGTCACGGTATTAAAGTTATTTTTAATAATTTCACAAATATCATCATTGTCTAAGTAGTTCTCAGGAAATAAAATTAATCTCGTTATTTCTATGTCGTTAGTAGTCAAAAAAGTTACATAATAAGCATGCACATTTTTCCATAAAATATCTATTATCATGAATACACCTCCCATATATAATTTAATAGTTAAAATTAAATTGATTTATTAAAATAACAAATTCGCTATAAAAAATTATATTTTACTTAACATACTTAACTCGAATTATTAAAAATATTAAATCCAAAAAATGTATAAAATATCTTCATTTTTTGATACATGTTAGTTTGAATTTTTTTAGTTTAAATAATCACACACTTGATTATTGGTGTTATTTACGCATTTTTTCTTTATTTTCAACGATTTATTAATGTATTTAAACCCCGATTTTATAAAATATAAAAATTATCAATCACTTTTTTATTTATTTTTCTGTACCGAAAAATGAATAAAAAAGAAACATTTTTTGGGAAGTTATATATACCAAGTGTTTTTTGTTTTTTTTATGTGAAAAAAAACTTAGGTAATCTAAAAACGAATCATAAATAACAATAAATTATGAAGTGTTAAAAAAATTTTTCAAATATAGACATTAATATCCCGAAAAATGATTATTTAATCATCATTTTTTGGTATATAAGATATGTAGCGAATGAGATATGATACGTTATGATATGTTAAGTAGAAAATTATTTGAGTTTAGAGATTTATTTAAGAACTTCTGAATTAGTAATTTTAATAACTAGGAGAGGATGTTTATATGTGTAGAGTAAATAGTGTAACTACTTGATTAAAAGAAATGCGTTATGTATGGAAAACAATAATTATGAAGAATATATAGGAGTGAATAGAATATGAATTTAAAGAAAGCTTTATTCGTACTTTTTACATTATCTTTAATCATTACAGCAACAACTGGGTGTTCAACTAAAGGAAGTAAGGAAAAATCTGAGCCAACGTTAACGAAAGAAAAAAAAGTACTTATAGATGATTTAGGTAAAGAAAAAGTAACGAATCATATAAAGATAAACCTCGTCAAAGGAGAGTACGCAACTGATAGTGGTATAGCTGATGATCAAGATTTGGTTGTGTTATCATTTGAAATTGATAATGAAAATTATTTAGAAGAAGTAGGAGTTGGAGCGGGGGATTTCCAGATATTTAGTGATGGGAAAACATATCAAATGTATGGTGAGAAAGATAATTTTGGTGAAGTAATTAAATCAAAAGGATCTGCAAAAGGAACAGGTGCGTATTTGATTCCAGCGAATATTTCTAAAGGCATTATTCGATACCAACCAGTTAATCCTAATTGGCCAAATATGGAAAAATTAGAATGGTCTTTTACTATAAAATGAAGAAAGTAAAAGCACCTTTGGATAAAAATAACGTTTTTATGTTTAGTTCAGTTCATAATTGGATGGATACAAGAATATTAAAAAAGGAAGCTTTTAGCTTAATAAAAAGTGGAAAAAGTATAGAATTTTATGCAATTGGCAATCAAGAAGAAGCTCCATTTATTGAAGGTATTCAGTTTCATTTGATGAAAAAAGGAAAAAAATGGTCGAGGCCTTTTAAATGGTTTTTTTTAATGAAAAAAGCACTCAGATCGCGTGCTAAATATTATCATTTTCATGATGCAGAGCTGCTTTGTTTGGCGCCCTTGATTAGAAAAAAAAACCTAATGCTGTTATCATTTATGATATGCATGAATATTTTGCGGCTCAAATTAGTACGAAAGATTGGTTGCCAGCCCCAGTCCGTAGACCCATATCTAAATTAGTTTGCGTGTTAGAAAAAAAATTGATGCGCTATTGTGATGGGGTTATTTTTGCAGAAACATCCTATAAACAGTATTTTACTGAGTATAAGGGATTAACAAAGGACATTTTAAATTATCCTTTGCCAATTGAGCAAAATAAAATGCAAAAGGAAGAAGTATTTACACTGATTTATGTAGGAGATATAACAGAAGATCGTAATATTATGGGAATGATTGAGGTAGCAAAAATAGTAATGGAAAGAGGAAGATTTCAATTTCAATTGAAGCTTATTGGACCGATAGCGCAGTCCTTAAAAGATAAAGTCAATCGAAAAATAATCGAATATGGTTTGGAAGGCTATATCTTTTGGTACGGAAGAATTCCATATGAAGATATATGGAATCATTATTTTTCAGCCGATGTCGGATTATGTTTGTTAAAACCAATTCCAAATTATAAAAATTCCTTGGCAACAAAACTCTTTGAATATATGGCAGCTGGACTGCCTATTATTGCATCTGATTTTCCTGATTGGAAGTCTTTGTTAATCGAAAACAATTGCGGTTTATTTGCTAATCCGCTAGATAGTAACGAGATAGCCCAATTAATTGAGCATTTAGAACATGACAAAGTATTAGCTCAGAAGTTAGGTACTAACGGTCGTGAAGCATTTGAAACTCAATTCAGCTGGAAAAGTGAAGAGGAAAAATTAGCTGTATTTTACAGATTTCTTGAGAAGGTTAGGATAGGTGAGTAAAATAAAAACAAGAATTTTCCATGATTTTTTTAGGGTATGCAAAAAATATTACTTTATTATCTTACTTGTCCCTTGTTTAGTAACAAGTATCGTCTATTTATTGACAGTATATGTGATACCAGAAAATTATGAAGCTAAGACTCAATTATTGGTTTCCATCCAAAATGAAAATAATGAGCAAAGATTAGATGAGCTACGCTCAAGTATCCAATTACTAGGTACTTTTTCATCTATTACTCAAAGTCAAAGAATTATGAATCAAGCCGCTATGCAATTGAATCAACAAGTAATTCATGAAAAATTATCTGTTTCAATTGATGAGAACTCTTTAATTGTCACATTAAAAGCAAGAGGGGAAAATAAAAAATCGGCGGTTCTTGTTGTGAACACTATAGCTGATTTAGTTGCAAAAGATTTTTCCAACCTTTTTAAAGGAGCCGATGTCACTATCTTAGAAAAAGCGAATACTGCCAACCAACCATCTATTCTATTCCAGTTAATTTTAGCAATGATTACAGGAGGATGTAGTGCTTTGGCATTTTTATTCTTTTTAAGTATATCTAACTTAGTTATATCCAATGAGGAACAAATAAAAGAGTTAGGATTAATCTATTTGGGTGATGTTACATTGATAAAAAAATAAAGTCGTTGAGTTCACGCATATGCAAGGAGCCAGTTCTGTATGAGTAGTAAAATAAAAAAAAATAAACATGTGAAAGAAAACAACCTTAAAAAACGAAAAAAAAAATCAAAAAAAAATAAAGAAAATGCAAAAATAAGAAATAAAGAGTTTTTGAATGAACAATTTAGAACGATTCAAACAACACTCACCTTCACAAACTCTATTCATAAAGAAAATATTAATGTGATTGGGCTTACTTCCGCAGAAAAAGGCGATGGGAAAAGTTTTTGCGCTCTTCGTCTTGCTCGAACATTTGCGGAAGGAGGAAAAAGTGTCTTATTGATTGATTCTGATATGTATAATCCAAGATTGTCTAGACAGCTCTTAGTTGCTAAAAAACGTGGACTATCTAACTATCTAGCTTCAGATGAACAATTTGAAAAATATATTAAATCGACAATATATACAAATTTATTTGTCTTACCATCTGGTCCAATGCATCCTAATATTAACGAGCTCTATCAAACAAATAAAATGGAGAAACTAATTAAAAAAGCTAATAAGATTTTTGATATTGTGATTGTTGATACGCCTCCAGCTTTAATATTGAATTATCCGAGGTTGATTGGACGTATATGCGATGGCATGATCATTGTGACGTCTGCTGGTAAAACTAAAGTTACGAAATTAAAAGAAGTTGTGAATATACTTGAGTTAGCAAATAACACAATTCTTGGAGTTATCTTGAATAAAAAGAAGTACAGCAGAAAAGAGTTGAGAGACTATACGTACTATTAATTATTTTTTTCAAACGAGGTGTTTTATTGTTATTGCTTTTTTCATGATGATTATCAGCGCTAGTTTATTTGTATTATATCCCTTATATGTCGGGATTCTAATAATTGGAAGCCTTTTGCTTCTTTCAATGACGTATGGTTCAGAACAATTTGTATTAAAGATTAGTTTTGTTTTTTTTACGGTTTCTGCCTTTTTAGGAGCCTACTTAAGCTTTCCAGGATATGAAAGTATTTTTCTTTTTAGAATTTTATTGCTTGCACAATTATTTATATTGGTTTTGTATAAAGATTCCCTAATGCCGTTAAATAAAGGACTGAAATTTCAAGGCTACATAGGGTTACTCTTATTAATTTGGAATATAGGCTGCTTTATCACGTTATTTTGGGCACAACATAAAATTCCTGCATTGCGACATATCTATTATATATTTGAAGCGAGTTGTTTACTTTATGTGCCTTCTTATTTCATTCAAACAAGAAAAGCTGTAGATGCAATTTTAGATATTATTTCGACAATTTATATTGTTTCACTAGCTATTGGTTTTTTTGAGGTATTGATGGGATGGCATCTGAAGTTATCAGGTTCTCTTGTTTATGAAACAACTACTAGTCAGTTTCAACCAACTGGATTTTTATTCAATACTAATGATTACGCTCTATTTTTGGCAATGTTTTTACCGCTTGTCTTTTATCGGTTTTATTCTGTAGCGACTCATAAATTTATGCGCTTTAGTGGGATTTTGATTTGGTTTTCAAGCATCTATCTAGTAATTATGACTTACTCTCGACTAGGTATTGTGTCAATAATAATCGTTAGCCTTGTTATTTATTGGGTTTATTTCAAACAAATTACCTTTCTTATTCTTTTTTTCGGATTTCTTAGTTTATTAATAAAAGAACTTTTCTCTTTGACATTTTTAACTACTACATTTCATACGATTCAAGTCAGCTTTACACAAAAAGGTGCGTCTAATACGGACCGTTTAAATTTGTATAATACGATTTGGACTATTGTAAAAAAACGTCATTTTTTAGGAGTAGGTACAGGAGGAATACCAATTGAAATTGCAACATTTCGTCAAGGTTATGAAAGTTCAAGCTTAAACTTTAATTCAGCTCATAATTTTTTCTTAGAGTCATTAGGAGAAATAGGTTTATTTACAATTTTTTTAGTACTAGTCATAGGTATGTTAGGCTACAAGTTCTTTATGTTACTAATCAAAAAAACAAATAAAACTATTCTTGAATATAGTCCGTTTCTAATGTGGGGTATCTTTTTAATCAGTTCTGTAGCTTTAAGTACAATAGTAGAACAGCGTTTTTTATGGCTAGGCTTAGGAATGGCATTGGCAATATCATTCGTAGAAGAGGAGAGTAAAGAAGATGATCAAAATTTTAATAGGGATAATCGTGAGCTTAGGTAGTGTTTTCTTAGTGATTGCTTGCCTGTATTTCTTTTTCTATCCGTCCAAAGGAATTCTTAGAATTAAAGAATTAGAACAGATAAAACAAACATTTAGTGATAATCAAAAAGGCACAAAAAGATTCATTATAGGTGGTAGCGATGTTTTGTATAGTTTTAATACAGAAAAAATGAATCAAGAATTAACGATTCCAACAGTTAATTTGGGTACGAATGTTGGTTTAGGTTTGGGTTATTTAGTAGATTATGGTAAGAAATTAGCCAAGCCTGGGGATAAAATTATTGCATGTTTAGCCTATTCTTTGTACTATAATCCACCTTATCATATCTTTTCTTTTGAGTATTATCGGATGTTTGATAAAAAGAAGTTGACTCGTTTTTCTGTACCTGCGTTCATATATTATGCTATCGCAAATCTGAAGTATAACTTTAGTTATGTACAACGTGAATTTGTTATTGGTGAAAGTGGCTGTTATTTGGATGTGACGGGTTCACAATTGGCTAAAGAAAAAGAGAAGGCTCTTTATTTTCCAGAAAATTTTAATGTCACAAATTCCATTCGTCAGCTTGAGGAGTTCAAATCTTATTGTTTGTCTCATGGGATTGAGTTGTATATTACTTATCCATCTACATTAGGTTTTGAATCTTATCGAAACTCACATTATCTAGAGCGATTAACTAGTTACTTAACTGAAAACTATCAAGTTATAGGTAAACCAGAGGACTATTTTGTTCCATTGAATCACATCTTTAATTCAGTTTATCATATCAATGAAGTAGGGCAAAATTTCCGAACAAGTAGATTAATCAATTATTTACGTGAAAAGGAGAAATTGTATGTTTCTGAGTGAAAGAGTTAGTGTCATTATGCCAATATTTAATCCAGACTGTACGATTGTAGATTCAATTAAAAGTGTGTTAGAACAGTCTGTTTCAAATATTGAACTTCATTTAATCGATGATGGATCTACTATAGAGTATATTCATTATATTGAAAATTTTTTAAAATTAGACAATGTATATTTTACCCGACTTAATAAAAATACAGGACCTGCATATGCGCGAAATTTAGGGTTGGAAAAAAGCACAGGTCGATATGTGGCCTTTATTGATTGCGATGATATTTGGAAACAAGAAAAACTAGCGATTCAACTAAGTTGTTTTGAAAAAAAGCAAACGGCATTATCTTTCAGTGAATATTATATGGTTAAATCAACGGGTGTGAAAAAACATGTTCAAGTTCCTGTAAGTCTGACTTATAAAAAACTACTTAAAAACACTATCATAGGTTGTTCAACGGTGGTAGTGGATCGAAAAAAAACAGGCCCTTTTCTCATGCCCCTGATTCAAGGTGGAGAAGACACTGCTACGTGGCTAAACTTGTTAAGAAAAGGATATGAAGCGGAAGGTACTCAGCAAGCACTGGTTTACTACCGAATAAAAGAGAATTCATTTTCAAAAAATAAATGGAAAATGCTTATCAGAACATGGCGTATGTATCGGAAAACGCAACAATTATCACTTGTTCAAACAAGTTATTATTTTTGTCATTATGTAGTTAATGCCATAAAAAAAAGGATATAACGGAAGGGGGAAGTAGTTTGATGGATAAAAATAAGCGGCAACAAATTATATTTAATTGCCTAAAAAGAGGATTTGATATTGTGTTTAGTTGTATCTGTATTTTAATCTTGTTTCCTATAATGCTTGTTGTGTCTCTTTTGATTTGGAAAGAGGATCGTGGCTCTATTTTATTTATTCAAGAACGAACGGGACTAAATGGAGTTAGATTTAAAATTTTTAAGTTTCGTTCAATGAAAGAAGAAATTCCAGAAAAAACGTACATGTTTAACCCCATTTACGGAGTACCCTCTGATTTCATATTTAAGTCAGAGAACGATGAAAAAGAACATATTACAAAAATTGGTGCCTTTATTCGAAAAACAAGCATTGATGAACTTCCGCAATTCTTCAATGTATTAAAAGGGGACATGAGTATTGTTGGCCCTAGACCAGAAATACCTGAGATTACTTGTGGATATAATAAAGAGCAGAAAATGCGTTTAGAAAAAAAAGCTGGTATTACAGGTTTGGCTCAAGTAAATGGTCGCAGCGATTTGAAAAATGGCGATAAAATGAAATATGACCTGTATTATGTTAAAAATCAATCCATTAAACTTGAATTGGAAATACTGTGGAAAACAATTAGGACTATTTTGACGACTAAAGGAGCAATCTAAAATGAAGAAGAAAGAAATTCTATTCGTTTCCTATGATTATTTTCCTAATATTGGTGGAGTAGCCGTTTATACTCATGAATTGAGTCAAGCTCTGGCTAAAAGAGGCCATCAGATTACAATACTTACATGCTATTTTTCAACGAGCAACAAAGTGGAAATTGAATGGGATGAGCAAGTGAAAATTTTTCGGATTCCGATTCCTAAAATAAAAAAAATTGGTGATTTCACTTATCGAAGACGAATGAGTACCTTTATAAATGATTTACAAGCAGAAAAAAAGATTGATATTATTCATTGGCAAACGCTAAATAAAGACGCAAAAATGATGCAGTATGTAAAAACAACAGGCGTTGAAGTCTATACCAACCATCTTTCATGGTTTAGAACGTTGTATAAGCAAAAAAAATTCAAAAAAATCACTAAAATGATTGGTCAACCAGATAAAATTATTTGTCCTAGTTTCGAAGTAGAAAAAATGTCTGCAGAATTGTTTGGTTCAGAACGCTGTGTTTTCATTCCTAATGGAGTTAATTTTGAAGAATATCAAAAAGCGATATCACATCTCAGCTTATTGAGAAAAGAATTAGGAATTGAAGAAGGGGATAAAGTGATAGTCACCACCAATCGTATGGAGCCGGTGAAAGGCATGACTTATTTTATCCAGGTGATTCCAAGATTGTTAGAAGAACATCCGAATCTGTTTATTTGTTTAGTTGGAGATGGGAGTCAGGAACAACAATTGAAGAACTGGCTAGAAGAACAAAAAATAAACTTAGAAAAAGTGAAATTTATTGGGAGACAAGCGCATCATCAAATTAAACAGTATTTGGATTTAGCGGATATTTATGTTCAACCTTCACTAATGGAAGGTTGTAGTATTGGAATACTAGAAGCAATGGCATGTGGAAATCCAGTTGTTGCGTGTGCTGTTGGAGGAAATACTGATATTTTGGAGCATAAAAAAACCGGTTTGCTAATACCAGATCAATCTAGTAGTGCTATTTACGAAGCTGTTAATTATTTAGTCTGTCATCCAGCTGAGGCAAGAGAGATGGGGATAAGGGCGAATTCTAAGATAGAACATGAATTGAATTGGGGACATCTAGCAAAAAAAGTGGAGCAAATTTATGATGCTGCCTTGGAAGTAAGTGCGAATGAGTCATAAATTGCTTCGGAATTATGGCTCGATTTTAGTCTATCAATTCGTGACCATTCTAACACCACTTGTAACGACCCCCTATATTTCAAGAATTCTTGGTCCGAAAGGCATTGGATTAGAAGCATATCTCTATTCTTTTATTCAACTTTTTTCATTGTTGATTTTACTGGGACTACCGATGTATGCTAGCAAAAAAATAGCTGAAACAGATGAACGAAATATGAACCAGCTGTTTTCTGAACTTTTTAGTTTTCAGATTATAATGACTGGAGCAACAACATCTTTATACGGACTCTTTATTTTTTATTTTAATCAGCATCAATTTCTACTTGTTCTTTATCTTTTTACATTAATCAGTACGGGATTGGACACTTCCTGGTATTTTGTCGGGAAAGAAAAAATTTCTGCGATTATGTGGCGAAATATCGCAGTGAGAGTCTGCAATATAGGAGCTATTTTTCTTTTTATACAAACAAGTAATGATTTATGGAAATACATTTTGATTAACGGACTTACTCTTTTTTTAGGACAATTTTTAACAGGGAGTATTGCTTTAAGTGAGGTGGGTGGATTTACTTTTGTTGTAAGAACCATAGGTCAACACATCTCCCCAATTGTATTATTATTTGTTGTTCCGAGTATGTTGACTCTGACTTTATCCATAAATAAACTTTTATTGGAAAATTTTAACGGTGCTGTTGAAGTTGGTGTCTTTAATCAAGCCTATAAATTGTATGTAATTGCGATTAGTTTTATCTCGGCCTTAACTTCTGTTTTAATGCCGAAGATGTCTAAATATTATACAACGGGAGATACAGAACGTTTAAAAAAATATTTAAATTTTTCACTTCGTTTTATCAGTGGTCTAGCATTGCCTATGACTATTGGGGTTTTAGTGATGGCACCTCAATTTGTTTCTTGGTTTTTGGGAGAAGAATTTTCAGAAGTAATGAATCCTTTGGTGATTATTTCATTTTCTTTTGTGTTCAAAGGGCTTTCAGACGTTATCGGAATCCAATATTTAGTAGTAAGCAATAAAAATAAAGAGTATGCATTGGCTGTAATTGTTGGAGCAGTCATGACAAGTAGTTGTTGTTTTCTCTTTTTACAGTTGAATTTTAAAGCGCAAGCACCAGCACTAGCTTTGTTCGTGGGAACTGCGGTGACGTTATTAATTGAACTATATCAAGTAAGAAAAGTTGTTTCATTTATGTTTGTAGGCAAGTATTTAATCAAATATGTAGTATTTAGTTTAATAATGGGAGGCTGTATGTGGGGAGCATCCAGATCTATAGAAATAGAGCGTACTAGCCTTTACCTAGTGACTCAAGTAGGTGTTGGGGTAATTAGTTACAGTATTTGTTTCATTCTCAGTAAAGACCCTCTAATTCAGTTAATCAAAAGAAAGAAGCGTGAAATCTAGTGAGAGATCAATTTATAACGAAAATAAATAATAGAACCGCCACGATTGGTGTAATCGGATTAGGTTATGTTGGGTTGCCCTTAGCCCTATCATTCGCAGAAGCAGGTTTTTATGTGACAGGATTTGATAAAAGTGAAGTGAAAATAGCACTTTTAAAACAAGGGAAATCAGATATTCTGGATATTTCTTCAGAGACGGTACAAATGGCTTTCTCTACTGGACATTTTCAAGTATCTAATCAAAAAGAGTCTTTAAAAGGGCTTGATTGCTTCATTATTTGTGTACCAACCCCATTGACAGATTCTTATGAACCTGATATTTCTTACATTCAAGAGGCACTCGATACGATTCATTCAGAATGGGAAAGTCAAACGTTAGTTATTCTAGAGAGTACTACTTATCCTGGAACCTCCAAAGAATTAATTCATGAACCGTTGATTCAACAAGGCTACTTAGCAGATCAAGATTTTATGGTTGCCTATTCTCCTGAAAGAGTGGACCCAGGAAATAAAAAATTTAAAATTAAAAATACTCCTAAAGTTGTCGGAGGGACAACAGAAAATTCTTTAGAAATCAGTACTTTATTGTATCAAAGCATTGTAGAACAAGTTGTTCCAGTAACTTCCACAGAAGTAGCTGAAATGAGCAAATTACTAGAAAATACCTTTAGAAGTATCAATATTGCTTTTATCAATGAAATGGCGATTTTGTGTGAACAAATGGGAATTGATATTTGGGAAACGATTCAAGCATCTGAGACTAAGCCTTTTGGCTATATGAAGTTTTTACCAGGTCCAGGGATTGGTGGACATTGTATTCCATTAGATCCAATGTATTTGAATTGGAAAGCGAAGAAATCCAATCATTCCAGTCGTTTGATTGAATTGGCTCAAGAAATTAATCGAGAAATGCCTAAACATGTGGCATCAAAAGCAAAAGAAGCTCTACTGCAGCATAACAAAGTCTTAAAAGGTTCAAAGATCCTGCTTATGGGAATGGCCTATAAAGAAAATAGTAATGATTTACGTGAATCACCTAGCTTACAAATTTTTGATGATCTTCAAAAAGCGGGAAGCATGGTAGAATTTTGTGATCCATTAACAACATATTTTATAGATAAACATGGTTATAAACAAGAGTCAATCGAGTTAGACTACACATTAATGGAAACCTATGACTTGGTTATTCTCTTAGTCAATCATGATTGCTTTGATAGAAATAAAATTGCAAATAAAAGCCAGCTTATATTAGATACTAAAAATAGTTTGAACAATCAGTACCCGGAAAAAACTATTCGGCTTGGGGATAAATCGAAATAAAAGAATAGGAGCAAAGAAAATGGAGACAATTTTAATTACCGGAGGGGCCGGATTTATCGGTTCACACTTGGTGAATCATTATGGTACCTATGCAAAAGTTGTCGTAGTCGACAATCTTTCAATGGGACACAGAGAAAATATACTTCCTTCAGAAAATGTCGTCTTTATCAAAGAAGATATTGGAAATAAAAAGCTATTAAATCAACTATTTAAGGAATTTACATTTGATTATGTCTTTCATTTAGCAGCGGTGGCTAATGTCGCAGAGTCGATTGAATTTCCGTGGTCCACCCATCTTATTAATCAAGATGCAACCTTGCTTTTATTGGAACAAGTCAAAAAACAAAAACAATTGCTTAAGCGTTTTGTTTTTGCCTCTTCTGCGTCAGTTTATGGAGATAGCCCGCATGCTGTTCAAACAGAAGGAGATACTGTTCAACCACTAAGTCCTTATGCCTTGGACAAGTATGCATCGGAACAATTTACCTTAATGTATCACCGACTTTATGGTGTGAAAACAACAGCAGTGCGTTTCTTTAATGTATATGGCGAGAACCAAAATCCTAATTCTCCTTATTCAGGGGTATTATCACTTCTTAATCAAGGATTGAAAACGAATGAAAATTCAGAATATTTTGAATTTAATAAATATGGAGATGGAGAGCAAACCCGAGATTTTGTCTATGTGCAGGATGTAATTCAGGCGCTATTACTTGTGTCAGAAAAAGAAAAAGCGATTGGTGAGGTGTATAACATTGGAACTGGAGCAAAGACCTCTTTAAATCAACTACTAGTTCTTTCTCAATCACTAAGTCAAAAAAAATTGTGTATCCAGACTAAATTAGCTCGAAAAGGAGATATCATGAATTCTCTAGCTAATATTACTAAAATAAAAGAACTAGGGTATCAACCGCTCTATTCAATTGATAAGGGAATTGTTTGTTATTGGAAGAGAACGATTGAGAGGAGGTGAGGAGAGGGAAAGTAGATATGGAAAAAAGGGAGGCATAGGAGGGAACACTTAGAACATCTAAGGGTGGACAGATGTCAATAAAGTAGACACAAAAATAGATACAATTTAGATAGACCCAAAATAGATTTTTTCTTTTTCATTCGGGGTCATCATATTGTTTGCTGAATGGGGGCGTTTTGAATTGTAAAAACCCTCTATATATTCAAATGAAGATTGTTCAACTTCTTGGATTGTTCTAAATGTTCTGCGGTTCAGTTCTTCTTTTTTCATATATTTAAAAAAAGACTCGTTTACGGCATTATCCCATGGGTAAGCTGCTTTGGAATAAGATGGAACGAGGTTATGTGTGTCTAAAAATTGACGAACACTAGTCGCACAGTATTGGCTTCCACGATCTGTATGGAATAGAACAGGCTCTTTGGGATTTCTTTGATTCACAGCTGTTTCAAGTGTCTCAAGGACTAAAGAAGCTTCCATAGTTGGACGAACGCGCCATCCTATAATTTTCCTGGAAAATAAATCTAAAATGACACAGAGATAAACAAACCCTTTATTAACAGGAATGTAAGAAATATCGCTCGTCCAAACTCGATTCGGTTCAGTCGGATTGAATTGTTGGTTTAAGTGATTTGAGTAAGCTAAAGAAACCTTTGGTTTCGCATATAAAAATTTCGGCTTAGCTGTAGACATTTTTGGCAAATCCATTGATTTCATTAATCGGTACACTCGCCCAACACTAATGAAAATTCCAAAATCACGCTCAAGAACAACTTTTATTTTCGCAGCACCTAATCGTTTTTTAGAATCCATATAGATAGAAAAAATGGTTTGTCGAAGCTGTTGATTTTCAACAGTTCTAGGAGCAGGAGTTGGGTCAAAGTGTTTATAATAGGTACTTCTATTTACGTTTAAGACTCTACAAAGGCGCACAATAGAATGATCAAAACGTAATAAATGAACCGCATCTAATCGTTGTTTGAGTGTGGCGTGAAGATGGCAATCGCTTTTTTTAAGATGAGGTTTTCCTCTTCTAATAAAGCATTTTTCTTCTGTAAGTCTTTAATCTGTTTAGCAGTAAGGATAGAACCATCTTCAATTTGAACTTCAGAATATTGTTTTACCCAGCGGGATAACGCTGTAAAGGAAACGCCATAGTCTTTACACAACGAAGTTTGTGTTTTACCTCCATGGTAAAGATTAACAAGGCTTTTCTTAAATTCTTCATCATATTTTTTGTAATTGGACATTTGAATCATTCCTTTCGTTTTAGTGTCTACTTATAAACAGTATACCATTAAAAATACTGTCTACTTTATTAGTATATATCCAGGGCATGATAAGTAGTGTGGAAATTAGTATAAGGAATCAGAAAAACAACAAACTATAAAAAAGATTAATAAATTCGGAGGAAATTAAATAATGAAAAATAAAGAACTAGCACAGTTAAAAATGAATGCCAAAAGCTTAAAAAAAGTGATGGTAGTTAGTACGTTAACTTTGATGTTAGCAAGTTCAAGCATACCTAGTATTGCTTATGCAGTTGAAACAGAAGAAACAGTTGATAGTTCTGTTTCTGCTGAACTTGAAGGAGAACAGGCACCTGCTTTGACAGAGGGAATACCAGTTATTTCTACAGAAGAAGTAGAGTCTGAAATACCTGAAAAGGAAGCAGAAACTGCAACAAAAGAAGAAAGTCAAGTGGCTCCAGAAGCGGAAAGTAAGGCAACCAGTGAGGAAACTTCAAATACACGAGCGAATACTCCTAGTGTGTTAGCGAATGAAAGGATTGAAGAAGTTTCAACAGAGACAGAATTAACAGATGCCTTGCTTGGCAATGTATCAAAAATAAAATTATTGAAATCTATATCGGTGACTAAAGTTATATATATTGATAAAAATATTACTATTGATTTGAATGATAACCTCTTAAATGTAGGATCGCAATATCTTTATGTGAGAGCAGAAAGTGTCCGCTTTGAGAATGGGCGTATAAACGGAACTAAAGCTGGCGCTGGTACGATTTCTAGTGGCGTTACTAAAAAAAATCAGGAAATAATATTTAATAATATCTTATTTTCTGGTACTAATATAACAAATTATGTAACTAATAGTTATGACTATATATTTGAAGGGAAAAATGAAATTCGTTCGCAGGTTAATGTAATGAAGAATGTTTTAGTCAAAAAAAATGCGACTTTAACTGTTGTTGGTGGAGGTATTAAGTTCCCTAATACTAATGAATCCGGTGATTTGATACTAGAAGATAATGCTATTGTTGATATAAGTACTGAAATTCCTAGTACTAATCCAGCTTATATTCCTGTTTCATGGGCAAGAAATATTGATATCGGAGAGAATGCAAGTTTTACAGCGAGTGGAAAGTATATAATATTCAATTCAGCAGTTCCCCCAAATGGTGCAATTATCCCTTTAAATATTAATGCAAAAAAGGGTTCTATATTTAATGTGAATAGCAATTCTAAAGATGCCAAAGCTGCTGTCTTTTCAAAAGGTAATTATAATTTTACTTTTGATCATTTACAGCATCTAAATATGGGGGGGAGTGTCGCTCAACCTATCTTTGGAGCAGGAAGTATTGGAAATATTACTATCAAGGATTCTGAATTAAATGTATGGTCAATCAAAGATTCTGCCACAAATGGAAAGCCAAATAGCACTTGGGATATTAAAGATCGTTTTGAAATATCTAACTTTAGAGATGGTTACAGGTTAATCTATTGCAACAATCCAGTTGTTGAAAAAGAGTTTAGCCAATTAAGAGACTATAAGCGGATTTCCAATGGTGCAGTAACGGGCAAACCAACTTTTGCCGGCATACAAAATAAAATAGTTGTTCAAGTAGGGACAGAATTTAGTCCCTTAAATGGCATTACAGCAACTGACAAAATTGATGGGGACTTAACTGATAAGATCGTGTTTACAGTTGAAGATGGAAAGAATATTGATACATCGAAACCTGGTAATTACACGATTCAGTATACAGTGAAAAATTCAAATGGTAATGAAGCTCAAGCTGTTACAGAATTGATTGTAGAGGAAAAGAAGATAGTTCAAACAACTATTTCTGATCTAGACACAACCTCAACGACTGTAAGTGGATTAGGTGAACCAAATGGTTTGATTGAAGTTAAAGCAAATCAACAAGTAATTGCGACAGGAACTGTTGGAAGTGATGGGAAATATACAATCCAAATGCCTAAACAAAGTACCGGTGTAAAGGTAACAACAATCGTGAAAGCAAATAACCAAACATCTGAAGCATCGACAATCGTAAAAAATGGTGAGATAGCCAAAACAACTATTTCTAAGATTGATAATGCTACAACTTTTGTTTCGGGAACAGGTGAGCCAAATGGAGCAATTACATTGTCTGCAAATGGAACTATACTAGCATCAGGTAAAGTTGATAGTGCTGGGAAATATAGTTTTACAATTGCTAAACAAGCGGTAGGTGTAACAGTTCTAGCAAAAGTCACTTTAAATGGTAAAGAATCAGAAGTTTCAACTATTGTTACGAAAGCATCAGAAAAAGTAGTGGCTCCAGTTATTCATGACTACTATATAACAGATATAAATGCAAAAGGAACTATTGGAGGTTCAGCAAAACAAGTAGCTATTTATGTAAATGGGGTAAAGAAAAGAACAGCTGCAGTTACTAATGGAAGCTTTACTATCTATACAGGTGATTTAGGTTTAACTGTTGCAGGTCAAAGTTTTCAAATAGCTGGCTTATTTGATGGTGTTGAAGGGCCCAAAACAACAAAAATTGTTGAAGCAAGGAATCAATTGATTGCACCAACAATTAATGATTACTATACAACAGATGCAAATGTATCAGGAACAATTACTGGTTCAGCGAAACAAGTTGCGATTTTTATCGATGGGGTACAAAAACGTACAGCAGCTGTTAATAATGGCAAGTATGTAATTTATACAGGCGATCTAGGATTGACTACTCTTGGGAAAAAATTTCAAGTAGCTGGAATTGATGGAATCATGGTCGGACCAAAAACAGAAGCGACAGTAAAAAGTAAACAGCAGCTTGTTGCACCAACAATTAATGAGTATTATACAACAAATGTAAATGCATCAGGTACTATTGGAGGAGCAGCAAAACAAGTAGCTATTTTTATTGATGGGGTTCAAAAACGAACAGCTGCAGTTAAAAACGGTAAATATATAATTTATACAGGTGATTTAGGTTTAACAACAGCAGGCAAAACATTTGAAATAGCTGGGATTGACGGTTCAGCAATTGGGCCTAAAACTAAAATGATTGTGAAACAAAAAGAACAATTAGTAGTTCCTAAAATTAATGACTACTACACAACTGATGTGAATGCGAGTGGAACGATCACTGGCTCGGTAGAAAAAGTAGCTATTTTTGTAGATGGAGTTCAAAAACGAACAGCAGCAGTTAATGGTGGTAAGTATGTAATTTATACAGGTGATTTAGGATTAACAACCGCAGGTAAAACATTTGAAATAGCTGGGATTGCTGGTTCAGCAATTGGACCTAAAACTAAAATGATTGTGAAACAAAAAGTCCAATTAGTAGTTCCTAAAATTAATGACTACTACACAACTGATGTGAATGCGAGTGGAACGATTACTGGTTCGGTAGAAAAAGTAGCGATTTTTGTAGATGGAGTTCAAAAACGAACAGCCGCAGTTAATGGTGGTAAGTATGTGATTTATACAGGTGATTTAGGATTAACAACGGCAGGTAAAAAGTTTCAAATAGCCGGAATTAGCGGTTTAACAGTGGGACCTAAAGCAGAAATGACAGTGAAACAAAAAGTCCAATTAGCTGCTCCACAAATTAACCCATACTATACAACAGACACAACTGCGAGTGGAACAATCAGTGGCGATGTAGAAAAAGTAGCGATTTTTGTAGATGGAGTTGAAAAACGTAAAACTACAGTAGTGGATGGTAAGTATACAATTTATAGCGGTGACTTAGGTTTAACGACTGCGGGTAAAGTTTTCGAAATAGCAGTGGTATTAGGATTAACAATTGGTCCTAAAACAAAGATGGTGGTACAACAAAAATCACAATTAGCACCGCCTCAAATTAATTCATATTATACAACAGACACATTTGTTAGTGGAACAGTTACTGGTGAAGCAGAAAGAGTAGCGATTTTTGTTGACGGTATTCAGAAGCGTACAACTACAGTATTGGGTGGCAAGTATACAATTTATAGCGGTGACTTAGGTTTAACAACTGCGGGTAAAACATTCGAAATAGCTGGAATAAAAGATTCTATAGTTGGTATGAAGGCAAAAATGACAGTTCTAGAAAAACTTTAATACTAGCTAAAATAAATTTTATTTATTTTTGAAAATATCAGGCTATCAAAAAGTTGAAGTATTGTAACTTTTTGATAGCCTGTTTTTTATTCGAAATATCACTAACAAAAAAGTCTTTAATAGACTGAATGATTAATCAGAAAATCAGAATTTTGTTAAAATAGATTCACTTCGCTCGTCACTTCCCATTTTCTTATCAATAAAATAGACAACCCCAACGCTTGTGATGATAAGAAGTAATGTGATCCCTATAAAAATATTGAAATTGTTAATTTCTCCTAACTGGTTGTCGATTATTTCGATAAAATACATTATTTTTCCTCCTTCTTATAAATAAAGATATCTGTAATTTCTACATTAAAATATTCTGCAATTCTGAATGCTAAAAGTAGGGATGGGACATAGTTCCCTTTTTTTTATGACAAAAATAGTTTGTTTTGAAACCCCGATTTTATCCGCTAGAACTTTTTGAGACATTTTTTTTAAACACGAAACTCATAAAATTTATTAGCTATAAAATCACCATAATCTTTTTTGATGTAAATTACCTCCGTAGTGAATTGTAAACTAAACTAGCTGAAAAGTAAGGTAAACTTATACAAAAAAAGAAGTTTTCTTTGTTCGTGCTTATTTAATAAATAGTACAGTTGATAATATATTCGTATTTAAGAATAACTATCAAATACATAAGAACCACTTGGAATCTAGCGCAGGCTCTTTTAGCAAAATAAGAAACAGTAAATATTTCGAAAACAATTGACAATGAGAATCATTCTCAATATAATGAAATTGCTGCTTTGAAGCAGTGAAAAAAGGTAGAGAATTTTTTTTGATATCTATTGAGAATGATTCTCAATATAGATGAATCAGCTCTTATGAGCATTCTATTAAAGGAGGAGTACAATGAATAAAGTAAATTTAGCTTGGTTAGCTGTTTTTGCATTAATAGGTTCATTTTTTATAAGTCCAAAAGTTGCTTTTGCGGCATTAGACGATGGAACTTATTCAATAAATTATACAGTTGTTCAAGGAGATGGAGGTTCAGCTTCTATGGCCAACGACTATTTTGATAAACCTGCTACGTTAGTTGTGGCGAATGGGCAATCAAGCATTCAGTTACAGCTTAATCATAGTAAATGGATTACAGGTTTATGGGTTGATGCAGGCAATGGGCTACAATCTGAACAAATAATTAGCACAGACGACTCACTTGATACCCGAAAAGTTAGTTTTCAAACAGGTGATTTGAGTGCTCCGATTGCAGCAAAAATTAAAGTAGATATTGAAAATTCAGATTTAAGCTATCATCATGAATATAAAATAAATTTAAGCTTTGATTTACAATCAGCGTCTTTAATTGCTGGATCTGCAGTTGAAAAAACAACAGAAACACAAGGTGACGTTAAAGCTCCGGAGGTGGCAGGAGCAAGTACGACTGAAAAAGTACCTAACCCAAAATCTGGTGATCAAACGCCCATTTATTTATATAGCCTTTTATTTATAGGTGCATTAGGTAGTTTATTCGTGTTTAGAAAAACGGCTAAAGTAAAATAAAAATCAAATTTTATTGGCAATTCTCTTGATAAAACAGATAAATACAACCAAAAGTAAAAAACTTTTTTTGTATTTCCTATTTTAAAATCGATAGGGACACAGAGAATTAACTAGTCTATCAGGCTAGTTTTTATGAGCCAACTCTTAGGAAAAAAGACAAAATTTCGAGGTGACAAAAACCGTCACATCAAATTTTCCTATTTTTCTGCCAGAATTACTAGGCTCAACAAAATTTTTATATAGGAGGTCTATAAATGAAAAAAATGTTTAAAAAATTAAATAGTTGTTTGGTTATCACGTTATTATTTTTTAGTTTAGTACCTTCATACACAGCTATCGCTGAGGAACCACTATTAAAAGATGGTGGTGAATATCAAGTTCAGTTGAATTTTTATAAAGATCAGACGGGTGGATCAACAAAGGAAAGTTCTGCTGCTAATGCTTATCTTGATCATACTGGAACGATTAAAGTAGAAAATAATCAACCGTATTTATATGTAACTGTAAAAAATAGTGGTTGGTGGAAAAATTTTGCTACTAGCAAGTCAGGCGAACGCCCGGCAACTCCAGTACCGGCAGAAAATTATCAAGGAACGTACCAAGATGTTGAAGTTATTTCTGAAAATCCAGCTGACAATACCCGTAAAGTCAGAATTAAAATGGAATCATTGGATAAAATTATTTTTTCATATATGCATATTAATGTAGATACAGTACCAGGTTTTAATTATGATAACTGGTATCAAGTTGACTTAACAATTGATTCTTCTTCTCTAGTTGTTGTTTCTGAACCAGTTATTGAAGAACCTTCTATACCAGTTGTACCAACTGAATTAGCAGATGGAACGTACAAAGTACCATTTACTGCGAAACATGCAACGGAAGAAAAAGCTAGCAGTATGCAAAAATACTTTGATAATCCAGTTTGGTTGAAAGTTGAAAATGGCAAAAAAACCATCGCAATGAATTTAAATGATTCTAAAACAGTAACTAGTTTCCAAACAGAAGTTGGAGGAAGCTTAGTTGAAACAGGGATAGTATCAAAAGATGAAGCGCAGAATAGTCGTATTGTCACATTTGATGTTCCAAATTTAACAACAGATTTAAATGCACATGTCGCATATCAAGTGGATATGGGTGGTGGGAAACTGTATAACGGTCAAGCGAATTTCCGTTTATTATTTGACCCAACTCAAGCAGTAGCGATTTCGAGTAGTGAGTTTCCAAGTGCTCCAGAGCCAGAAAAACCAACGGAACCAACGGAATTAGCAGATGGAACCTACAAAGTACCATTTACTGCGAAACATGCAACGGAAGAAAAAGCTAGCAGTATGCAAAAATACTTTGATAATCCAGTTTGGTTGAAAGTTGAAAATGGTAAAAAAACCATCGCAATGAATTTAAATGATTCTAAAACAGTAACTAGTTTCCAAACAGAAGTTGGAGGAAGCTTAGTTGAAACAGGGATAGTATCAAAAGATGAAGCGCAAAATAGTCGTATTGTCACATTTGATGTTCCAAATTTAACAACAGATTTAAATGCACATGTTGCATATCAAGTGGATATGGGTGGTGGAAAACTGTATAATGGCCAAGCCAATTTCCGTTTATTATTTGACCCAACTCAAGCAGTAGCTATTCCGAGTAATGAGTTTCCAAGTGCTCCAGAACCAGAAAAACCTGTAACTCCTGTAGACCCAGAGAAACCAACAGATCCAGAAAAACCAATTAACCCAGTAAAACCAGCTGATCCAACGAATCTAGAAAATAATCACCAATATAGTGTAAACTTTAGTGTTATGAAGGATGATGAATCTGAAAAGTCAATGATGGATCAATACACATTAAAACCAGGTATTATCAAAGTTGAAAAAGGACAACCTTATCTTTATCTGACTTTAAAGAGTAGTCATTGGATTAAGACATTTAAAACAGAACAAAATGGACTTTGGTCAGATGCTGCTGTAGTTAGCAATGATACTGGAAAAGACTATCGCGTTGTCAAATACCCAATTGCTAATGGTTTTGCAAAAACAAAAGCTCAAACAAGAGTGACAATTACAGACATGCCAGGGCTTAATTATGATGAAGAATATACTGTCTCAATTAATTTAGATGCTACATCACTAAAAGACATTACGGGTCAAACACCACCTGTCCAGTTGCCAACGTCACCTACGACAAATGGAGAAGTTGAACCAGCAAATGAAGGTACGCCAGAAAAATTAGCGAAACCTAACTTTTTAAGTGCCAATGTAGCATCCGCTCAAGAAAGTAAACCCGTTACTAAGACTAAAAATGTTCAAACGAGTGACTCGGCTAATATAGCCATCTATAGTTTTATTTTTATCCTAGCAAGTGGTTATTTTATGCGACGCTATCAACTAAAAAAATAATAAATAAAAATGAGTCTTAGCAATTGCTAAGACTCACTTTTGCTAATCTGTCATCAAAGGAGTAGGCAATGAAAAAACAACTAATGCTAGTCTTAACTTTGCTAGTTCTTTTATTAGCAGCATGTGGGAATGAAAAAAATCCTAATGAAAAAGAAAATTCAGCAAGAGTCGATGATACAGTAACTCAAGAAAAAAAAGAACAACGAGTGATTGCAACAACAGTAGCAAGTGCAGAAATTATGGCTAAATTGGATTATCCTTTAGTTGGTATTCCTACAACATCAAAAGAATTGCCAAAACAATACAAAGATGTTGTGGAAGTTGGTTCACCAATGGGACCAGATTTAGAAATTATGCGCACACTAAAACCAGATTTAGTCTTGTCAACAAGCACACTCCAAACCGATTTGGAAGATGGATTAACAGCTGCAAAATTAAAAACGAACTTTTTAGATTTCCGTAGTATCGCTTCTATGGAAAAAGAAATTAAAACATTAGGTGAGCAATTAAATCGTCAATCAGAAGCAGAACAATTAACGCAATCTATTGATCAAAAAGTTGGTAAAGCTCAAACAAAAGTTAAGCAAGATAAGAAACCAAAGGTGTTAATTTTAATGGGTATTCCAGGTAGTTACTTAGTAGTGACGGAAAAGGCTTATATTGGCGATTTAGTGCGCTTAGCAGGAGGCGAAAACGTTATTACTGGGCAAGAACAAGAATACTTAGCTTCTAATACTGAATTTTTGCAGCAAGCGAACCCGGATATTATTTTGCGGGCGGCTCACGGTATGCCTAAAGAAGTAGTAGAAATGTTTGATGAAGAATTTAAAACCAACAATAATTGGAAACACTTTAATGCAGTTAAGAATAATCGAGTCTATGATTTAGATGAAAACTTATTTGGCATGACAGGTTCGTTAAATGCTCCTACAGCATTAACAAAATTAGTGGAGCTATTTTATGAACAATAAAGTTTATGGTTTTTTATTTGTAGTCATAGCTTTAGTTGGAACGCTTATTTGGGCATTATTATCAGGAAGTTTGCACGTATCAATAAGCGAATTAATTCAAGGGCTGATTACTGGTGAAAATGAAAAAGTGCTGATTATTAAAGATTTACGTTTTCCAAGAATTATTTTAGCTTTTTTTGCGGGAGCAGCTTTATCCGTTTCAGGTTTATTGTTGCAAGCTATTTTACGAAACCCATTAGCCGATGCAGGTATTATTGGAATTTCAGCAGGGGCTAAATTTTTCACATTACTTATTTTAGCGATTGCTCCACAATTCTATTTTTGGACGCCATTTTTTGCCTTTTTAGGAGGCGTGGTAGCTTGTTGTTTAGTATTTGGTTTTAGTTTTAAAGTTGGACTAAAACCGTTGCACTTAATTGTTGTAGGGGTAGCTGTTAATGCTATTTTTACTGGATTAAATGATATTCTAACCAGTTCGATGGTGCAAATATCAAGCCAAACAGCTGGTAATGCGATTAATTTTGGCATGAAAACTTGGGGAGATGTTCAATTATTAGTTAGTTATGTTGCTATTGGTTTACTTGTTACTTTTTTTATTGCAAAGTGGTGCAATTTACTAGCTCTTGAAGATACAACACTATATAGTTTAGGTGTTCCAGTGCTCAAAATACGCTTTTTTATTGCCTTACTAGCGGTACTTTTGGCTTCAGTTACAACGGCGATTGTCGGTGTGATTTCTTTTGTGGGATTACTAGTTCCTCATTTAGCTAGACGTTTACTAAAAACGAATGATTACCGAATTTTAATTCCTTATTCTAGTTTACTAGGTGGTTTATTAGTCTTATTTGCAGACACTTTAGGACGAAATTTAATGGCACAAATGGAAATCCCTGCTGCGATTATTATGTTGATTATAGGTGGCCCCTTCTTATTATTTTTAATGTGGCGGAGTACAAGTATCGCTGGTAAAAATGGAGGGGAAAAGTATGATGCGTAAAGTATTTAACTTAGTAATGCTTGCTATTTTGCTCTTCTCGGGCTATCAAATCATCAATTATTGGGTAGAAAATAGTCATAATAAAACGATTCTATCAGACATTCAAACAGTTTATCAGCAGAGAAAGAATGAGCCGCATGATGCCAACCAACTTCGTCCTGCATTTGTTGAATTGCAAAAAAAAAATCCAGACATGATTGGTTGGATTTCGATTGAAGGTACAGAAGTTGATTACCCAATTTTACAAAGTTTAGATAATGAGTACTATTTGAAACACAATTATCAAAGGGAAGTTGCACGTGCTGGGAGTATCTTTAAAGATTATCGAAATCAATCAGAAGATGAAAAGAATACAATTATCTATGGACATAATATGAAGGACGGCTCGATGTTTGCGAGTATAAATAATTATCTGAATCCAGATTTTTATAAAGAGCATCCAACTTTTGAGTATGAAACTGAAACGAAAAGTTATACGGTAGAAGTTTTTGCAGCCTATGAAACAACTACAGATTTCTATTATATTGAGACTAATTTTCAAGAACCCGGTTCATTTACTACTTATTTAGATTCAGTTAAGTTAAAGTCGACTATTACAACAAATGTAGAAATTTCTGAAAACAATCAAATTCTGACTTTATCTACTTGTGATTCTGGATTGGATTACGGGAAAGGGCGCTTTGTTGTACAAGGTAAATTGGTAGAAAAATCAAAGTGAAATTAATAGAGCTATTCAGACTATTGGATAGATAAAGCACCTTAATACTTAACCTATTTAAAATAGATTGGGTATTAAGGTGCTTTTATAAAGTAAACTATTGAAGAAATTACTACTGAGAAAATATAAAATAAACAGAAATACTAAAAAAGCAGTTTTAAAATGAGAATTATATGTGAATAAAACTTTTTTAAATGATAAAAAACTAATGTGAGTAGATGATTTAAGTTTATATTCAAAAATGAATAGATATTTATCTGATAAAAATAGCAAATCAACAATAAATTGTAGAAAAAAATGAATATTCTTTAAAAATCGATTCGCACTTTTTTTGTGAAACCTGTAGTATCAATTGTGTTAACACGTTTTTCATTCCATTTGTAGCGTAGTTAACAAAAAGCTCACTCGTTCAAAGTAAAGTCAGAGTAAAATTACAGAAGGGAGAGTGCTATAGTGAATAAGCAAAAACAATATCTAGTTATTTTGGTATTGTTACTTTTTAGCACATCTATGCAAAGTGATTATGCTGACGCAGCAAATTATATAGACTCTGTAAATGCCAATACAGAAGTCACCATTAGCATCGTTGAAGCCTCAGAATCAGAAATAGATGGAGGAATTTCAGATAATCAAGAAAATATAAATGAAAACACAAAATCTTCACCGAAGTTTAATTTGCCACAAACTGGGGAACGAAGAACTCAAGTTTGGTTTAGTATTTTAATAGGGAGTTGTATTTGCCTATTTGCTAAGGCCTTTCAATCTAAATTCGGAAAGAAAAAAATATTAGGAGAGATTAATCAATGAAAATCAAATTAGTATCAGCAGCTATTTTAACAGCAATGGGAATTACAGCGTTAGGAACGGTTGCTCATGCAGCAGACTATCCAGATGCAAAAACAGGAATTAGTGATGTCAATGTCAGTGTTGAAATTGGAGAAGATGGGGGACCTACAATTCCACCTATTGATCCAGAAAATCCAGAACCACCAGTTGATCCAGGTCCAGGGAATCCTCATATTGGTGAATTATCTATTAGATATATTTCGAATCTTGTGTTCCCGACTTTACCAGCTTCTACTGAAACAACTGTAGTTTATGCGGATCAAGATAGAAATGAAAATGATGAGACATTTGATAATATGGTAACCATTCAAGATTTTCGTAACGATGCGAATCGTGATGGATGGGAATTATCTGTAAAGCAAGATACGAATTCATTTATACCAGGAAGTTTTATTACAATGACTCCATATGTGCATCCAACAATTGCGGCTGAGTATCAGATACAAACACCATCTGCAAGTGGATTAAGATTAAACAATGCGGAGCAAGTATTCGCACGTACAGAAAGTCAAGAAAATCCATCAGGAATCGTCTCGATTGGTTTTGCGAATCCAGAAATGGATGGAGTAGAATTAAGTGTACCAGCTAATACACCAGTTGGAGACTACAAAACAACAATTACTTGGAATTTATCTAGTGCACCATTAGAGGATAATTAAGAGAAATAGAAAAATGGGGCATACTTGCATTCTTGCTAGTATGTCCTTTAAAAATAGAGAGGAAAATATAGTGTATGAAAAATTCGTTTTTACTAGTAGTAACTATTTTAACAATCAGCTTGTCTTTAGTAGTTCAGCCCTTTACAGTAACAGCTAATAGTGCAGATTTTTCAGTAAAAGCGATTTTACCTGAAAATCAACGAACAGCGAATATTTCCTATTTTGATGTTAAGCTTTTACCAAAAGAAGAGATGACTTTTCAAGTCGAAATAGAGAATCATTCTGAAGCAACTAAAACATATGAAATAAAATTAAATGCAGCAACTACCAATATGAACGGTGTGATTAATTATGGAGAACCTGGTGAAGATGAGGAAAGGGATTCTAGCTTAAAAATAAATTTTGGAGAAATTGCTAATACTGAGCCATTAGTATCTATAGAAGCTGGTGCTAAAAAAAATATTTCAATTCATGTTTCGATGCCCAACGAGGTGATAGATGGAGTTATATTGGGAGGCATTACAATTTTTGAAGCAGAAGAAATAGGTGAAAAAAAAGAACAAATTACTAACCGCTTTTCTTATTCTGTTGGAGTCTTAATTTCACAAAACGACGAAAGACAACCAATCGACTTAAATTTTAAAGGAGTAAATGTAACTCAAGAAAATAGGCGAAATATGATTTCGGCGCATATTCAAAATACATCAGCAAGAATTATTAATGGTTTGAGCGTAGATACTAGAATTTATCGAGAGAATCAAGAAAATCCACTTTTTCATCGAGAGGCTAACGATTTAAGAATGGCGCCAAATTCAAATTTTAATTTCGGGGTTGAAACAAATAATCAGCCGTTACGAGCAGGTCGATATACAATGAGCACAAAAGCACAAATACAAGATGAGGTATGGGAATGGAGTGAAGAGTTTGAAATCACAGCAGATCAAGCACGAGAGCTAAACTCAACTGCAGTTGATCTTGAAACAAATAATATGCGTTTGTATTTTTATATTGCATTAGGTGTGATTATTTTATTAGCGATTTCGTTAGTGATTCTTATTCTTGTTTGGAAAAAACGCTCAAAAGCTAAAAATTAAACTTGTAAGAGTTAGGTCTAATTAAACAAGCTATCTCTCCCCATAGAATTAACTAATTCTATGGGGAGAGATAGCTTGTTTTTTATTTCAAATAGACTAATGGCTAATGTTATGCAATAAAGCAAGTAATTCAACCCATTCTGAATTTAGTGGGATATCTGATAATCGAAAGAGTTCAGATTCTGTTAACTCTTCAAAAGGTGTTAAATTATAAACACATAAATCTATATCTAGTTGCTCTAACAATGCGTTATTCAAAGGGCGGTTAAAAATAAAAACAGCTTCCATTCCTCGAGGGACGCACTGTAAAGCAAGGACTTTATAGTACGTAATGGACGAAGGTTCACCGGTTAGTGCAAACAGTATTTTTTTCTTATTTTGCACTTGAGATTCAGTTAATAAAGTTAGGCTAATCGCCACGTCATAACTATTGTTGAATGTAGAATAATTATCGAGAATTTCTAGCCACGTATCTAGTGTGTCTCTATGATTAGTTTCAACAATTTTCTTTAGTCTGTTATGATTTAATTGAAATAAAGGTGAAAGCTCTGTTAAAGAAGTTAAATTAGATAAAAAAGCTTGCAGAATCGCTTTTAAATTTATATTTAAACAAATATCTAAATTTGCTAACTGTAGAAAAGTAGTTGTTAGATGGTCAAATTCTTGTAATGTATCAAAAACATCATCCGTGAAAAAAGGTTTATCTTTTTCATAGATAATGGCATCTAGCCGAGTAAGATAAGCAAATACAAGTTCTTCTTCAGACAAGTCTAACGAAAAATTTATTTTTCTGAAATGTAGCCGTACAGCAGCTTCAAATTTTAAAAAACTTGGTTTATATTTATATTTTTCAATCAATTTTTGCTCTAGATTAATTTTATGCCCTAGTGTAATTCGTTGTTCAAAAATAGTTAGCCAACTAACGATTCTAGAGTAATCCACATTTAAAACCAATCCATAAGAAGTAGATATTTTCTTAAGAGTATCATGGATAAAATTAAACTGATTGTCTCTTACAGAAAGTGAACTACTTTCATGGGAATAACGAAAATATTGGAAATAAAAGTAGCGAATGTTGATTTCCTTTCCAATAATATCAACGGGGTTCATAGTCAAAACCAAATCATATTCAGCTAGAACATCTTTTAAAATAGTTAAAAATTTTCTTAATGTTGACTCAGAAATATAAAGACTTTCAGCATAATCCTCGATACTTTCTTTTTTTCCTTGGAAAATTTGTTCAATGACATAAAATAGCGGATTGTCTCGAGCAAGTAAATCAATATAGCTTGTAATCACATTACTAGTTGCCTTTTTTTTTAAAGAAGGTAAAAAATTGTGCGTGATAAGTTCAATATCATTTGGAAACATTTCAATGAGATGGGAAATATCTTGTTGGACAGTTCCTTTAGTAGATTGGCAAGCAATCCAAAGACTCTCTAAAGGAATTGGTGTAGAAGATTCTGAAAGCATAGAAAGGATGGTCGTTTTTCTTCTAACGGATTTTGAAACAAGTAATTTATACCCTAAGTCATTCATAGATAGTCCCTCCAGTAGTTAATAAATATATAGTAACAGTTAATTATTTAAATGGCAATGTGAGAAGAAAAACGTCTATGGCTTAAAAAACCTCACGTTTTTGATTTGAATTATTATCTATTAGAAAAAAAGTAACTGTTACATTATTAAAAGATGGTTTTTTGATGATAAAAGTATTAGAAAGTGTAGCTTTAAATCGATATGAAAGGAAAAAATCTATTTTAGAAAGCCTTATCAATCTTATTAAATTAAACTTTGTAGCTATTCCTATTTTTTATAAAAAAAGCGAATTGCTATAGATTATTTAACTGGATATACTAGTATTTGTAAGTCATAGATAACTTGAATGTACTTTAATATAAAGGTATGTACAGAAGAAAAGTGATGGCAGCACTTGGTTATCTATGCTGGGTATACCATGTACTCAGTACTTTACAATGAACGAGTGAAGGAAGTAAAAAGATCGTCCAAATAAAAGAATATAGGGAGAGAAATGTATGTTAAGAAAAAATTTAAGTATCGCATTAGTAGCTACAACAGTATTAGGAATGGGAGCAACAACTCGAATGGCTTCAGCAGTTGAGTATAACGGAGCGACCAATGCAACAACAGATGTTCAAGCAGAAATTAAATTGCCAGATTCAACTGAGATTGAAATTCCGCCAGTAGATCCAGAAAATCCAGTCCCACCAGAGATTGAGACGAACCCTGATTTAGGAGACGGTTTAGCAATTAACTATGTATCAGATTTAAACTTTGGAACTGCAGACTTTAATCAAACAGCTGGACAAACTTTAGTTGCTAATCCGGACTCGGTTGGTGGTGTTGAATTTCCTAATATGGTAACTATTACAGATATCCGAAATGAGGATACACGTAATGGCTGGGAATTAACGGTAACTCAGGATGCGGATTTATTTAGTGGTGGAATCATCAAAATGAATCCTACTGTAAATCAAGCAAACACAAACGGTGTAACAGCAGCAACTCAATTATCACTAAATAATCAAGCACAACGATTTGCGTCTGCTAACAATTCAAATCCAGGACAAGCAGGAACAACATCGATTGGAATGGGAGAAGTATCATTGGAAATTCCCGCAGGAACAGGTGTAGGATCATATGATTCCACGTTAACTTGGAATTTAGTTGATGGCCCAGTGGCGCCTCCAGTATAGTGGAATTCTACTGATAATAATAGTAATGACAGTAGTTAGAGAGTCGGTAGGTACTCTCTAACTTTATACCTAGAAGAAGGAGTGGGAATTTGTAATGAATAAGAAAATAAGGTGGGCATTTCTTTTAGCATTAATGATCATAGGGTGGTTTGGATTTGAGTTAAAGAGTTCTGCAACAGCACCTGAATTTTCAGTCAAAACAATTCTTACTGAAAATCAACGCGATGCATCCGTTTCTTATTTTGATTTGCTATTGGATAAGGGAGCTGCAGAAGAGTTACAAGTAGAAATCACGAATAGCTCAGAACGAGAATTAACAGTTGAGTTGCAGGCAACAACTGCAGTGACAAATATAAACGGATTAATCGACTATAGCATAGATGTGGAAGAGCCAGATGACAGTTTAAAAATAGATTTTAAAGAAATTACTAGTATCAAAGAAAGTGAAATCACCATTCCTCGTGGGGAAAGTAGAATATTGACAGCGTTAGTGCAACTACCTAAAGAACAGATTTTTGATGGTATTTTACTAGGAGGTTTAACCATTAGCGAAAAAGAATCAACAAAGGATTCATCAGAGACAGAAAATCAAATTACGAATCGCTTTGTCTACTCAATTGCTGTAATGATTGCTCAAAGTGAAAATGCAGTTCAACCCGATTTATCCCTGAAATCAGTTGAAGTAGAGCAACGAAATCGTCGTAATTTTATCGTGGGAAATATTCAAAATAGAGCGAGTACCATTGTTAATCATTTTGATGTTGAAGCAAC
The DNA here is from genome assembly GCF_000744945.1 of Carnobacterium maltaromaticum DSM 20342. Lineage (NCBI taxonomy): Bacteria > Bacillati > Bacillota > Bacilli > Lactobacillales > Carnobacteriaceae > Carnobacterium > Carnobacterium maltaromaticum. The sequence goes on from NZ_JQMX01000001.1 coordinate 2,906,586, forward strand.
AATTTTTAAAGAAGGGGAAACTACTCCTTTGTTTCATGAAGAAAGAGTCGATATGCGCATGGCACCTAATTCAACTTTGGCATACGGAATTGGGACGAACAATCAACCTTTGTCTGCAGGAACCTATGAAATGCATATGAAGGCAACGAATGGCGAAGAAGAATGGAAATGGGTTGAATTCTTTACGATTACAAATGAAAAAGCAAGAGAAATGAATAATAGTGCCGTTGAATTGGAAAAAGACAATACTAGGTTGTATTTAATCATTGCAGGAATAGTGATTGTGATTCTCTTTATTGTCATTCTAGTACTAATGAATCGAGAAAAATTTTTTAGAAAGAAAAAATAAGTATGAATGGGAGAGGCTAGTAGATGAAAAAAAATATATATTGCTTAATAGCAGTCTTATTGGTAGGAATGCCTGTAGTACTTCCTTCACTTTCTCAGACATTTTTAAAAGGTATTCAGGCAGAAGAAAAAGAGTTCGAGATGTATGAAGAATCTGAAATTAATGGACTTAAGAATGAAGAGTTTAGTGGAACAAATTTGAATGAAGAAGGAGAATTAGAGTCTCCAATTCTTGAAATAGGAGAGGCAAATATTGAAGCTCAAATTAAAGACGAGTACTCAGTAGAATTGGAGCCTGAAATAGCACCAGCAAATGTGGCTATAATAACAAATGAAGTGGAATTAAGAGCAGCATTAGCCAACCCTAATGTTTTGGAAATAAGAATAAGTGGTGGTGGTGTGGGTGCGGATATTTTTGAGGGTGCACTAGAAGTAAATAGAAGAGTTATATTTAGAGGAGGAACGCTAAATTTTTATAATGATTCTTATATAAAAGTTACCCAAACAGGTGAATTGGTTGTGCGCAGAGAAAGAATGGATAGCGCGTTAACGTTAAATGCTAGAAGCGGTTCAACAGTTGATTCTTTAATAGTAATTGATGGTGGGAAATTAGATAATCAATTAACTAGTGATATGGATCAACTTACAATAAGGAATTATAGTGATAATAAAATGGCGGCTGTTCAAATATTGAATGATGGAGAATTCTATAATTTTGCAACATTGAGAATAGGTCAAACAACTAATCTTGATAGTCATGGAAGAGCAGAATTTGGAATTGGAATAAAGATGGATAGTGGGAAATTTGTTGATAGACCAGGAGGTAATCAAATCACAGCAGGGTATATATATGCTAGTAAAGCATTTGTTTCTTCAAGTGGAAGCAACATGATGCAGTTTGAATATAAAACTCAAGGGGCTGGAAGTACGATGATCTCTTCTGAAGTGGATAGTCCAATATTTACAAACTTAGATTCTGCTACTGTCTCTATTAGTTTAGATTCAATATTTACAAGCTTGGTTAGTATAGAAAGCATTAGTGAAAATTATCAATTTGGAATGGTTAATGTACAATTTATTGCCACACAAACAGGCAGAGACAGCCCAGTCATAAGTTATTTAAATGATGATAGATACGTTCATATGGTAACTTCAGGACAAAATATTTTAGGCAGATTTAGATCAGCTAGAGTACAAACTACCGTAGCAAACATACCACCAGTAAATTTACCGACAAATATCGAAATTATTCCTAATTCAGTAAGAATGCTACCCAATGATTCTGTTGGTTTAGCTATAGATTTTACACCAAATATAAATGAATTAGACAATACAAGTATATTTTGGTGGAGTGATAATGATCAGGTAGTTACAGTAAATCAAAATGGTGTTATTACAGGTAAATCAGTAGGAGAAGCGGAAATTTATGCTGAAACTATTAATGGATTAAGAGCAGTAAGTAGTGTAATTGTTGAAGAGTTTACTTTTGCATTTTCTGGAACAGATGGGAACTCCACAGCAATTGTTACGGGATATCATGGGACAGATACAGAGATAGAAATACCTAGTACAGCTGTGAATCGTGAAGCGGGTTGGACCACTACAAGTACAGTAATAGGGATTGATGACCGTGTATTTATGGATAAAGGATTAACGAATGTTTTGATTCCTGGAAGTATTACAGAAATAGGGGAAGCAGCTTTTTACAAAAACAAATTAAGTACGTTGATTATTCCAGATACTGTAAAAAGCATAGGACAACAAGCTTTTCTAGAAAATAACTTGACTGAACTTTATATAGGTAGTGGAGTATCTAGACTTGAAAATCAAGTTTTTGGATTAAATAATCTATCTAGCATCGTTATTCCAGATACGATTCAGCAGATTGAGACTTTAGCTTTTCATTCAAATAATTTAGCTGAGGTCACTATTCCTAAAACAGTCACTCACCTAGGCCTTAGATCCTTTGAAAATAATTCTTTAGAGAAAGTAACTTTTGAAGGAGAAATAACTGGATTAGGAGCTCAAGTTTTTGCACAAAATCCATTAAAAGAAATATATGTAGAAGAAAGTAGTTTAGTTCATTATCAGAGAGAGCTATCACCAAATATTATCAGGGGCGTAACGGGAAGAACCCTATTAACAGTGGATGAGCCACGTTATTCTGACGATACTCAACTAATCAATAATCTGATGGTAGGAGATGAGCTTTCATTTAGTGTGCTATCAAAAAATAGGTATCAATTAGATAATTTAGAAGCATTTGTATGGGAAGAGTTTATTCCAAATGTTGAATGGTTTAAGGATGCCCAAGCATTACCAACAGAAACAAAACAACAGTTTAGAATTGCAGAAGTAGAAGAGTCAGATAGTGGTTCTTATTATGCAATTGTGGATGGTTCAGAGCTCCCAAGTCTTTCTGTGGAAGTATCGCCATTAATTCAACCTGATATTCCAGCAATAAACCCAGAAGATGGAATTTTGGATTTGGAAAATACAAATCCAGTTATTGAGGGATTATCTTTAAGATATGTATCAGATTTATACTTTGATGCAACTACCTTTTCTTCATCTAATCAAACAGTATATGCGAATGACAATGATGGAATTCCAAAAGTTACTGTACAAGATATGCGTTCTGCTTTCAAAAGAAATGGATGGGAATTACAAGTTAGACAAAACCAATTATTTATGGACGGGGCAGAATTGATTTTTAATCCATTTGTGCATGAAATCAATCAAGATTTATTGAACATTAAATCGCATAATGGTGCTTTAACCGTTAATACAGAAGCACAAAGATTTGCAGGAACAACAACAACTGGAAATCCTAGTGGTATTGCTACTATGGGAATGGGATCAGTTGACGGAAGTGGAGTTTCTTTACAAATTCCTGGTGGTGTAGGTGTTGGAATTTATGAGGCAACACTCATTTGGAATTTAGTAGCAACACCAAGTACAGCGAATGAACATATTGCTGGAAAATAAGGAGGTTAAGTGGATGGGGATAGAAGATACGTGGGAAGATTGTACCATTTATTTAGTTGGTTTTTTAGTGAAACAGGATGAAAAGAGCAAACTCATCCATAAAACGCTTATATTCAGCTCATGCCATTCAATCAACAATGTAAAAGAGTTTATTCATGAAAAATTTAAAGGAGTAACTCATATAGATTATATTGATATTTGGAATGATGACGCACTGAGATTAAAACATTAAAGTGTGATGGTAATCTAAAGAATCACTAAATAATAAACACTAAAAAATCAAAGAAAATATTTTTTGTTTTTTTAGTCATACATACTTGCTGAACGAGCCAGATTTATACTTACGAAATCACAGATGGTTTATAGTTAATTTGATAAAAAAGAAATATGAGCTATGTGAACTATTCTCTATTAATGATACAGCTGGCTAAAGCATCGTATAGCTTTATAGATAGGCAAAATGTAATGATTTATTTTGAAAGAAAGGATAGTTATAAGATGATAAAAATAATGTGTATCTTTAATTTAATAGTGGGGTTTACATTTTTTACTACGAGTCTTGCTGAAGCAAATAATGCACCAAAATTTTCGGTTTCGCCTATTATTCCCGAAAACCAGATAAATGATGTCAGCTCCTATTTTAATTTAAGAATGGAAGCAGGTAAAGAACAAAATATTGAAGTAGAACTAACTAATAACCGAGATAGCTCAATTGAAATTGAAATTAAAGCTGTTACTGCAAAATCAAATCAAAATGGTGTGATTGATTACAGTCAGTTAGATGAAGATTTAGATCAAAGCCTATTGATTTCATTTTCTGAAATTAGTGAAGTAGAACAATTAATTGTTTTAAAAGCAAATGAGAGTAAAAAAGTTCCAATTACGATTAAGCTTCCAAGTGTGAAATTTGATGGAGTAATTTTAGGAGGCCTTAATTTTTCTGAAAAAATTAAAGCTGGAGAAGAACATACACAGATTAGCAATCAATTTTCATATTCATTAGCGGTTATGATTTCACAAACAGATGAAGAAGTGGTACCAATATTGAATTTAGAAGGTATCAGTGCTGCACAATCCAATTATCGCAATGTTATTAATGCAGAAATTCAAAATAGTCAAGCTGTAATTGTAACAGACATGTCAATTGATGCTCAAGTGTATAGAAAAAATGAAAAGGAACCCCTGTTTAATAGAAGGGTATCCAACTTTCAAATGGCACCAAACTCACGATTACCATTTTATATTCATACAGGCAGTGCTCCACTAGTCGCAGGAGACTACCGACTGGAAATGCAAGCTACTGTAAATGGGGAGAATTGGGAATGGGAAGAAGAGTTTACAATTGATGAAAAAACGGCAGTGGCATTAAATAAAACTGCGGTTGATTTAGACTCTAAGCAAAATGGGCTAATTTATCTACTGGTTGGTAGTGGATTAACGATAGGATTATTATCCTTTGGTGTTCTAATTAATAGTTATGTAAAAAAAGAAAAAGAGAAAAAAGCGTTAGAAGAAAAAAGAAAAGCTAGAAGAGAAAAAAAGCAGCTTTTAGAGCGAAAAAAAAGGAATGCATTAAAAAAGAACCAAATTAAACGAATTCAAGACTAGTTGAATTCGATTTTTAGAAAGGAGAAAAGATGGAAATACCAAAGTTATTAGAAATTTTTGGTGAAGGGATAGGTAGAAAAATGCTTCTGTTTTCTATGCTGTTTGATAAAGAACCACTAACAAAAAAAAAACTAGAAGTCCTTCCGTATTCTTATAAAACCCTTCAATCTGATTTGGAGCAATTAGCAGAAATTTTAAAAAAATGGGATGGGGATATTAGATTATCAAAATATTATAATGCTAGTCTTGTTTATTATAAATTAGAGCGAGAAGCTTTCTTTGCTCCTCAAACAGTTATTTCTTATATTTGTCAAAAAACACTAGAATTCAAAATTTTGGAACTATTTTTATATGGGAATTTAAAAAAAGTTCATCAGTTCTTACTCGAACATGGAATAGGCTATACCACCTATTATCGAGTATTGCGTAAAATTAGCGGATTGCTACAAAAGTATGGTATTTCTATAAATACAAACTCTTTAGAATTAGTGGGAAAAGAATCTGAAATTAGATTGTTTTATTTTCAATTTTTGTGGACATTGTGTGAGGGTTTTGGTTGGCCATTTAAGAATAGTGATGAAAAAAAAATTATAGAAAGAGCAGCAATAATAACCAAAAAGCATGGAATTGGAGTAATCGAAACTCGCAAGCTAACATACTGGTTGGCAATATGCGAAGTGAGAGAAAATAGAAAAATCACTATAAAAACCGAAGAGATTCCAAACGAAATCATAAAATTAGCCGAGGAACCTATTTATGAAAATTTAGTAGAAACATTGTTTACTGAATCACAACATAAACTGGGAAACGTTCAAAGGAGTGAAACAGAATGCTATTTCATATTTTGGATGATATTTGTAGATTGTGTAACGGATATTAGGATAGATGGTGCTAGTTTTGAACAGATAAGTAGCCGCTTTATCCCAATAATTAACGAAATATCTATTGATAGAAAGCTATATATTGATTTTTTGAAATTAATTAAATGGCAAGAGAATGATGGAGTTAAAGTAAGTGTCTCGTTGCTGCTTCATTCAATAAAAATAAATAGTTTTATTTCTGCGTTTTCTCAAGAGAGGATAGTTGAAGAGCTGCGTTATTTTATGACGAAATTTTTAAATCATAAAATTGAATTAATGTTGCATGATACATCCACTTTGTCATTATTAAAGAGTGAAATGAAAAATTTAGTAGCTAAAATACAACATGTAAAAATCAATATATTCTTAATTTCAAAGTATGGAGATTTTATGAAAAACAGGATATTAAAACAGTTGTCTAGTGATTTAAAAAAACAAGTAAATTGGTTAGCATTAAATGAAGAAATATCTGAAACAACAATAATTTTTACTGATAGTCCAATAGCTATGAATCCCCCCTATAAAAAAATAATCTATTTTTCTCACCCTGTATGTATAAAAGAAATTGAGAAACTAATTAAATTAAACTTAAATTATATAATGTAGTTTTTGTGAAATAGCTAATCCACTAAAAGGAGATGATTCTAGATGAATAAATTAAGAAATAAGTTAGTTGGAGCTACACTGTTAAGTATGTTAGCAGTTCCTATGATAATTGGAGTGCTACATGTACCTATAGGACTTAAGGCGATAACGGAAGCAGATATTTCAGCTGAAAAGGAAAGCATCAGTATGGTGAATTCAGTTCCTCGACCTGGTGAAAATATTGTAGTTACAAAAGAAAATTTTTTAGAACATTTTACTCTTTCTGGAACTGCAGCATATAGTTCAGATACGGGAATTGTTACTTTGACACCTGATTTACCTAGTAGTGCAGGAAGTTTTACTATGGATAGTCAAATAGATCTTGCTAGTTCTTTTTATTTAACAGGTAGAGTAAACCTAGGTAATAAAGCTGAACAGCAAGGCGGAGCTGACGGAATGGGTTTTGGTTTTCATAGCGGAGATGTACATTCAATTGGACGACATGGAAATGGTATGGGCTTAGCGCAATTACCAAATGTATTTGGTTTTAAACTAGATACGTATTATAATGGTTCCCATCAAAATAGTGAAGGAATTGCTGCAGATCCTTGGCTTAATAATCCTACTGGTTCACGCGTCGCAGCCTTTGGTGCTTTTGTGCACAGTCCGAATGCTATATTAACTACGGAGCAAAATTCAATGTTGGAAATCCCGGCTCCAAGTAATAACCAATTTAGAGATTTTTATATGGCATATGATACGATTGAAGATAAAGTGAAAATCGTCTATAACGGTCAAATTTGGGAACGTGACATTAGTACGTGGCATACTGGGTTAGATGCTCTTTCCTTTATTGTCTCTGCTTCAACAGGTCAGTATCATAATTTACAACAATTTGAGTTTACTTCGATGGAGTATACGCCTAAAGTATTTGAAGGTAATGCCGTCCAACAGCAAGTAACGCTCGGAGAAAGTTTAGCGACAAGAGATCTTCAATCTTTTGTAACGAATGTGACTTATGGAGATATACCTTTAAACCCCAATGAATATAATGTGACGCTAAAAGATATTGAAAATGATTTAGTCGGCACGGGGAAAGCTACAGTAATTGTAGAACATAATTTTTTAGGAGTACGTACAGAAATAGAAGTTCCTCTTGATGTTCGTTGGGGAGATACGATTTTAGCTAAGGGGTGGGGTGACTTAAGTGTTGGAGCCTATACGTATCACCCTGCAGAAAATAAAGTAACTGCGAACCAGGGAACAATCAATTCGTCTACACAAGTTCATCCTAATTTTACCAATAGATATTATTCAGTTAACTTGTATAATTTAACGAGCGGGGCTCAAAAAATTACAGATGCGAGAAACTATGTGTCTCATAGTGTAACGGGACAAGTGTCACCATTCGATGCAATTAATCAATTTTCAAATGGTACTCGAGTGGCGTCAACTCAAGTAGGGGATATTATTGAGTTGACACATGAAGAATCTCCCAATCGTCTTAGACAGATTGTGAGTGGACAAGAACAGCCGCTACGTACTAACAAAAATACAAGTTTTCTTGAATTAACAGTAAGTGGATATCAACAGCTACACTTTAATTTATTGAATGTTAAAAGTAATGGTGAAATTTCAAAATGGACAACGAATGATGAAATAGATGGTATGTTAGGAGAATTTTTAACGAACTCTGATTTTGAAACGGTTAGAATTATTGGTTTTAGTGAGTATCCAGATCGTTCAACTGTGGGAAACTCAATAGGGAAAATATTAGTTGAAGAATCGTTATCTACAGGAAATAAGGTTCAATATGAGTATGAAGTGAATTTTGAAGTAGCTGCAGTACCTGAATCAATTGAAGTAAGCCCAAAAATAGCAACAATAAAAACTGGGGAAACCCAGCAGTTATCAGCAAAAGTCTTACCAGAAAATAGTGTGAACACGGATCTTAAATGGACAAGTTCGAATGAAGAACTTGCTACAGTTGATGAAGAGGGAATCGTTTTTGGCAAACGACGAGGAGAAGTTGAAATTAGCGTAGAAACAACAAATGGATTAACAGATAGAGCAACAATTCAAATTGTTAATATAGAAATTCCATCGATTGATCCATCTAATCCGTCGTTAGAGGTAGACAAAGAGAATCCTAATGAAGGAAGTTTAGCTATTCGTTATGCCTCATCACTTAATTTTGGAGAAACTACTGTAGTTGGAAATGGTCAAGAATTAATTGCTTTACCTTCAAAAGATCAGGATGGTAGAGATATTTTAAACATGGTAACCATACAAGATATACGCCCTGAAGCTCAAAGAGATGGCTGGCAACTTCAAGTTCGACAAACAAGAGAATTAATAGGCGGGTCACAAATTATAATGACTCCTTTTGTACATGAAAGTCATCTTGCTGGAGATAGCATAAGCGTATATGAAGGTGACTTTATTCCAAATACAGATAGTCAAATTTTTGCATCAGCAAGTGAAGCTAATTCTAATCAAATTATTTCTTTTGGGATGCATAACCCACAAGAAGAAGGTGTAAGATTATTAATTCCACCAGGAATGGGTGCTGGAAGTTATCAAACAAATCTCCATTGGAATTTAGTCTCAGGTCCTAACCAGAAGAGAGAAGATTTTAGTTTTAGGTTTAGTGGCACTGAGGGAAATTCAGAAGCAAGTGTAACGGGATACAATGGTTCAGGTAAAAATGTTACTATCCCCAGAGAGGTTACAAATACAGCAGCTGGATGGACAACTCCAACTCCAGTTACTTCAATTGGTGATGGTGCTTTTCGTAATAAGGGCTTAACTAGTCTTCAAATTCCAAACTCTATTACCTCAATCGGATATCAAGCACTACGTGAAAATCAATTAAAAACATTAATACTTCCAAATTCATTAATTTCAATTGGAAATGGAGCGTTGGAACACAATCAATTAACGGAAATAGAGATTCCGGATACTGTCACCTCCATTGGGGAATGGGCCTTTAATGATAATCAGTTAGCAACAGTTGGAATGTCAAAGTCTGTTGAAACTTTTGGAAATCTTGTTTTTAGGGAGAATCCTTTGGCGGAAATTAATGTAGAGTCTGAATCTGAGGCGGAAAGACTAACGCATTTGTTAACTCCTACTGTAATGAACGGGGTTACAGAATTGACCGTTTTGCGAACAAATAAACAAAAATTCTATCAATTAGATGCTCTAAATCGAAGACTATGGCTTAATTTGGAAAATGAGTAGAAAAGATAGTTAGAGGATAAATATCATATTTCAGCTAATAAAATAAGACTAAAGGGAGTCCGATTAACCGTATGAAGAAAAAATATTTAGGTGGTGTACTACTACTAAACTCTCTATTAGGTCGAACGATTGCTCCAGAAGAGGCGAAGGCCATAAAGGATATAGATGAGTCGGTCCAACAAGTAAATGAGGCGAGTAATGGGGAGAAATCACCAGACGGCAGTTGGTTGTTGACAACATTAGATGGTCATTCTTTAGGGTACGATATCAACCAAAATGTGTTTGTTGTTGACCTAAGCAGTCAAGTGAAAGTTAATTATTTAGGAACAAATACGGGTGAAATGGCGTATCGCATTTTAACGAGCGATAGTACGGAAGAGTTAGAAATTGGGGAATATGTAGATGGGGATATCATTGATTTAAGTGCCTATACAGATGGGCTATATTATGCAGAAATAAGCAAAAAAAAATCACAAGGCTCTCAGCTTAATCCAGATACTATCTATGTTTTGATGAATAAAGAAAGTCTATTAGTTTCTATTGAAATCGTTGGCCCCCATGGAATGATTAACCCAGAAAAAGTCACTTATGTAGTTGAGCCAGAAATTTCTGAATTACAGTGGACCATAAAAGATGAAGAAGGAAATTTTGTTTTAGATGGAGAAGGGAGTTCAATTGAGGACGAGATACTAACTACCTTTTCTGGAAGTACGTATTTAATAAATGCTACAGTAAAAGCTCAGTCAAAGTATGGCAACCAATTGAAAAATCAAAGTGAATCCCGTTTTATGATTCGACATCCAAAATCGGATATGAAGATGGACCAAACTTACAATCCAACCTCAATTGTTGGAATAAAAAATATTGACGAGTCTAGACTTGAGTGGAAAGTAAGTGAAACCAGTGGAAGGTTAATTGAAAGTGGAGAAGGAGAGATTCTTTCAGAAGAATTTTTACGTTTATTGCCTGAAAATACTTACGAAATTTCTTTTACAGAAACTAGCCCAGAAAACGAAACTCATATATCTAAGAAAGTATTTAATATTCGTTTTCCAGAGTCAACGACAACGATTGACCGTCCTTTTAATCCAAGAGTAATTACGGGTGAGAAAAAAATTCCAGAATCAACACTGGAATGGAGTATTAAAGATGTCTTTGGAACTAGTATTGAATCAGATAGTGGAGCAGAAGTGCCACAGATGATTTTGCTTAATCTCTTACCAGGAGAGTATATTATTTACTTTACTGAAACGAGTCCAGAGGGGGATGCGCATACATCAAATGGAACCTTTAGTATCCGTCATCCAGAGTCAACAATAGCTATAGACCGTCCGTACAACCCAAGATATATTGTAGGTGAAAAATCCATTCCAGAATCGTTAGTAGAATGGGTGATTACAGATATGGGAGGTAGGGAAAGTGCTTGGGGAAATGAGGAAAGTATTTCTGAGGATATTCTTATGAATTTACCAGAAGGAACGTACTTGGTAGACTTTACAGAAATTAGTCCTGAAGAAGAAAGACATACGTCTCAGGGGACCTTTACAATTCGTTATCCAGAAGCAAGCCTTACAATGGATCGTCCGTATAACCCAAGATCTATATGTGGTGAACAAAAAATTCTAACTTCTAGCTTAACTTGGGTAATTAAAGATGAATCTGGTAGTGTGATTGAACATGGAAGTGGAGATGAAATTCCGCAAGAACTTATCCAAAATTTACCAGAATCAATTTATGTAGCTGGTTTTAAAGAAACAAGCCCCGAGGAAGAAACACATACTGTTTGGGAAGAATTTAGAGTTCGTTATCCAGAATCAAGTACAATGGTTAACCGAGTGTATAATCCGACAGTTGTGACAGGTGGGAAGAAAATTGCCGAGTCCAGATTGGAATGGATTATTAAAGGAGACAGTGATGAAATTGTTGATTCTGGCGAAGGTTCACAAATCCCCTATGAACAAATAGCACATTTGGAAGAAGGCAATTATGTTGTTGAATATACAGAAATTAGTCCAGAAGAGGAAACTCATACATCAAATGGACGTTTCATTATTAGATATCCAGAATCTGTTACCACAATTGATCGAGTATACAATCCAAAATCTGTGACTGGGAAAAAGAAAATTCCCGATTCAAGATTAGAATGGGCAATACGCGATGAAGAAGGAAATGTTATTGAATCTAATGAAGGAAACAAGATTCCTCAACGAATTATTGTTCGATTACCAGAGGGGGATTATTTAGCAGAGTTTACAGAAAAAAGTCTCGAAGACAAAATCCATGTATCAAATGGTCGCTTTACAATTGTACGGCTAGTCGATCCAGAGGAATCAGAGGAATCGTCAAAAAAAGATCTTCCGACTAAACATGACCCAGAGGATGATCAAAGCACCTTAATCGTGTATTATCAAGAAGTTCGAATTCTAAGTACAGGAGAAGGTTCTCCAAAAGAAATGATCGTTTCTTAATGATTGAGAAGCAAATAAAATAATGTAATAAAAAAGAAAGCTCAGCCTATCATTATTATTAGGTTGGGCTCTCTTTTTTGATATAGGGGCTAGTAAGGAGGTAGGATTTTGTTGTATTGAAAAAGAGTTTATATTTTATTTGAAAGAATGTTATGATGTTAAAAATAATAGTTGTTAACGAATACGTAATTATTTAAGCTAATTAAAAATAGGGAAATTAATCAGCAGAAAATTAGATTAAGATGTTAATGAAAAAATAGTGATATTAACACGATTTCTTAACGTTTTTTTAGTAAGATAGTGGAGTAAAGAAAAAATATAGTAGGTAAATCAGAATAAGGTCAATGTGAGTTTATGAGTTAGCTTTTTTGAAAAAAGATAAATGGTAAAAATGACAGAAAGTGTCATTCCTCCCATTTCCTATTTTTCTGCCAGAGTTAAACGTCTCAACGAGCTTTTTATTACAAAAGGAGGAATGTACTAAATGGAGGAAGAAGTGTTACTTGCAAAGGGACTAACGAAACAAGTTGGTCGTAAAATACTGGTAAAAGAAGTCGATATATCGATTGGTAAAGGGGAAATTGTCGGTTTATTAGGTCCTAATGGTGCCGGTAAAACGACAATTATTCGCATGCTGACAGGTCTGATTTCTAGAAATTCTGGGACTGTTAAAATTAATTCCAATGATTTAGATGGAAATTTTGAAGGATGCATGGAAGATGTCGGGGCGATTATTGAAAACCCTGAATTTTATAAGTATCTTAGCGGCTGGGAGAATTTAAAACAGTTTGCTCGTATGAGTCGCAAAACAATTACAGATGAAGAAATAAAAAAAGTGGTGGAACGTGTTCGTTTAACTGAAAGCATTCAAAACAAAGTTAAAACCTACTCATTAGGCATGCGCCAACGATTAGGAATTGCTCAAGCCATTATTCACCATCCTTCTTTACTGATTTTAGATGAACCCTTAAATGGGGTTGATCCTAAAGGAATGCACGATTTTAGACAATTAATGCGTGAAATTGTGCAAGATGGAACCAGTATTTTAATTTCTAGCCATTTACTTTCAGAAATGGAGTTATTAGCAGATAAAATCATTATTATTGAAGAAGGTAAATTAACTCACATTGAAGATTTAACAAAGGCAGATGAAAAACCAGAAAATAGTCTGTTACACATCACGATTGAAACTCCTGAACAAAGTCTACTACAAAAGGAAGTTGCTTTAATGGGGTTAACAGTCATTGCTCATAGTGCGAATTCATTAACGATTGAAATTGAGAAAAATCAAATTCCAGCATTTATTGAGCATGGGGTTCAAAAAGGGATTCCTTTTTATGGAATTACACCGCATGTTTCAACGTTGGAAGAACGCTTCCTGGAATTGACTAAAGGAGGAAGTTTACGATGATAAATTTGGTTATTAATGAAAGTCGCAAATTAATTTTTAGACGCTCATTTATTGTGTATTTGATTATTATTTTTGGTTTAGTTGCATTAGTCGGGGGAATAAATAAATACGCCTACAGCCTGAACTCTAATGAATATTTCGAGCAAAAAGCAGGAGATGAAGGCGAGCCTGTTAAGAAAACTATTAAAAAAGGGATTCCTGTTTTCACTTATTCTGAGGATGGAAAACCTGTCACAAATCTTGAAGAAGCCGTTAAAATTAGTCGAAGTAATCTACTGGCAGCACAAGCCAAAGAGAAAGAAGATTATCCAAATGAAATTGCTTATGCACAAAAGGAATTGGATTATTATGAAGCCTATTTGAAAAAAGGTGTGACTCCAATTACGACCAATAATGGTGGTGAATCAGCTGGAAGTTTCTTTTCTAGTTTAGGTGGAATTTTAAGTATTGTAAATATGTTAGTTGTAGTTGTTGCAAGTATGATGGTTGCTTCTGAGTTTAGCGATGGAACTATTAAATTATTGCTGACTAGACCTCATAAACGTAGTCAAATTCTTCTGTCTAAACTAATCGTTTGTTTATTATTTGCTGCTTTTGTGACGCTATTTACGATGGTAGCTGCTGGAATTGTTGGGGCAATCCTGTTTCCTGTTCAGTCCTTTATGCTCCCTGCCTCGACAATGTTGGGGACAATGTCCGCCTTAAAAGCTGGATTTGTTTTAGCCGGAACCAACTATCTATTAATGGTTCTTTACATCAGTGTTGCATTAATGATTTCGGCAGTTTTCCGTTCTCAAGCTCTTGCCGTAGGAATTGCGATGTTAATGGTCTTTTCAAGTTCGATTATCAATACATTCTTATCCCTACTAATACCAAAATGGGAACCACTAAAATGGATTGTTTTTAATTTGTTAAATATTAATGAATTGGGACGTGGCAATTCTATCCCTGGAGATATTAGTTTAGTAGCTGCAGGGATTGGATTACTTCTATACAGCATCTTGATTTATATGTTAACTGTTTATCTATTTAAAAAACGCGACGTTGCTTTAACTTAAATAGTTGTGCAAAAAGTAGAAATATCCTATCTTGGGTATTTCTATTTTTTTTAAATTCAATAGATTGTGCTATACTTTAGAGACAGTTAAGTAATAGGCAAAGATGAAAGTGAAGTGATTGAAGAATGTCGATTGGCTGGCTTTATTTTATCGTGATTATTTTAGCAAATACTGTGGGTTCATTATCTGGTATGGGTGGTGGAGTGATAATTAAACCAGTATTAGATGCAATTGGAGCCCACTCTGTCGGGACAATTTCTTTTTATTCTAGTATAGCTGTGTTCACAATGGCCATTGTCTCCACTATTAAGCAGGTGAAGAACGGCGTGACAGTCAAACCAAAAACGGTCCTATTCCTTTCGCTAGGTTCTGTATTAGGTGGTATTATTGGGAATGTGACTTTTGAGGGCTTATTAAGGATCTATTCTGATGAACAGGTCGTTCAAAAAATTCAAATTAGTTTAACAATTGTTTCTTTGCTGTTTGCCATCGTATATACCCACTATAAATGGTCTTCATGGCAACTTACAAAGATTCATTGGTATTTTAGTGCTGGACTATTTTTAGGTTTTTTAGCAACGTTATTGGGAATTGGCGGTGGACCGATTAATGTGGCATTACTCATGCTCTGTTTTGGGTTTCCAATCAAAGAAGCAACCGTTTATTCTATTGTCACAATCTTGTTTTCTCAATTTTCCAAATTGATTGCAACAGGTTTATCCACAGGCTATCAAATTTTTGATTTAAGCTTACTTTCTTTTATTATTCCAGCTGCGATTTTTGGCGGATTTTTAGGGGCGCAATTAAGTGGCATCCTATCAGATAAAAGAGTCTTACAAGTCTATCAATTCGTAGTGGTAGCTGTGATTGGGTTGAACCTTTGGAATTTATTTTAAGCCTAAGAACAAGGGATAGGAATTACCTTGTTCTCAGGCTTTTTATCTTTTTACATAATTTTTTACAGGGTAGTCTTCCACAGCAAGAGCTGTTTCTTGTTCCAGTACAAGTTGAGCTAGCATTTTTCCAATTAAAGGTCCGGTTGTTAAACCAGAAGATCCTAATCCACTAGCAACATAGAGCTGGGGATTATCGGGTATTGGACCAAAGAAAGGTGCGAAGTCAGATGTATAAGCTCGTGTTCCGACTTTTGTTTCAATTAAATCAGCTGTGGATAATTCTGGAGCCAAGTCGCTAGCTTCCGTAATCATGGCTTTAATTTCTGGTGAAGTTGGAGATAAATCATAGCCTAAATCGTTCTCATGAGTGGCTCCAACTAAAATATGTCCATGACTGAACGGAATGATATCTTTTTCGCCATGTGGAATTACCACTGGCCATTGCTGTGAGTTATCCACTGTGGATAAGTGTAAATGAGCCAATTGACCCTTTTGTGGACGAATATCCACAGAATAACCTAAGGGTGTGAGTAATTCGGGCAACCAAGCGCCTACAGCTAGGATAATTTGTTGATAATTTTCGACGCCAGTCGGAGCATGAATCTTAAATGAGTGGTCTTCTGCTTGTTGTAGCATTATTTTACCAGCTATAAATGTCCCACCATTATCTAGTAGCATCTCAATTAATTTTTTTGTTAACAAATGACCATCCACACGAGCACCACCACTAGCAAACAGAGCTGATTCAGTTGTTTTTAAAAGCGGTATTTTAGCTTCAATTTCACTTGGTGATAGAATTTGTAACTCGCCTATTTCAGGTGCGGTTTCACGTCTTTTTAGTGCTAATTTTTCTAATTTAAGTAGCGTTGCTGGATTTTTTTTGAAAATTAACGCGCCAACTTGTTGATAGATCTCAGAGTCAGAGTAATCTTCCCCTAAATCATGCATCAATTGTGGATAAAAAGCTGCTCCAGATGCTGCCAGTTGATACCATTCTTTATTGCGTCGTTGTGAAAGCCAGGGACAAATAATTCCGGCGGCTGCCGCTGTAGCTTGCCCATTTCCATCATCATACAGTGTCACTGAATAGCCTGCTTTTGCTAAGTAAAAGGCTGTTGTTGCTCCAACAATACCGGCTCCAACAATTCCAATTCGTTTATTTTTCATTATAGTGTCCTTTCTATTAACGATTCTCTTGTTATTGTATCATACTCATAGGAGTAGAAAAATGGGGATAAAATCTGAAAACGGTTTACAAGTTAAAAAAAATGTAGTATTCTATTTTGTATAGTCATTCGAATGAATTATATTTATGCGTATATTTAGGAGGAGTTTTATGAGTGGAATGTTAGATAATCTATTAAATAAATTTTTAAAATTTGCTAATACAAAAACCATAACAGCATTGAAAGATGGGTTTGTTTTAACGATGCCGATTACATTAGTTGGCTCACTATTTTTACTGATTGCTAATTTACCGTTTCAAAATTATGGTTCGTTTATGGCAAAAACTTTTGGAGAAAATTGGAATATTGGGTTAAACCAAGTTTCAGCGAATACTTTTGATATTTTAGCGATGGTTATTGCTATTGGTATCGGTTATGCTTATGCTACTAACGAAAAAGTTGATGGGATTTCATGTGGGATTCTTTCTTTTGTTTCCTTTTTAATTGTTTCGGCTTCTTCGACTATTACTGAGTCTAATGAAATTGTGACAGGCATTATCCCTCGTGCTTGGACAGGCGGAAATGGTGTTATTGCAGCAATATTAGTCGGGATTTTTGTTGGGAAAATATTCTGTTTCTTTATGAAGCGCAACATCACGATTAAAATGCCTGCTGGAGTTCCAGTCGGTGTCGCCAATTCATTTGCAGCTTTAATTCCAGGTTTTGTTATTATTCTTATTTCAATGGTTGTCTATCAACTTTGCATGATGATTGCCAACTTATCCTTAACGGAATTAATCTTTAAAGTTCTACAAACGCCTATGCAAAATTTAACGGATACATGGGTAGGTGGTATTCTAATTGTGCTTTTAATGTCTGTCTTATTCTGGGCTGGTTTGCATGGACCCAATATTATTATGGGGGTAATGGCACCGATTTTGACAGCCAACTCAATTGCCAATCAAGGCATTGTTGAATCAGGAAAAGCATTGACGATGGCCAATGGTGCTAGAGTGATGACGCCACAATTAATTGATAATTTTGTTAAATTTGGTGGCACAGGGATTACGTTAGGCTTACTGATTGCGGCTTTATTAGCTGCAAAATCAAAACAAATGAAAGAAATCTCCAAGCTATCAATTGTACCAGGCTTCTTTAATATTAATGAACCAGTTATTTTCGGTTTACCGATTGTGTTTAATCCAATCATGTTAATTCCCTTTATTCTTGTCCCTTTGATCGGGTTAATTATTACTTACGGGGCGATTACAGTTGGTTTTTTAACCCCTTTTAATAATGTACAAGTTCCTTGGACAACACCACCGATTATTTCTGGCTTTATTTTAGGTGGATTTAAGGGAGCTTTGATTCAAGTCATTATTTTAGTTCTTTCTGTTGTTATTTACTTCCCATTTATGAAGAAGCAAGATCAACAGAACTTACTAGCTGAAGCAGAAGAAAAGTAAGCAATAAAACGTAAATCTTAGTTCTTATAAGCCAACTTTTCGAGAAAAAGAAGGAATTTTGAGGTGACAAAAAGCGTCACATCAAATTCTCCTATTTTTCTGCAGAGCCTAACCGGTTCAACAAACTTTTTATTAGGCTAGTTCTTATGAGCCAACTCCTCGAGAAAAAGATAAAAATTCGAAAGGACAAAAAACGTCCTATCAATTTTTCCTATTTTCTTGCCGGAGCTAACCGGCTCAACAAACTTTTTATATAAGGAGAGGGAAAACATGAAAAAAGATTTTTTATGGGGTGGTGCTGTTGCCGCTCATCAAATTGAAGGTGGTTGGGATCAAGGCGGTAAAGGTGTCAGTATCGCTGATGTTATGACAGCCGGTGCCAACGGTGTTCCTCGCGAAATTACCAATGGCGTTATTCCAGGGAAAAATTATCCAAATCATGAAGCAATTGACTTTTATCATCATTACAAGGAAGATATTGCGCTATTTGCAGAAATGGGCATGAAATGTTTTAGAACATCGATCGCTTGGAGTCGTATTTTTCCAAATGGAGATGATTTAGAGCCCAATGAAGCGGGGTTACAATTTTATGATGACTTAATTGATGAGCTCTTAAAATATGATATTGAACCGATTATCACGCTGTCTCATTTTGAATTTCCTTATCATTTATATACAGAGTATGGTGGTTTTAGAAATAAAAAGCTGATTGATTTTTTTGTGAAGTATGCAGATGTTGTGATGAATCGTTATAAAGATAAAGTGACGTATTGGATGACTTTTAATGAGATTAATAATCAAGCAGGTGGGCATGAAGAAATTCATAACTGGACCAATTCTGCTGTGAAAATCGAAGCTGGTGAAAATCCAGAAGAAGTGATTTATCAAGCGGCTCTTTATGAATTGATTGCTAGCGCTAAAGTTGTCAAATTAGGGCATCAAATTAATCCCGAATTTAAAATTGGGTGCATGATGGCTTATGTGCCAATTTATTCTTATTCTTGTAATCCAGCGGATATGATGGCTTCGGTAAAAGGTATGGAGCAACGTTATTTTTATAATGATATTCATGCTCGAGGAGAAATTCCAACGTACACTTTGAAAGAGTGGGAAGCAAAAGGCTATCATATCGAGTACACTCCAGAAGATTTAAAATCTTTAAAAGAAGGAACTGTTGATTATATTGGCTTTAGTTATTATATGTCTGCAGCTATTACAACGCTGGAAGAAATTGCAGGGCATAAATTAACAGAAACTGGACCTGAAAAGATTGTGACAAACCCCTATGTGAAAGCAAGTGATTGGGGCTGGCAAATCGATCCAATTGGTTTGCGCTATGTCTTAACAACGGTCTATCAGCGTTACAATTTGCCTTTATTTATTGTTGAAAATGGCTTTGGTGCATACGATAAAATTGCCGCAGATGGCACAATAAATGATGATTATCGAATCGACTATTTAAAAGCGCATATTACTGAAATGAAAAAAGCGGTGGATGAAGATGGTGTTGATTTACTGGGTTATACCCCTTGGGGCGTGATTGATATTGTTAGCTTTGGAACTGGCGAGATGGAAAAACGGTATGGTTTTATTCATGTGGATAAAGATAATCAAGGTCAAGGAACATTGAAACGCACCAAGAAAAAATCCTTCGAGTGGTATAAAAAAGTCATTTCAAGTAATGGTGAAATACTTTAAAAATAGAACTAAACTACCGTTGTAAAGGAGTATTTGTTTCAACTAAAGAGTATGGTAAAATGAAAGCAATGATAAAAAAGGATGCGTTAAAATGAAGTATGAAGCTTTTGTGGAATTGCTTGAACAGGATATAAATAATGGACGATACGATCAAGATGGCAAATTACCTTCTGAGGATGTGCTGATTGAATCCTATCAAGTAACACGCTACACGTTGCGTAAAGCCATTGCTTTTTTAGTTGAACGAGGACAGCTATATCAAGTTCAAGGTAGCGGTATTTATTTAAGGCGCAGAGCCAAAAAAGGCTATTTTAATTTAGATGATACCCAAGGCATTACGTCAGAGTCCCGTGGTATCAATCAAAATGTTGAAACTAAAGTTGTCAGTTTAGAAGAAATTCAATTTAAAGATGCAGCCTTTGTGCCAGAAGGTTTGTCACTGTCACCTGAAACGATTCTTTATTTTGTTAAACGATTGCGTTTGTTAGACGGCAAACCTTTTGTAGTGGAGCATTCCTATTATATTAAAAGTTTAGTTCCATATTTAAATCATGAAATTGTGGAGCAATCTATTTTCCATTACTTAAAAGAAGTCGTTAAGCTGAAATTTGGCTTTGCAGATAAAATTATTCGAACAGAAAAATTAACTCAAGAAGTAGCGACATTACTAGAATTAAAAAAAGATGATCCGACTTTAGTGATTATTGATGAAGCGTATCTTTCCAATGGCGCTCTTTTCAATTATTCAAAGCTCTATTATCATTATGAAAATTCTGAATTTTTTATGCATGCTACGATGAAATAACTTAGAAAAGCTGGAACCGACTTTCGATTAGTTGGTTTCAGCTTTTTTGAATGAAAATTGACTATAGTTTGTACATAGATTCGTTTAACTTTTCCCTAGCTAGGGAATCAGAGAGTATAGTATGATAAAGGTGGAAAGAAAGCGTTTACTAGGAGGCCGACTCAACGAGCTTTTTATTAAATAGAATAAAGGAGGAGAAAATAAAATGAATTCAGTCTTTAAACGATTGAAAAATTATCAAGAAGTCTATTACTTAGGAGAGAATAGTGTTTTCCAAAAATCAAAAATAAAAGGTAAATTTCATAGTCAATACACTCGCTACGGACAACCGAATGAGGTTGCAGGAGGCGGCTTTGCTAAGAGAGAGTTGTTGGAATTGTTACCATCAGATACAGTAGAGCAAACGGATATAGCTATTACACATCGCTATGATCGCAACTTAAAAAAAGATGCTTTTCACTTAGTTATAACGAAAGGAACCGGGGTTGAGTTAACAGCTAGTAATGAACGAGGACTTAAATACGGTATGGAAGCTTTAGAAAAAGCTATTTACTCAAGTAATCAACAAGTCGTTGTGCCAGAGTTGACGATACATCATGAGCCTAGTTTTCCGATTCGTGGGGTTATTGAAGGGTTTTATGGAATTCCGTGGACTCATGATAGTCGGTTAGATTGTATTCATTTCCTAGGAAAGCATCAGATGAATACCTACATGTATGCACCAAAAGACGATGAACTCCAAAGGAAATTATGGCGTGAAAAATACCCAGCAGAAAAAATAGAAGATTTTGAAGAACTTTTAGTAGCCAGCCAAAATGCATTGGTGGATTTTTATTATATGATTAGTCCTGGGAATGATATTGTGTATACCAAAGAAGATGAAGTAGGGGTCTTACAACAAAAATTAAAGCAAATGATTGAAATTGGAGTCAGCCATTTTGGTTTATTGCTAGACGATATTGATTATTATTTAAAAGGGGAAGCCAAGCAAAAATTTGGCACACCAGGTTTAGCTCATGCGTATCTAATCAAACAAAGTTATAGCTATTTAAAAAACGAGTTAGCTCATTGTCAGTTAGTCATTTGCCCAACCGAGTATGATACACGCTATGATTCTGTTTATTTACATGAACTATCAGATAATCTGCCCCCAGAGGTTCAGATATTTTGGACAGGTCCAGAAACACTAGCTCATGAAATACCAACTAGTGATATAGCAAAAATGTCAGAAATCTTTCATCATCCAACTATCATTTGGGATAATACGCCAGTTAATGACTTTGAAGATGACAAAGAACGTCTATTTTTATCTCCTTACTACAATCGTTCGTACCGTTTAAATCAGTTTGGTGTAGTTGGAATTGTTGCGAATCCAATGTCTCAATGGGAGCTTTCTAAATTAACTATTGGCAATATGGCGCAATTTATGTGGAATGCGCCAGGTTTTGATTTAACAACTTCATGGCAAGAAACGTTAGCAGATTATGCAGGTAGTGAGTATGTAGAAAGCTTGGAAGTATTCACTAGTCATAATGAAAATAAGAGAATGATTCAGCCCTTACCTCTAGAGTTGAAAAAGGCCTTAGAAATGCGTGACAAAAACTATCTCAATCAAAGTTTAACTGGATTAAATCAAGCTGTTGAAAAATTAAAAACACTCCCAAATAAGACTTTTCAAAAAGAAATTGCGCCATGGTTTAAACGTATGGAACAAGATTATCAATTATGGCAAGCCATTTTAGCAGAAGATCACGAACTAGTCAGAAAATTAGGAACTGAATTAAAAGGCGCAAAGGTTCGAATTGGAACGAATCTACCGTTAACCGCAGCTTTACTGTGGGGGTTAGTAGACTAAAATATTTTTTTAGTAAGATTGTATAGATTAATTTAATCTTTTAAATGAAAGTTAAGTATATTCTATTTTTAACTACTAAACCAGTTCTGTGTGGAACTGGTTTTTTCTTCTATTCCCCTTTTAGGATATCTTCATAAGAGAAATTTTGTAACAAGTCTCTTGTAGATTAAACAAATATAATATCCAAATGGCTTGTGTGAGTTTGGCGATAGGTTATGCTTAAGAATAAAGTGAATAATAAAAATATAAAATAAATGTATTGAACTATTTATTCTGACCTTTATTTATATAATAGTGAGAATTAAAAAACTTGGAAAGAGTCATTGAGTACGAAAATTTCCAAGTCCAGTTTTAAACTTTTACCAAAAACGGTAATTTTGAGAAAATTTATGTTCCAGAGTAAACCAAGTTGAACGACTAGTTGTTCCAAGGTGAGTATATCCATTTTCTGCATACCCATTACGGACGCTGATATTTCCATACTCATATCCGTGAAGGCTAAGAGCCCAGTTTCCTGTTGCTCTTGTTTGATATTGGTGGAAATATTTCACTACCCAACCTATATATGCCCTAGGTTTAACACTAGCTTGTGTATTTCCAATTTCATTTGTACTGACTCGTGTCCTCTCAATTTCATTTGCACTAACTGGAGAACTTAGAAAGCTGAATCCAAACAATGTGATTAAAGTAATAGATAAAATTAGTTTCTTTTTCATAATAAACATCCCTTTTTTATTTTATTTATATAACTATTAAAATTATAACGTGCATCAGTTTAAAATGAAAGCCTTTTTTTAACTAAATTTTAATGCTATTATAATCTAAGGGGTCAGAATTTAATGTAACGGGAAAAGGAGGGCTAGTTTTGAAAGAACGAATCATTATTGAAGATTTATCATTAAGTATAAAAAAAGAAAATTTAATACAGAATCTTTCTTTAAAATTAAAAGAAGGGACAATTACCTGTATTGTTGCACCAAATGGAACAGGAAAGACAACATTTTTTAAATTGATAGCGAATGTTTTACCGATGAAAAATGGAAATATAACTATTAATTCAAAATCTTTTGAAAACAGGGTGGAATTTAATCGAGGTTTGTTTTTTTTAGAAAATGCCGAACAATTGTTTCAAAATTTAACTGCATATGAAAATTTGAAATTTATTTCAAAGTTATGGAATGATCAAAGTGACATAAATAAAATAGTAGATTTTGTAGGGATTACAAAATATAAAGATAAAAAATTGAAATTTTTGTCTCTAGGTATGAAGCAGAAAGTTTTGATAGCGGCTTCTATAGCAAGTGGAGCTGATTTTATTATATTTGATGAACCTTTGAATGGTTTGGATATAGAGAATATAGAAAATATATCGAATATTTTTTTAGAACTAAAAAAAGAAGGAAAAACGCTATTATTATCTTCACATAATATTTTTGAAACAAGTAAAATATGTGATAATATATTTTTTTTAGTTGAAGGTTCACTTAAAGAGGCATCATTAGATTACGAAATATTAAAAGAGCAATATAATAGTGCTTTTAAAGTTAGGAGGTAATATATGTTAAAATTTGAATTATTAAAAATTTATAGAGAAAAAACAATTTATATCTTGTCTGCTGTATTAGCTTTAGTAATTTTTGCTCCATTTCTGATAGGAAATTCTCAGTTAGATATTTTAGAGTACTATGAAAATAATTATCAAGCAAATATTACAACCATTGAAGATATTAAAGATGATCCAACAGCAGCAGGGACTATAAAGGATATAAAAGAAGTTAATGGTTATCTTGGAGAAATGATTAAAGCAATAAAAAATGGAAATGATAAAGAAAATGTAAACAGTGAATTAAAATACGAAAATAAAAATTTAGAAGATATGACAGCTGGAAAATTAGATGCTGGTCCTTTAGTAGATCAAAAAGCTAAAGTTGTGATACTGCAATATTTGAATGATAAAAATATTAAAAAAATAAGTAATAATGTTAAAGACATAGGAAGTATTAATTATTTGAGCATGATATTTTCAACACCACAGATTGTATTAATAATTTTGATTTTAATTAGTTTTCATATACCTGAATAATTCATAGCTTTAATTCTTTGGTACATTTTATTGAAATATGTATCACTAATATCCCTATCAACTGATTTTGACTAAAAAGTTACTTCAAACATTCACTGTTCAAAAATATTGAGGAATAAATTTTGGGTGTAAGGCATTTTGAGCATACTTCTCCCTGGATAACTTCCCAGTAAAAAAATCGTTAGATTGTTGGATTAGATCCATTGACTGGCTCGCCTCAGGCGAGCAAAGACCCTGTAGAATTCATTCTGATACACATGATAACTAGATAATTTGAGATAGACTCGTCTACCCGTTTGGACTAATTTCCCAGCAACTTTCAGAAACTTCAATCGAATAGAATGAATGGTCATTCCCTTTTGGACTTCCTCAAAGCCAATCGTTCTTAAGAAGTTGACTAAGTTGTAAGCTATCAAGCTGAGCATCATTCGGACATGATTCTCCAAAAAGCGAGGACTGTCTGTCTTGTCAAAGTAAAAGCCAGCTTTCGCTTCTTTAATGAAGTTCTCCATTGTGCCACGTTTGGCATAGAGAGAAAAGATGGTATCAGGAGAAACATTTTCTGATAGATTCGTCACGATAAACTCATGTCGAAAGAGTAGTTCGCCCGCTTCACGTGTTGAGCGTATACACACGCGACGACTTTGTGACCAGGATTGTGCTTGATAAGTGGTGGAGAAGTACTGAACTTCTCGTTCTTCCCACTTTTGATTATCGCCATAAAGTACTGATTTCTCAGCTATTTGACCTAGTCTACGATTATTCTTCAGTCGAATAACATAATGACTCTTTTTTGATTCACACGAATCATACACACCAGGTGTAGCGAACCCGCTGTCTCCACGAACCAAGATGTCAGTGTTTGGTAGAGAGTGATTATAGTGCTCTAATAAAGGTGTGAGAAACTCCTTTACGCCTTTTGATGTATATTGATTTCCTGAACGTAGTTCAGCTTTTAAGAAGTCACCAGTCAATCCGTCAAAAGCTACCAATGGATGATAACCATAGGTTTGGTAGTGGGTATTATAATCCGTTTGTTCTTGGTGACCAAATGTATCTGAATGGGTCGAATCTAAATCAATGATTAATTCCGTATCATTACGGATGAGGCGTGCTTTATCAATAAGTTCTTGGTTCAAAGCTTGAAGTTCATGGATATTCTCCTCAGATAGTCGATCTAAAAATCGAGAAAGTGAAGATTGAGAAGCGAGTTCTTTCCTATCTAAAACAGCTTTAAACACAGGATCTTGTCTCAGGAGATTAGCTGCAGAATCAGCTGAGTAACCAGCAATTAATTGCATAATGAACTGCTCAAGTATGGATAAGTTGTCATGAGTAAAATATGCTCGTTCGTCTTCAATGTGAATGTGTTGCTTAGCCAGTTCAGAAAAACCGAAGGTGTTCATCAGCTCTTTCACTAGGACGAGACCCGAATCACTCGATAATTGACCACCTGTATGAGAAATAGTGATATTTGAATTGAATTTTACTTGGTTTTTGTGTAAGCTAGTCATTAGAAGAACTCCTTTCTTTTGGTTGGTTTAGTCACTTTAACCATAGCAGAAAGGGGTTCTTTTTTCATCACTTAACGGGTGAAGATGAAAAAGTAATTGTAAGCTGCCGTGAGGCAGTTTCACATGGTTTTAATTAAAAGTATGAATTATTCAGGATATAGTTTACATCTTTAATCTTGATTACAGAAAAAATAATTTCATGGTCTATAACAGTTCTCCTAAATCATATTTACAAATTTTTTTCACTAAATTTTCAGCGAATATGCTGTCAGTAATAGTGAATATGGCTAGTGTTTTTACACTTGTACTTTCTATTGTAGGAGTGAAAAATGGACTAGGTGCAAGCCGATATCCAATCGCAACTATACAAAATAATAGTGATGTTAGTATTATTTCTACTAGTGATTTTTTACTTAAAGTTTTTACCTTTCTTTTTTTGTTTTTAATTTTCATTGGGTTGCTAGCTCTTTTTGTATCATTATTGTCAAGCAATTTAATATTAAATATTTCTTTAATAATTCTTCCGTTGATATTAGGACAGTATGATTTATTGAATACTTTTTTAAGTGAGAATGTAAAACCTTTCATAATTTTAAGTTATATTGATATATCTCTTATTATAATGGGAGGAAATGGATTTTACCCAATTACTAATCCTTCTATTACTTTTAACAATGGAATTTTACTACTATCTTTGAGTGTTGGACTTTTGTTAATAGTATTATTTTATCTTCTTAGTAATTTTCCCAAAAAATTAATTTATATGAAGTTTTTGAAATGATGTTTCAGGTTTTATTTAAAAAGCATTTATAATAGCAGAATTGAATTATAAATTTAATAAGGTTCTGTAATTTCTCAAGTGTACTCTTTTATTTAATGATGCTCAAGAAGAAGTGTATAAATCTATTTATGAAATCATAGGATTGAGTGGAACTGTAGTAAGTGATATGAAGTTATACAAGGTATTCAATTATATGTACTAGAAGAATTATTAATAGTACGAAGGATAATTTAAGAGGGGTAGATAAATATCTCTCGATAGAAACAAATAATAGGATCAACTATGTGAATACATAGATTGATCCTATTTTTATTTAGACCTATTTGAAGATAAAAACACGCGATATAAATGTATGGAAGCAATATTCACAGACAGTCCTTAACCGATTCACGAATAATCAACTCAATAGGTACAATTTTAGATAAATGTTTTCCACTATTTTGTTGTTGATTTATTTGAGTCAACAAGGACTCAGCTGCTAAATAGCCGATTTGATAAAAATCTTGTTGAATAGTAGTTAGCTGTGGAGAAACCAAATCCGTCATTTGAATATTATCAAACCCAATCAGCGAAATATCCTCAGGAATGTTCACCTTTAATTTCTTTGCTTCAGATAAAAGGCGCAAAGCAACAACATCATTTTCGGCAATAATACAAGTAACGCCAGATCGCTTTACTTCTTTTAAATATTCTTGAACAGCAACAGTCTCAAGCGAACGTAACAGCGGTTGACCACCAAAATTAGCCGAATAATCTTGTAAACGCTGTTCATGTAAGGCGTTTAAATAGCCCAAATAACGGTCTCGAACAGAGGTGTTTTCTAATAAATCCACTGTGGATAAATACGTAATCTTTGTATGTCCTAAGGCAATTGCATGTTGTGCCGCTAAAAAACCACCAGAAAAGTTATCTGAAGTCACAGTAGGAATGGTCGTTCCTTCTAATTTTTTATCCAATAGGACAATCGGAAATGCATCTAATTGTAATTGAACGACTAAATCAAGTGAATTTCCAAGATTTTCAGGATAAATAATTAAACCATCCCATTTTTCTTTGGTTAAACTAGCGAGTAATTCGCGTTGTCGTTGTCGATTTCCTTCAGTTGAATGAATGGTTAATCTATAAGGTGTGCTATCTAAATAATCCGTTGCTCCTTGTACATAGCGCTCGAGACCCGCAGCTTGAGAGAAAGGCAACATAAAGGCAATCTCATAGGTTGTCGGAATGAGCTGGTTTTGATAGCTGACAAAACTCCCTTTACCAGGCGTTCTTTGAATAAACCCATCACTTTCTAATTCAGTTAAGGCTCTTTTCGCAGTGATTCGGCTGACTTGATAGGTAGACGTTAATTCTTTTTCTGTTGGAACTTGACTCCCAAATGGGTATCGTTGATTAAGAATATCTTGTTTCAAATGCTCATATATAAGTTGATAAAGTGGTTCTTTTTTCATTTCATTCGACTCCTTAATAAAAAGTTTGTTGAGCCATTTAGCTCCGATAAGAAAATAGGAAAAATTGATAGGACGCTTTTTGTCCTCTCGAATTTTTATCTTTTTCTCGAGGAGTTGGCTCAAAAGAATTGGCCTGTTCAAATGATATAGTTATATATTTAAATATACCATTTATTCCGAATGATTAAAAGTGATATAGACATTAAATTCAGTAAATATCGCGGATGTATTTAGTCTAGGTAGTAACAAATTAGAGGTAAATAAGGATAAAAAATAGAAAAAAGAAAAAAGTATAGCATTTCAAAATGGTATATCATATAATTGCTTTGTAATTTAAAATGAGCTATTAAAAATAATTATTTAGGGGAGCGAATACTATGGTTTATACAGAAATACCAACATCCGTCCAAAAATTAATGAATACGATTACAGAAAAGTGCGAGACTTATCCACGTTGGGCTGAAAATTTCAATGCCTGCTTTGCCAATACATTGTTAACAACCGTCAACCGTCATCAAGATGGAACAACTTTTGTTTTAACAGGAGATATTCCGGCTATGTGGCTACGAGATTCAACTGCACAAGTGCGACCTTACTTAGTTGTTGCTAAAGAAGATAGTGACATCGGCGACATGATTGCTGGCTTAGTTGAAAAACAATTGAGTTATATCAATTTAGATCCCTATGCAAATGCATTTAATGAAGAAGCCAATAATGCTGGGCACCAAGACGATCATACAAAAATGAATCCTTGGATTTGGGAACGAAAATATGAAATTGATTCTCTGTGCTATCCGCTTCAATTAAGCTACCTATTATGGAAAGCGACTGGACGGACAGAACAATTTAATCAAACCTTTGACGAAGCCGTTAAAAATGTCTTAGAAGTTTGGGAAACAGAACAAAACCATGAACAGTCTGACTATCAATTTGTACGAGATACAACTCGTGAAGAAGATACACTTGTTCGTGAGGGTCAGGGTTCGCCAATTGCGGTCACAGGTATGACCTGGTCAGGATTTAGACCAAGCGATGACCGTTGTATTTATCACTATTTAGTTCCATCAAATATGTTTGCGGTCGTTGTATTAGACTATTTAAAAGAAATTTACACCGACATTTTAAAAGAAGAAACGCTAGTTCCGAGAATTGAAAAACTAAGAGCAGAAATACAGGCAGGCATTGAAAAATACGCGCTAGTTAAAAATAAAGCTGGTGAAACAATTTATGCCTATGAAGTAGATGGACTAGGAAATTATAGTATTATGGACGATTCTAATGTGCCTAACCTAATTGCAGCACCGTATTTAGGCTACTGTTCGAAAGAAGAAGAAACCTATTTAGCGACTAGAAAGACCTTGTTAAGCAAAGAAAATCCGTTCTACTATGAAGGTGAATTTGCGAAGGGAATTGGAAGTTCACATACACCAGAAAACTATGTTTGGCCAATTGCTATGGCAATGGAAGGCTTAACGACTAATGATAAAGCGACTAAAGAGCGCATTTTAAATACACTAGTGGCAACTGATGCAGGCACAAACTTGATGCACGAAGGCTTTGATGTGAATAATCCAGACAATTATACTAGAGAATGGTTTTCTTGGGCGAACATGATGTTTTGTGAATTAGTTATGGACTACTTTGATATAAAAATAGAAAAATAGTGGAGGAGTAATAAAATGAAAAAAGTAAGTATTATTGCCCATAGCCATTGGGATCGTGAATGGTATATGGCCTACGAGCAACACCACATGCGTTTAGTGGAATTGATGGATGATTTGCTAGAATTATTTGAAACAGATCCAGATTTTGATAGCTTTCATTTAGATGGTCAAACGATTATTTTAGACGATTATTTACAAGTTCGCCCTGAAAAACGTGATCTTTTACAAAAATATATTACAGCAGGTAAATTGCGTATCGGACCATTTTACATTCTACAAGATTCTTTCTTAACTAGTAGTGAATCTAATACCCGCAATATGTTAGTCGGGATGGAAGAAAGTAAAAAATGGGGTGTGCCAGTTCAATTAGGTTACTTCCCAGATACCTTTGGCAATATGGGACAAACACCACAAATGATGTTACAAGCTGGCTTTGATGTGGCAGCCTTTGGACGCGGTGTTAAACCAACAGGCTTCAATAATGTCGTGATCAATGATGAAAAATATGCTTCACAATATTCAGAAATGTGGTGGGAAGGTCCAGATGGCTCTAAAATTCTAGGATTATTATTTGCTAATTGGTACAGTAATGGTAATGAAATCCCAGTTGAAAAAGAAGCCGCTAAAAAATTCTGGGATTGGAAGTTAAAAGATGCCGAAACCTATGCCTCCACCGATCATCTATTGATGATGAACGGATGCGATCATCAGCCTGTGCAAAAAAATCTATCTGCAGCAATCCGAACTGCTAATGAACTTTATCCAGATATTGAATTTGTCCAAACTGGTTTTGACGAATATATATCAGCAATGCGTGCTGATTTACCAGCAGATTTAAGTACCGTAACTGGAGAACTTACCTCACAAGAAACAGAAGGTTGGTACACACTAGCGAATACGGCATCTGCACGCATTTATTTAAAACAATGGAACACCTTAGTTTCACGCCAACTAGAAAATATTGCTGAACCTTTGGCTACGATGGCATATGAATCCACCGGAGAGTATCCTCATGATACATTAAATTATGCCTGGAAAACATTGATGCAGAACCATCCTCATGATAGTATCTGTGGTTGCAGTGTCGATGAAGTCCATCGTGAAATGGTGACACGATTTGAGAAAGCCCATGAAGTTGGAAAATATGTGGCTGCCGAAGCCGCTGAAAAATTAGTTCGTTCAATCCAAACAGCCGAATTTTCAGACAAAGAAGCTATTCCATTTGTAGTCTTTAATACAAGTGGCTCTAAGAAGACCGGTTTGATGGAAGTCCGTTTAGAAATTAAACGCCTGCCTTTTAGTGAAGGAAAGCCAGATGAACTCTATCACCAATTAAAAACAGAGACACTACCAAACTTTATCGTGAAAAATGCTGCTGGCGAAGAGGTTTCAGCAGAAATCATTGATGAAGGAGTAGAATTCGGCTACGATTTACCAAAAGATAAATTCAGACAACCTTTCATGGCTCGATACGTAACCGTACAGTTAATAATGGAGCAGATGGCGCCACTATCATGGGAAACCTTCGCACTAGTTTATGGCGAAACATCCGATACAACTGAAAAACCAATCATTTCTGACAATGGTTATCAATTAGAAAATGACTATTTAGACGTTAAAGTTGCTAAAAATGGTTTACTAACCGTTCTTGACAAAGTGACAGAAGAAACCTACGTTGATTTATTGAACTTTGAAGATGTGGGGGACCTAGGCAATGAATATATCTTTAAAAAACCGAACAATGATCAAGGGATTTTCTCTAAAGATGGCCAAGCAAAAGTAAACATCTTGCATAATTCGGCTAATTATGGAGAAATTGAAATCATCCATGAGCTAGAAATCCCTGTAGCAATGGAAGATTTGCTACTTGAGGAACAAAAAGCGGTGATTGAGTTTAGATACCGCCAAGCAGAACGTTCAAAAGAAACGGCGACACTTCAGCTGAAAACTAAAGTGTTATTAGAAAAAGGAAGTCAGCAATTAAAATTTACAACAAGCTTTGATAACCAAATGCGTGACCACCGTTTACGTGTTTTATTTCCAACGGGTATTGAGACCGCTGTTCATTATGCTGATAGTATATACGAAGTGGCAGAACGACCAAATAAAGTAGATCCAGCTTGGCAAAATCCTACCAATCCACAACATCAACATGCTTTTGTTAATGTTCATAATGAAAATACTGGTGTCACAGTTGCAAACTTTGGTCTAAATGAATATGAAATTTTAAATGACAGAACAACTATTGCAGTGACACTGCTAAGAGCCGTTGGAGAATTAGGTGATTGGGGCTACTTCCCAACGCCAGAAGCCCAATGTTTGGGAGAATCAGTTGTTCAATATGGGGTTTCTTTCCATGGTGCCAAAGATAGTACAAGAACTTACCACGAAGCGATGGCAGCACAAGTTCCATTTAGTAGCTATCAAACAACGTTGCATACAGGTGACTTACCAACAAATCATCAGTATGCTGTTGTAGCCGGTGAGGATGTAGCATTAACTGCCTTTAAACGCAAAGAAAATGGGACAGATATTGTCACACGGGTATATAATTTAACCGGTGAACCTGCTGAGTTTAGATTAGCAATTGCTAATCAAATAGCTGAATTATGTAATTTGTTAGAAGAACCAATCACCGGTGAGGTGAAGTCAACAGCCTTGCCGTATGAGATTATTAGTTATCGTTGGAAATAAGGTTAAACCTGAATAGAAGAGTAGCAAAATAAATTCTAGGCAACGAATATAAAGTTGCCTAGAATTTTTGTCAAATATCCAATTTGATTTCTTAAATTGATTAGTTGTTTTGTATTTTCTTGATTATAGGTAAAGAACTTTGAAAATAGTTTCATTTATTTATCTACTAAAAGATAGCGCATTCACTATAAAAAAGCTATAATTAAAAAGAACTTGTTGAATAAACGAAGGAGGTTTCGAACATGGCTATTTTAGCATTTGATATGGGTGGAACAGCAGTTAAATACGGTGTGTGGTCGGATGGGGAGTTAATGGCACAAAGTAATTTTCCAACACCAGATACTTGGGAACAATTACAAGCAAAATTAATAGAGGTGAAAAATACATTACGGAATGAATTTACACTGACAGGTGTAGGCATTAGCGCACCTGGGTCAGTAGATACGGAGAAAGGGGAAATAGGCGGAATTAGTGCTATCCCATATATTCATCATTTTCCAATCCAACTTGCTTTTGAAGAACTATTGGAGTTGCCTGTTACAATCGAAAATGATGCGAATTGTGCGGCTTTAGCAGAGATTTGGCAAGGAGCAGCAAAAGGCAAAAAGGATATTTTATTTGTTGTGATTGGTACAGGAATTGGCGGCGCAGTGATTGTTGATGGAAAACTTCATAAAGGCAAACATTTGTATGGTGGTGAATTTGGCATTATGGTGTTGGATGATGGGCGCAGCTTCAGTGATTTAGGAACAGCAGCCAATATGGCAAAACGTTATTCTGAACATAAAGGTTCCATTTTTACAGGCAAAGAAGTTTTTGATTTAGCTGAAAAAGGTGAGACAGATGCGGTTGAAGCCGTCCATGAATTTTACCATTATTTAAGTTTAGGTTTATTCAATCTTCAATTTACGTTAGATCCTGAAATGATTGTGATTGGCGGTGGGATTTCTGAAAAAGAAGAGTTGTTTAAAGAAATTAACCAACGCATTCAAACTCGATTTGAGGAAAAAGAATTAAAGGACTTTTTACCAGTAATTGTACCGTGTACGCATAAGAATGATGCCAACTTAGTCGGTGCAGTGGCTGTATTTAAAGAAAAACATCCTGCAATTGGTTAAGTTTTCGAATAAAATAATTATCGTTCTCGATAAATGAATGACTGAATTCAAGAAGAGGCTAGGACAAAATCTTTAAAATGGACAAAATAGCATGAAATCCATTTTCATAAATAGCGATTTTATGTTTTTTATTATTTTGAATGGCTTTCAGTTCGTATTCTAAGCATAGCGCATATCTTTTACTAATTTAAAACTAAATAAATAAAGCCGTATAAAATCTGCATTGAGAAAAGTAGATTTTATACGGCTTTATGTTAAACAAAAAGTATAGAACTAGCCCGTCTTTTATTTCTGAATAGAAAAAGGCAACTCATCTTTTGAATACTCGCGATAAACAGGAGCTAAGCCAAGTTTAATATCAAGAGTTGCTCCAGCCATTAAATCGTCATGAGTAATAAATAATTTTTGATACTCAGACTGATTTAATTTAAAATCAGCCACAAAATTCGATTGTGGATTGTTATTTTCCGTCGTAATGCTAACTTTTTTTCCGTTAGCTAACTGGATTTCAACAGAGTCAAATAACGGGATTCCTCTAACATATTCACCACTACCAGGAGTCACTGGGTAAAAGCCCATTGAGCTAAAGACAAACCAACCAGCCATACTACCATTATCTTCATCTCCTGGATAGCCATCAAAACCACTATTAAATAAGCGGGACATAATTTGTTTGACTACTACCTGTGTAGAAGCGGGCTCACCTGCATAGTTAAAGAGATAAGGAATATGGAAGCTTGGTTGATTTGAAATCGCAACTTGTCCATAATCCACAGCAGCCATTTCGCTCATTTCATGAATTTCAAAACCATAACCAAGCACATCAAAGCGTGGTTCAGTGTTACAAAGTTCAGTTATTTTTTTTGTGAAGGCTTCTTTTGAACCATACTCATTAATCAACCCTTGGAAATCTTGGTAAACAGCAAAACTGTTCTGCCATGCACTTCCTTCAGTATTATCTAAACCCCAATCCAATAAATTAAATTCACTGCGGAAGTTTCCATCCACATCTTTTCCACGCATAAATCCTGTTTTAGCATCAAAAATATTCCGATAATTCAAGGCGCTTTTCCGATAAGTATTAGCCAATTCTCTTTTACCTAAAACATCTGCAACTTGGCTAATACAGTAATCACTGTAAGCATAATCTTGTGTATGATTAACACTTTCATGATGGGTTGTTGGAACATACCCGTATTTCAAGTAATCTGCGGTTCCTTGTCGACCATAGATGGAAGAGGTGCTTTGTTTCGTAGCAGCTTTTAACATCGCCTCTAATAAAGACTCTGTCATTTCCCGGGAAATAACACCTTTAACAGCTGCATCAGCAATTACAGCATCAATCAATGTTCCTGGCATCATACCTCGTTCATCTGGAGATAACCATTTTGGTAAATACCCAGCTTCATGATAAGAGGTTAAGAAACCTTCTAACATTTCTCTGTATTCATCAGGTGCAATTAAGGAATATAATGGATAAACAGTTCGATAAGTATCCCAGAAACCGTTATTGGTATAAAGAATCCCTTTATCAACCTTTTTAGCAGTTGTATTGTAATGAATTGGGTCGTTATTTTCATCTAATTCATAAAATTTTTGTGGAAAAAGAAACATTCGATACAGGCAAGTATAAAAAGTTTTAACCTTTTCTGTATCGGAGTCCGTCACGATAATTTTCGTTAAATAGTGATTCCAACGATTGGCTGCTTGCTCTTTCATCTCGTTAAATCCTAGCTGATTTTCACGACTAAAATTAAGTTCTGCTTGTTCAATACTAATATAAGAAGTTGAAAAATTCGCGATAACTGTTTTCTCAGTAGCATCTAGAAAACGAATAATAAAGTGTTGATCTGCACCAGTCATTTCAGAAGCTGTTAAAAATTCATTTTCAGAAAAATAGCCAGTTTGACTTAGATCAATTTTATGATCAAAAGTTAGTGTGAAATAAATGCCGAATTTTTCATCTAAACAGCCTGAAAAATTATTAATAAAACCAGTTAAAGTCGATGTTTCTGAATCCAACTTATACCAACTATTACCTTTAGCATTTAAAATAAAGCCTGGTTGTTCCTTTGTTGCATAAGTCATTCGCATCTGACCACCACGTTCAGTTGCTGTTAATTCAGTTGTAATATTGTAGCGAGCTTGTTTGATTTTTAAATAATGGGGTTGATAAATAGCTTCTTCAGGTCGATATGAACTTTGGTAACTAAAGATATCACCTTTCATATGGAAACCTGCAATCGGTGTCATTAAGAAAGAAGCAAAGTCTCCCATCCACGGACTCGGTTGGTGAGAAACCCGAATACCTTGAAAAACACGATGATTGGGATTGAAAAACCAGCTGCCTTCATGATTTGTTTGAACAACATAGTGGTTCATACCGAAGGGAACAGTTGTATAAGGGAGCGTATTTCCGTTAGAATAAGAGTGAACATTGTTTGTTCCTTGACGTGTGTCAACATACTGTAACATAATTAGTCCTCGCTTTTAATGGATTTCACTTTTAGTAGTGATTTTTTAATGATATATCAATATGTATATTTTAACATAATGAGTTGCCGTGTATAGTTAGATATTTAAGGTTTTAGTGTAAATAGTATTGATTGTACTAAAATAATGATATATCATTATTTTGGTGTATAAGGATTGTAACGATTGGTCATCAAGACTTTATGATAGAAGTAAATGAAACATTTCTATTGGAAAATAAGTCATTTATTAAATCTTAAATTATCTTCGTTTATATCATTGTTATTATTTTTAAATTTGGTATAATCATTCTTAGTATCGACATGGGTATAACGGATAAAAAAGTCTTTATTCCTACGATATAATAGGCAAAAAATAATGAAAATAAAAAGACTAAATTACAAGAGGGAATGAGTATGGAAGCAAATCATAATAGACAAAATCATCTTAATAAAGTTACGATGGGTGGGATTTTAGTTGCCTTAGGTGTTGTATACGGGGATATCGGAACATCACCACTTTATGTAATGAAGGCAATTGTAAAAGGGAATGGCGGTTTAGCTGGCGTTTCAGAAGATTTTATTTTAGGAGCCGTATCTTTAGTTTTTTGGACAATTACCATTTTGACAACCATCAAGTATGTCATGATTACCTTAAAAGCAGATAACCATGGTGAAGGTGGAATTTTTTCACTTTATACTTTGGTAAGGAAGCAATCTAAATGGTTAATAATACCGGCCATGATTGGTGGTGCGACTTTACTAGCAGATGGGATGTTAACCCCAGCAGTAACCGTAACATCAGCAGTTGAAGGATTAAGAGAAATTCCTGTCTTCAGAGAATTTTTTGGTGCAAATCAACATGTCATCATTATTATTGTTATTACGATTATTAGTGCACTTTTTTTAATTCAACGTTTTGGAACGGAAGCCGTTGGACGAATATTTGGTCCAGTAATGCTACTATGGTTTACAACATTAGGAATTTTTGGCCTAGTTAATATTGTCAAAGATGTCACCTTGATTCGTGCACTATCGCCACATTATGCAATTGCTGTTTTATTCAGTGATGAAAATAAAATGGGCTTCTTTATATTAGGAGGCGTATTCCTAGCAACAACAGGGGCAGAAGCGTTATATTCTGACTTAGGACATGCCGGTCGTAAAAATATTTATGCGACTTGGGGATTTGTTAAATTCAGCTTGATTTTAAATTATTTTGGGCAAGCCGCTTGGATTTTAGAAGCAAAAAATGATCCTAAAATGGTAGCCATGCAAGATATGAATCCTTTTTTTCAAATGATGCCGAAACCGTTTCTAATCTACGGTGTCATCATTGCCACTTTAGCTGCAATTATAGCTTCCCAGTCATTGATTTCAGGATCTTACACATTAGTTTCAGAAGCAATTAAATTAAACTTAATGCCGAGACTACACAGTTTGTATCCCTCAACGTCAAAAGGACAAGTGTATATTCCTGCGGTTAATACAATTTTATGGGCAGTCTGTATCGGAGTTGTGCTACATTTTAGAAGTTCAGATCGAATGGAAGCCGCTTATGGTTTAGCGATTACTGTAACAATGTTAATGACAACGATTTTGTTGTTTAACTATTTAATCAAACGTAAAACGCCGATGTGGTTGGCAGTAACCATGTTACTCTTCTTTGGAGCGTTTGAAATGTCCTTCTTTATCTCAAGTGCCGTTAAATTTATGCACGGCGGATATATTACCGTCTTGATTGCTGTTGCGATTCTGTTTGTCATGTATATTTGTAATAAGAGTCATTCGATTAAGATGCGCCTTTTGGAATATGTACCATTGGCAGATTATCGCGATCAATTAGGGCAATTGTGTGAAGATGGTGACCGTCAAAAATATGCAACAAATTTAGTATATTTAACAAATAGTCGAGAAAAAGGCGAAGTCGAGTCTAAAATTATGTATTCTATTTTAGATAAGCGTCCAAAACGTGCCGATGTTTATTGGTTCGTTAACGTCGTGGTAACCGATGAACCTTATACAGCGGAGTACACCGTTGATAATATCGGTGGAACAGACTATATGATTAAAGTCCAATTGAAATTAGGTTTCCGTGTCAGCCAAAAATTGAATGTTTTCTTGCGCCAGATTGTTACTGAACTTGTTGAAAATGGTGAAGTAGATATTCAATCACGAAACTACACCACGATGCCAGATCGTAAAGTTGGCGATTTCCGCTTTATCATTATCCAAGAACAACTTTCAATGGAAATGGAACTAAGTGGTTATGAAACCTTTATTATGCAGGCAAAACTTTTCTTGAAACGTCATACGGTTTCACCAGAAAAATGGTTTGGTCTTAATGCTAGTGATGTGGAAATTGAAAATGTACCGCTGTTCTTAGGTAAGAAACGAGCACGAGTTCTAAAACGTGTCGATAAATAAATAGAGAATAAATAGTAAAAGCTGTTAGCTTAAGAAGTCAGATTCTTAGTTAGCAGCTTTTTTTATCATTTAAAAATGCTGAGATTAAGTGATTCATTCAGATATGCGGTATAATAGAGTGAGGCTATACGTACCAGTGTAGTACCCATAAAATATGAAGTAAATAAAAATAGAAAGTTGGAAGAAGAGTGGCAAAAACAAATCTATGTCAAAGCTGTGGCATGCCTTTAAAAGATGAGGCGGATTTTGGAACTGAAAAAGATGGAACATTATCAACTAAGTATTGTGAGAAGTGTTACCAAGATGGCGAATGGACAAAAACAGATTTAGATTTTGATGGCATGTATGCTTATAATTTAAAGAAATTCCAAGAATCCGATATGAATAAAATTGAAAAGTTCTTTTTGAATAAGATGTATACAAAAAAATTCATGAAAAAACTAGAAAGATGGAATTAAAGTAGGCATTTAAAAAAATAAAATAATGATTAGTAGTTTGAGTAGTCACCAACGTACATGTTGGTGGCTATTTTATTGATTAAAAAAGTAACGTTTATAATGATAACTTTTTGAAATAATCCTTTAATGGGAAATGCAATGGGTATTATATATACTACTTTTTTACAAAAAGAAAAATGGAGGAGTATAGTGTTTTTAAGGGCTAGTTAACACTAAAGTTTAGCGAGAAAAAACTTGTAAATATTTGTTAATAAATACACATAAGGCGAGTGAGTATAAAGAATATGAATAAATGCTGGCCATTGTAATTTTATAAATGAAGGAAATACAGAAATGAGGATAAGTATATGTTGATTGAAGAACATTGGAATGACGGTTTAGAATATTATATCGAATTTGAAGCTACAACTGGAATGATTGTTAGGAAAGTAATTATTGTACCAGCTACTTTTGAGATAGAGCAAGTGAAAGCCATGGTAGTCCAAAGATTTACTCGTGTTAAAAAAATTATTTGCATTGAAGAAGTGAATGAAGTGTTACTCATGAATGATTATTTTGATATGAAAAATGGTAGCAATCAAATTATATTTTAAAAAGTATAGTCTTGCGTAAACAGTAAATAGGGCTCAGAAAATGGACATAGTAATATAAAGCATGAATACCATATAAATTCAGAAGAATGTTTCATGATTCCCAGAAATTAAATATCTGCAACACTATACGTATACATTTAGTTGAAGTTAATTTTAGTTAGAATAGTGATTAAATTAGGGAAGGAGGGTAGAAAAATGAAATTAAAATTCACTATTTTTTTTAACATATTTTTGTTTGGGATATTTATGATGGAGTCAATTCCAGCAAAAACTGAAGATGTGCAATTAAATGTAAATAACTCACTCAGTGAAGTAGATTCAAAGAAGAGGGTAAAAGAGAAAGAGTATAAGAATAATTTAGTACCTAAAACTGGCGGAGAATGGTTACTACTTATTGTTTTTATTATGTGGTTTGTCTCGTTTCTGTTATTGTACCTTTTCAATATGATTAGTCACGTTTTAAAATAGAAACAGAAAATATAGATTGTTAAAGATATAAGGCTAATCAGTCATATACTGATTAGTTTTATACCTTTACAGTTTTCTCTCTTACTTTTTTTCTAGTATTTATTCCAAATAGTTAGTTTGAATGATTTAGATGATGAGAATCTAAAAAATTAGTTAAAGTAGTTTCAAAAATACTAGCTATAAATGTTTGTTCAAGTTCTTGCAACATTTGAATAGCAAAGCGTGATTTATGTTCACCTTTGTCGAAATTAGGAGGATCATTTTTCGAATCATTCATTAGGATTATTCCTTCATAATAGTTATAAATAATTCTATGAAAACCATAGGTTGGATTCTGGGATAACTCTTTAAGCTCACGCATTAAAAGATCTAAAACAGATCTAGACTGAGTAATAGAAGATTCTGTTAATAAATCATAAATCGAGTTTACATAGAGAGTACATAGACAAGAATGTGCAGACTCATAGTGTTTATATTTGCTTACAAAGCGAGAAATTAACTCAAAATAAGTATTTTTTTCTTTAGAGTTCATATATTCTACTGTATTCGTAAATAGGATTATTTCAAAATATGTCCATGTTTGAATAGAGGATAAATAGTTAAGGATGACTTCTTGATTGTGCCGACTTATTTGAGCTTTAACTAGACTTCCAGTTTCATTGAATACCTTCATTTGGCTAATCCTAGATTTTACCAAAGCTGTTTTTATTAAAGAGAGTTTGTCTTCGTAAGGTTCACTTTCAAGCAAAAGTTCTTCTAATTTTTCAATATTATTTGAATTTGCATAATTTGAAAATAACGAAAAAAAGTGGTTAATATGATTTGGGTTATAGTCTCGGTCAATATATTGAAATTCATCAACAGAAACTAAAAGTCGATCTAATATCTCCTCTAACAAACTAAAGGAAATATCATGCTTGCCTTGTTCAAAATTAATAGCATAGCTTTTGGAGATTAAGTCTTTATAAAGCTCACTTTGTTTAATTCCTTTTCCCACTCTGATTTTTCTAATTGTTTCACCGTATTTTCTCACATAAATGCCTCCTCTATAGATAAATATATATAAGAAAACCTATTACAAAGTAACTTTAATTTTTGGCAGATTGCTTATTTATCGATTTATTATACATGCTTTTCTATTAAAAATATATGAAATAAATTAAGTTAAAATAAATCTTAACCCTGAATAATTCATAGCTTTAATTCTTTGGTACATTTTATTGAAATATGTATCACTAATATCCCTATCAACTGATTTTGACTAAAAAGTTACTTCAAACATTCACTGTTCAAAAATATTGAGGAATAAATTTTGGGTGTAAGGCATTTTGAGCATACTTCTCCCTGGATAACTTCCCAGTAAAAAAATCGTTAGATTGTTGGATTAGATCCATTGACTGGCTCGCCTCAGGCGAGCAAAGACCCTGTAGAATTCATTCTGATACACATGATAACTAGATAATTTGAGATAGACTCGTCTACCCGTTTGGACTAATTTCCCAGCAACTT
Organism: Carnobacterium maltaromaticum DSM 20342; assembly: GCF_000744945.1. Lineage (NCBI taxonomy): Bacteria > Bacillati > Bacillota > Bacilli > Lactobacillales > Carnobacteriaceae > Carnobacterium > Carnobacterium maltaromaticum. Next base: position 2,948,272 of record NZ_JQMX01000001.1, read on the forward strand.
TCAGAAACTTCAATCGAATAGAATGAATGGTCATTCCCTTTTGGACTTCCTCAAAGCCAATCGTTCTTAAGAAGTTGACTAAGTTGTAAGCTATCAAGCTGAGCATCATTCGGACATGATTCTCCAAAAAGCGAGGACTGTCTGTCTTGTCAAAGTAAAAGCCAGCTTTCGCTTCTTTAATGAAGTTCTCCATTGTGCCACGTTTGGCATAGAGAGAAAAGATGGTATCAGGAGAAACATTTTCTGATAGATTCGTCACGATAAACTCATGTCGAAAGAGTAGTTCGCCCGCTTCACGTGTTGAGCGTATACACACGCGACGACTTTGTGACCAGGATTGTGCTTGATAAGTGGTGGAGAAGTACTGAACTTCTCGTTCTTCCCACTTTTGATTATCGCCATAAAGTACTGATTTCTCAGCTATTTGACCTAGTCTACGATTATTCTTCAGTCGAATAACATAATGACTCTTTTTTGATTCACACGAATCATACACACCAGGTGTAGCGAACCCGCTGTCTCCACGAACCAAGATGTCAGTGTTTGGTAGAGAGTGATTATAGTGCTCTAATAAAGGTGTGAGAAACTCCTTTACGCCTTTTGATGTATATTGATTTCCTGAACGTAGTTCAGCTTTTAAGAAGTCACCAGTCAATCCGTCAAAAGCTACCAATGGATGATAACCATAGGTTTGGTAGTGGGTATTATAATCCGTTTGTTCTTGGTGACCAAATGTATCTGAATGGGTCGAATCTAAATCAATGATTAATTCCGTATCATTACGGATGAGGCGTGCTTTATCAATAAGTTCTTGGTTCAAAGCTTGAAGTTCATGGATATTCTCCTCAGATAGTCGATCTAAAAATCGAGAAAGTGAAGATTGAGAAGCGAGTTCTTTCCTATCTAAAACAGCTTTAAACACAGGATCTTGTCTCAGGAGATTAGCTGCAGAATCAGCTGAGTAACCAGCAATTAATTGCATAATGAACTGCTCAAGTATGGATAAGTTGTCATGAGTAAAATATGCTCGTTCGTCTTCAATGTGAATGTGTTGCTTAGCCAGTTCAGAAAAACCGAAGGTGTTCATCAGCTCTTTCACTAGGACGAGACCCGAATCACTCGATAATTGACCACCTGTATGAGAAATAGTGATATTTGAATTGAATTTTACTTGGTTTTTGTGTAAGCTAGTCATTAGAAGAACTCCTTTCTTTTGGTTGGTTTAGTCACTTTAACCATAGCAGAAAGGGGTTCTTTTTTCATCACTTAACGGGTGAAGATGAAAAAGTAATTGTAAGCTGCCGTGAGGCAGTTTCACATGGTTTTAATTAAAAGTATGAATTATTCAGGCTTAACTTATGGAAATAGCATGGATTCATTTAAGAACTTTCAAAACAAGCCACTTTTTAAAAGAATCTATTTCTAGAAGAATGGTTATAGTTGAAGAGCAAAGGTACTAAACAGATAGCGGCTCGTGTTATAGATAACCTAGTATCCTACAAAAAAAGTTCTAGCATAAAATAACGCTATAGCAAACTAAACTCTTTTTTAGCAAAGCAAAATAATACAATCATAAACTTTAGTGTGCTATCATGGTTATAGTACCAAAAAGTACTAACTATTAAAGTATATTGTGAGCTTATGTACATAGTAGGCTGACAATAGCTAAAACTAAGGGGGATTATATGAAAGTAATAATTGTAGGAGCAAGTCACGGTGGACATCAATCGGCGTTAGAAATTTTAGACAGATATGAAGGTGCCGATGTAACGATTTATGAGAAAGGCGATTTTGTCTCATTTTTATCATGCGGAATGCAGTTGTATCTGGAAGATAAGGTTACTCAAGTTGATGATGTACGAAATTTCAAGCCTGAAGATATTGAAAAACGTGGTGGGAAAGTTAAGAGTCAGCACGAAGTTTTAACTTTTGATGCAGACAAAAAAGAAGTGACCATTAAAAATTTAGCAACAGGTGAACTGTTGGTTGACACATATGACAAACTTATTTTAGCTTCTGGAGTTACTCCGGCAGCATTACCAGTTCCAAATGCTGATTTAGAGAATATTTTCTTTATGCGTGGTCGTGCTTGGGCTCTTCAAATCAAAGACAAGCTTTCTGATGATAAAGTTAAAAATGTTGTCGTGATTGGTAGCGGCTATATTGGTGTTGAGGCAGCAGAAGTTTTTGCTAAAGCTGGCAAAAATGTCACAATCATTGATATGATTGATAATGTCCTAGGAAACTATTTAGATCAAGAGATGACAGATATTTTAGCACCAGTTTTTAAAGAAAATGGTGTGAACCTTGAACTTGGGGCACAAATAAAAGGCTTTGTTGGTGAAAAACAAGTTACAGGTGTTGAACATCAAAATGGTGTTGTGGATGCTGATTTAGTCATTGTAGCGGCTGGGTTAACACCAAATACTAGCTGGCTTGAAGGTTTAGTTGATTTAGAAGAGCGTGGACAAATTAAAGTTGATGAGTATTTACGTACATCGGCCAAAGATGTTTATGCTGTTGGAGACGCAATCTTGCCATTAAATGTAGCAAGCCAAAAACACGCGCCTGTAGCATTGGCGACAACGGCTCGTCGTGAAGCTAGATATGTCGTTCGTAATCTAACAAAAGATCAACCTACTGAAAAATTCCAAGGTGTACTTGGAACAAGTGCTTTAGCTGTATTTGGATACAATTTAGCTATGACTGGTTTAAATGAATTTTCAGCTAGTCGCTCAGAAGTACAAATCAAAGGGAACTTTTACAAAGATACGTTGCGCCCAACATTTGTTAAAAATGATGGGAATACTGAAGTTTATGTGAAACTTAATTTTGATGAAAAATCCCATAAAATACTTGGTGGACAAGTCTTATCAACATATGATATTACTGCCCACATCAATACACTTGCGCTTGCCATTAAAACGGGCTTAACATTAGAAGATTTAGCTGAAGCTGACTTCTTCTTCCAACCAGGTTTTGACCGTCAATGGAGTTTGTTAAATTTAGCAGCTCAATCGGCTTTAGGCGAAACTAAATTTTAAAAAAAGGTAAAGGTATGTAGAAAATGTTTATTTTCTACATACCTTTTTTGTGATTAAATTCTAAAAAAATGAATATTAAGTAGTTATATTCTACCAAATTCACTAAGAATTAAATGAAACGAATGCATTCAACTAGATATGCATTAACATACCTTAGTTTCCTTGTTCATTATAATGAGTAACCCTTTGCTGAAAGCGAATCTGTAAAATAGAAGCCCACACGAGTGTTGTCAGAATAACTAACAGATAAAAATTCCCCAGAAGACTTGCTAAAACAATACTAAATCCAATTGTTAAAATACCTAAACAAATTAATTTTAGTAAAGAGCTAGTTGCAATCCATTGATTATTCTTCAAGGTTAAATGGGTCATGAAAATTGTTCCAACAACTAAACCTAATAATAAAATTTCCATCTTATTTTACACCTCCATCATGTTAGCTTGTGCTACAGTATCTGCTTCTTGTTTTAATTGATTTTTTTCAAATAATTTAAAGAACGGATAGTAAATTGCGAGTGAAGCGATAAAGCAAACGAAAACCATAATGAATGCTACAATGTTCCAGTTAGATGTAACTAGAGCACCAAACGGAGCAGGGAGTGTGAAAGGCGGTTTGACCATCATGCGTGGCATCCAACCCAGAATCGTGACAATATAAATCAAAATAGTATTTACAATGGGTACTAAAATAAATGGAACAGCTAATAATGGATTCATCACAATCGGTGCACCGAAAATCAGAGGCTCATTGATGTTGAAAATTCCTGGTAAAATAGATAGTTTACCTAACTGTTTTAAGTAACTAGATTTTGAAAAAAGGAATAAGAAACATAACGCTAAGGTTGCCCCTGTTCCACCCATTTGAGCGTACCATTGATAAAATTGTTCTGTGAAGATATTTGGCAATTGGAAAGCGCTCATACCTCCTTGAAATAGATCGGCGTTTTCAATAATGGCTTGATCCCAAAATGGACGGATAATGGGTCCAAGAACGGCATGACCATGAATACCCATTGCCCAGAATAAGCAAATCATAAACTGAGTTAAGAGACCGCCCAATAAATTATTTCCTGTTAAAAAAGTTTTTAATGGTGAAATGAGAACGGTTAAAACACCATTTAAATCGAAATCAAAAAAGTGACGTGGAATCCAAAAAACTAAGACAATAAAAAGCGTTGGAAGTAAAGCTGCGAAAGAGCTTGAAACGACAGGTGGAACGCCATCAGGCATTTTTATTTCCAATTTTCGTTCCTTTGTAAAACGATAAATTTCAACTGCCAGTAAAGAGGCGACAATTGCGCCAAAAAGTCCTTGAGAGCTTAGTGGAGCGATAGGAATGTAGCGCCCAGCGTTAACGGCATTTCCAGCAGTATCAATACCTTCCTTCAAGTTAATTGGAACGACCATTAAAATTGTAGCAAGCATCGAAAGAAATCCGCTAGTAACGCCATCTAACTTATATGATTTCCCTAAAAAAGACCCAATTGTAAAAGCGGAATAGAGGGCCATAATTCCAACTGTATAACGAAATGGAATATCTAATGCAGCGCTAAAGGGCGCAATCATTTCTGCGTAGCCTGCAATCGGCACATTTAAAAGGATGACAAAAAATGAACCAATAATTGTCAGGGGTAAAATTGAGATAAGTCCATTTCTGACAGCTTGTAAATGACGTTGTTGACCGATGGCATTGGCAATTGGGAGTATTTTCAAAGCAAACCGTTCTAATAATTTTTCCATGTAATTCATTCCTTTCTATCTAAAAGAGTTTAAGCAAGTAGTGAAGGTCAAAATTAAAATCCATGCTCTTTAATCACATCTTTAAACCATAAACCAGATTTCTTAACTGTTTTTTCTCCAGTTGCTAAATCTAAACGGTAAAAGCCATAACGATTTTTGTAAGCATTAATCCATGACCAACAATCAACAAAAGTCCACATATGATAGCCGAGACAATTACTGCCTTCTGCCATGGCTTTGTGGAGCCAAATCAAATGCTCTTTAAGAAAATCTATACGATAGTCGTCCATTACCATCCCGTTTTCCATAAATTGCTCTTCGCCTTGGATGCCAATTCCATTTTCAGAAACAAACCAATCAATATTGCCGTACTTAGCTTGAATCATTTTCGCAATATCGTAGATGCCTTGCGGATAAATTTCTATTCCGCGCGAAGTGTTCATGCGGCGTCCAGGCATTTCATAGTTGGCAAAGAACCATTCAGGACTGAAAACTCCACTTCTATTTGGTTCGTAATCTAAGGCTTTGACCCGTCGTGGCTTATAATAGTTAATCCCTAAAATATCGACTTTAGTTTCAGCAATCAATGCCAAATCAGCATTAGTAACGACAGGCATTTGCCCATATTCAGTCAAAATTCCAACTAATTCTGCCGGATAACGACCTAATAAAAGGGGCTCATTGATACTACGCGTATAAAATAAATCGGCCATTTCTGCGGCTTTTAAATCAGCTGGATGTTGACTACGAGGATAGACTGGAATAATATCCATAATAATCCCGATTTTACTAGCCAGATTTCGTTCTCTAAAGGATTTTATTGCTTCACAATGTGCTAAGGCAATATGGTGTAAAACTGTTGCCGCTCGTTTAAAATCAACCACGTAAGGATAATGTCGATCATGTAAGTAACCAGCTTCAGCAGGAATCATCGGTTCATTAAAGGTAAACCAATACTTCACACGATCCCCAAACAAATCAAAACAAGTTTCTGCATACTGTTTAAAGTACTGAACAACGATTTTATTTTCAAATCCTCCGATTTTTTGTAATTCTAAGGGCATATCAAAGTGATACAGATTAATAAAAGGTTCAATGCCTTTAGCAATTAATTCATCAATCACCTGATTATAAAAAGTAACAGCTTGCTCATTCACGGGACCAACGCCATTTGGAATCAATCGCGACCAGGAAATTGAGGTTCGAAAAGAATTAAAATTAAGCTCTGCCATTAGGCCGATGTCTGTTTGGTAATCTTCATAGAATCGTGAAGTCTTTTCGGTAGTAACCCCTTCATAAAAACGATGATTGTACTCATTTGAAGCGAAGTCCCAAATATTTTCGCCTTTTCCGTCATCTGCTACTCGTCCTTCAGATTGTGTTGCACTAGTTGAAGCGCCCCAAAAAAAGTGTGGGGGAAATGAATAATTTTTTGTCATATGATTTCCTACTTTCTCTGTTAGATTATAAATGCTATTGACTAAGAATACGCCTTGCATAAAAGCGTTTTCTTAGCTATTATGATTATAACGTTAGCTCCTAAATAAAAAAGGGTTTTCAACAAATGGGACATATGTTTGAAAAAAAGATATTTGTACCAATTCAGTTACACCCTGTAACTAAAAAAGAGAGGAAGATTTCACTATGTTTTTAGACAATACAGCTGAGCTTAGTTCTTTTGATTTACACATTTATAAATATATCTTGGACCATAGCGATCAGGTTATTTACATGCGTATCCGTGATTTAGCTGCAGCGACTCATACAAGCACCGCTAGTATTTTGCGCTTTTGTAAAAAAATGAAGTGTAGTGGATTTTCAGAATTTAAAGTGAAGTTGCAACTATCACTAGCAGAAAAACCGATAGAACCTGTAGCAGATGTTGATGAAATGAGTTATATGGACTTTTTAACTAGAGCTAGACAGAGTTCATTTAAGAAAAAAATTCAAGAAGCAGTAGATTTATTAAAGGATAAAGAGTTAGTCGTTTTTCTAGGTTCGGGTTCTTCCGAAAGTATCGCTCAGTATGGATCAACTTATTTTTCAAATTTATTTACTTTGGCTTTGAGAATTGAGGACCCTTCTAATTATCCAATTGAATTTTTAGCAAAGAAATTTTCAAATAAAATCTGTCTAATTGCACTATCAGTTTCAGGAGAAACGCAAGAAGTAATTAATTATTTAAAGCATCTAAATACAAGCCACTGCCAAGTCATTTCCATTACAAATAGTGAAAATTCAACGATTGCCCAGTTGTCAGATGTGAATATTCCGTATTACATCAATCGTGAAACCGTAAAAAAAGACCATAACCACCCTGAAAAAACCTTAGAATTAACCTCACAATTACCAGCGGTATATACAATTGAAGCCATTGCAAAAGCTGTTCGGAAAACTTTAGTTGCAGAAAGTTAATCTTTTCGATTGACTATTTATAGATAGTTTCATATGCTTAATAAAATGAACAATGAAAGGATCCGCCATGAAACCAAAAGGACTATTGTATATTGAAATCGCTGAAACCTTAAAAAAAGATATTTTAGAAGGTATTTATCCTGTTGGGACGCAAATACCAACTGAAAATGAATTAGAAGTAAAATTTTCTGTGAGTAAAATAACTGTTCGAAAAGCAATTGAAATTCTAGCAAATGAAGGTTATTTAGAAAAGAAAAGTGGCAAAGGAACAACTGTGCTTAGTGATCGTCTATTTAATAAGTTATCTAAGGCAGCCTCTTTTTCAGCTATGATCGAAGAGCGAGGCCATCACCTATCAAAAGAAATCTTAGCCATTGAAAAAATAAAAACAAACTCGACTACACCAGAAATTGCGGCTGCCTTTGGCAAAGAAGCGTATAAATTAACGCGTCTATATCGTTTGGACTATGAACCATATATTTATTTTGAACATTATTTACCTGTTTTAGGGGATGAATCTTCCTTAGAACAAATGGAAAAACTCTCGCTCTATAAATGGTTAGCTAGCTATCAAAAAGTAGTTGGGAAATTCCAAGATACTTTTGCGGTTGCGCCAGCTGAAGCAGCTATTCAAAAGCTATTAAATACACAAAGCCCTTATTTATTAAAACGTATCCGGACATCTTATAGCCAATCAGAAGAGATTATTGAGATTTCTCATGCGCAATATGATACAGACAAATTCCCTTATTTGATTGAATATGAAATTTAGCCAACTAAAGCAAGGGCTAGAGTTTAAAAGTTGTCATATTCTGTTCATATTCTAAAGAATTAAACAGTCATTTAAAAAGCTATGAATCCAAGGTCTCTCTTGGATTCATAGCTTTTTTGTTTCCTTTTTTTGGCAACTAAGGAAATATAGAAAACGAATAGAAGATAAACACTATCAATTAGTAATGCGTATTTGTTTTCTTTATATGATAATAGAAAGGTCACTAAAAAATCAGCGAGTTCATGCAAGTAAAACAAAGCATTTATTAAACAACTGCACTTATTAAAGTGCAAGAAGATAGTATTGTAATAACTCTGAAAACTAGCTATATTAGGGTTGTAAGAGGTTTCAAACAATGCAATCTTGAAAGAATGGATAGAAAGGATGAAACATCATGCAAGTGCAATTATCAAAACGTGAAATTAAATTAATTCTAACATTATTGAATAATGAAGCCTCTACGACAACGACAAAAGAATTAGCCGCAGAATTTCAAGTAAGTGTACGCACGATTAAATATGATTTAGACAACGTTAAAATTTGGTTCGAGCAACATGGGACGCCATTACTAGCTCAACGGAACAAAGGCTTTTGGTTAGAATTAACCGACTCAATGCGCATTGAATTGAAAAACGAAGTCCTTCAGGTAGAACGATATGAACTGTATCCTGATCAAGAAATTCGAATTCATCAAATTATTACTTTACTTTGTTTACGCACTGAATTTAGTACAACAATTGAATTGGCTGAAAGCTTACATGTCAGTAAAAATACAATTGTGGCGGATTTAGAAAAAGTGGAGCAATTTGTGGGTGCTTATCAATTAAACTTAATTCGTAAAAACTATTTTGGTTATACGATTGAAGGATCGGAACATCAAATTCGATTATTATTGGAAGCAATTATCCAAAAAGAAATTACAGACTATGATATTTATAGCATTATGAACTACATTACAGATAAAAGTGCTGGAGATTATCGTAGTTTAAAATTAGCGATGCAGCCAGAAATGTTGCAGATTTATCAAAAGACAGTCTATACGGTATCAAAAATTATGAATCAGAAAATGATGGAACAATTTAATTACAGTGAAATCTTAGCAATTATCTTGCGAGTGACGATAGCGACAGCGCGCATGAGCATTAATCGCACAATTAATAGCTATAAAATTCTTTCAAATCAAGACTTATTAACTAAAAGCCAAGAACTTCCTTACTTATTGATGAAACAAGTTTTTGAATCCTATCATTTTCCAATCCTAGAAGATGAATATATCTATATTTTTAGTGATATTCTGATGGTTTATGAAGAAAAAAATATTGCCGAGCTTACTCGCAATATCATTGAATTTGTTAGTGAAAAAGAAAAAATTGCTTTTAATGAAGACAAGCAACTTTTCACCAATTTATTTGCCCATCTGTCTTTAAAGTTGCACAAAAAGTATTTATTTGTAAATGAGTATAATCCGTTTATTGAAGATATTAAGTCGCGTTATCCAGTTCTTTTTAGGAGCATTGAAGAGGCATCTGCTAATGAAATTTCTAAATCCATTTCAATTACAAATGATTCATTTATTGCCTACATCGCGTTGCACTTTTTAGTATCGTATGAAAAATTAAGTATGAACAGAAGTGTAGCACGAATCGTTTATGTTTGTTCAACAGGGCTTGGTGTTACAAGTTTGATTCAGCAACGAATTATGGAAGAAGTAGCCAATGTTGAAATTGCTAGTTTTGCTTCAGTCTTAAAAGCAAAAGAAATTATTCAGCTAGAAAACCCAGATTTAGTGGTGAGCATTTTTCCGATTGAGGAATTAGAAGTTCCTTTTATTAAAGTTAACCCAATTCCCACAAAATCGGATATTCAAGCCATAAAAAAAGTTGTAGCCGAGATTGTAAGTAACCAGCTAACGGGTTCAACTAAATTTCCTAAATTAGTTGCAAGACGCCAAACACCAATGAAAAATAATGATGAAGAACAAAGTCGTGAGCTAATTTTAAAAGGCTTTGTTGTCTACGAAGAATTAAAAAAACAGCTAGGCTTAAAACTACAAATAGGATACGAAGAAGCCTTTTTATTACATGTATTCATGATGGTTCATCGTATTTTTTATGATTCTCAGTATGAAAATGAAGGCAACGTCGCTTTAGATACGTTAGATGACTTTAAAGAAGACGTTCGTTTAATTAAAGAAATTTTTGCTAAAAACGAATTAAGTATTAATAAAGCTGAAATTACAGCATTAGTACAATACATCAGTAGTTAGGCTAGTTTTTATGAGCCAACTCCTCGAGAAAAAGATAAAAATTCGAGATGGCAAAAAGCGCCATATCAATTTTTCCTATTTTCTTACCAGAGTTAAGCGGCTCAACAAACTTTTAATTTAGGCTAGTTTTTATGAGTTAGCCTCTCGGAAGAAAGAGGAAATTTCGAGGCGACAAAAAACGTCACATCAAATTTCCCTATTCTTCAATCGAGTCTAAGTGAACTCAACAAACTTTTTATTTAGGCTAGTTCTTATGAGCCAGTCCTTCGGAAAAAAGATAAATTCCCAAAAAAGTAAAGGGACACTTTTCTTGGAATTTCCTATTTTTCTGCCAGGTCTAACCGGCTCAACAAACTTTTTATTTAGGAGGAAATAGGTTGGAACATAAACTGATAACAGAGGCTGTTAAAGGAATTCTAGCAGAGTCTCAAAATCCAGTTGCAACAGAAAAAATTTTGTATTCTGCTTTAGCAAAAATGGAAGAAAAAGCAATTTATCCAACAGAAGTTCAATTAGTCGTTTTGACAAATCACTTAGGTGAGATGGTCCGTCGTTCTAAAGAAGGCGAAGCGATTATGAAAATAGATCCAGATATGTTTAATGAAGTTTCAATTGAAGCATTAGCGATTTCAGAAGCGATTACACAAGAAATTGGCAATTTAGCCGATGATGAAAAATATGTTTTATCGATTCATTTTGAGACAGCAAAACAAAATAACTAACTTATTGGAGGAAAAAATTATGTTAACAGTAGTCATTGCAGATCGTTTAGGTAAAGGGCAAAATGTTGCCAAAGGAGTTGAAGCAGCAGGTGGTAGAGCCGTTGTTGTTCCAGGAATGGGTGCAGATATGCGTCTTGGTGATGTGATGCAACAAGAAAACGCGGATTTAGGTATTTCCTTTTGTGGCAGTGGTGGAGCAGGTGCTTTAACTGCGGCAACAAAATATGGTTACCCAGAGCGCCATGGCATGCGTTCAGTTGAAGAAGGTATTACAGCTATTAATGATGGAAAAACAGTTTTAGGTTTTGGGTTTATGGATCAAGAAGAATTAGGAAAACGTTTAGTAGAAGCTTACGTAAAGAAAAATGCGTAATTAAAGCTCTATAATGTTAAGAGAAAAGGAGTGGTTCAAGTGACGGATGTGAAACAGAAGAAACGACAAATTGTCCGCGTAGAAGGCAAAGCTGAAAAGAAGAACCAAGCCTTCTCCAATGCTTTAAATCAAATTCATGGGAAAGTGCTAAAAGAGTCAGATGATGTAATTTTACGTATCGAGCCTTTGCATACAGCAATAGTCTTGGCGGAAGAAGAAAGTTATGTAGAAAAATTTTTATTTTTCTTTTTGAAACGTACACGTATTACTTACAAAGTGATCATGGATGTTGAAGTAGAAATTTCGTGGATCCCAGTAGAAAGCGTCCAGTTTGTCACTACGCACACACAAGGCCCTGATCATGTTCCGACTCCGCTATTTAAGAAAAAATGGCTTCAAAAGGAGGAAATATAAATGACAATTATGATTATTTTGTTAAAATCTTTACTGATTGGAGGACTGGTTGGATTTGCAGCAGGCGCTGGAGCAGCTCGTATGTTTCATGCTCCAACAACACAAGGTTTAGGAGCTTTTAGAACCTTAGGTGAGATGAACGCCTGTGAAGGGGATGCAGCTTCTCATTTTTCATTCGGTTTAGGTTTTTTCTTCAATGCATGGGCATCAACTGTGGGAGCAGGAGCATTTACGCAAGATATTACCCATCGAGTAATTCCAAATTGGGCAACTGCAGCATTGATGATTAAAAATAAAAACGTTGAAGAAACGATGCATAACCCTAAAAAAATGGGGATTGCTGGCGCTGCAATTGGGATGGTCTTAGTTGCTTTCTTAAATACAACTGCATCTGCTATTCCACCTGCTTTACAAGTTACGGCTGTAGCAGTCTTAGTACCAGCAGCGAATTTGTTAATTAATACTGTTATGCCCGTTCTATTTTGGTTAGCAGCAATTGATGCAGGAAAACGTTCAGGTTTATGGGGCACGATTTTTGGTGGACTTTCAGCAATGATTATGGGAAATGCGACACCAGGTGTTGTCCTAGGTATTTTAATTGGTAAAGGTGTCGATGAAATTGGTTGGAATCGTGTAACGAAAAGTATGATGGTAGCTATTGCTTTATTATTTATCTTTAGTGCCTTTTTCCGAGGCTTTGATTTAGAGATGCTTGAAAGCTTCCGTTTACAAATTCCACAATGGTTAGAAAGCATTCATGGTGTCTTTAATCTAGGCGCATAAACAAGGGAAGAGGGGAAATTATGTCTGAAAAATTAGAAAAACCAAATTTTTGGTATGCTGATTGGTCATTTCCAATTTTTGTTGGATTGCTAGCAGCAGGAGTATTTGCTGGAACACACATGTATTATGTTTATGGAGTCGGTGCCTTTAACGAAGTTGCCATAGTTGCCATGTTAAAAGCGGGAATGGATGGCGGTTCTTATGGAGCAGCTGCAGCCTTTGGAGCAAGTTTCTTATTTGCTCGTATTTTAGAAGGCTCATTAGTTGGGATTTTAGATTTAGGTGGAGCAATTTTAACAGGGATAGGAATTGGAATTCCAGCTATTTTCTTGAGCATGGGAATGGTTGCTCCTGTTGAAAACTTTGCATTAGCAATTGTAACTGGACTAATCTTAGGTTTATTGGTTGGTGGAGTGATTATCTTAATCCGTAAATTCACAATCAATCAATCAAACTCAACTTTTGGTGCGGATGTTATGATGGGAGCTGGAAATGCTTCTGGGCGTTTCTTAGGACCTTTAATTATTTTAAGTGCTTGTGGCGCTTCTATTCCAATTGGGATTGGAGCAACAATCGGCGCAGTTATCTTTTATTTATGGAAAAAACCAATTGCAGGTGGAGCTATTTTAGGGGCAATGATTTTAGGAGCTATTTTCCCAATTGCATTAACCTAACATATATAGAAGGGTGATAAACTGTAGATAGTGCAGATTAAATTAGTAATAAGTGCAAAAAAAACCAAGAATCCGTTTACAACTAAAGATTATAATGTTATATTGAACTTGTATTTAAAAACATTATATTTTTAGGGGGAAAAAAGTTGGATAAATTTGTTGATATTTTGGAGTCAAAAGTTTTACCAGTAGCAACGAAAATCGGTTCTCAGCGCCATATGACGGCGATTAGAAAAGGAATCATTGCTACTATGCCACTAACTATTGTTGGATCGTTTTTTACTATTTTATTAAATCTACCAATTGAATCACTTGCACTTATGATTGAACCGTACAAAGCTATTTTAGATGTTCCGTTTCGCTTTACTGTTGGTATTTTATCTTTATATGCTACATTTGGGATTGCCTCTTCTTTAGCTAAAAGCTATAAGTTAGACAGCTTAACGAGTGGAATATTGGCAGTATTAGCCTTTTTGGTTGCAACGGTGGTTCCCGTTCAAGTTGTAGATCCTATTGATGGTGTGATTACAGCTGGCCGTTATATTAATATCGCTTCACTAAGCTCTGCTTCTTTATTCGGTGCAATTGTCACATCCATTATCTCGGTTGAAATTTATCGTTTTATGAAAGAAAAAAATATAACAGTCAAAATGCCAGATGGCGTGCCGCCAGAAGTATCGAATTCCTTTATCGCTTTGTTGCCAGCAGCAGTTATCTTGATTCTTTTCTGGGTGATTCGTCATATGCTTGGATTTGATATTAGTAGTGCACTAAGTACAGTCTTAATGCCATTAAAAAATACATTAGCTGGTAATAGTTTGTTTGGTGGATTGCTTACAGTCTTCTTAATTACTTTTTTCTGGGTTTTAGGAATTCATGGTCCAGCAATTATGGGACCTGTTATCCGTCCATTTTGGGATATTTCAATTGCTGAAAATACAGATGCTTTTGTGGCAGGTGTTGATGCGAACCATTTACCAAATATTTTTACAGAACAATTTTTACAATGGTTTGTTTGGATTGGTGGAGCTGGAACAACGTTAGCGTTAGTTGTTTTATTCCTTTTTTCTAAATCAGAATACTTGAAGAGTTTAGGTCGTTTATCCTTCTTACCGGGTTTATTCAATATCAATGAACCGATTATTTTTGGAGCACCGATTGTAATGAACCCAATTTTAGGGATTCCATTTATCGTAGCTCCATTAGTTACCACCACACTTTCCTATTTCTTAACCGTTACAGGAGTTGTACCCATGATGATGGCACGTTTACCCTTTACCGTTATTTCGCCAATTGCTGCTTGGATGAGTACCAATTGGAGTATTATGGCTGGAGTTTTAGTTGTGATTAACTTCTTTATCGCTTTAGCTATCTACTATCCGTTCTTTAAAGTTTTTGAAAAACAACAAATTGATCGTGAATTAGAAGCAAAAGCGGCTGAAGCTACAGAATAGCAAGTAGAAAAGTTAAACAACTACTAGAAAGGATAAGAGAGGTTAGAGCAATTTAGCTAACCTCTTTGGTGCCATAAAATGTTAAATATCAGTTATTTCGTGGGATTCATTCTCTATTTTATATTCTGTCAATACGTGGTTGAAAAAGAAAAACTGCCTAAAAAACTGTTACAATTAGGAGCCTTTAAAATCATGTTATATGGCATTTTGGCAATCTTAGCCAGTGTCGTGATTGGTCTTCTGTTGCATATTGCAGTATTATTAGTAACGACAGTAACGTTATTTGTAGCTAGCGTCATTGCAGCTAAATTTCGTAAGGTATTTACAAAAATGGAAGCGGGGAAAAAAGTATGATGAGAAGATTAGGCGTTTCAATTTATCCAGATCATAGTGATGTGAAAACAGATGAAGAGTATTTAACTAAAGCAGCTAAATATGGTTTTTCAAGAATATTTATGAGTATGCTAGAAGTGACAGAAGGCAAAGAAGCTGTTGCAGAAAAATTTACTCACATTATCCAATTTGGTAAGAACTTAGGCTTTGAAGTCATGTTAGATATTGCACCGACTATTTTTGATGATTTAGGGATATCTTATGATGATCTAGCCTTTTTCCATCAATTAGGTGCGGATGGGATTCGTTTAGATGTCGGTTTTGATGGGAATAAAGAAGCGATGATTTCTTTTAACCCTTACAATATGATTATTGAGTTAAACATGAGTAATGATGTCGCTTATTTAGATAATATTTTAACCTACCAAGCCAATCGTCCATTTTTATATGGGTGTCATAATTTTTATCCACAAAATGGAACGGCCTTACCTTTTGATTTCTTTATGAAATGCAATGAGCGTTTTAAAAAGCAAGGGTTAAGAACAGCAGCATTTATCAATTCCCAAGTTGGGGAAATTGGACCGTGGGATATTAATGACGGCTTACCAACATTAGAAATGCACCGCAATTTACCTATTGAGGTTCAAGCGAAGCATTTATTTGCAACTAATCAGATTGATGATGTGATTATTGGAAATGCATATGCATCAGATGCTGAATTAATGGCTTTATCTAAAGTCAATCGTTACCAAGTAGAATTAGCAGTTGAGTTTGTTTCAGATGCTAATCCAGTTGAAAAAGAAATTGTTACAACAGTACAACATTTTAGACGTGGCGATATCACTTCACAAGTAGTACGCTCTACCGAAGTTCGTAAACGATTTAAAGCAGAAGCCAATCCAGCTCATGATAATATTCACGAATTCAAACGTGGTGATATTGTTATTGGAAATGACGGCTTTGGAAAATATAAAAATGAATTACAAGTGGTGCTAGAGTCTCATACAGATGAGCGGAAAAATTTAGTTGGAACAGTCACTGAAGCTGAAAAAATCTTATTAGACTTTATCTATCCATGGAGTAAATTTAAATTCGAAGAAAAGTGAGGAATCTCCAATGATAGATCTATATATTAAAAATGGCAAAACCGTCGCCGGAACTAAAATTGACATTGCAATTAACGATGGAAAAATTGTGGAGGTTGCTGAAACCTTAAACATCTCAAATGCAGCAAAAACAATTGATTTGATGGGCGAATCTTACGTTTCAGCAGGTTGGATTGATGACCATGTTCATTGTTTCGAAAAGATGACATTGTACTATGATTATCCTGATGAAATTGGCGTTAAAAAAGGTGTCACAACGGTGATTGATGCAGGCACAACGGGTGCTGAAAATATTGGCGATTTTTATTCACTAGCAGAAAAAGCTGAAACCAATGTTTTTGCTTTAGTTAATATTTCCAAATGGGGAATTGTTGAGCAAGATGAATTGGCCGATTTAAAGAAAATCAAAGAAGACTTGATTGCTGCTGCTATTGATAAATATCCAGATTTTATTGTTGGAATGAAAGCTCGGATGAGTAAAACGGTCGTTGGCGATAATGATATCATTCCGTTAGAACTGGCGAAAAAAATGCAACGAGCGAACCAGCTACCTTTAATGGTGCATATCGGTTCTGCCCCACCCAGGCTAGATCAAGTCTTGGATCAGTTGGAACAGGGGGATATTGTCACTCATTGTTATAATGGCAAACATAATGGCATTTTAGATTCTTCAGGCAAGATTAAAGACTTTGTTTGGGATGCCTATCGTCGTGGTGTAATTTTTGATATTGGTCACGGCACAGATAGTTTTAATTTTAAGGTAGCAGAAACAGCGAAAGCAGCCGGATTGATCTGTGAAACGATTAGTACAGATATTTATCATCGTAACCGCGAAGCTGGGCCCGTCTATGATTTAGCAACCACGCTAGAAAAAATGTTAGTCTTAGGTTATTCTTTAGAAGAGATCATTCCGATGATTACTAAAAATCCAGCGGCAGCTTTTAAATTGACAGGTAAAGGTCAATTAGAAATTGGGTTTGATGGCGATGTGACGATATTTAAAATGCAGAATGGCGTTAAGGAATTAACCGATTCTAATGGTTTTACTCGGGAAATTAGAGAACAAATTCATCCAACCTATGCAATTGTTGGTGGAAAAGTTCATGAATTAGCTTAAGTCTGAGGAACTTTTTTGGCAAAAGCCTAGAAGGAGGGAAAAATTTGGATTTATATAAAAAATATGACTTAAAAGAAGTTATCAATGCTAGTGGGAAAATGACTATTTTAGGAGTATCTAAAGTGTCAGAAGAAGTTTTAGCTGCGCAAAAGTTTGGTGGACAACATTTTTTTGAAATGTCAGAACTTACCTTGAAAACTGGGAAAGCAATTGCACAGTTAATTGGTGCAGAAGACGCGATTGTCGTTTCTTCCGCTTCCGCTGGAATTGCTCAATCAGTCGCCGCTTTTATCGGCGCTGGTGACAACTACCATGCCTATCATCCTTTTACAAATAGGATTAAAAAACGTGAGATTATCTTACCTAAAGGCCATAATGTTGATTATGGAACACCAGTTGAAGTGATGGTAGAATTAGGTGGTGGTGAGGTTATTGAGGCTGGATATGCCAATATGTGTACGCCAGAGCATCTAGCAATGATGGTAACTGAAAATACTGCCGCAATTTTGTATATTAAGAGTCATCATACGGTTCAAAAAAGTATGTTAACAGTTAGCGAAGCAGCAAAAGTAGCAGCAGAGCACCAATTGCCATTAATTGTTGATGCCGCAGCTGAAGAAGATTTAGTGAAGTATCTAGACGAAGGTGCTGACCTTGTCATTTACAGTGGGGCAAAAGCTTTAGAAGGACCAAGTTCAGGTTTAGTGATTGGGAATCGTCAATTTATTGACTGGGTTCGTCTACAAGGCAAAGGGATTGGACGTGCAATGAAAGTTGGCAAAGAAAATATTCTAGGCTTAACAGCCGCAATTGAACAGTATGTTGCTGAAGGCAGTGAGTCTGGTGAGGCTATGAAAACACGTCTAGCTCCGTTTTTAACGGATTTAAATCAAGTGCCACACATAGTTGCTAGCTGTGAACAAGATGCCGCTGGAAGAGAAATCTATCGTGCTAAAATAACAATTGCGGATTCAGCACCATTAACGGCTAAAGAAGTAGTTGTTGGATTAAAGCAAGGCAATCCAGCGATTTATACGCGTGATTATCGTGCGAATAATGGAATTATTGAATTTGATATTCGTGCTGTAAATAAAGCAGAGATGGAAAAAATAGTCTCAGCACTTCAAACGTTACTAGGGTAACGACATAGACATAAGAGTGAAAAGCGATAGCATAGCTTCATTAATTAAAAAGAGAAGAGGAATTTCCAATGAAAAAAACACCCAATTATTTAGAAGATAGAATTTGTCTAAATGTTTTAGCAAATTCAGTTCAAAACGCAATTGATTGTTATAAAGCTGCTGACAAACATGTCGTTTTAGGCGTTTTATCAAAAAATTATCCAACAGACGAAGAAGCTATTCGTGATATGGAATTGTATCAAGCCGCTACAGAAAATGCGTTATCTGTTGGTTTAGGTGCTGGAGATCCAAATCAAAGTCAAATGGTTAGTCGTATTTCAGCTAAATTGCAACCACAACATATTAATCAAGTTTTTACTGGTGTTGGCGCGAGCCGTGCTTTGGTTGGACAAGATGATACGATTGTGAATGGACTTGTATCTCCAACGGGTAAAGTTGGATTGGTTAATATTGCTACTGGTCCTTTAAGTAGTCAAGAACCAGCTGGTGAAGTTTCGATTGAGACAGCCATTGCACTATTAAAAGATATGGGTGGAAGTTCAATTAAATTCTTCAATATGAAAGGTTTAGCTCATATTGAAGAGTATAAAGCTGTTGCTAAAGCTTGTGCAGAAAATGATTTCTATCTTGAGCCAACAGGTGGAATCGATTTAGAAAACTTTGAAGAAATCGTTCAAATCGCAGTTGACGCAGGCGTTAAAAAAATTATTCCTCATGTATATAGCTCTATTATTGATCCTGAAACTGGCGATACGCGTCCAGAGGATGTCAAAACATTGTTAAGTTTAATCAAAAAAACGTTAGCTTAATTCGTACAAATCATAAAAGTTCATCCCTGTTTAGTCTGTTTTTTTGAAGCAGATTAAACGGGGTTTGGTGCTTTTTTAGATGAAAGGGAGTTTAAGTCGAAAATGAATATTTTAGCCTTTGGTGAAGTGATGATGCGTTTAACACCGCCACACTATAAATTAATTGAACAAACTGATACAGTTGATTTATCTTTCACTGGAAGTGGAGTCAATTTACTTAGCAGCTTGGCTCATTTTGGGTATGAGACAACTTTACTAACAACTTTGCCAGCGAATCAAGTTGGACGCGCAGCGGCGGGTAGTTTACGGAAACTAGGCATTCGAGATTATCTAATTGGTTATCAAGGCAATCATATAGGCCTTTACTTTTTAGAAATGGGCTATGGCAATCGCCCCGCTGAGGTGACGTATTTAAATCGCTTAGCTAGCTCTTTTGGAGAAAGTACGATAGTGGATTATGATTTAGATAAAGCCCTTAACCATGCTAAAATTGTCCATATTTGTGGTATTGCTTTAATGCTTTCTGAGGGTACAAGGGAAGTAGCTTTCGCCTTAGCAGAAAAAGCGCATCAGTTGGGGAAAAAAGTTTGTTTTGATTTCAATTATCGCCCAAGCTTAAACGAAGCCAATGGCCATGAGTGGGTTAAAGCGCAATTTGAACGAATATTGCCACATTGTGACCTAGTTATTGGTGGAATTCGTGATTTAGTCGAGCTGTTAGATCTACCTGATGCGTTGGCAACAGCGACTGAAATTGAACGACTGGAAGAAGTCAGTCTCAGGTTTATTAAAAAGTATGAGATTCGAGATTTTGCTGGTACAATCCGTGAAAAAGAGGGCAAGAATCTTGGTATTCGAGGTTTCTTACGCCGAAATGAGCAATTTTCCGTTAGTTCAGTTTTTGATTTAGCAATTTACGATCGAATTGGCACAGGAGATGCCTATGGTGCTGGGATTATTACTGGTTTAATTGAAGAGTGGGATAGTCAAAAAACGGTCACCTTTGCGACGAGTAATGCCGTATTAACCCATACAACATTTGGTGATAGTCCGCTTGTACGTAAAGAAATTGTGGAAGGTTTTAGCCAGGGAATATTAGGCGATGTCATTCGCTAAAAAATAAAAAAATTTACCTAAGAAGTTAGCATATATTCTTATTAGGTAAATTTTTTTAGATTTCTTTAAATCTTCATAGTTCCTAATTTATTTATTCAAATTTATCAGGTATGATGAATTTAAAGTGAGAAATCAGGAACTGAAATGGGGGGACTATTTTGTTACGCTTATTAGTAGTGGAAGATGACGAACGATTGTCTGCAAATATTATTGAAATGACGGAAGACTTTTTAAAAGGGGATCAAGCATATGATGGAGCAGACGGTCTTTATCAGGCAGAACAAAATATCTATGATGTGATTATATTAGATTTAATGATGCCTGAGATGAATGGGTATGAAGTATTAAAAGAGCTGCGGAGGCGTAAAGTTGAAACACCTGTGTTAATTTTAACAGCCAAAGATGGCTTAGATGATAAGATTCAAGGATTTGAAGTCGGCGCAGATGATTATTTAGTAAAGCCATTTCATCGTGAAGAATTAATTATGCGTCTGAAAGCATTGCTAAAACGCAATCATAGTGGGTTTATGGAAAATCAAATTAACCATCAGGAATTAGTTTTAAATCTACAAAATAAAACAGCGAAGATTGGCGAACAAATTCTTGTGTTAAACGGCAAAGAATTTGATTTATTAGAATACTTTATTCAAAATCCAGAAATGATTGTGACGAAAGAACAAATTTTTGATCGTATCTGGGGCTTTGATTCTGAAACATCCTTAAGTGTTGTAGAAGTCTATATGAGTAATTTACGCAAAAAGCTAAAACCTTATGGATATGACGAAGGGATTAAAACCTTGAGAAATGTTGGCTATATGCTAACAGCTGTGACGAGCGTATGAAAAATAAAATTGAGAAAAAACAACAACGTCGCTTTTTTATATACAATATGGTTGCCTTTGCTTTAATCTTTATCGCTTTTGGTTTTATTATCTTTTTTCAAGTGCAAACGTCACTCTATTCTAGAGTGGATGAAGATTTATTAAAGCAGGCTGAACTACGTGGTTCATTTGAACCAAATGGTGCATTTAGCGGAGCACCACCAGGGGAGTTATCACGGCTACCAGATAAAGATGTAACACTAAAAGGTCAAGGGCGTTTTGTCCCGATTGAATGGGACAGCGAAGGGAATATTTTAAATAAAGAAGCGATTGGGACTCAACTTTATGATGAGTTAAGCACTGGTTTTAAGCTAGCTACATCGAAGTTAGAGACAGTTCACTCTGTTACTCTGGATAGTGGAAGTTCTTTTCGTTATGTCGTTTATAAAGCTCCCAGTTCAAATAGTAGTGACGTAACGTATCTACAGTTTATTAGTCGTGTAGATGCTGAAAAACAATTAGCTGAAAATTTTGGACGCATTCTAATTATTTGTTCCATCGGATCTTGGATACTGTCTATTTTTGCTAGTTATTACCTTTCACAAAAAGCCATGAGTCCAGTTTTAGCCTCTTGGCGCAAGCAGACAGAATTTGTTGCCAATGCTTCCCATGAACTACGAACGCCATTAACCATCATTCAAAATAAGCTAGAACTTTTATTAACCAAACCAAACGATCGGATTATTGATCAAATGGAGCCCATTGCTCTATCTCTTAGTGAGATTAGGCATTTAAGTAAAATGACAAGTGACTTATTATTGTTGTCTCGTGCAGATTCTAATGCGACTGTATTATCAGAAGAAATGGTGGATTTAAATCGCTTTGTGACAGAAGTGATAGCCCCCTATAAAGAAATTGCAGAGAGCAAAGAAATGACAATTTGGACTCAATTAGATAGCAATCGTGTCAGTAAAATCGACCCAATCAGAATTCAACAATTGTTGGTTATCCTGTTAGATAATAGTTTAAAGTATAGTCAAGCAGGTGATAGTATCGGAATTACGACAGAAGTTAAAGACCATTATTGGATTGTTGAAGTTCGTGATACTGGCCAAGGAATTGCAGAAGAAAATCGAGAAAAAGTTTTTGAACGATTTTATCGTGAAGAAAAATCAAGAAATCGAGAGACTGGTGGAACTGGATTAGGATTAGCCATTGCTAAATGGATTGTTGATTTACACAAAGGAAAAATTGAGATTTTGGACAATCTACCTAAAGGAACGATCTTCAGAGTGAAAATACCAATTAAGTAAAATGTGTAAAACTTAAAAAGTTATCCACTAGTTTTTGGGGATAACTTTTGAAATCGGTGTATATCCTTTTAAATATGAATTAGAAAAAGGTGTTATTCATTTTTTTTAACAGGTTATGCACAATAGCGGTGGATAACCCTGTGGATATAAAGTGTTTTTATCCACAAGTTGTGGGTAACTATGAAAAAGACTTAAAAAACAGGTAAAATTATTAAAGAATAGATAAGTCTGTGGACAAGCTTATGCTTGGACTAAAATAAAGGAGTATAATGGTAGTAGTTTAATGAAAGGGATGAACCATTTTGAGTCAAGAAAAAATATCGTTAGTTGATACAGGAATCTATATACTCAAAAAGAAAATCAAAGGAGAAAATAAATTAAAGCCTAGAAACCCACTTCCAGCTGAAACAATTGATGTAAAAAAACTGGATTTAGCAACAGACCAAGTTTTTTGGTTAGGGCACTCGGCAGCGCTCCTTATTTTAAATCAAAAAGTCATTTTGTTAGATCCGATGTTAGGCAAACATGCCTCTCCATTACCTATTGCTTACCCACGTTTTGAGGGACAGCGACCATTAGATTTAGCAGAATTTGAATGGATTGATTTGGTTTTATTCACTCACAATCATTATGATCATTTAGACAAATCGAGTATTTTAAAAATAAAAAATAAAGTTGAATTATTTTTAGTCCCTGTAGGAATGAAAAATACCCTAGTTCGTTGGGGAATAGCTCCTAAAAGAGTCAAAGAGATTTCTTGGAATCAAGACGTTTTACTTGATGAATTAACCATTACAGCAACTCCAACGCAACATTCTACAGGTCGCGGCTTATTTGATCAAAATAAAAGCCAAGCTAACTCTTGGGTTTTGAAAAGTCCAAAAACCAGCTTATTTCTTTCTGGAGATAGTTCTTATGCAGACCATTTTAAGGAAATCGGGAACCAGTATGGACCTTTTGATTTAGCTTTAATGGAGTGCGGTCAATATAATCCAAAATGGAAAGAGTCCCATATGTTTCCTGATGAAACAGTTTCAGCAGTAATCGATAGCCAAGCTAAGAAATTTATACCAATTCACTGGGCAGGTTTTGCACTATCTTTCCATCCTTGGCAAGAACCCGTTGAAAAAGCGAGCCAAGAAGCAGTTAAACAAGGTATTCAAATGGATACACCAATGATTGGACAACAATATAAAATTCATGCAGAAAATGTCACGAATAAATGGTGGCGAAAAGTAGATTAATAAAAGAAAGTTGGTGCTATAATGGATGGAAGTGAAGCTCTAAATTATTTAATAGAGAAAACCAAAAATTGGCCGGAAATGGTGATTTTTGTCAATTGGGGAATGGATTCAAACACACGAGAAGTAACATTGGTAGCTGCCTATAGTCATTTGATAACAGAAAAAGCTAGCTTTTTAAAAGATGGAACGGAACAAGGCATTCAAGGAACGTTCTTTGCCTTAACAGAAAAAATATTTTCCAAAAAAAGATTAAATCAATGGTTAGAAGAGATACATTTAGAAAAAGCAGATGCTAGAGGTTAAGGACATTTCTTGTTCTTAACCTTTTTTATTTCTTTAATCAAGGCTCAATGTTTATACTTTTAAATATCTCTTGTATTTAAATTGAGTTCTTGTAATAATAAAGATAAGAAATACATCAAAAATCAATTTAGTTAAAATTCAGACAAACTAGTTTCAAGAAAGGTATATGTTTAAATGACTAGCTGGGAAATATTAGAAATTGAACAAACAAATGACAAAAAAGCAATAAAAAAAGCATATGCAAAAAAGTTGAAAAAAATGAATAGAGAAGAAGATGTTGCTAGCTTTCAAGAACTAAAAGAAGCATTTGATCGAGCGATTAATTGGACAAAAAATCAAAAAGAAGAGAACACTAACTATATAAAAAAAGAAGCTTTATACAATAATGATGCTGATAGTATGGAATATAAATTATCAGCTGAAAACCAAAAAGAATTATCTGAGTGGATTGATAGTAAAAAAGCTTATTGGTTTGATTTTAATTTAAATTCTAGTCAAAATAACGTAATCAAAAATAATTTAGTTACTCAATTAAGTGAATTCATATTGATGAAAGGCTTAACTAAATGGCTATTTATGAGTGGGGATCAAAAAGAAATTCTTCTTTCAAAGCAATTGGAGAAGCTAATTTTTCAATCAGAAGAAGTAGTGGATGAAGTGCAACTAGAATTAGTCTACTATGAGGTTAATAAATTATATGGTGATTTTAAACGTCGTATTAAACTAGAAAACTGGGAAAAACTTTTTGAAAATAAAATTATTCGATTGACTAAAGACTATGAAGAGCAACAAGCATTTTTTACTGATTTTTTACTAACGAACTATTATTATTTACCTCAACCCGTTGTTAGTTTTTTATGGAAGACTTTTTACTTAGAAGAATATACAAGTATTTCCATGAAAAGTTACAGTCATGGGGAAATAACTGATAGAATAGAGCAAATAAAAAAATTGCCGAACTTTTCATTTGACCTTCTTATTGATTTAGAAGAAAAAGTTCGACAAAAATTTCTAGAAGCAAGATTAGTTGCTTATTTCTATATAGAAAAGGGGCAATTTGTATTAGGAGAGAGAAAGATTTCAGAAGCACAACGTTACTTTGATTCCGATCCTGAACTTCTTTTAATGAAAACTTATTTTCAGATTAAAGATAGTAAAAATGGATATGTGTGGTTAATAAAATTTATGGCTTATTTACCAACTATTTTAATTTTAAATAAAATTATTAAACTAGATCCAACGAATCCAGTAGCCCGAATTTATCGTGCTTATTTCAAAACTTCTCTTAAATTTACCGTGAATAAAGAAGATCTTACTTATCTAAACGTAGCAGAAGAATGTGACTTTTTTGAAAAAAATTATATTTTAGGTTGGTTAGCAGTTGAAAGACATTCTTATCAAGAAGCATATGATTGGTTGCTAAATCTGGATGATTACCGAGAAGCATATAGTCGAAAAAGAATAACAAAAGCGATTAGAAAATTGAAAAAACAAGAACAGAGCAAAACAAAAAAGAATAGATATAAACAAGAATTACGTTTTTACTCGCTCATTTCTTTTCTGCCTCTTTATTTAAAAAGAAAGCCATTAGTAAAATTAGTGTGCGTGTTTTTATATTTCTATCTGATTGGAGCAGTCGTTTTAACAGGAACATTAGCTAGCTTCTTTCTGTATTGTATTCTCTGTTTACTAGGTATAAGTATGTTCTCATACCCTATCCGCAATCGTTATGTTAGAAGAATGCATGAGTACTATAAACAAAATGCACCCAATTTTTATAAAAATCAATCATAACTAAAAAACGACTTGGCTATTTTTAGTCAAGTCGTTTTTCATTATCTAATTTGACCTTCACCAAAAATAATATATTTTGTTGAAGTAAGTTCTGTTAGTCCCATTGGTCCTCTGGCATGAAGTTTTTGTGTACTGATGCCAATTTCGGCACCAAAACCAAACTCAAAACCGTCTGTAAAGCGTGTCGAAGCATTGATATAAACAGCAGCCGAATCAATTTCACGATGAAATTGTTGACCATGGAAATAGTTATCTGTGACAATCGCTTCTGAATGACCCGTACTATAATGATTAATATGTTGAATCGCTTCATCAAGAGAATCAACTACCTTAACAGCTAAAATAAAATCAGAAAATTCAGTTTCCCAATCACTTTCAGTAGCAGGAATAGCTGTTTCTAAAAGAGCTAATGCTCGTTCATCGGCACGTAATTCGACATTATATTCGACTAAAGCTTTTTCAATCACTGGTAAAAATTCAGCCGCTACAGCTTCATGAATCACCAAAGTTTCCAAAGCGTTACAAACAGAAGGGCGAGTGCATTTTCCATTCACAATAATATCCGTTGCCATTTTTAACTGAGCAGCAGAATCTACATATACATGGCAGTTTCCGGTTCCTGTTTCAATCACAGGAACGGTTGCTGTTTCTAAAACCGTTTGAATTAGACGAGCACCGCCGCGTGGAATTAAGACATCTAGATATCGATTTAGGCGCATCAATTCACGAGCAGTTTCCCTAGAGGTATCTGTCACTAATTGAATTGCTGCTGGTGGGAAAGCAGTAGTTGCTAAAGCATCTTGTAAGATTGTTACTAAGATTTGGTTGGAGTGAATCGCTTCTTTACCACCTCGCAAAATAACAGCATTGCCAGATTTAAAGCAAAGTGCACCAGCATCCGTTGTCACATTAGGACGAGATTCATAAATAATCCCAATCACTCCTAAAGGCACTCTTTGTTGGCCAATCATTAAACCAGCTTCATTTTTCCACATGCCATTAACTTCACCGATTGGATCAGGTAATTCAGCAATTTCTAAAATACCGTCTGCCATGTCTTGAATGCGTTCTTTAGTTAAAAGGAGACGATCAATCATCGGTTCAGGAATCCCATTTGCCTGAGCTTGTTCGATATCCCAATGGTTTGCTGCAATAATTTCAGCGCTATGCGCCAGTAAAGCTGCGCTCATTGTTCTTAAAGCTGCATTTTTTTCTTGTGTACTGGCTTGTGCTTGATAACGAGAAGCTTTTTTAGCTTGCTCTCCAAGCTGAATTAATGTGTCCATTCAATCACTCCTTTTCCTATTTTTCATTCAAAGTTAATCAGGATTTCTTAGCTTTTCTTTTTCAAAAAATGTGTTCCAATGTTTTCACCATGCATAATCTCAAAAATAATAGTCGGTTCAGCACCGTTTGCTAAAATCATTTGGCTATCTTGGTTTAAGACGTGTTCTGCAGCATTTAATTTTGTAATCATTCCGCCTGTTCCGAATTTTGATCCGTTTCCACCAGCAAGTGACAGCAAGTCAGCTGTGATTTCGTTAATCTCAGAAAACAAGCAGGCATCTTGATGGACAGTCGGGTTCTTATCGTAAAAACCATCTATATCGGATAACATAATCAATAAATCAGCTTGTGTTAACTCGGTTACTAATGCTGAAAGGCTATCATTGTCACCAAATTTTGTTTGATGCTCTAACTCATCTACTGCAACCGTATCATTCTCATTAACAATCGGAATAATATCCATTGCTAGTAATTGATTAAAGGTATTGGTAACATTGGTACGACTTTCTGGAAATTCAATGACATCTCGCGTCAGCAATACTTGCCCGACAACTTGGCTGTAATTATTAAAAAAGTTACTATAGAGACTCATTAATTCACTTTGCCCAACGGCAGCAACAGCTTGTTGTTGGGGAATAGTAGTTGGCCGCTCCGTTAATTTTAAACGGTGGCAACCAACCCCAATTGCTCCAGAAGAAACTAAAATAACTTCTTTTCCTTGATTTTTTAAATCAGTTAAAACAAAAGCTAATTTTTCAATGCGTTGTAAATTAATCGCGCCAGTCGGGTACATTAACGTACTGGTTCCAACCTTAATCACAATTCTTTTTAGTGTATTTAAATGAGCTCGGCTCAGTTCAACCATGATTTGTTTCCTCCAGTAATTGATGATCAGAAATAATCTGAAAAATAAGGCTCGCCTTGTGGAATCACTTGCTCCAAACTTCGTAACGTGCGACTATCTGTATCTATTCGCTCCAAACGAGCTAAATAAGAAGGACGACGATAACCCATTAACATTGTCGTTAAAGTTTGAATATCAAGTTTAACCGGACTGCCAATTGGCTCACTTGTTAAGGTTAAGGAACCTTCTTCATTAAAGGAAAGCCCAAATACTCCTTGATTCCATTCGAGCATCGGATCTTCGACTACAAAATGAAAATCAGGAACATAAACCATTTCAAATGGATATTCTTTAATAAATTCAGCGACATCGACAATTCGTGCCATAAAATTAGGTTGAATCGTCTCTACAATCTCACTATCTTCTAAAATAAAAGCAATCGGTTCATTCTTGTACAGATGTCCTTCAATTTTATCAATCATCGAAAAGTGAGCCGTGATAAAATTCCAAAGACCTTTACGCGCTTCTTGATTAATATAAAACATTTCTTTCATATGGAAGACATCTTCTGCAATCCAGTAAAAAAGGCAACCTGTCGGCTCGTCGTTTTCATCATAGTAAACAGCAGCAATTCGTTCGCCTTCATTCTCCCAACGCCAATATTCTTCCCAAGCCAACTCATCACGAATAAGAGCACCATGAGTAATACGCGCGAAAGCATCATAAACCGCAATCACATCTGGATGATCTAATTCCAGTCTCTCAACATAACCTGTGACAGGAACCGTTTTGGGAAGTTGCGTATCTTTAAAAGTAAAGGTCATTTTATCTGAAATGATTTCCCAACCCTTACGACGATAATAAGGGATAGAGTAGGGGAATAGATAAGAAATCCATTGTCCATTTTTGCGCATCATTTCTAAGCTTTCTTTCATTAAATGATGCATTAAACCCAAATTGGCATATTCAGGATATGTTCCCACACCAGTAAGTCCGCCCATTTTAAAAATTTTTCCACGAATATTTACTTCGCAAGGATAAATAGCTAGTTGTGAAATTAATTTTTCATCATCAAACCAGCCAATGACATCGGCTTTTCTTAATACGGGTCGTTTAGCTTTGACTAAATCATCATCTTCATAGCCAACTTCCTGTAAATCTTGGTTCGTCACTTGAAATACGTAACGCAAAAGTTCATTAAATTGTTCTAAATGCTGCATATCGACTGACTTCATTTTAAATTGTTTTGTCTGGTCCTCTAATGACATAAAAATCCCTCGCTCTTTTTAGTTAAAACCTGGAAGTTTCCCAGTTTTTTCATACCTAAGTTTATTATACCTATTTTAGCAGTTTCTATCCGAAAAAACTATCCTTTACGCTAGATTCACAATCAAGTTTGTTCTTTACATTTTTAAAAATAAATATTATAAAACAATGAGATTTTTTGTGATATTTCTTTACATTTAAAGTTAATTTTGTTTAAATGAAATTGAAGTAAGACATAGGCAAATAGTCGGAGGTGGTTCTATATAAGGTGAAACGTGGTAATTTTTTAGAAAGCGTTATCTTTAACTGTAAGACGAACAAATATAATTAAAAAGGAGCTTTTATATGACGAAAAAAGCAAACGTTTTATTATTAGCAAGTCTACTTTTATTCAGTTGCCTTATTTTTCCTATTGGTGCAAAAGCCGAAAGCAACCAACAAGAACCAATCATGATGGCCTATTATCGGACATGGCGCGATGTAACAATGCCACATGATGCCAATTCTAATCTCCCAGATGCAAATGTTACGGCAATGACAGATATTCCAGAAAATCTTGATATTGTCTCAGTCTTTCATTACGTAAAACCAGGTACGGATCAAATGAAATTTTGGAACACACTAAGAGACACCTATGTGCCAACATTGCATCAAAGAGGAACGCAAGTCGTGCGAACTATTGATATTAGCGAACTGTTGAAAGTCCCACATGTGGGAGCCAAACCAACGGAAGCTGAATATGATCGTTATGCAGATGAATTGATTGCCACTAATTTAACACCTTGGAATTTAGATGGACTTGATGTTGATATGGAATCGACTTTAACGAGTAGCCAAGAAGAAATGGCTGCTGGCGTCTTTAAAGCGCTAGGCAAGAAATTAGGACCAACCTCTGGCACAGGAAAATTATTGATTTATGATACAAATAAAGACAACCATTCCTTATATAAAAAAGTTGCCCAATACACTGATTATCTATTCTTACAAGCTTATGGCAGAAATCCTAGTTTATTAGATAAAACCTGGGATACCTATAAAAATACTATTAGCCCGCAACAATTTTTACCAGGAGTTTCATTCCCAGAAGAGCAAGATAAGAATCGTTGGGATGATACAATCGAACCTTACGAAACAAGCAGAGCCTATTCTTATGCAAAATGGAATCCAAAAGAGGGACCAAAAGGTGGCATGTTTGTTTATGCTATTGATCGAGATGGTAAGAAATTTGGTGACGATACAATCACGAAGACCGATTTTAGTTGGACGAAACGTTTGACGGATACAATGAAAGAATAACAATGAAAATCAATTTAAATTGTGATAAGGATTTTATTTTTGCACAATCTATTATTAAGAACTATTGACTCCAGATATAGAGAAAAGCCTACCATAAAACATTATGGTAGGCTTTTATAATTCATAAAAAAGAAAATACCCGTAGGTTTGATCTCCTTGTCCATTTGATATCACAGTAAAATTCCCAAAAAGTCATACTTAGTAAACCATAGTGAGTCAAAAAGAGCAGTTTAATCAACTCATTTTTTGATCGAATAAGTATTAATTTTTAAATAAGTGGTTATATTGATTTTGTCTCCAAAAGAATAATATCGAAGTTGGTTAGAGTGTTCTAATATAATAAGTTTTAATACGTAAATTAGTTATTCGGACTCATTTTTGATGAGACTATCCCGTTGAACTTTGTACGAAGAATTTGAATATCACTAGAAGATAGCTCATTACTAATGTAAGTAGCTTCAAAACGATCCAAATAGTTAAATAGGTCAGGAATAACGGAGGTTGAAATACTGATATCTGCCTGAGTAGTGTCTGAAGAGGATAAAAAAATAAGATTAAATTCATGAGAAAAGATTGAATTTATTTTCGAACATACTAAATTTTGGACAACCATGGATTGATCTGTAATGAACTTTAGGTAAATTGGTGGTTCAAAAAAAACTTGTTTTTCCACTATACTAAATAATAAGGTATATCGATAAAGAAGATATTTTCCGTTCTCAAAATTTTGTTCAGGATACTTGGTTTGTAGGTGTCTGATAAAACTAGTCATCTCATGGTATAAGCAAGGGTAATCATTGGCACTAATAATATCCGAATCATAGCCTCCCAAAGTACCAACAAAACCATTGTAAAAGCTAGCATGAATATGACTAGCTAAAGAATAAGTATCAAATAATCTGACATTTTCTTTAAGTAGGCGAAGTGAGTAATAATTTAATAGTTCTTCTTTGTGAATGACTAATGAGTAATAAGGATTAGAAGCTATTGACTGGTGGTTTTTAATAAAAAAATCGCCTAAAGTAGTTGTATAAATAAATGCCTCTGCCTGAAGTTGGCTTAAAAAGAAAATAGCCTCATTTTCAGTCCAATTTATAGGGCGCAAAAAAGATGTGTTATCTATAGTTTCAAGGTATTTTTTTGAAATAGTATTACAGACACTCTGAGTCTCATTTTCTATTACCGGATTGTGACCTAGTTTCCATCGATGATAGTTAACAGCGAATAAATAGCTTAATTTTTTTTGATAAGGATGATCCAAGGAAAGAAAGCTATCGCCAAGTAATTGCGTAAGAGTGGTTCGTACTTTTTGCTCAGAAATTGGAAAAGGCCAAGAAACTCCTTGATAAGTTGCCCAAAAAGCAAGATAAGCATAAAAACGAATTTGTAACTCATCACCAATTAAATAGTAGTAACGCTTTTTGCTTTTTAATTGTATATTAAATGGAATAATTTGTTCCCTAAATAAATGAATGGTTCTTCTAAATGTAGATTCACTAATGTAATGCTCAGTTGAAAACTTGATACGATTTAATTCTTCATCAAAAAATATACTTTTTAATAATTGCACAGAAATACTTTGCTCAACAATAAACGTGATAAACATAACTAACTGAATTTCATCTTTAAATGAGCAGTAAACTTTGTTATTTTTGATTACTTGGATTAATTCTTGACTACTATCAAATATTTCAGCTTGTTCCTTGAGTTTTAATAAGTATTTCATGATAGTTCGACGCTCGTAAGAAGTCTTTTTTGCAAGATCGTCGATACTAATCCAATCTCTTTGTTTATTAATCAATAAAAGCAGTGTTAAGAGAATAAGTGTTTCTTGCTCTAAAATTCGACGTGCTTCTTTTGTAAGTTCCATGTTTATCTCCTTGAGTCTTTTTTTCTATCATTATAGCTTAGCAATAGAGATATGTCTCTTATTTTGTTATCCTTTATAACTTTTTATTTAAACACCGTTAGTTACGGAGTTGCGATTACGTTGGAGGCGTATAGTGAATTTTAGTGTTAATCAAGAGTATGGGAGTAAATATAAAAGATATAGAAATTATCATAATATTCTTCGATTAAAGATTGGTAAAAAGGTTGAACTAAAAGAGACTATCTTTTAGTTTAATCTTTATATTAGTAGTTAATCTATTTGAAAAACTGTCAAGTAGTGTTAATTTTAAGTGCATAAATTGAGCATTTTTAATACTCTTTTTTTGTTATTCTTTTTGTAATAAATAAAATTAAAGGAGCAAAGAATATTCTGTTTTAAACAAAGATACAAAAGGTGAAACTATATGTGTTAGGAGATTAGTTATGAAAATTAAATTTTGGAAAAGTACGGCAGAGGTTATAATAATTAGTTCGCTATTTTTTTGTTCAGTTTCAAGTATATCAGCATCAGAAAGCAAGGGTTATGTAATGGAAGATATGTATCAAGAACCAGAATTGTTACCAATTCAAAAGCTTACTGTTAATAAATTATATAAAAAAACACTCACTCTTCAAGATAATCCTAATGGTGGATCGGGTATAAAAAATAACGTTAAAGTATCTTTGGAGGGCTCTCTTGCAACAATGTTTTTCACTAATGTTAGATACAGCGAAGAAAAAGTAGGAGATCATTCTAGATATGGCTATGTTGATATTGAAGGAATGCCAACTGTTGAAGGAGAAGTTAATGTTTACTTAACCTACGAGGATGGGGCAGGTAATCAGGCAAGCTATGTTTTACCACTACAAGCCAATTTTTTGCCAGCCTCACCAGTAACAATACGTTATATAGATGCAGGAGGATTAGAAATAAATTCTCCAAAACTTATTAGCGGAAATGTAGGTGATAATTATGATAGTAGTACGGATGAGTATAAGTTAAGAATTGAAGGGTATGTACTGAATGAGTCACAATTACCATCAAATGCTTTAGGTGTACTAAGTGAAGATGCGCAGACTGTGACGTATGTGTATGACAAAATACCAACCAAAGCTGAGGATGTTAAGATTGTGTATTTGGATCCTGATGGATTGGAGATTCATACTCCAAAACTTATTAGTGGAAATATAGGGGATGCTTATGACAGCCGAACAGATGATTATAAATTACTGATTGAGGGATACGAATTAGATCAATCTCAATTACCCAATAACTCTACAGGGATATTGAGCGAAAATCCTCAAACTGTAAGGTATATATACCATAAAATACCTGTCAAAGCACAGGATATTAGAGTGATTTATTTGAATAGTGAGGGATTAGAAATTCATGCTCCTCAATTTATTAGTGGAAATATAGGGGATGCTTATAATGTCAGTACAGAAGAATACAAGATAAAAATCGAAGGGTATACCTTAGACGAGTCACAATTGCCAAAAAACGCCTTTGGTACTTTGGGTGAAACGGGTCAAACTATAACCTATGTGTATAAAGAAATAGAAATTACAAGTGGAGTAGTCGATCAACCAATGGAAAAATCATTTGATGACCAGGATAATAAAAAAATAACATTAATAAGCAGCCGGGATTTGCTACCTAAAACAGGGGAAAGAAAAAATTCATCTTATGCTATATTTGGTCTCATTATTTTAAGCTTATTTGGTTTGATGATTGGTATTTCAAAAAATAAAAATGTATCTAATTAAAAGGATATATTGCCTACATGAATTGCTTTAAAATATATATTTCCAATTTTTTAAGTGTTATATTTTTCCGTTTAACCAAAGTTCCGACCTAGGATAATGAAGTTGAAAGATTTATAATTTGCTAGAATAGAAGTCGGTAATATAGTTGCCATCATTTCTTTTTTAGTATGGATATATTATAGACAGGAGGATAAAGAAATGTTAATTGAAGATTATTGGGTAGACAGTACTTTATATTATGTAGAATTTATAACACTAGATGACAGAGTTATAAAAAAAGAATTAATTTTTCCAATGGGATTACCAGAGGAATGGGTAAGAGATTTTGTTAAATCTAGTTTTGCACAAGTAAAAGAAGTGAAATTAGTTGAATATATGTCAGAAGTACTATGCGCTAAAGGATAAAAATGGAGAGGTTTTACTGCTTATAATTGAATATATTTCTGAGATTTTTTAATAGATAGAAGGAATATAGTTGAATACAAATAAGAATGTGGAGACAGATAGAAATGTGTGAAAATATGGGGGATTTTTTGTGAGGGATTCTATTTTAAGAGCAAAAGGATTAATTAAATCATTCGAGTCGGGAAATAACATCATTAAAGCAATTAATGGAATTGATATTGAAATACTTAAAGGCGAGTTTGTTGGAATAATGGGAGCATCTGGAGCTGGAAAGTCAACATTCTTAAATATCCTGTCAACAATTGATACTCCCACTAAAGGTTCTGTAGAAATTAATAATAAACTATTGGCTTCATTTAATGAGAAAGAGCTTGCGGATTTTAGACGTAACGAATTAGGATTCATATTTCAAGATTACAATTTATTAGATACATTAACTGTTAAGGAGAATATTATTTTACCTTTAACATTAGGAATGAAAAAAAGTTTGAGCAAAACAATGAAAATAGAAGAGCGATTCAAAAAAATTACTCAAATATTTGATATTTTTGAATTAGAAAGCATGTATCCATTAGATTTATCAGGAGGACAAAGACAAAGAGTTGCTGCAGCTCGAGCTGTTATAACAAATCCAGCCTTAATATTTGCAGATGAGCCGACAGGAGCGTTAGATTCAAAGTCAGCTAGCAAGTTACTTCAATTGCTTGATGGCTTAAACAAAAATGAAGAGGCGACTATTGTAATGGTTACTCATGATGCTGTTGCAGCTAGCTATTGCCAACGTATTCTCTTTATTAGTGATGGAATAATAATTCGAGAATTAAGCCGTTCAAATTTAACAAAAGGAGAGTTTCTAAAGGAAATCTTGGAAGAAATTGAACGAGTAGGTGGTGAGGTTTCGTGAGTTTTTTTGGATTAGCTTTAAATAATGTTCGTAAAAATTTAAAGGACTACCTCCTTTTTATATTATCTCAAATTGTAACCACGGTAATTGTATATACTTTTATTTCATTGATTTTGAATCGAAATGTGCAAGATGCTATTGAAAATGGACTTATTTTTTATGTTTCCTTATCAATTGCTGGTATCATATTAATCCTTTTTGTGGTTATTTTTAATGGTTACATGTCAGCTTTAATGAACAAAAAAAGAAAGAAAGAAATTGGCATTTACACACTAATTGGAATAAAAAAGTTTCAAATGGGAAATCTATTAGCCTTAGAAACCATTATTCTAGGAGCGATCTCATTAATAAGTGGACTTTTAATTAGTGCATTTTTTTCAAAATTTATTATTGATCTATTTTTAAAAATTACACAAATAAATTTGGAAAATAGTTTTTCAATAAGTTGGACAGGGATGATTTTAACTAGTTTATTATTTCTTATTGTAATGGTTTTTAATGTCATTAGTAACTATAAAATAGTTTATCGTCATTCTCTTATTGCACTACTTAAGGAAGAAAAAAATACAGCATTTAGGTAAAGAAAGTGGAATTCTTGGTATAGTAGGACTTGTCTTAATTGTCATTACTTATATTCAGCTTTTGCTTCCTAATTCTAAAATTAATCTTTTTAATTATTTGGGAATAAAAGCCTCAACACCATTGGGCTCAGTTCTCATTGCAACTTTATTGGTTTTAGGTACTTATTTAGTAATAAAAATGTTCTTACCTTTTATTATTAGAAAGTTATCAGAAAATAAAGAAATATACTACAACAACAATAATATGATAGCTTTATCAAATTTACGTTTTAATCTAAAATCACAAATTAATCTAATGTCATTGGTGTCATTATTGATTACTGGAACATTGTTGGCAGTTGCTTTTTCGAGCACTTTATATTTATCTATTAATAAAAATTCAGTAAATCTTATACCAGCATCCTATCAATTAACAAATTCAACTCAAGAATTAGATACAAAAATAATAGAAGCAATTCCAAAAGGAAATCTTTATTTTAGCAAAACAGTTCGAACTTTTTGGCAAGATGATAGTGAATATTTATCAATAGGAGAATACGAACAATTATTAGAAAAAGAGGGACAACCTAGTTCCGATATAAAGCTTGGTGAAGGCGAAACCTATGCCATTATTTCGAATGAACAAACCTCAAAAAAAGAGTTGACTCAAGACTTTGAACAATCCTCTAGTAGAAAACAATTAGGACTAAATCAAATTAAAGAGTTTTCAACTTTAAAACCATTCAATCCAAAGAAAAACTTATTCATAGTTCGTGATGATGTTGTAAAAAAGTTAACCAATTTCAATGTAAATAAATATACTATGATCGATTTGAAAGCAAACACAGACTCTGTTAGTCTTGCAAAACAACTGATTTCATTGGCTAACGAAGATAAGAATGGCAGTTTAGTATCAATCCATTTAACGTCATCAACTTTAGTGAGATATGAAGCAGCAACTTCAGGGGGATTATTTTTATTTGTCAGTTTTTTTGTTAGTTTTGTATTTGTTTTTGCAACAGGATCAATCTTATATTTTAAACAATCAAACGAGGCCTATAGCCAAATAAATCAGTTTAATCTAATGAATAAACTAGGTATGGACGAAGCTAAAATAAAAATTATTATTTCAAAACAACTGAGAATTATCTTTTTTATCCCGTTATTTATTGGAATATTACATTGTGTCTTAATGATTTTAGCTAATTATTTGTCTTCAGGAACAAATATCCGTCATTATTGGCCGCTCATAATTGTAATTCTTGCCTATATTTTGATTTTTTATTTCTACTTTGTAGTTACCGTAAATCGTTACAAAAAAATAGCCATTATCAAACCTCTTGAAAGATAGGTCGTAATATAATAAAAGAAATTTTTTAAAGTACTTTATTAATGCTGATATCTTTACTATGTTTTACTAGCAGGATCATCAAAATTTTTGGATTCTAACTAAATACGTAGTTATTCAGATTGTTTTTTAGTAACTCTTTTATTAGATAATTGGCTGATGAAAAATGTCCAGGTAATGTAGAAAAAAGAGAATGAGGATTTTAATATGTTGAAAAAAGCTTTAATAGGGATGTTTTTTATTTTATTTATAACTATTTTTTTCAGAGTAACATAGTATTTGTAGCTACTAATGAACAGAACTAATTGTTTTCTGAGAATATACGCGATAAATTTGATGTAATCACTTCGGAGTATCAACTGGAGATTAAAGTGCGTCATAATAAAAAGTACTAAAAAAAAAGAAGTCAGCAACTTATAAATTGCTGACTTCTTTTGACCACTATTAATTCAAGGTTTTGATTGCTAGTAAAAATATTTAAATGGAATTTGTCTCTTGTTTTCAATTTCAATTCTATTAGTAGTATGATTATATGCAATCAATAGGAGAATGTACCTCGTTATAGTAACGAATTCTTTTAATAGAATTCGTTCAACAAGGCTTAGTTATATGCTTATTTAATTAGAAGCTACGTCCCATTTTGCGTAAGACAGCTTTTTGGATTTCAATAACAACCAATGGAATGATTGACAATCCAGTTGCTAATAACCAGTGAGCTCCACTTAGTTGAACTAGTGAAAAAATACTTGCTACTGGTGGTACAATCGCAACGAATAAAACAATTGCAATTGAGAAAAGCGCAGACCAGAATAACAATGGATTTGACATAAAGCCAATTTTGAAAATAGATTCTTTGCTACGAGCATTGAAAATATGAATAACAGATGACCAACCAAGAATGATAAAGGCCATTGTTTGACCGACATCATGACTAGCGGTAATCGTTCCGTTAATATCAATAAATGATCCGACATAGAAACCAATTAGGGTAATAATCGTGAAAATTACAGCTTGAACCCCAATTTTTTGTAACAACCCACCACTAAAGATACTTGCATTTTTAGGTGTCGGTTTTTGTTCCATAATATCAGCATCGGCTTTTTCTTTACTTAAACTAAATCCTGGAATTCCATCTGCAACAACGTTAATTAAAAGCAATTGAACAGAGATAACTGGAACACCCCAACCCATACTAACAGCAATTAGCATGATGAAAATCTCGGATACATTACAGCTTAATAAGAAGTAGACTGCTTTACGAATATTTTCATAGACGCGTCGACCTTCTTCAACAGCATGAACAATCGTCGCAAAATTATCATCGGTTAAGACCATATCAGCCGCATTTTTTGAAACGTCTGTACCAGCAATTCCCATCGCTGTTCCAACATCAGCAGCTTTCAATGCAGGAGCATCGTTAACCCCATCACCAGTCATGGCAACGACTTCACCATTTGCTTGCCATGCTTTGACAATTTTAATTTTATCTTCAGGAGAGACACGAGCATAAACAGCGTAATCGCGAACAGTAGCTTGTAGTTCATCATCAGAAAGCTTAGCAAGTTCGGCACCTGTAATGGCTTTGTCTCCCTCTTCTAAAATCCCAATTTCTTTAGCAATAGCACTGGCGGTCACAATATGATCCCCAGTAATCATTACGGTTTTAATTCCCGCTGACTTAGCCGCTCGAACGGCTTCTTGACTCTCTTCACGAGGAGGATCAATCATACCGATAATACCAGCGAAAGTAATACCACTTTCTAATTCTTCAGGTGTTAAATCTTCTGGTAAGGTGTCGT
This sequence comes from Carnobacterium maltaromaticum DSM 20342, assembly GCF_000744945.1. Classification (NCBI taxonomy): domain Bacteria; kingdom Bacillati; phylum Bacillota; class Bacilli; order Lactobacillales; family Carnobacteriaceae; genus Carnobacterium; species Carnobacterium maltaromaticum. The sequence goes on from NZ_JQMX01000001.1 coordinate 2,987,372, forward strand.
ATTTTTTATATCCAACAGCAATAACACGTAGGGCTTTTTCAGCAAATTCGTCATGAACCTTAATAGCTTCTTCGCCAATCTGACTGCTAAAATCAACAGGGATACGATCAAATGCTCCCTTTGTAATTGAAATAAACCCATCATCCAATTCGTGAACCGTCGTCATCAGTTTTCGTTCTGAGTCAAAAGGAATTTCATGAACCCGAGGATATTTTTGTTCCAACTCAGTTTTTTCTTGACCACGTTCTTGTAAAAGGCGGATAATCGCTGTTTCTGTTGGATCACCTGATTGTTTTTCAGAACCATCACGATCTTCAATTGTGGCATTGTTAGCTAAACTTAGAAGTCTTAGTAATTGTTCTTCGTCTTCATTATAGTCATCCTTAGCTTTAATTGGTTGGTGATTGACTGCCCATAATTCTTTAATCGTCATTTTATTTTGTGTTAAGGTTCCAGTTTTATCTGAACAAATAACCGAGGCACTACCAAGTGTTTCAACCGATGGGATATTTCGAATGATGGCATTGCGCTTCACCATATTTTGGACGCCATAAGCTAGCGTGATTGTCACGATAACCGGAAGTGTTTCAGGTACTGCAGCAACAGATAACGATACGGCTGTCATTAATATTTCTGCCATTGTTTCGCCTTGTAAATAGCCGATTACAAAAATTAAAGCACCAGCTAACAAAGCAATTAGACTTAATTTTTTACCTAGTTCATGTAAACGCATTTGAAGTGGTGTCGTTGCTTTTTTCGTACTATTTAACAAACCAGCAATTTTACCCATTTCAGTTTCCATACCAGTTGCAACAACAACAGCTTTTGCTCGACCATTTGTAATTAAACAGCCTGAGAAGACCATATTAAATTGATCCCCCAGTGGCGCATCAGCAGGAATATCCATTTCGGGATCTTTATCAACAGGAACACTTTCTCCAGTTAAAGCTGATTCTTCAACTTTTAAGCCACTACTTGTTAAAATGCGGGCATCAGCTGGAATCATTTCTCCAGTTTCAAGTAAAATAATATCGCCAGGTACGAGTTCATGTGCATCGATTTCTTCAGTTTGACCTTCACGAATAACATTTGCCCGAGGTGCATTTAAACTTTTTAATGAATCCAGAGCTTTTTCAGCATTGCTTTCTTGTTTGATACTTAAAAAGATGTTTAAAATAACGATAGAAATGATGACAAGAGGCTCTGCAAAATCATCTGGGTGGATGGTAATCGTTAAATATAGGGAAATAGCAGCAGCGAACAAGAGTATTATTGTTGTTATTTCTTTTAGTTGATGCATAATTTTGGTGAAAAGAGATTCTTTTTCCTCTTCGTTAAACTGGTTATAGCCATATGTTTCTCTAGCTTTTTCAACCTGATTATCTGTTAAACCGCTATTCTCATTAGTTTTCAACAGCTCAAGTAAGTCGTTTCTTTTTTTTGTTTTGAAATCCATGCATTACTCTCCTTTAATATGATTTTTGTTCTATTTAAGCTCGCTTTTTTTGCGAGCAAGTGATTGCTTGCTTTTTTAAGTGTAACAAAAAAATAACTAATTTACAAGAAATTTTCCCTACACTATAGAAGTTTTTTTTGCATATAAAGTTAGCAAAATATGAACAAAGTTTAAATTAGTGATTAGAATCTAGTAGTAATGATTGCTCTCAGCCGCTTTTTAGTATATATTATTAAAGACTATCCATTGTGATATGTGTAACGAAGCTTAAACAAAAAAGTGAGGGTAAAATATAATGAAACCATCTATTTATGGTTTGAAAAATGATGAGTTAACTGAATGGTTCGTAGAAAATGGCCAAAAAGCTTTTCGCGCTACTCAAGTATGGGACTGGCTTTATGTAAAACGTGTTACTTCTTTCGCAAAAATGACGAACTTATCAAAAGAATTGATTCAATTATTAGAAGAAAACTTTATTGTTCAACCTTTAATTCAGAAGGTTGTGCAAGAATCAAATGATGGAACGATTAAGTATTTATTTGAATTGCACGATGGGTTACTGATTGAGACAGTTTTAATGCGCCATGAGTATGGTTTATCTGTCTGCGTTACAACTCAAGTTGGCTGTAATATTGGCTGTACATTCTGTGCTAGTGGTTTACTCAAAAAACAACGTGATTTAACAGCTGGCGAAATTGTCGCTCAGATTATGCAAGTGCAACAGTATCTCGATGAGAAAGAGACTGGCGATCGAGTGAGTCATATTGTGGTAATGGGAATCGGTGAACCATTTGATAATTACGACAATGTCATGAGTTTCTTACGAATCGTGAACAATGAAAAAGGGTTATCAATCGGGGCACGTCATATTACCGTTTCAACAAGTGGTTTAGCACCTAAAATTAAAGAATTTGCTGAAAATGGCTTGCAAGTTAATTTAGCAATCTCATTACATGCGCCTAACAATGAAATTCGCACAAGCATTATGCGCATTAATCGCAATTTCCCAATTGAGAAATTAATGGATGCTGTGGATTATTATTTAGAGAAAACCAATCGTCGAATTACTTTTGAATACATTATGTTACGTGGCGTAAATGATCAAAAAGAACAAGCTTTGGAGTTAGCAAAATTGCTAGCTGATAAGCGCCATTTAGCTTACGTGAATCTAATTCCTTATAATGCTGTCTCAGAACATGATCAATATAGCCGTAGTAAAAAAGCGGATGTGTTGGCATTTCACGATACACTTAAGAAAAAAGGAATCAATTCAGTAGTTCGTAAAGAACAAGGCAGCGATATTGATGCAGCTTGTGGTCAATTACGTAGCAAGCAAATGAAGAAAGAATCAACAGAAGCATAATGATCAAGGACTTAGGATAAATTTCCTAGGTCTTTTTTTGCATAGTTTTGTTCCCGCTTACAAATATAGTGAAAAGGTGATAAACTAAACTAACTACAAGTTTGGGAGTTGAATTTAATGGAATTAAATGAAATTGTTAAGGCATTAAAGACACAACAAGCAGTGTCAGTAGAAGATGGTATTCAAGTTATAAATAAACACAATCCTGATTTTATTCCCGGAGAAATTGACCCGATTGTGATTCAGGACCAAATGAAAGAATCTAAAACAGGAACGAATGAAACTATTGATCAAGCAACTGCAATCATGCCTGATTTTTCAGATAGCGAAGTTGCACGCCAATTTGCATTAATTATGCGTCAAACAATGGGTTCTTCCAATGTAGATATAAGTGAAGGGATTGAAACGAAAGTTCAAAAAATTAATGGAACACACGGTGAAATCCCCATTCGTATTTACCAATCAGGCGCTATAAATAAAACCAAACCTGCTATTATATTTTTCCATGGCGGAGGTTTTGTGGGCGGAACTAGCCAAGTAACTGAAAATTTTTGTAAGGTGATGGCTGAACAATTAGAAGGTATTGTTCTAAATGTCGAGTATCGACTTGCTCCAGAATTTCAAGCTCCAGTTGCTAGTGATGAGTGTTACGCTGTAGTAAAATGGGCCCATGAGTGTGCCAGTGAATTAGGCATAAATCCAAATCAAATCGCAGTGGCTGGGGATAGTGCCGGCGGGAATTTAGCTGCAGTCTGTTCTTATTTGGATCGCCAACAAGAAAATAATTTGATTGCCTTTCAGGCTTTGCTCTATCCAGCCATATATTTGGATGAAGAAACGTTAGCTGCTAAACAATGGCCGATTGAGAAGTTTGGGGCGAATCCAGCATTAAGCGCCAAATTAGCTCCCGGTTTTGTTGGAATGGCAGCGTCCCATGAAATGATTCGTACCGTTTATGCAGGCGAACTAGATGTTCATTCACCCTTACTTTCACCGGGACATGCTTCAAAAGCAGAGCTAGAAAAGATGCCACCAACTCTGATTGTTGTTGCAAGCTATGATTATCTTCGTCCTTTTGCTTTGGACTATGGTAGAAAGTTGGAAACAGCAGGAGTCGAAGTGAAAACAATTTGTTATGAAGGAATGTTCCACGCGTTTATCGATAAAATTGGTCTTTATCCACAAGCAGAAGATTGTGCTAATGAAATTGTCAAAACGTTTAAAGAATCTATGGGAAGAAATGAATAAGAAAGATTTAATCATAAGCCTTAACTAGCTTATGATTTTTTCTACGTCGGCTATTAGCTGAAAAATATCTTTTCCTTGAAATTTTCAGCAGGATGATTTATTATAGTTCTTGTAAGACCATTCTAAGAGAGGTACAGGTATTAAGGACATGAAATAAGTATTCACGATTTTAGTTAACTGAATTCTAAAAATAACGACGAACCTATTATAGGGGCGGTTTCTTTAGAATTGCGTAAAACTAATCTGAAAGTGGATTCTATTTCAAGAATGTCATAATACCCAATTCCTAATTTAGGGATAGGTCTATTTTTACATACTGAAATTCAATCTTCTTCAGATATTGAAGGAGGTTTTTTTATGCTAATCGAAGCAACAAATATAAAAAAAGCAATTGGTGAGAAAGTCCTATTTGAAATTCCTAAGTGGATTATTTATCCTGGAGAGCGCATTGGAATTGTCGGTTTAAATGGAACCGGGAAAACAACATTACTAACTATTTTAGCAGGTAAAGAAGAAGCTGATACTGGTAGTGTTGTAATTAATAGCCCGATTGGATTTATTGAACAACTACCAGAAAATCAAGAAACAACATCCTTAAGTGGTGGTGAAGAAACGAAGCAACGAATTCAAGAAGCTTTTCAAATGGAGACAGGTTTACTTTTCGCTGATGAACCTACCAGCCATTTAGATCAAGATGGGCGAGCTTATTTAGAAAAAAGATTGAAACATTTTGCAGGTGGAGCCTTAATTGTTTCTCATGATCGTGCGTTTCTGAATGCTGTTTGTACAAAAATAGTCGAACTTGAAAATGGCGTCGTTCATTTTTATTCTGGGAATTACGATGCGTATCGTGAACAAAAAGAAATTGAAAAAATGACTGCAGAAAGTGAATATATAACTTATGAAAAAGAAAAACGTCGACTAAAGAAAGTGGCCGAGGCAACAGAAAAACGTGCGGCCAAAGTGAAAAAAGCGCCAAGTCGTATGGGAAACTCTGAAGCAAGACTTCATAAGATGGGCGATCAACGTGCTAAAAAGAAACTTGGTGAAAATGTAAAGAATGTGGAGCAAAGACTCCAGCACCTTGATGTGAAAACAAAACCTATTGAACTGGCACCGATTAAAATTAAGCTGGATAAGGGACGTGAGATTCACCAAAAAATCGTGTTATCTGGCTCCAAAGTATCGAAAGGTTTTAGCACGAAACAACTACTAGAAAATACTGAATTTACTTTATATAACCATTCTAGAACGGCTCTGATTGGAGCAAATGGAGTTGGGAAAACAACATTAATCAAAATGATTATTGAGCAAGATAAACACATCCAGCAAGCTAAAAATGTTGAGATAGGTTATTTTAGCCAAAAGCTAGATGGCTTAGATGAATCACAGAGTATTTTAGGAAATGTCATGAAAGAGAGTATTCATGAAGAGGATTTTGTTAGGATGCTATTGGCTCGGTTGTTGTTCAAAGGGCAAGATGTTTACAAGAAGGTTGCGGTAATTAGCGGTGGTGAGAAAAATAAAGTTTCTATGGCTAAATTATTGGTTAGTTCCGCTAATGTATTAATCTTTGATGAACCAACAAATTATTTAGATTTGGCTTCAATCGAGGCAGTTGAATCGGCTTTGAAATCTTATGAAGGAACCATTTTATTTGTTTCCCATGATACGCAATTTGTTGAAAATATAGCGACACATTATTGGCAGATAAGTGATAAAAAAATAAAAATGTGGGAACCAGAAACGTTGGAAGTTAGTCCAGAATTAGTGCAGGATGCAGGAGCAACTTTATTAACTTCGGAAGAAAAAATGCTTATTGAAAACCGCTTATCTGCTTTATTAGGAAGAATTTCTATGCCAAGTAAGAAAGATAATGTACTTGAACTAGAAAAAGAATACCAAGAGTTAACTCAAAAATTAAAGTAATAGAATTGAGGATCATAGACTTGTAGTGAATATGTAAGAAAATCTAGTTATAACTAATAATCTACCTCACCAGTTAGATAGTAGTTGTACCAAGCTTCAATCATTGGAATTGGGAAAACAGCGAGAGCAGTTAAAATTTGTTTAGCGAAAAGTAAAGCACCAGCAGGGCTAGCTGTAATCAGATTATTATCCGTCATAGAAAGTGCTTGTTGATACAAAGCTTGTCCTTTATAAGTTGGTGAAAAGCCAGTCAAAAATTCAAGGGCGGAACTCGTATGTTTACGAGTATCTAAAACAGCTAAATTAGCTAGTGCTAGCGTTGCCCCACAGATAGCTGCAACTAAGATTCCTTGTTCTAAATAATCAGGAACCTCTTTTAGAAGCGCTTGGTGCTGAGGGGCATCCCAAGTGTTTGCTCCAGGAAGTAAAAGTGCCGCCATTTGGTTTGAATCAATTTCAGCAATAGAACAATCTGGCGTTACCGTCAAACCGCCCATTGTTTGAATAGTATCTTTGGTATATCCAACTGTTTTAATCGTATATTTGTGTGAGATTTTATTTTGTATTTCTCGCATGTTAACAGCAGAAAGAACATATGAGAGCTCCCAGTCAGCCATAGTATCTAAAAGATAAACATAAATAATTTTGTTCATTACAATTCAACCTTCTTTCTTATTTAAAACTAGTTTAGCAGTAGAATGGTGACAGCAGTATGTCAGTATTCTAGTCGGAATTTAAAATAATGACGATTGGATTTTAATTAATTTTTAAAAGCAAACAAATGAAGGCTCGTGTGACTAAATCAGTTAAAATCTACGGACTTAAATTATAGCGGTCTGTTCGTACTTCTTCTATAAAAAGGAAAAACCAGTAAACAACTTATGATTTGTCTTATCTTGTTCAAACTCTTAAATAGCAGTAAAAAAATTAATAAGAAACCGGTTGCGAAAAATAAACTTCCATGATATAGTTAGTTTGTAATTGAGAAGGATTGTTACTGCAACAGCAGGCAAAACCTAAATTGATTCGAAATCACGCTAGTATTTGTATACGTGAGTTTGGAATGAGTTTAGGTTTTTCTTTTTTAGATGAATCGGGGGGAGTTAAGTTTGATAATTGAAAAAATATTGAATAATAATGTCGTTTTAACCTTGACCGAACATCAAGAAGAAATGGTTGTTATGGGACGTGGTCTCGCCTTTAAGAAAAAGGTGGGGGATGAGATTGATCCAACTTATATTGAGAAGACTTTTGTAATGGAAGGGAAGGAAATAACCAATCAATTAGCAGAGCTGTTTGGTGAAATCCCGCCTGAAGAAATTGAAGTTACAAATGAAATTATCAAGATAGCCCAAGAAAAAATTGACAATAAACTAAGCAATAATATTTATTTAACCTTAACGGATCATATTCATTTTGCCATTACTCGCACAAAAGAGGGGCTAGAAATAAAGAACCCGCTAATTTGGGAAATTAAGAAATTTTACCAAAAAGAGTATCAAATTGGCGTTCAAGCGATTCAGATTGTTAAGGAAAAACTCGGCATTGAGTTGAGTATTGATGAGGCAGCTGTGATTGCGTTACATATTGTAAACGCCTCACAAGGGGGATATAATTTAAATAAAACCTACCAAATCACTCATATCGTGCAGGACATATTAAATATTGTCCGGTTGCATTTCGGTTTAGTCTATGATGAAAATTCTTTAAACTATACGCGGTTTGTCACTCATTTACAATATTTTGCACAACGAATGTTAAATGAAGAAATTCCTAATACCGGGGATGATTTTTTGTTCGAGCAAGTTCAACTAAAGTATAAAAAAGCGTTTGAATGTTCAATTAAAATTAACGAGTATTTGGAAAAAGCGCATCATAAAGAATTATCAATCGATGAACAAGTTTATTTAACCATTCATATTCATCGTGTTACAGAAAATTAATACTATCACAAAATTGGATTGTTACTGGTGATGCAGGCAAAACCTAAGTTGATCGTAAAAGTCTAGACCTATCAGGCACTAGATTTATACTATCAATTTAGGTTTTTTATTTTAAATGTTAAGTCTGTTGGCTTGATTTGGTTGTATCACTATAAAAATAAAAACAAATAATAAGCAAACAGGGAGAGAGAATTATGGATAACAAGCAAATTGCTCAAGATGTCTTAGAATTAGTAGGTGGCGAAAAAAATATTAACTCAGTCGTTCACTGCGCAACGCGGTTACGATTTAAATTAAAAGACTCAAGTGTAGCGAATCGTGCAGGTTTAGAAGCGCATGATGAAGTGATTACAGTTGTTGAAAGTGGCGGACAATATCAAGTTGTAATTGGAAGCCATGTAAATGAAGTCTATAAAGAATTAATGGCAATCACTAGTTTAGATACAAACACTGGTGGAAAAGAAGAGTCTAAAGAAAAAGGTTCCGTAGTTAGTACCTTAATTGATGTTATTTCAGGAATTTTCACGCCGTTTCTAGGTGCAATGGCAGGAGCGGGGGTTCTAAAAGGGTTCTTAGCGCTAGCAATTGTGATGGAGTGGTTAACACCTGAATCAGGTACGTATATGGTTTTATTTGCAGCAGCAGATGGAGTGTTTAATTATCTACCAATTTTCTTAGCCTTTACAGCAGCTAAGAAATTTAAGACAAATCCGTATGTCGCAGTAGCGATTGCTGCAGCATTGATGCATCCAGTCTTTAATGCCGCAATTGCAGAAGGTGCACGACTAACATTCTTTGGTATTCCGTTTACAGCAGCATCATACGCATCAACGGTTATTCCAATTATCTTAGCAATTTGGTTGCAAAGTTATGTAGAGCGATTCTTTACTTCTTTCATACCAGAATTTGTTAAAATTATTTTAGTTCCACTATGTGTATTACTAGTTATGGTTCCAGTAACATTTTTAGCAATTGGACCTTTAGGCGGATTGTTTGGAACATGGTTAGGTATGGTTTATAGCGGAATTTACAACTTTAGCCCAATTATCGCAGGTGCATTTATGGGTGGTTTCTGGCAAGTGTTAGTTATCTTTGGAATGCATTGGGGCTTTGTTCCAATTATGATGACCAATTTAACTGAATTTGGTTTTGATACAATGGTTCCAATGTTATTACCAGCAGTGCTAGCTCAAGGTGGAGCAGCAGCTGCAGTCTTCTTTAAAACTAGAAATACAAAAATGAAAGCTTTAGCAGGTTCTTCAACCATTACAGCTTTATTCGGAATTACTGAACCAACTGTTTACGGGGTTACTTTGAAATTGAAAAAACCATTTATTGCTGGTTGTATTGGTGGGGCAATCGGTGGTGCTGTAGTGGCATTTGCTGGGGTTAAAAACTTCACTTTTGGACTGGTTAGTTTGTTAAGTTTACCAGGCTTTATTAGTACAGATCCAAATGTATCGTCAAGTATTACAATGGCTATTATTGGTACAATTATTGCCTTTGTAATTGGTTTTGTCTTAACTTATATTTTAGGTTTTGAAGATGTCCCTGAAGACAATACAAGTATTCCTGTTGCTAAAAAAGATGAACCACAAGCTGGAGACGCAGGAACGTATATTGAAAAAGAAGTAATTGAAAGTCCATTAAAAGGTCAAATTATTCCTCTTTCTGAAGTCAAAGATGAAGCATTTGCATCAGGAGCATTAGGTAAAGGCTTAGCGATTCAGCCAAGTGTTGGTGAATTAACTTCACCAGTTAATGGAATTGTGACTATTGTTTTTCCAACAGGACATGCAATCGGAATTATTTCAGATGATGGAACAGAAATTCTAATGCACATCGGTATGGATACTGTTCAATTAGATGGTGAAGGATTTACTACCCATGTAAAACAAGGGCAACATGTGAAAATTGGTGAATCCTTAGTCAGCTTTGATATTGAAAAAATTCAAGCAGCAGGCTTTCCAACTGTGACGCCAATTGTTATTACAAATTCGAAAGATTTCTTAGATGTTTTAACAACTGAAAAAGAAGATGTTGAGCCAAAAGATTATCTAATGACAGTTGTAATCTAATGTCAAAAAGTTTATGATAGAAGTATCAAGAAAGCACTTGCAACTTGCAAGTGCTTTTTCTTACAAAAAATAAAAAGGTGGGTTTTTAATATGAGTGGAGAAAAGCAACCAACAATTATTTATTTAGCTAGACATGGACAAACTTGGTTTAACACGATGGGACGTGTGCAAGGCTGGAGTGATACGCCTTTAACACCGGCAGGTATCGAAGGAGTAGAGCAATTAGGTCGAGGATTAGCGGACCATCACTTTGTTTCAGCTTATTCAAGTGATTCAGGACGTGCTAGAGAAACTGCCCAAATTGTTTTAGCTGCAAATAAAAAGGGAAAAGATTTACGCTTAAAAGAACGAAAAGATATTAGGGAAGCTTGCTTTGGTAATTTTGAAGGTGATACAGATGAGAATATGTGGACGGCAATGGCTCAACATGTGGGTTTAGAAACGCCAGAAGAGATGATGGCTGAAATGAATGTTGAAGGGTTTAAGAAAACGATGAATGCTGTATCAGAAATTGATCCTTTAGGGATTGCTGAAGATTTTCCAACATTACAAAATCGCTTAAAAAAAGCCTTTAGTGAAATAGCAGAAGAAGCTGACCAAAATGGGGGCGGCAATGTTTTTGTTGTTAGCCATGGTATGTCAATTGTTGCTTTAACAGCAGGTTTAACGCAAGATACTCCTATTTTTGGTGTTGAAAATGCTAGTATTACGAAGCTTTATTATGAGGCTGGAGAATTTAGTGTCAAAGAAATGGGCTCGATGGATTATTGGAAATAAGACTGAGACAAAAGCTGTAAGAAAGCATGAAATCCATTTTTACAAATGCTGATTTTATGCTTTTTTATTTGGGATTGGCTTGATTTGTGTCCCAACTTCATGATAAAGAAACTTTATTTTTGGAAAAGAAAAATTTTTTAGAATTGATTTTTATAATAAGAACAAATCTATCTATTTTATATCATATTTAGGTGCTTCTTCTAAGGGTTAAGAAGTTAAACCCGGTTTTTAGCACTACATAAGGTAGTAAAAGAACGAGTAAATAAGCCGAAATAAAAACATAGGCGTTTGGTGGTCTCGAAAAATCTAGTAAAGTCCTATAAAGACTGGTTATTAGACCACCAGTATTAAATTGTAGTTCTATAAAAATCATGACAGAAACCATTTCCAGATAGACAATACCAATAACTGATTTTAATGGGCGGATTAGATTGGGTAGAAGATAAGTAACAAAGAGTCGACTATGTGAAAAACCTAATGAACGAGCAAATAGAAAGTAATCAGAATGATAAGCGTCTTTAATATAAGGTGTCAGATAGTTGATTAAAAAAATACAGGGAAAAATAGTGAGAATAAAAAAAGGAACAAGAAAGATAGGTTGTCTTGGTGTACCAATAGTTGTTAATAGGCGAAGTCCAGTAGCTTTATGTAAACTAATAAAGCTCCACTGTAAAAATAAGACCAAAGTAACAACTGGCAATGTTTCTAAGTTAGCGAAAAATTTCTGTAAAAAATGAAGATGCTTTGGTTTTAAAAAGCGATAGAAATAAGCATAACTAATAAAAAATAGTGCAACAAAAAGCAAGCTACTGCTGATTAATAGTAAGGTATAATTTTGTCCAGCCGTTTGATAATTTTGAAAGAATAGTTGCCAAAAGCTAAAAGAGAGTAGGTGCTGAATCGTTTGTTGAAAAGAGACAGTAAAGTTTGAATCAAGTTGATTAGCATTTAAAAAATAACAAACCAAAGCAATTACTCCAAGAATAAGCAAAAGTGAGTATAAGGACTGTTTAATCAACGATTTAGATAATTTCATTGGCTTCAACTCCTATTAGAATAGATTTTAAGTTCTGATTAATCTGAGAAACAATAAAAATAAATAGGCAGTATGCAGCCATGGGAATTAAAAGTGTCCAAGGTGTTACAGCTAAATATTGAATATTTTGACCAATAATCCCACTCCATTCATTAGATAATGGTAGGTAATATTGGGTACCTAAGTCCAGTTCGATTAATAATGTTCCACCTAAAAAATAGTTGAAATAGGCAAGATAAACAAATAGAGCTAGATTTTGAGTAACAGTTTTAAAAAATAAAGCAAAGCTTAGAATAGTGAGTTGCGGGCGTAAAGCAACTAACATCATTCGACGAGGAGTACTGCCTAAAACGAGACTTGCTTTTGCATAGTCTGTCTGAAATAAATAAATAAGTTCATTATGAAATAATTGAATTAAATTAGGGAGGCTGATAAGCAGTAGAACGATTAATTGTTTGATTAATAGTACTTGATTGGAACTAGGGTTAGGTTCTGTATTAAAAATAGTAGTGAAGTAAATAGGTATAATTAAGAGCAATAATAAAAAGGGCTTCGGAAATAAAGTTAATAGTTTATCCAAATAAGTAAGTACATAGCCAACCCAACGTTTTTTTTGATACTTAAAAGTGAAAGAACTAATGATAAAGCTGATAGTTAGTTGAGCGAGGCTTAAGAAAAAAACAATGATAAAAGTATACTTAAAGCCCTGAATTAATTTAGAAAGCAGAGTAAATCCAACTAAATCTGTTCCAAATGGCTTAACCGTATTTGGCGAATAAGGAGGGAAACTAATTCCATCCTGACTTTTTAAGCTTGGAACTCTAACTGTCATCCAGTTAGATAGTACGGGTTCATACAAAAAACTTATGAGTAAACAGATGGCTAAGAAGCTAAGTAAAAGGATTAAGTTCAGTTTATGTTTTTTCATTTGAACCTCCATTAAATTAATTTTTGCGAGCTACCTAATGTTTGATGAGCTTTTTTATATCTAAACTTACAATAGTTGAAAGAGTCGTAATAGTCAATCATTCAGTATAAAAAATAGAGCTGATTTCAGCGTTAAAAATAGTCAGTTCTATTTTTATTTTTCAGAGATTCAACTAGCTTTTTATTATCTAAAATAGTAGTTGAAGAATACCTATTTGATCTTTTAAAATACCCATTTGATTAAAAATTTTTTAAATGCTAAAATTATATTTGATTAAAGGGATGGCTTAATGGCAGAAAAAATAATATAGGTATAGTGAAGTGCAGTTTTTTTCTAAAAATATAAGACACTAAATAGTCATTCTATTTTTTGTGATTTATTCATTGAATCAAAATGAAAACCTTGATAAAACAGCATTGCTTGCACAACGAGCTTAATTATTTTTCAATGCTTGTACTCTAGTCCTAAAGATTTAGGGTTGCTAGTGATACAATCTTTCATTCCTATCAAATAGGAGTTATAAATAAGAGGACAAGGGGAATCATATGGAATTTAGTGCACAAATAAAAAAAATACGAACAGATAATCAGCTCACTCAAGAACAGTTAGCTCAGCAATTAAATGTTTCCAGACAAACTATTTCAAGTTGGGAAAACAATAGAAATATTCCTGATTTGGAAATGGTTGTCAGTATTGCTAAATTATTTAATATTTCCCTTGATCAACTTATTTTAGGAGACGATATTATGAGGGAAAAATTAGTAAAAGATTCTAGTGAAGTGAAAAAGGCTAAAATAAATATGGTCAGCGTTATTCTTTTTTTATTAGGGGTACTCAGCCTGACTGCTAAATCTATTATTGGAGCAAAAGTCGGTAAAGATGGAGTCTTACACGAACCATTTGTCTTATTGCCTTTGGGATACTTACTTGTGGCAGTTGGCATCATTATTTTTGTTGTAACTCTAATAAAAAATAGAAAAAAATAAATTTTATTTAGGCTAATTCTTGCTATTGAAAATGACCATTCCAAAAAGGAGTGGTCATTTTTTTGATTCTATCGTGTTGTTTTATTTTTAAAGTATTTAGTTATAGAATCAGTTGAATTATGCTCATTTCTCAATTATAGGTAGCTCTGTTTTAGTTGCAACTGCATCTTTTAAGAATTTTTGCATGATGCCGATTCCGCCAGCTTCAGCTAGAGGGAAATTTAATAGTAGAGTAGGCCCAACTATTTCTCTAAGTAAAGCTTGAAACTTTTTTCCACCTAAAATAGTTAGAGTAGTCTCGGGGCGATTTAGTTGCTGCCATTGTTTTTTTAATTCGGCTAATTGGATTGTGTTTTGATTAACGCCTTTTAATGTAAAACGAACATCATAAGTCTCAGAAATGAAGTCATCGGGCTTTAAAAAACCATAATAGGGCGATAAAATTAAGTAATCAGAGTCAAATTCTTTAGCGTAGGCCTGACAAAGTTTGTGGAAGGTACCAGTGTAGGCTTGATTTGCTGAAATTGAACCAATATCTGGTGATTTATCCTAAATTTTAGGTTTCCCACTAGGTATAATGATCATAAATTATATAACCTCCTGTTGAATTTTGAATAGTTTTTTATTTATATACTAGAGTAAATTTATAGTATACCACAGAATCTGTCGTTAAAATGTCTCCAATATAGTAGGAGCAGCCCCAATGCCTCTCACACCTTATACTTGCTTTATTTTACTTAAACGGATATAATCATTTACAAGGAACAAATCGAATATTCTCATAGGGGAGTAACTGGCAGCAGATTGCTGTGGCAACGTCACCAACAAGTAGTTTTTAAATCCATTCTACTGGTGTTGTCTTAAATAGTGAGACTTATGCATGCCGTTTTTAGTAAACGAGTATGCATAAGTCTCTTTTTTTATGGGAATATCGATTACTATTATAATGAAGTGGAGATGACGGGATAGTGGATAAAAAAGCACAGCTAAAGGAAACTTTTTACACGCAAGAAACAGATCAGGTTTTAGAGAAATTAGGTAGCTCGTTAAAAGGGTTAACTAGCTCTGAAGCAGAAAAAAGGTTATCTGAATATGGTGAAAATCAATTAGATGAAGGAAAAACGAAAAGTCTATTTGTTAAATTTCTTGAGCAATTTAAAGATTTTATGATTATTGTTTTGCTGGCAGCAGCCTTAATTTCTGGCGCATTTGGTGATATTGCTGATGCCGTTATTATTCTTGTTGTTGTTATTATTAATGCTATATTAGGTGTGGCTCAAGAAGCTAAGGCGGAACAAGCGATTAATGCCTTAAAAGAAATGGCTTCGCCAGAAGCTCGTGTGAGACGTGATGATCATGTTGTTTCATTAAAGAGTGATGAATTAGTACCTGGGGATATTGTGTTACTAGAAGCCGGAGATGTGATTCCAGCTGATTTACGTTTAATTGAAGTAGCTTCGTTAAAAATTGAAGAAGCGGCTTTGACTGGTGAATCTGTTCCTGTTGAAAAAAGTTTAAGTTTACCTGATGGGGAAGCTGGAATTGGCGATCGCAGAAATATGGCTTATATGAACAGTAATGTGACCTATGGACGTGGTATTGGTGTTGTTGTTGGAACCGGTATGAACACAGAAGTTGGAAAGATTGCTGGAATGTTGCAAGCAACGGATGAAAATATCACGCCGTTACAAGAGAACTTGAATCAACTAGGAAAGTATTTAACGATTGCTATTTTAGTGATTGCTGTCGTAATGTTTGGGATTGGTATGGCAAATGGACGCGAATGGCTTGATATGCTATTGGTTTCAATCTCACTAGCAGTTGCAGCCATTCCAGAAGGTTTGCCAGCGATTGTCACAATTATCCTAGCTTTAGGAACGCAAAAAATGGCGAAACGTAAGGCGTTGGTACGTAAATTACCTGCTGTTGAAACATTAGGGAGTACAGAAATTATCTGTTCAGATAAAACGGGTACGTTAACATTAAATCAGATGACAGTTGAAAAAATTTATTATAATGGTGAAGTTAGAGATGCGAAGGAGCAATTAGATTTAACTGAACCAGTGTTGCGCATTATGACGTTTAGTAATGATACGCAAATTTCCAGCGATGGCAGTTTAATTGGCGATCCAACGGAAACGGCTATGATTCAATATGCTTTAGATAAAGGGTTAGATGTGAAGGCTGAGTTGGCGAAAGAACCGCGTGTTGGTGAAGTTCCTTTTGATTCAGAACGTAAATTAATGTCAACGATTCAGAAATTAGCAGATGGTCGCTTTTTAGTGACAACTAAGGGCGCGCCTGATGAACTATTAAAACGTTGTCTGAAAATTGATAAAGCGGGCCAAGTAATCGAGATGACGGAAGCTGAAAGAGCAGCGATTTTAGCAACGAATCATTCTTTAGCTAAACAAGCTTTACGTGTCTTGGCGATGGCATATAAATTTATTGATGCTGTTCCAGAAAAATTAACGACAGAGACAGTTGAAACAGATTTAATTTATGCAGGGATGATTGGTATGATTGATCCAGAGC
This sequence comes from Carnobacterium maltaromaticum DSM 20342, assembly GCF_000744945.1. NCBI lineage: Bacteria > Bacillati > Bacillota > Bacilli > Lactobacillales > Carnobacteriaceae > Carnobacterium > Carnobacterium maltaromaticum. Next base: position 3,003,651 of record NZ_JQMX01000001.1, read on the forward strand.
GTAAAGAAGCAGCTGAGGCTGTTCGAGTAGCGAAAGAAGCTGGTATTCGTCCAATTATGATTACTGGTGATCACCGTGATACGGCAGAAGCTATTGCAGTTCGTTTAGGAATCATCGCTGAGGGTGATGATGCTGCTGTAATTACAGGATCCGATTTAAATAAAATTTCAGATGAAGATTTTGCCAAACAAGTTAAGGATTATTCCGTTTATGCTCGAGTTTCGCCAGAGCACAAGGTTCGGATTGTTAAAGCATGGCAAAAAGCTGGTAAGATTGTTGCGATGACAGGGGATGGAGTTAATGATGCTCCAGCACTTAAAACAGCCGATATTGGAATTGGGATGGGAATTACTGGAACAGAAGTATCAAAAGGCGCCAGTGATATGGTCTTGGCGGACGATAACTTTTCAACGATTGTCGTGGCAGTTGAAGAGGGACGTAAAGTTTTCTCAAATATTCAAAAAGCCATTCAATATTTACTTGCGGCTAACTTAGGAGAAGTATTAACGTTATTTATCGCAACTATTTTAGGTTGGTCTATCTTAGCTCCTGTTCATATTCTTTGGATTAACTTGGTTACAGACACGTTCCCAGCGATTGCGTTAGGTTTAGAACCTGCTGAAAAAGATGTGATGAAGCGCAAACCACGTGGTCGAAATTCCAATTTCTTTTCTAATGGAGTTTTAGGTAGCGTGATTTACCAAGGGATATTAGAAGGTGGAATTACCTTGTTTGTTTATTGGTGGGCCGTTACGTATCCAGTTCATGCCAACGATGTAGCAATGCATTTAGATGCTAAAACAATGGCTTTTGCAACTTTAGGTTTGATTCAATTATTCCATGCATTTAATGTGAAGTCGATTCATCAATCAATCTTTACGGTTGGAATCTTTAAAAATAAAACCTTCAATTATGCGATTGTGTTGTCGTTTGTCTTATTGGCAGCAACCATTGTTGTACCTGGTTTAAATGATGTGTTTGGTGTTGCTCATTTAGATAGCCACCAATGGGGTGTTGTTGTAGCTGCAGCATTCTCAATTATTCCAATTGTAGAATGTGTTAAATTTGTTTTGAGAAAAACAAAATACAAAACTGCTTAAGTAAGTAATAAATAGTCTATTTTATTAAACGTTAGTCTTAGACCAGTATTTAGTGGTTTAAGGCTAGCGTATTTTTGATTTTTAATTCATATCACCTAGTCAAACGAATAATTAGAGACATTATTGAATGGTAAACAAGTAAAAGTAAGTTCTCTACTGATATTTGAAACTATCAACATTATTGAAAAGGTAACTTAATATAGAAGGAAAAAATAAACGTGCTATTTTTATGAACTAGTAGGTTTATTTTTTTGTATATTTTTCTAAATGAAAGGAAATATAGTCAACTATTAAGCCGATTTCATTCATTTTTTTACATAATAAGTTGGACGAAAAGCACTATTTACTTTAAAAGCGGATAAAAAAATAAAAAAAGAAGAATAAAACAAACAAAATTATCATGATTTAGTTCTTTTTTTGGTTAAAACAGCTTTTTGGAAAGCGTTGTCTTTGTTTGTGTGTAAAGTTTTTTACTCGTTAGGTCAAAAAAAGAAAAATTATGAAAAAGATGACTAAAAGTGTTAATAATTCAAGAGGAAATAGCTATTTATAAAAGAAATTTTATCAGTGAAGCGCACTTTTTGTAAGTAGAATCAAAAACAAGCATGAAATGAAAAAAGTGATTTGTTGAACGGTTGAAAAGCCGTTAAGATAAACGTATAGGTTAAAGCAGTTCGAAGTGAATAAAACATTTTTGAGCTAGAACTTACTTCTATAAAACTAAAAATAATAATGCTGGATAGGGGAATAAGCATGGGAAAAATTGAACAGCACATGAATGACACAATCATTTATTATGTAGAGTTTACTTCTCAAAATCAAGATAAAGAAAAAACGATCCGTAAACATCGTAAATTATTTGCTTTCCGAAGTTTCATTTATGAAGAAGAAGTTGCAGAATTGGTTAAAACGTATCTTGCGAATATTATTGAAATAACTACGGTGCGTAAGTTTTTAGAAGGTTCATTTATAAATAACAAAACATGATTCTTCTATAGTAGGTTGAAAGCTTTGCTGATCACTGTCAGTGCATTAACAAAAAATATATGTTTTGATTGAAATAGCGGAAGGGAGGATATAATGAAGATGAAAAAGGTTTTCTTTTTGATACGTTCCATAGGAATCTTTATGATTATCTTTTTAATGAACCAGACATTTGTTGTTGAAGCTGAATCAGTACAATCAGTTGAAACAGGAGGGTCATTGAGCTTCTATGGAACATATGAATCAGAAATTGAACCACAACCAGGACCTCCTAACGGGTCAAAACCAGCAATACCTAGCGAAGTAAATAAAAAACCTATTCAAGGAAAATTGCCTAAAATGGGAGAATTAATTACTCAAAATTGGATTTGGTTAATTATTGTTTTACTAGTAATTGTCTTATTTGAACGGTATAGAACATACCGTAAACATTTAAGAGTAGAAATGAATCATTAATAAAAAACAAAAAAATGAAAAGAGGAAATTACAACATGAAATTATTAAACTTAGCAACAGTAGCAGCATTATCAGCAACAATTTTAGTAGGAGGCGCAACAGCGTTTGCTGAAGAAGCAAGAGAAGTACAAACACAAGGTGAAGTGACATTTACTCCTAACTCAGATGAAGAAACTGTCGTTACACCACCAGAAAGTGAACCAGAAGTTGTTATTCCTCCTGTAGTACCAAGTACAGGTCCTTTGACAATTGCTTATGCACCATCAATGAACTTTGGAGTACAACCAATTTCAAATCAAGATCAAACGTATAGTATGCTTGCTGAAATGCAAGAACTAGCAGATGGAACTGGTGATACACCATATGTCAGTTTTGCTCAAGTACAAGATACTCGCGGAAACAATGAAGGTTGGACGTTATCTGTAACTGCTAGTGAATTTACTTCTGGTACACAAAATGCAGAATTAACAGGCGCTCAAATTAGCTTGTTAGATCCAACAATTGATTATGATGGAAACAATGCATTAAACGCACCAACTGCACATGTAAGCACATTGAGTTTAGTTCCAGGAGCTGCAACTACAATTATGGAAGCGGCAGAAGGACAAGGAGCCGGTAGTTCCTCAGTAGTATGGGGAGACCAAGTTGCATTAAATGATTCAACAGATGCTGAAGTTCTTAATGATGCCATTCAATTATTTGTACCTGGTACGACAGCTAAAGATGCTACAACATACACTGCTGATTTAAGCTGGGAATTAACAGCAACACCAGCTAACGAAATATAAAATAAATTCTTAATGAGCAGCGTTGCATGATTTTAGTGTGACGTTGCTCTTTTGAAAGGGGAACTTAAATGAACACCTATCCAATGTCAAAGCAAAAAAAGATATCGATTCTTATTGTCCTGTCCTTCTTTATATTCACTCTATTTCCAACGATTAGTCTAGCAGAAGAAGCGGAGCTAAACTTCAATGTTACGCCACATTTTCCAGCAAGTCAGCTAGAAGATAGTACAAGTTATTTTGATTTAAATTTACCCGCAAATGCAAAAGATGTGCTTGGCTTAACTTTAACGAACTCTTCAGATGAAGAAGTGACAATTAAAATAACTGCGCATACCGCTTATACAAATGTAAATGGGATTGTAGAATATGGTAAAACAGCCTCAGAAAAAAATCCAACATTAACTTATGCAATGGAAGATTTAATTGAGGTTCCAAAACCGCTGACTTTAGCTGCTGGTGAAAACCGTACAATTGATATTCCATTTCAGATGCCTAAAAAATCTTTTGAAGGTTTATTAGCAGGAGGGCTACGAATTGAGGAAGTTCGTGAAGAAACAGAGAGTGAAGATGATAATCAAGGATTAGCCATTAAAAATAAATTTTCTTTTGTGATAGGTGTTCTAGCAAGTAATAATCGTTCAACAATTGTTCCTGAGTTAGAGCTTCTTGATGTTTTTCCAGACCAGCTAAATTATCGCAATGTTTTTAGTGCAACTATTCAAAATACTACGGCAACATTTGTCAATCAGTTAGAAGTTGATGCAGTGATTCGAGCCGAAGGTCAAGATGAAATTTTGTATCAATCAGAAACTGAGAAAATGCAAATGGCACCTAACTCGCATTTTAATTATCCAATACCATTAAACGGGGACGCTTTTCGAAATGGGGATTATGTTGCTACGATAACAGCACGGTCTGGTGAACATGAATGGACTTGGGCTCAGAAATTTACGATTAACCAAGAAACAGCTAGTCGTTTAAATCGGGCAGATGTTACAGTAGATACAAGTATGAATTGGTGGATGATTGCAGCAAGTGGATTATTTATTCTACTTTTAATTGTACTCATTTACCTTTTAATAAAAAGAAAAAAAGACAAAAATAAAAAAACAACGACTGCCGACTAGAAAGAAGAAATAAATGGAGAAAGGAGAAAAAGATAAATGAATAAAAGAAAATTAGCTCATTTAATTGGAGTAACAGTTTTGATTTGTTCAGTATTGATACCTTCAGTCATTGACTTTTCTAGAGAACAAAAAACTGCATCGGCAACAGGAAATCCTACTGAAGTTGCTATAGAAGCAGTAGAAGAAAGTGAAACTGAAATTGCTAAGCAACCGAATTTTCATTTCATAGAAACTCAAATTAATGAAGAAATTCATAGAGTTGTGAAAATCCAGATAGAAAGCGATATGCCTGTTACTGAAGTTGCAGTACAATTACCAAGCGAAGCAAAGGTTCAAGATGCTTTATTACTTGAAGGACAATCCTATCAAGCAAACGAAGAGGGACAAACAATCCTTAGTCAAACGATGGAAACCAAAAGTCTTGAGTTACCAGTAGTATTTGACACGGCTGGTGAATATCAAGTATCAATCGTATCTAATGATGAGAGCACAGTATCTGCTACAATTAATATAACAGCAGGTGAAACTTCAATTGTGACAGAAGAACCGTTAGAAAGTGAAACAGATGCTTCTTCAGAAATATTGGAAGTTGAAGTAGGTATTGAAAATGCAAGTATTCCTGAAACAGAGACACCTTTAAATAACGAGGAAATTAGCAGAGCTGATGAAAATGGTGTACAAGATGTTGCAACTTGGGTAGAATTCATTCGAGCTTTTGTTGATCCAACCGTTACTATTATTAATGTTATAGATGATTTTGCAACACCTAGTAATCCTCGTTTAGATTTGACAACTGTCACGACTGGGGATACCGGAAATTTCACTGGTGGATTATCAGGAGTGTATTTAAGTGTCCCAAATATTTCCCGTAGTCTTGTTATAGAAGGAAATAATCACCAGATTGATTTTAAAGCTGTAGCTCTTTGTTTCCTTGATACCACAGCAAATGTTAATTCACCATGGGATGTAGAATTAAAGGACTTAGAAATATATCATGGAAACTATTATGGTCCAGTAACATTTTTTAACTTAAGTACCAACAACCAACGTTTATCAACAATTACGTATAATAATATTACAAATATTGGAAATCAATTGATTCATTCACCAATGAGTCATGTACAAATCAAAGGCGTTACTAGTAGTATTCAACAAGAAAATTATACCTCTAATTTTGGTGCTTGGAGAATTTATGGAACCAACCAAACGAATATTTTTGTTTCTAAAATGACAATGCTAAAAGATAGTGAATTAGTCTTAGCTACAATTGGCGCTGGAAATATTGATTTGGGATATGATTCGAATGGAGAACTATTACTTGAAGATGGCTCAAAAATAACAGCCACTGCAAATGGAACTTCAGGAGAAGCAAATGGAGTGAACATACTGATTAGATCTGGTTCAGTAACGGCTGGTGAAAACTCTAAAATTTCCCTTGTTCCGCAACTAAATTCCTCGGCTATTTCTTTGTTAGCTATAGGCGCTAGCCTCAATATTGGAAAAAATGCTAATGTAGAAATACAATCAAATGGTAGATCAACAAATATCAATAACAATAATACAAATATAATATGGTTAGGAGCTGGAAGTTTAGTACAAATAGATGAAGGTGGAAGATTGGCAATAGATGCTATAAATCAAGGGAGTACAGTTTCAAATGTTATTCATGCTTCTGGATCAGCAGCGACACTAATAGTTGGTAAAGATAGTGTTTTAGACATAAAAAGTGATAGCATCTCTCAAAATCAACACTTAATTAAGTTTGCCTTGGCTAGTGGAACCTTTCAATTTTCAGATGCAAAGAAAATTAATTTACAAAGAACTGGAATAGGTGGGACAGGATCAAACAGTGGACTGATTAGTATGGGCGGCTCTACAGGAGTATTAGATGTGGACGTCCAATCGGTAAAACAATGGAGCAATGGCAATTTGAGTGAAGAGGCAGATTATAACTGGACCCCTATTTTTAATCTACATGTTGGGTTTACAGGTACGGTAATGAGATTAGATTCAGTATCAAGTATTTCACAAGAAACAGTTGATTCTTTCAGAGCAAATTTTACAACTCAAAATGTACAACGAATTCTTTTCGAGAAAATTCCTGATGTAAATGTAACGATTAATGAATTATCTGAGGATAAAACATTAGAAATCTCACATGTCATCACAGGAATAGCGAATCCAGGTAGTGTGATTCGTTTTACTGGTGATGCAGCGATACCTACTGGAACCATTCCATCACCGGACATGAATTCAATAGAAACGTATCATGTTCAAGCAGATGTAAATGGAGAGTACCGTTATGAATTACCTGCGGATAGTTATTTTACTGTTGGAAATACAGTTACAGCTTATGCATTTTTGGAAGGGAAATCAGATACTGATAGCACCGTTGTTCAAGAAAGGTTAGCTCCGCCTAATCCTTTAGATCCACTTAACCCAGATTTGGAAGTAGATCCAGAGAATAAGCCTAATTTGCCAGAAGAACAGGGTCAACTTAGTATTGACTTTATCTCACAATTTAATTTTGGGACGCAGTCTATTTCGACACAAGATAAGACATACTATGTCAATTCTCAACGATTATTGAATGAGGATGGGACAGTAAATAACACAGAAGAGCGACCTAATTTTGTTCAAGTTAGTGATCGTCGACCAAGTAATCAACGTGGTGGATGGGAGTTATCTCTTAGCCAGGAATCTCAATTTAGCACGTCTGGTGGAAAAGAACTAGTTGGAGCACAACTTCAATTGGCAAACGCTGAATTGATTTCTCCACAGGAAAATAGTAAACCTAGTTTTGTTGAAACGCTTCAAAATCTTATACCTGGTGTGCGTCAGCCGTTAATTATAGCTGAAGGTGATGAAGGTCAAGGAACATGGGTTTATCGCTTTGGAGACAGCACTACAGGAAGTGAAAGTGTAAAACTTCAAGTTCCAAAAGGTTCAAATCCAAATGCTGAATCTTACAGTACAACTTTAAATTGGGAATTAAGTGCGATCCCTGGAAATTAAATAAGATAAAATACGATAGAAAAAAAACAGAGAATCTAGTTCGTGATTCTCTGTTTTTTTTATTTTTCATTGTTATATAAGGTCGATAAAAGCGAAAACCATTCAACTTCAAGGGGAATGGGTGATAGTTTCACCACTTTACAAACGGAAATAGGTGCTTGAATTCGAAAATTTACAATACAAATATCAATAGAAAGGAGCGTTAAAAGTTCATTATTTAATTCTTTATTGAATAAGAAGATGACTTCTGCATCTCGTGGAACGACTTTAAGAGCGGTTGATTTATAATATCCAATGCTGGCAGGATCACCAGAAAAAGAAAAAAGAACTTTTAAGTCTTTTTTTGAGGACATTTGTAAAAAAGATGTCGTAATAAGAGTTAGGCTAACTGCTACATCGTTCACAAATTTGAATGTTATTTTGTGCGTATCAAGAATCTTAAGCCAGTCCTTGAGCATATCAGGATAACTAAGTTGAATTTGCTTATGCAATTCTTTATCTAATTCTTGATAATAAGGTGCTAGATCAGTTAGAAATGTTGTGTTCATTAAAAATGCTTGTAACGTAATTTTTAAATTTATATATAAGCCTGGATGGAGATGGTATTGAGTCAGAAAGTTAGAAACAATTGGCTCAAATTGGGCTAGTTGAGATCCATAATCAGCATAAAAAAAGGTAGATTGGTTTTCATAAGTTAAAGCATCTAATCTAAGGATATAGGCATACATCAACTCATTTTCAGACAACAATCCGATATCTGGATTATTTTCGAAATTAGGAAGAAAAGCACGTTTGAATCGTGCAAAGCTATCCGAATCTCTGTGGAGCTTTTTGATGTTTTCTGATAAAAGCACATCATGGCCATTTTTTATTCGTTGTTCAAAAATAGAAATTAAGTTGGAAACTCGAGTGTAATCAATGCTTAGTGCAAAACCAGATTCACTGATTAATTTAGCAATGGTTTGATAAACTGAATTCGTTTGATGCGCTTCAATTGGGAGTAAGGAATTATCAAATACATATCTAAAGTAGCGAAAGAAAAAGTAACGAATCGTGATTTCATCTCCGACTATATTGATATGCGGTGTCAATGTTAAGTTCAAATCATATTGATTTAATTCTTTTTTTAAATGCGCTAAATACCTTTTAACGGAAGAATCAGACAAGTATAAGTGGTCAGATAAGCTCTCAATAGTGTCGAAGGTATTGTCATAGATGCGTTCAATAATAGAAAAAAGTGGATTATTCTCTGTAATGGCATTTAGATACAATGAAATAGACGAAGGGTCTTTTGTCTTCAAAGTAAATTCATTTTTTGAATTTTGAGATAGCTCCATATTATAGGGGCGTTCTTTATTGAATTCCGTAATATAGTCTGAAATAGTTCGTTTAGAAAAATTTGTCTGATGGATTAAAAATTTAACATCAAGTGGGATTGGACTAGTGGCTAGTATTGAAAATATCTGGGCTTTTCTTTTTGACACCCTATCAACTAAAAGATTGTAGGTTAAATCATACATAGTAGCAGTCAACTCCTTTATTTATCGGTTAAGTAGCAGTAAGTTAAAAAAATTACAAAATAGAAAGACTTCCAAGATTTTAAACGGATATCTATTGTTATTAGTTCTCAAAGTATACCATAAGAGTGGGAAATATATTAAATTTAAACAATTATTTTTTACGATAGTAGTGGGAAAATAGAAGTAGTTAAAATCAGGTCAATAAAAAACATATCGTGAAAAAAGTGATTTGTTGTTAGTATCTGGAAAGGTTAATCTAAGTGTAGCCATTAAGAAGCTTTATAAGTGATAGATAAGAAAATAACCTATTTATTCTCTTGTAATAGTTAATATATACAAAAAAGTACCAAATCACAAAATGTAAACCTTAAGAAATTAGTGAATAGTATAAAAAGAAAAGGATGTGAATAAATATGATTGAAAAATTTTGGGATGATATTGTGGTTTATTCGGTAGAGTACAAGATATTGATGAATGATAACACCCTACAAGTACAACATAAAACGTTGGCTTGTAATAGTCTAATAATAGAAAAAGAGTTAGAAAATAAAATAAAAAATCATCTAACAAATTGCGTTGAAGTAACCTTTATAGAAGAAATAGCAGATGGTCTTTTTTTAAAAGAAAAGTATTCTGATAGTTCATTATAGAAAAATAAAAGGGGCATCAAAACATGCATAAAATAGTTAGGTTTCCAATTACAGATAGTCAAAAGAAACAAAATACAGTAGGGAAAGGTTTTGTTCCTTGTGAAATTTCAGAGAAGTATTTAAATCTAAAAAAGAACAGTTTTGAAGGAGATATCGTCATTAAAGTGATGAAAGACAGGAGTATTTCAGGTGAAATAGATCATGAAATATGCGAACTAGTTGTTTCTAAAAGCATGTTACTCAAGGTTTTAGATCAAATGAAATAAGTCGTTTATAGGGACGAGTTCATTTTAAAAGAGTTATTTTTCCAAGAGGGAAAATAGCTCTTTTTTTATTCGTATCAGTTGTAGAAGCTTCATAGATTTGGTACACTTTAGACAACAAAATCGATTATTAAACTAGCTCTTATGAGCCAACTCTTCGAGAAAAAGATAAAAATTTGAGAGGACAAAAAACGTCCTATCAATTTTTCCTATTTTCTTGCCGGAGTTAACCGTCTCAACGAGCTTTTTATTAAGTAGTAAGGGGAATGTTTATGGGAAAACTAAAAGAATCAAGGCTCTTTTTCTGGTCAATTGAGTTGTTAACCTTGGCAACTCTGTTATATGTATGCACCAAAATTGGTTTTCTTTTTCAACCATTTGGGATTTTAATTTCAACGTTATTTGCGCCAATTTTAGTTGCTGGATTTTTATATTATATGATGAATCCACTGGTTCATTTACTAGAAAGGTTTAAAATTAAACGCTCATTAGCGATTATACTTATCTTTATTGTGTTGATTGTTTTGCTGTCATTTTTGGTCGTCACAATTATTCCTAGTTTAATTGATCAAGTCTCACAATTTGCTCAAAATTTTCCTAGTATGTTAAAAGAAGGGCAAAATCAATTGGATTTACTCGCTAAACGTCCAGAATTACAAAACCTTGATATGCAAGAGTACATTAATGATTTAAATTTATCGACCTCAAAATTAGTTACTGGAGTAGTGAATGGCTTTACTAGTAGCGTATTTTCAATCATAGGGGTTATCTCAAGTGTAACCTTAGTGATTGTTACGGTTCCGATTGTTTTGTTTTATATGTTTAAAGATGGCGATAAATTACCAAATGCGATTGTCCGTTTTGTTCCAAAAAGTTATAAACAAAGAGTCTTGGATTTGATTTCTGATATTAATTCGACTCTAGCTTCTTTTATTAGTGGTCAAGCACTTGTCTGTTTATATGTAGGAACCTGCGCTTTTATTGGTTATTTAGTGATTGGCATGCCTTATGCACTACTTTTAGGTGTGATTGCTGGGGTGATGGATATTATCCCTTATCTAGGGCCTTGGTTAGGTGTTGCACCAGCTATTTTGATTGCGTTAACTCGTTCTCCTTTAGAGGCTCTTTTGGTGGCTGTGATTATTATTGTCATTCAAATCGGTGAATCTAATTTAGTTTATCCACTAGTGATGGGGAAATCATTAGACATGCATCCGTTAACGATTATTTTTATCTTGCTAGTGGCAGGTAATTTAGCTGGTTTAGTTGGAATGATTATTGGAATACCAGCTTATGCTGTGATAAAAATTATTTTACATCATCTTTATCGAGCTGTGGATGATAAAAAAGGCATCCCGCAATTAAATCGCTCTGAAATTGAAGAAATATAAGTTAAATGAGTTTTAGATGATAAATAAATGATAAAATGGTTGATTATTTTAATTTAAGCAGTTATACTAAATGAAAATAATTAAATTTAAAATGCAAAGACAAGGAAAGTATAATTTAATAAACCTTCATTAGAGAACTCATGCATGCTGAAAGTGAGTAAGGGGATTAAGTTTGAAAATGGCCTTCGAGCAGAGAATAACTGAACTGTAGTGAACTACTTTAGGTTATTACGGGAGCACCCGTTAGCGTGCCACAGTATGACGGATGGCAATTTCCAAGTACTGATAGAGGTAAAGGCAGTGATGCTTTTATAAAGCAAGGTGGTAACACGGGAAAATTTAACTTCCGTCCTTAAGCAGAATCTAATTCTGTCTTAAGGGCGGAAGTTTTTTTGATTAAATAAGCATAAAAGAGAAAGTAGGAGATAAGAATGACCAATTTAACCGAAGAAAAAAATTTAGTTCGAACTATTCCACCTTTTAGAGCCGACCACGTTGGAAGCTTTTTACGTCCACAACGTTTAAAAGAAGCTCGTAAAGCTTTTAGCAATCAAGAAATCACCCAAACAGAACTACGAGCAATTGAAAATGCTGAGATTATTCAGTTAGTAGAGCAACAGAAAGCCACGGGAATTCAATCGATTACTGATGGTGAGCTTAGAAGAAGTTGGTGGCATATTGACTTTTTAGAGCAGCTAACCGGGATTGAAGGATACGAATCAGAGACAAGCTATGATTTTAATGGCGTCAAAGTCCGTCCTTATAACATTCGAGTAGTTGGGAAAGTTGATTTTAATCCAAATCATTCATTTTTAGAAGATTTTAAATTTTTAAAAGAAGCTGTTGGATCAGAGGGGACAGCGAAACAAACCATTCCTAGTCCAAATATGTTGATCCATGATGGAATTCGTAATGAATCCATTTATCCTAATATCGACGATTATTTTTCTGATTTGGCAAAAACGTATCAAAAAGCCATTCAAGCATTTTACGATGTTGGTTGCCGTTACTTGCAAATTGATGATACTCATTGGGCTCTCTTAGCTGCTGAAAATAAAAAAGAGCTATTTGAAAAAAATGGGGTTGATCCAATTGAATTAGCCAAAAGATGTGCAGCGACATTAAATAGTGCATTAGCCAATAAACCTGCTGACTTGGTAGTGACAATGCATGTCTGTCGTGGGAATTTTGCGTCATCTTGGGTCTATTCTGGTGGTTATGAAAAAATTGCTGAATCCTTATTCAGTGTTACTGTTGATGGCTTCTTTTTAGAGTATGATAATGAACGGTCAGGAGATTTTGCTCCATTGCGCCACATTACGCGTCCTGATTTACAAATTGTCTTGGGATTAGTTACTTCAAAAGAAGCGACTTTAGAGGATAAATCCCAGATTAAAGATAGAATTAAAGAAGCCACAGAATATGTGCCGCTTGAAAATCTGTGTCTAAGCCCACAGTGCGGTTTTGCTTCAACTGAAGAAGGAAATAAGATTAGTGAAGAAGATCAATGGGCTAAATTACGTCATGTTGTTGAAATTTCAGAAGAGGTATGGGGAAAATAAAAAGTATGATGCGGTTATCATGGATTCAAATAAAAAGTATGGAGATTTTGTTCCTCCATACTTTTTACTAGTTATAGCATTAACGAAGTAACCCCAAGCTACCAGTTAATTTATTTATTTGCTTCTTATCGCCATACAAGGCTAACCCTAAATAATTAAAATCATCGGTAGAAGTTTTTTTTGATTTTTCGATGTAATATTGATAGTGTAATGCCGTTTGAGCAACATCTGTAAAATCAATAATGAGTAAATTCGGACTCATTTCAGTTGCTTTCTGACGAAGTTTTTTGATATCTTCACTGGTACTTTTTAAAATTGGAAAGGGCAATGCTGTAATTCCAGCATGTTTTTCACCAACAGCGTCTAGTGTATCTACTCCTACCACTGAAGGGAGCTCTTTTCCCAATGAGACACCTAAAACCGTTGCAGTATTGGCAATTAATCCGATAGGTAACGTCTCATCAATTAATAAAACACATTTTTTATTTTCCAAATAAACACATCCTTAGCTAAGTTTAAAGATATTTTGATACTGTTTAGGTGTTAATCCGATACACTTTTTAAAGGTATTAGAAAAATGACTTTGATCATGAAAACCAGTTAATCCTGCAACTTCAACCAAAGGAATCCCTTTTTTAAGTAAATGAATAGCAGCCTGAATTCGAACAGTCTGTATATATTGAAAAGGAGTTAAGTTTTGACTCTTTGTAAAATTA